>NZ_CP084626.1:2248080-2997440 GCF_022878925.1 Caballeronia sp. TF1N1
GGCCGGCGATCAGAAGCGCGCCGGACATCGCGGTCCAGTAGGCGAACCAGAGGCGCGAGACGTAGTCGAGGCGATGCAGCGAGAACATAAGCGCAAGTGCGCAGCCCTGCACGACGAGCCAGCCCAGTGAGACCTGGCACGCGAGCATGAGCTTGCTACGGCCGCGCCACGATTCGTAGACGCCGAAGCCGGGAAACAGCGCGAGCGAGAAGGCCGCCGCAAAGGCGACGAACGCCACCGAATAAGCGTGTGCCTCTATGTACTCGAACCGGATCTGCGACGCCACAGCGGCGCCGCCGACGATCATGACCACGTCAAAAAGACGCGCCAGCAATCCTTGTAAATCGCGCATGTCATTCCCCCGAACGCAATCGCTTGTTGCCTGACACCACCTGCCTCTTTTGTCCTCCCTTCGCGTAACGGTCTTTATGTCGTTGGTTACCGCTGCAAAGAAGACTGCCTTGTTCGTATGCGCCGTCGATCAGCTGCGGCCATACGTATCGTCGAAGCGCACGATGTCGTCTTCGCCGAGATAACTGCCGGACTGCACTTCGATCATTTCGAGCGGTACCTTGCCCGGGTTTTCCAGACGGTGACGCACGCCGAGCGGAATGAAGGTCGATTCGTTTTCCGAGAGCAGGAACTGCTCTTCGCCACGCGTGACGAGCGCAGTGCCGCTCACGACGATCCAGTGCTCCGCGCGATGGTGATGCATCTGCAACGAGAGCTGTGCGCCCGGCGTCACGACGATGCGCTTCACCTGGAACCGCTCGCCATGTTCGATGGAGTCGTAGAAGCCCCACGGACGGCGCACCTTGCGATGGGTGTCGGCTTCCGGCGCATGCTGCTCGCGGATACGCGCGACGAGACCCTTGATGTCCTGCACGCGGGAACGGTCGGCCACGAGCACGGCGTCATCCGTTTCCACGACGATGATGTTGGTCGTGCCGACGCAGGCCACGAGACGGCCGCCCTCGGAGCGCGCATAGCTCGAGGTCGCGCCTTCGAACACCACGCGGCCGCTTGCCACGTTGCCCGAGTCGTCCTTGTCCATCGCGTCCCACACGGCGTCCCACGAACCGAGGTCCGACCAGCCCGCGACGAGCGGCACCACCACGCCTTCGCACGGCGCGCTCGGCGTCCCGATGTGTTCCATGACCGCGTAGTCGATCGAATCGGACGGCGCGCGGCCGAATTGCGCGGCCTGCGGACGGATGAACTTGCCGTCGTCCTTGCCTTCCGAAATCGCGGCGCAGCAGGCCGAGTGCATGTCGATGTTGAGCTTCTCGAGCGCGGCGAGCCAGACGCTGGCGCGCACGACGAAGATGCCGCTGTTCCACCAGTACGTGCCCGCGGCGACGTATTGCGCGGCGAGTTCGGCGGCGGGCTTTTCGACGAAGCGGTCGATCTGATGCGCGCCGTCTTCGAGCGCCTGACCGATACGGATATAACCGAAGCCCGTATCCGGGCGCGTCGGCGGAATACCGAGCGTGGCGATCACGCCGCGCTCAGCGTGTTCGGCGGCAATCGCGATTGCGCGATGCAGCGCCGGCAAGTCGGCGATGGAGTGATCGGCGGGCATCGCCACCATGATCGCGTCCTGACCGCCCTTCACGGCTTGCAGCGCGGCGAGCGTGAGCGCGGGCGCCGTATCGCGGCGTGCCGGTTCGACGATGATGCGTGCGTTCACGCCGCTTTCGCGGGTCTGCTCTTCCGTCGTGAAGCGATGCTCTTCACCGCACACGATGATCGGATCGGCTTCGACCTTGAAGTTGCCGGAGAAGCCCTTGAGGCGTCCGACCGTGGCTTGCAAAAGCGAATCGCGGCCAACGATGCCGATCAGTTGCTTCGGGAATTGCTCGCGGGACATCGGCCACAGGCGCGTGCCCGAGCCGCCGGCGAGAATGACGGGCACCAGGCGCCGGCATGCCTCGGCCGTCGTGGCCGAAGACGCTTCTGCGTTCGCTGCGTTCACCGTCACTTCGCTTTCCGTGCGTGCATCATTGCTCATATCAGGACTCCTGCCTGCAAGTTCGAACGCGCAGCATCTGCCGCCCGAGAATGATTGAGTCCCGGACCAATCTGGTCCGGCCAAATGTTCGACGCTAAACGCCATCCTTGTCCGCTACCCCACAGAAGGCGGGGTCTGTCGAACCGGCGTCCAGTCCGAGTGGATCAACCGTTAGCTTCGCGCCGGCTCTGCATCCGATACTCGGTCGGAGAGATCAGAAGGCGCTTGCGAAAAATCTTGGCGAGCCGGTCGCCGTTGCCCATGCCGCTTCTGCGCGCGATCTTGTCCACCGGCAGTTCCGAGTCGGTGAGTAGCGCGCAGGTCACGGCGAGGCGTGCCTGCAACAGATAATCGGAAGGCGTGATGCCCATCTCGATCTTGAAGCGGCGCAGGAAGTTGCGCTCGCTCATCGCGGCGACCTGAGCCGCATCGACGACGGAGATCGGCCGCTCGCAGTTGTCCTGGAGCCAGCGCGCCGCCGCGCGAATCTTGTCGCCCGCGGATGCCGCGCCGCTGTCGCCCAGAATGGACACGAGCTTGGCGGCGGACCCCGGCATCAGGCGTTCGGCCACGTTGCGCGAGATGTCCAGCCCAAGGTCGCGCTTGACGAGCAGGAGCGCGCCCTTCATCGATTCGTAGCGGTCGCCGCCATCGGCGGACGGTTCGTCGCGCACGAGGTGGATCATGCTGTTGCCGTAGCGCGCCTGCGGGTCGTTGAGACCCGGATGCACGCTGCCGATACCCGCGGCTTCCAGCACCTTGCGGCCTTCGGAGATCGCCTTGACGACGGTGGTCTTCGAATTCACGCGGCGCACCCATTCGATGATGCGGTCGTCGCGGGCCGCTTCATCCGCGCCGCGACCGCCGGCCACGAAGAGCGCATCGAAACCGCCGTAGTGACGAGCATCGAGACCGTCGGTCCAGACGCGCACCGACGACGAGCACGCGACGTTGCCGCCCTCCACCGAGAGAAAGCGCACGTCGTACTTGCAGTCGGCCTTCGCTTTCACCGACGACAGTTCGTTCGCCATGTGAAAAACTTCCGCGACGATTCCCGCGCCGAGGAGCGAAAATCCGTCGAACAGCAAAATCGCGATGCGTTTCACCTCGGTCTGAGACGGTCTCGTCGCGGGCGGCATCCAACCCATCACTGCGGGTTCGAGAGTGGCGTAAGGCATGGTCATCCTCTGCTGCTTTTTTGTTCCAGGAGTACGGCTTGCGTTCTCGGCCATTGCATTGCATCAAGGACTTTCCCGAACTGCGCCGGGTTGTCGTGACCGATGGGAACGAGAGGTTGGCGGAATCGATCCGTTGGTGTGAATAATAAGCAGACAAAGTTTTTTGTGGTGCGGATTTTCGCTCTTAAACCACAAAATCTGTTCGGTTGTGAGGGTGACCGCACATTGATATCTATCCCCAAATTCTTTTAGCGCAATCGTCCAAAGACTGATGAAACAAATACCGCGATTCATCATACAAACTTTATGCAAAGCGCCGGCTTGAAAAGAATTCGCGTATCGTAGAAACCGCTTTAGAAACTCCCGCCAAGCCCTAGCGTACGGCCCTGTGCGGCTCACAGACGATTGCGCCCTCGTCGGGGAAGCGTCGAAACTGATTCATCCGTGCAACATCGCATGCTTGGCGACTGTTCAGACGTTTCATCGAAATCGGAAATTTTTGGTTAATCCTCGATCCGGCGCCTATTCTCCAATTGATTAATTAGCTGTCTCGAATTAGATAAGTTTTGGAACGCTAATAATATTCCCTGGATTATATGAGCGCGCCAATCTGGATTATCAAAAACGCTTTGGACGCGGGAATCAAAAGCCGAATTTAATTAACTTTTGAAAGATTTCCTAAGACCTATCCTGCTGCATTGCAAGGCCGCGTTTCGCCGCAAACCACCGTGCACGTTAGACGTGCGCAGCGTGCTTATCCGCCAATGATTAGTCGTTTGCGGCGGTTTCTGTTCTGAGCCCCTATTTTGAATGACCGATTGAAAGAATCTGTAATCTGCAATGCTTGATTCACGATTAATGGGCGTAATCGCGTATTTGACTGATCAGCGAATTCTTCGCACCGGGTCCCGCGTCGGCGGTCAACTTTTCCGCGCCCGCCGGGACCTTCGTTACGATTTGGAACGCCTTGGGTGTTTCACTCCTGATAAGCGCGCGGTCGTGCTCGAAGATCGGTCTTTTCGACACGATGAAGCTGCTATCGCACGCCGGTGGCCTGTATTCATCGGACGAAGCAGGCTTGCACGTGCGCGCGCGCACGCAGCGGATAAAGAAGTGGACGGCATCATCGCTTCTGAGCGGCACCGCGCGCGCGCAAGAAACGTTTCAGTTTCGTAGCATCGGCGGCGCTTGGCGTCACGGCTTGCTCCTCATCTCTCCCATACGGCCAAGGTCACGCGAACGATGAACGGATTACTCGCACCCCGCTTCACCGCCCTTCGCGTTGGCTGCCTCGCGTTTGCGCTCGCCTTCCTTGCGTCGATGACCGGCTGCGACGACGCCGCGTCCGAGGAAGCGGCGCCTGCCGCCAGCGCGGTGATCATCGACGGCGCCGCGTGGATTCCCTGCGCCGCCGAATACGGCGTCTGCACATTCGAAGGCGCCACGCGCGTGTTGTACGGCACGCCCGTGCAACACGCGATCAAGACCTTCACGGGCAGCGCACGCTGCGACAACAGCGCCTTCGACGACCCCGCTCCCGGCGTCGAAAAACATTGCTGGTATGCGAGCACGACCAAGACGGCAGCGCCCCGCGCGCAGTCCGCCGCGGCCGAACAACAAACCGCTCTTGCCGATACCCCGCCGCTTCGCTGCAGCGCGCCGACACCGCCCGTATCGGCGTCAGTGAGCGGCGATATGCTCGAAGCGGACACGCCCGGCAGCGACGGCACGCGCATGTTCGCGCTGAAGACGCCGGTGCGCGTGGCCATCACCACGCGCGCCAAGGGCGCCGATACCGTCACATGGCAGATCCGCGACGCATGGAACACGGTCAAGGCGAGCGGCCAGTTTGCCGTCGATGCGCGCCCCGCGACTACTACGATCGTCTGCACGTCGGAGGCGGCGGGTTACTTCGCGGTGAGCGCATCGCTCAAGTCGGGTAAGAGCGCGTTGCCAACGCGCGGCACGCGGCCCACCGGCATCGCCACCTTCGGTGTGCTGCCGGTGGTGGCTCCGGTGCTGCCGCCCGTGGCGTTCGAGCATCCGGATCAGCATCGCTTCGGCGGACAAGGCGCGGCATATCTCAAGCCGGGTCAAAGCTGCTGTTCCGGCGACGGTTATCGTCCGCTCTATCCCGAGCTAGGTCTCACCTGGGTCAACGACAACCGCAACTGGTACATGACCGAGGAAAAAGGCCCGAACACGTTCAACGCGGCAGCGGACAACCTCGCGCCCTACTTCAAGCCGGGCGATCTGCTGCGCCTCATCCAGCTCGATGGCATTCCCGCATGGGCGAGCCCCACGCACGAGCGCACGCACAGCTACGCGCCTTCCTCGCTCGATGCATACAGCGCCTACATGAAACGTGTCGGCGTGGAATCGAACGCGGTGAGAAAGCGCTGGTTCCCGCAGCAAGCGCACAACTACTACCAGGTCACTTGGGAACCGGACTACGAAGGCGGTCTGCCCTGGCGCGACACGGACGCCAATCTCGTCGCGATGTACAAGGCCACCGCCGAGGCCATTCACGCGGGCGACCCCAACGCCGTCGTAATGGGCCTGACGCTGTCGAATCTGGCCTCGAACACGACGTGGCTCAAGCGTCTGGCGCCGCTTGGCATCGGCAAGTATCTGGATGGCGTGAGCGCGCATGGTTATTACGACGTGGGCACGTCGCCGTCGCACCCGCCGGAACGTTTCGATGCCGACGCTTCCACCGCATCGAAAGCGATGCCCGCCGCGATGCGCGAACTGCGCCGCACGATGACCGAAGTCGTGAAGCCGGGCGCAAAGCTCTTCGTCACCGAGACAGGTATCAGCTACGACCTGAATACGAAGTACGGCCCGGCGACGCCGAACTGGAACGTGCTCTATGCACAAGGCGCGGTGACGGCGCGCGCGCATCTGATATTGCTTGGCGAAGGCGCGGACGTGAGCTTCGTGTTCTATTCCGCCGATCCGCCCGAGGTGGGCTATGGCGTGTTCTTCGATCTCGTGAATGCGCAAGGCGGCTACGGGCAGACGCAGATCAGCCCGAAGCCCGCCGTGATGGCCGTGGCCGCCATGACGCGTCTGATCGACGGCACGACCACGCTCGGCTATGTAAACGGCACGCCCAAAGGCGTCTATGCCTACGCGTTCCAGCGGCTGAATGGCGGCAAGGTGGTCACCGCACTCTGGACCCATAGCAATGCGGTATGGCCGGGACCGAAGGGCTTCGATGCGTCGCATGGAGCGAACTACAGCCTCATCGTCGATGCGCCCGCGAAGTCCGGCACGGTGACGGTATTCGACATGATGGGCAATGCATCGGCCATGAAGTACAGCGACGGGCGCCTGCCGCTCGTGCTGACCGAGGCGCCCATATACGTCGTCTCCGATAACGCCGATGCCATGCGCGCCAACGTCACGAAGCCCGCCGGATACACGGGTCAATGAGCCCTTGGCGAGCGGAAAAACCCGTGGCACACGTGGACGATCTTTCGGCGCTTTTCGCCAGTGTCGTGCATGCCTGTCGCGAGAATTCGCGCGCTACACTGAACGCGCGCCGTGCATATCGCGCGAGCAGCATCCATAACGATTAAAAGCAAAGACCAATGGAGCAGCAATGCTGAACGTGGACGATTTCATGACGGTGGTCCGGCTCACGCCGCTCATTTCGATCGACCTGATCGTGACCGACGGCAACCGCCGGGTTCTGGTCGGTCATCGCCGCAATCGACCCGCACAGGGCACGTGGTTCGTGCCGGGCGGGCGCGTGGACAAGGACGAATCGCTCGATGCCGCGTTCAAGCGCGTCGTCAGTAACGAACTGGGCGTGGCGAGCGTCGAGCGTTCGTCGTCGCGCTTTTATGGCGTGTTCGAGCATCGCTACGACGATAACTTCGCCGGCGAGCCCGGCTTCGGCACGCACTACATCGTGCTTGCCTACGCGATGAACCTGAGCGGCACGGTGCCCATCGGCCGCTTCGATCAGCACAGCGATTATCGATGGCTGCTGCCCGATGAACTGCTCGCACGCGAAGACGTGCACGAGAACACGAAGGCTTACTTCCGCTAAGCCGTGCAGCAATAAAAACGGCGCGCATCGCTGCGCGCCGTTCTCATCGAACCGAAACAGATGATGCTTCAGGCGATGACCGTGGAGTCTTCGCTCGTGTCGTCGACATCCACATCGGTGCGGACTTCTTCTGCTTGCGCCGCTTCCAGCTTGCCGAAATGCGCGTTCAGGTAGGCGGCGAACTCATCGCGCACTTCCGGATGACGCAGGGCGAATTCGACCGTCGCCTTCAGATAGCCGAGCTTGCTGCCGCAGTCGAAACGCTTGCCGTGATAGCGATACGCGAGCACCTGTTCCTGTTCGAGCAACGCGGCAATGGCGTCCGTCAGTTGAATCTCGCCGCCTGCGCCCGGCTTCTGCTGACGCAGGAAGTCGAACACGCGCGGCATCAGCACATAGCGGCCGACCACGCCGAAGTTCGAAGGCGCGAGCGCCGGTTCCGGCTTTTCGACCACGCGCGAGAGCTTGAAGAGACCGTCGTCCCAGGGCTTGCCCTCGATCACGCCATACGAGCGCGAATCCTTGCGGTCGATCTCCTCGACGCCGATCACCGACGAATGATAGTGGTCGAACACATCGACCATTTGCGAGAGCACGGGCGGCTTGCCGTCGAGCAGGTCGTCCGCGAGCACGACCGCGAACGGTTCGCCGCCGACGAGCTTTTCCGCGCACAACACGGCGTGACCGAGACCGAGCGCTTCGGCCTGACGCACGTACATACAGGTGACATGGCTCGGCAAGATGCCGCGCACGAGTTCGAGCAGCTTGTCCTTGCCGCGCGCTTCGAGTTCGGCTTCGACTTCATAGGACTTGTCGAAGTGGTCTTCGATTGCGCGCTTGCTGCGCCCGGTCACGAAGATCATCTCCGTGATGCCAGCGGCCATCGCTTCTTCGACCGCGTACTGAATCAGCGGCTTGTCCACGACGGGCAGCATTTCCTTCGGACTCGCCTTCGTTGCGGGCAGGAAGCGCGTGCCGAGACCGGCTACTGGGAATACCGCCTTGCGTACCTTGAGCATCGGCTCACCTCGGTTGTCGGTTGCACGAGGCGTTGCGACGCGTCTTGGAGCGTTCGCGGCCGCCTCTTGTTGTGGGATATGTAGTGGAATCAATCGCCCGATTTCATCAGACGACATGAGTGATGCCAGCTTATCGTCCGAATATCGAAATCATCTGCCAACAGTTCGCCATTATCCGACGATGGCGACGGCGTTTGCTGCCTGCCGCGTATAGTGCCACGCATATAGCTTGGTTTTCCCTCTGCTTTTCGCTCCACCAGGGAGATTACGACACAGGGGATGAACAGGAGAAAGTCGATGGTATATGCCAACGGTATGGGCCGGCTGCAGGTCGTGCGCTCGCCCGAAACCGACGCGCCGCCCGCCGATGTGGCCAGCATGGCGAAGCGAATCGGCATTCTGATCTTCGAGGACTTCTCGCTCGTCGAAGTCAGTTCTATTTCCGAAGTCTTTTCGCTTGCCAACCAGGTTCGCCTGCCTGCTCATGCGGGCTCGAACGCTGCGGCGCCGAACTATTCGCTGATGTTCGTGTCCAGTGAAGGCGGGAGCGTGGCGAGCAGCTGTTCCATGCGCATCTGGAGCGAAAGCCTCGAAAACCGCTGGATGAACGAGTGCGATGCCCTTTTCATCGCGGGCGGCGAAGGCGCGCGGCACGCGCGGCACGACGTCATGTTGCGCAAACGCCTTGGGCGTATCGCACCGAAGATCCCGTTCATCAAGGCTATCGGCGAAGGCGCGCACATTCTGGCGGCGGCGAATCTCACGCTGCAGAACCGTTCGCTCGATTTCGGCGATGAACCCGCGCAGGACGCGTTGTCGTCGGCCTTGTCGCCTGCGTTGTCGAACGCACTTTTCATCGCGGAACAAACGCTTACGCTGGACGATCCTAAAGGCCCGATCGCGGCGGCGTTGTCCATCGTCAAGCGCGATCACGGCGCGGCGGTAGCGCGCGAAGTGTCGGAGCGCACGCTGCCGGGCGCGTGGCACAAGCTTGCAACCGTGCTGGAAGACACCGACAGCGGCGGCGTGCGCCAGAAGATCGACGCAGCCGCGCGCTGGATGCGCGAGAACTACGTGAAGCCGATTTCGATCACCGATGCGGCGCGCGTCGCGGCCATGAGCGAACGCAACTTCCTGCGCCGCTTCAAGGCGCAAATCGGGCTCACGCCTTCTGAATATCTCTTGCGCGCGCGACTGGACGCGAGTTGCATGCTTCTTGCGGGAACGGACTTACCGGTGGACAAGATTGCGCGCCGATGCGGCGCGGGCAGTGGCGACGGCCTCGCGAAGATCTTTCGCAAGCGGCTGTCGATCTCGCCGACGGAATACCGCATGGCGGGACGGCGCAAGCAAGCGGCCGACACGACATAGACTTTATGGCGACATAAGCTTAAACAGCGCATGGACCGATGCGCGCCAGGACGGGGTAACGAAAAAAGCATGGAAACGAAAATACTCTGGATTTTTTCCAATCTCGGCGACGCGGCGCTTCTTTTGCCGCTCGCACTCGTTTGCGCACTGTGGTTGCGCTCGGTGGACATGCGGCTCGCCATTCGCTGGGCCGTGCTGCTGACGGCCGGCATGGGGTTGGTCGGCCTTTCGAAGATTCTCTATGCAGGCTGCGGCCTCGAAGTGCCGGCCATCGAATTTCGTATGATCAGCGGGCACACCATGCTCGCGGCATCGATCTATACGGTCGCCGCAGGCTTGCTCGCGGGCGGGCTCGGAAGAGCGTGGTATCTGCTGGGCGCGGCAGCGGGACTCGTGCTCGCGGCGCTGATCGGCGCAAGTCGTATTCTGCAGGACGCGCACACGCCCGCCGAAGTCGTGGCTGGCTGGCTGCTCGGCGGCCTCATCGCCTTCCTGTTGTTGCGTCATGTGTTTGCCGTGCCGCGCAAGATGCCGCGCGCGCTCGTGGCGGGCCTCGGGCTGCTCGCCGTCTCTTCGATCGCTTACGGTCATCACGCGCCGTTCCAGCGGATGATCGAACACTACTCCTGGTGGCTGTGCCGCGGACTCGGACTGTCGTGATCGTGCGCGCCGGCCACGGTTGCTGCGCGGCTGGCGGGTTCCAAAGTATGATCCCCGCTTGATCAACAGTTCGACCGCCGTGCATGCCTGCATCTTTTGCGCGCGCGGCCGTGATTGCAGACGAGTATGGATCGCTTTCTCGCCATGAAGGTCTTTGCGCGCGTCGTCGAGTCGGGCAGCTTCTCCAAGGCCGCCGATGCGCTGCGCCTACCGCCCGCGAGCGTATCGCGCACGCTGCAAGCGCTCGAAGCGCACCTCGGCGCACGCCTCATCAATCGCACCACACGCAGCATCAGCATCACCGAAGACGGCGAGGCTTACTACGATCGCTGCGTGCGCGTGCTGGGCGAGATCGACGACATGGAAGCGTCGCTCTCGCATTCGAAGCTCAGTCCCAAGGGCAACGTCAAGGTCAGCCTGCCGCAGGTCATGGCGAAGAGCACCATCATTCCCGCCTTGCCGGAATTCTTCGCGGCTTATCCGGATATTGGCGTCGAATTGCTTTTGACGGACCGCTCGGTCGATCTCGTCGAGGAAGCCGTGGATTGCGTGGTGCGCGTGGGCGCGGTCGGCGACGTCGGCCTCGTGGCCAAGCGCATCGGCGCGTATTCGCAGATCACGTGCGCATCGCCCGGCTATCTCGAGAAGTACGGCACGCCGCGCACGCTCGACGATCTCGAACAGCATCTCGCGGTCGGCTACGTGCTCAACAAGTCGGGGCGCGTGCGCAACTGGGAATTCGTCGTCGATAACGAAACGCGCACCATCGCGATGAAGCACAAGATCGCGGTGAACGACGGCGATTCGTACATTGCGTGCGGCGTCTCGGGCCTCGGACTCATCCAGAGTTCGAGCTACACGCTCGACCCTTATGTGAAAAGCGGCGCGCTCGTGGAAGTGCTGAACGAGTATCCGTCGTATGCGCGCGTGGTGTCGGTGCTGTATGCGGCGAACCGGCATCAGCCGCGGCGCGTGCGCGTGTTCATCGACTGGGTGGCGGAGCTCTATGGACGCCTGCCCGCATTTCAGGCGAGCGGCAAAACGGTCTCGCCGTCATGACGATCGGCATGGTGCGCCAGTCGTAGGCGCCATACACACGTTCGAGCGCGCGAAGGTCCTGCGCTCGGGCACTCGCGTGAATCCCTTGCAGCTCGCTCAGTTCGAACTCCACTGCATGACAGTTGGCGTAGTCGCGCGAGCGTAACGCTGCACCGATGGTCGTGAAGAAAGCCGTCGTCGGCACGTCGAAGCCCGCTGCGATATGCAGCGCGGCGGTATCGGGCGTCGCCAGATAACAGGCGTGTCCGATCCACGCGATGAATTCCGCCGTATCCCTGGAATGCGCCGCGATGTCGCGATAGTGCGGGTGATCGATCGCGCCGAAGCCATACACGGGCAAGCCGAATTCGTCCCACAGACGCGCGACGATGCGCCCACGCGCCGCCTGCGGCACGCTGCGCACTGGCGTGCTCGCGTTGGGACAGAACAGCACATACGCCGCGTCGGCTGCGTGACGCGCGGGCAAGGGCAAGGCCAGATCACGCAGCCAGCGATTGCGCTTGTCTTCCGGCGCTACGCTTAGCGGGTCCACGCCTAACGCGCGGATGAAGAAATCGATCATCGGCATCGAGGCGAAGCTCGGCCAGAAGAGATGATTGCCGAGGTCGATCTTCGGTTCATCGGCGGGCAGGCTTGCGAGCGGCACCGGCAGATCGATCACATCGCCCCCGACGAGCGGCGCGGCCAGTTCATACAAGCGCTTCACGTAGCCTGGCGCATGAGCCGGCCGATAAATCGTAAACGTGAGATGCGGCCAGTGTCGCTTGATCGCGAAGAGCGCGGACAGGCCGATGATCGAATCGCCCAGCGTCACACCGAACGCGTTGATGAGATGAACGCGGCGCGCGGCTGCATAGTTCGCCGTGAAGGGCGTGGAGACGGCGCAGAGAATGTCGCGCCGCGCGTCATGTAATGACGTGAAGCCGGAGGCATCGCTACCGGTGGCTTCGAGATCGTAGGACGCGACGATCTCGCCGTGCCTCGATAACAACGAACCCGCATGGGTCAGCGCATGGACTTCGTCGAAAGTCGTCATGCGCTGTTGGCTCCGTCAGAGCGACGCGCCGCGCTCGTTGGCCACTTTCGCCACTTTCGCCACTTTCGCAACCGGCACGCTCTGCAGCGTGGGGTTGGTCACCGTCTGATACTCCGGCACCCAGCGACGCAGATCGCGCCGCACTTCGTCATCCGCGAGCACGCGATGCTGCATGAGCCACGGCAACAACTCGTCGATGAAGTTTTCTGGCACACCTCGCGCCTGCGCGATCCGCAGTTTGGGATGCGGCGTGCGCGTGGTGGTTTCGTCGTCGGCGAGTAGTTCCTCGTAAAGCTTCTCGCCCGGCCGCAAGCCGGTGAACACGATGCGAATCTGTTCTTCGCTGTAACCGTAGAGCCGGATCAGATCGCGCGCCAGATCGACGATCTTCACGGGCTGACCCATATCCAGAATAAAAATCTCGCCGCCACGTCCCATGCTCGACGCCTGCAACACGAGTTGCGCGGCTTCGGGAATGGTCATGAAGAAGCGCGTGATTTCCGGATGCGTCACCGTGACCGGGCCGCCCTTCGCAATCTGCTGCTGGAACTTGGGGATCACGCTGCCCGCGCTGCCGAGCACATTGCCGAAGCGCACCGTCTCGAACTGCGTGTGCGGCGCGGCCTGCTGCAAGGCCTGACACGCCATCTCGGCGAGCCGCTTGCTGGCGCCCATCACGTTGGTCGGGTTGACGGCCTTGTCGGTGGAAATCAAAACGAAGTGGCGCACGTCATGGCGAATCGCCGCGCGCGCGACGCGCAGCGTGCCGAGCACGTTATTGCGCACGGCTTGCCAGGCGTTCTGCTCTTCCATCAGCGGCACGTGCTTGTAGGCGGCCGCATGAAACACGATATGCGGCGCAAAGCGCGCCATGGTCTGATCGAGCAGCAGCGAATCCTTGGCGTCGCCGACGACCGGAATCACCGAGCAATCCGTGAATTTCTCGTGCAACTCCTCGATCAGGCGATACATCGCGTATTCGCTCAGATCGTAGGCGACGAGTTGCGCCGGCGAGAAACGCAGAATCTGCCGGCAGAGTTCCGAGCCGATGGAACCGCCCGCGCCCGTTACCATCACCACACGACCGTGCAGCAACTGTTCGACGTGCGGCATGTCGATTTTGACGGGCTCGCGGCCGAGCAAATCCTCGAGATCGATCTGCCGCACGCGCGACAGGAAACCGCCCTCGCCTTGCGTCAATTGACTGAGCGCGGGCAGCACCATGACCTTCACGCCCGCGCGCACGCATAGCGTGGCGACGCGGCGCTGCTCTTCCGCCGATGCCGAGGGAATCGCGATGATGGCGTAATCGGTCTTGTATTGCTCCGCGACCTGCTGCAAATCGCCGAAACTGCCGAGCACCTTGTGGCCGAGCACTTCGCGGCCTTGCTTCGAGCGGTCGTCATCGAGCAGGCCGACCAGACGCCATTCGCTCGAACGCGCAAGTTCACGCGCCAGCATGGCGCCGGCAGTGCCTGCGCCGAGCACGATCACAGGCTTGCCCTGCCCGACGAGCCCGCCATAGAGATAGAACTCCTTGGTCGCACGATAGAGCGCGCGCGCGCCGCCCATTGCGAGAAACAGCAACAGCGGCTCGACGATCAGCACCGAGCGAGGAATGACCGGCGTTGGTTGCGCCATGACCGCGCCGATCATGACGACGAGCGCGCCGACGGCGACCGACTTCGAGATGCGCATCAGATCGGGCAGACTCGCGAACACCCACATGCCGCGATAGAGGCCGAAGACGCGGAACATGACGCCGTAGACAGGCAGCACCCAGATGAGCGCCATGAATGCGCCGTGTTGAAACTCGGGCGGCACGGCGCCGTTGAAGCGGATCATGTAGGCGACGAGCCATGTCGCGGCAACCGCGCACAGATCGAACGCGAAGGCTCCGGCGGAAAGCCAAGGAGCTTTGTATCGAATCATCCGCGTGTACCTCTAGGTTGTCCGGAGTGAAGCGCTTGATGACGGCGCCAGCAAACATCGACGACTGAGCCTGCCGCCACGACAACGACCACCCATACTGCGACCGCCAGCCACTGGCTCGCGGGAGACCACGCGAGCGCCGAGATGGCGAGCACGACGCCCGCGAGCATCAGCAAATACCACGCAAACGCCGTCCGCGCGTGGCCGGCGCCGGCTTGAACCATGCGTTGATAGTAATGCTCCCGGTGTGCCTGCCAAAACCTTTCTCCGCGCGCGAGACGCTTGAGCAGCGTCACCGACGCGTCGCCGATGAACGGCGAAAACACCAGCGCCGGAAACCAAACGGGCCACGTGCCCTTGAGCCAGCCCCAATATCCGAGTGCTCCAGCCAAGAATCCTAAGGGAATCGACCCCGAATCTCCCAGAAAAATCCTAGCCGGATGAAAATTGAATAGCAAGAAGCCTGCTGCGGCGCCGGCGAGCGCCGCGCTCGCAACGCCTAGATCGATCTGCGGCACGGGCCCGGAGAGCGCCGCGACGGCGTAACCGCCGAAACCGAATAGCGCCATGCCGCCTGCGAGGCCGTCGGAGCCGTCCATGAAGTTGTAGAGATTGACGAGCCAGACCATGAGGAAGCCGACGGCAACCAGCGCCCACCAAGGCACCGGCGCGGGATTCAGCGCGATGAGCAGTGCAACGGCGGCCACGTGTGCGCCGAAGCGCACGCGGGCAGGCAAGCCGCGACGATCGTCGATTTGCGATACCGCCGCGAGCACCACGGTCAAGAGCGCGGCAAGCCACAGCGTGGGCGTAGCGACCAGCATGGCGATGACGGCAACAGGAACGATTCCCCATCCGCCGATACGCGGCGTCGGACGGCTATGAAGCGAACGTTCGTTCGGAATATCGGTGGCGAGACGCCAGGCCAAGCCCGTGCGAAGCAAGGCTGAGAGGATCGCGGCGCATGCTGCGAGCGACCCCGCTGCGACTAAAGCAGCGGCAATCCATGGAGAACTGACGACAAAGGGTGACAGCGGCTGGGTCATTTCCCGGAAGTTGCAAGGTGAGGTTCTTTCGACTGTGACAAATCATGCCCTCTTCGACGCGGCGCGCGTGTTACCGGGGCTTATCCGTTGTTACCGGACGTTAACTCGACATAATTAGCTCGGAATTATGTTTTCCGCAGACGATACGCGCGATACCAGTCCGCCGTTGCGGCGAGGCCTTCGTCGAGCGTGTACGGCGGGCGCCAGCCTAGCACATCGCGGATGTGAGTCGAGTCGATCTGGAGGCTGCCGGTCAGGCGAGCGACTTGAGGAGATTTGCCGGTAAGTTTGCCTGCCAGTTTCAAGGCGCCGACCGGCACGGAGACCAGCCGCGCGGGCTTATGCAGATGATGCCCTAGACGCCGGGCGAGGTCTGCGACACCGGGATCTTCGCCATCCGTGATATGGAATAGCTGATTCGCGGCGCGCGGATGCATGGCGCAGGTGACGAGCGCATCGGCGAGATTCATCACGTAGCAAAGGCTTCTGCGTGCTTCCACCGCGCCGATGGGCAACGGCATGCCCTTGGCGATCGCGTCCATCAGACTCAGGAAATTGGCGCGCACATCGGGGCCATAGACCAGCGGCGGACGCGCGATCACGATTTCCAGCCCGGTGCGCGCGCCGAACTCCTTCAGCCTGATCTCCGCTTCGAGCTTGGAGACGCCGTATGGATCGGGTGGATGCGGCGTATCGGTTTCCTTTAGCGGACGGCCATCGTCCAGTTCGGCGAGCGCCTTGATGCTGCTCACGAAGACGAAGCGCCGCGCGCCTGCGCGATGTGCCGCGTCGGCGACGCTGAGGGTGCCATCGACGTTGATTGCGCGAAAGGCGGCGAGCGGGTCGGTGGCCGCGTCGCTCATGACGTGGACGCGCGCGGCGAGATGAATCACCGACGCGCACTTTTCGAAGGATGCGGGCGTGATTGCATCGAGCGAGCCGATGTGCACGGGCGTGACGCCCGGCTCGACCGCTGCACCCTCGCGCACGATGCCTACAGGCTCTTTGCCCGCATCGAGCAGCAAGCGCGACACGGCCCGCCCGACGAACCCGTTTGCTCCGGTCACGCCGATGCGCTCGCTCATAGCCATTTCCAGCCGAAGCGGTTGAAGAACCTGCACGCCGATGTGACGAAGAGCTTGATGTGTTTGAAGCCCTTGCGCGCCGCGTCGCCGCCATGATGCAGCACGCGTACCGAGGGCACGTAGGCCACGCGGGCAATTTCGTGGGTACGCAGGCTCAGGTCGTAGTCTTCGAAATAGAGGAAATAGCGCGGGTCGAAGCCGCCGAGTTTTTTGAGAACCTCGGTGCGGAATAGCATGAAGCAGCCGCTGACGATGGGCGGGTCCCAAAGGATGTTTTCGTCGTTGATGACGTCGCGCATTTCGTAACGGGCCAGGCGCTTTTCAAAGGGCGCGCGAAGGCGTGCTGGGAGAAAGCCGCGCACGAAAAGATCGAGGACGGTTGGGAAGCGGCGGCAAAGGAATTGTTGATGGCCGGTGTCGTCGATGATCATCGGAGAGACGAGACCCGCCTCCGGGTGAGCTTCCAGGAACGCGAGCGCGCGTACGAGCGCTTCGGGGTCCAGCTCGATGTCGGGGTTCAGTATCAGGTGGTAGCGGCTCGTTGCGCGCTCGATCGCGAGGTTGTGGCCGCGACCGTAGCCGACGTTCCCCTGGCCTTCGATGATGGTTGTCGACAGGTCGACGTGGCGGATGAGGTCGGCGAGGTCGATGCCTTCGTCGGTTCCGTTGTTGATGAGGTATAGGGGCGCGGACGTGCCACTCGTGACGGACAAGCGATGCAGTGCGGTATCGAGCGTGCGCAGCGTACGTTCGAGAAGTTCGCGGTGCGGTCGGTAGACGACGACGGATGCGGTGATCAAATCGGCCGAGCTTGCGTTATCGGAGTGGAAGTTCAACTGCGTCCTTGGTGACAGAACTTTATATTCATGGCGGCCTGCCGGCTGTCGGAAGACGACATTTTCGCCGAAATGCGCTGAAAGCAGGAAGTGTTTCGAGAGACGGCCGGTATCCGCAACACTGTACGTGTGAGACACGAATGCCGGAAACGTCCACTCTTTCCGGCCAAGGTTTGCTCGCTTCTTTCAAATGGCGTCTCGAACGCCAGTTCCGCGTCAGGGCGACCGCGAGCTTCGTTCGCAAGAACCGGATCACATCCATCGATGTCGAAAAAGTACGCCGCGCCATATGTTCACGCTTACCGCTAAGCCATGGGCTCCGCTTGAAAGCCCTTTCCCCGACCGCGAGGCCAGGCGACCAATGCCCGGATGAAGAGGATGAACGCCGCAGAACCTGCGCGATCGACGACGCCTTCCGATGTCGCCGCCGAGGATGTTAGGATCGGGCGCTTGTTTATCTGTTGGGCCCGCACATGTCTTTGTTCTCGCCCTTGACTTCCGCCAAGGAAAGATCGAGCACCTTGCGATGTCTAATCGTATTGATTCTGGCGCCAGTCGTCCTCAAGGCGCCGCTGATCTTCGGAGCGCTCATCGCCGATCCGACGCTGATCTATGCGGCGTTGCAAACGATGCTGCATCCGGGCCCATTAAAAGGTTATCCGCCTTACCCGACGATCGATCCGAATATCGGCTACACGAGCCATGCACTCGGACGACTCGGTACGATGGAACTGTTGAGTGGCAAGCTTCCTTGGTGGAACCATTTCGAAGGCGTCGGCGCGCCGCTTGCGGGAGAGATGCAAGGCGCCGTTTTTTTCCCTCTGACATGGTTACTCGTCTTCCGCGACGGCCAGTTATACGCGCATTTGCTGCTGCAGATAATTGCAGGCCTCTCAACGTGGGCACTGCTGCGCCGCTTGGGATCTTCGCGGCTGGCCGCAACCGCCGCATCAATCGCGTTCGAGTTCAACGGCACATTCGCCTGGCTTGGCAACGCCGTGATCAATCCCATCCCGTTCCTTCCGCTCACCCTGTTCGGCATTGAAGTTTTGCGAAGCCGGGTCGCGAAAACGCGCTCTGGGGGATGGGCAGCGCTCTCCATTGGGCTTGCGGCATCGCTGTATGCAGGATTTCCCGAGGTTGCCTATCTTGATGGGCTGCTGATCTTGGTATGGACCTTGGTTCGAACTGCGTCGCTTCCCGATAGCCGTCGCGTTACGTTTCTTGTGCGAGTTTGCATTGGCGGCATGGCAGCTTTAGCGATCGCGGCGCCCGTGCTCGTGCCGTTTTTCGACTATCTTCCACTCGCCCATACCGGCGGACACGACGCTGGAGATGGATTCGCTTCGGCTCACATCAAGCCGGCGTTCACGCTCGGGCTCCTCTCGCCCTATGCGTTCGGCAATATTTTCTCCGACAAGGCATTCGTTGAATTCTGGGGCAATGTGGGAGGATATGGCGGATACGCGCTGTTCATGCTTGCCATGATTGGCGTCAAGGGCACGACGCATCGCGGCTTGAGATTTGCGCTTGCCGCCTGGGCAGCGATATGCCTAGCCATGACCTACGGCGTACCAGGGTTCAATCTGCTCGTTCACGTAGTTCCGGGACTGAAACTCGCCGCATTCTACCGATACCTGCCGCCATCTTGGGAGTTCTGCCTAGGCGTTCTTGCAGCCTTTGCGCTCGACGACATCAGGCGTGAAGCACTTGTCTCCCGGACACGTGCTGCATCCATTTTCATGGCGGTCCTGTGTGCAGCATTCGTTGTACTCATGCTGCATGACGGGTTGATGCCGGACGGACGCGTGTCGCATATTGCGTGGATCGTCACGCTTCTCTTGTTCGGCTTGACGACGCAATGCGCGTGGTTCACTACAGCCGCAGAGCGGCGCGCACGAATGCTAGCCGGTATGCTGATTTTCGAGGCGTTCCTCTATTTTCTAGTACCCGTGCTTAGCAATCCGTCTCGCGGTCGCTTTGACCTCGAAGGCGTGCATTTCCTCCAGGCAAATCTTGGGCTGCGCCGATTCACAACCCTCGGTCCGGTCCAGCCCAACTACGGCTCCTTCTTCCAAATCGCGCAGGTCAATCATAACGACCTGCCAATCCCAAAAGCCTGGACAGATTACGTAACGGCACATCTGGATCCTAACGCGCCCCCCATTTTATTCACCGGCGTCAGCCGCGCGGATTTGAATGGGCCCTCGGCGCCGGAGAGTCTGGTGGCACACTTAGACGCTTATCGCCGAATTGGGACCCGCTATGTCGTTGCACCGCCGAATGCCCTCGATTCGCCCGCGTTTGCCTCGTTGCAGCGGTACATTGCAACACCGTCAGGCCCACGCCTCACGCCGGTTTTTGAAAGCGCCGGCATGCAAATCTTTGAGATCGCCGATCCGGCACCGTTCGTTGCCGCACCGGGATGCTCCCTTATGGTCGAAAGCCGCGACAGCATGCAAGCCACTTGCGATAGACCCTCGCTACTCACCCGCCTCGAACTAGACATGACCGGCTGGGCGGTGACGGTCAACGACCAGCCAACAGCGATCGAACGTACCAGCGAAATTTTTCAAAGCGTCAGACTGGCTAAAGGCCACTCGATCGTCAGGTTTTCTTTCAAGCCACCGTTCATCGAATGGGCGTATGTCGCGTTTGTCATCGGGTGGCTGCTTGTCGGGACAAGTTTCTTTCGACGTTTCGGAGCGCGTTCCGAGCCGCGTGAGGTCTCGCACGGCTCACAACGCTAAAATACCAATGCAAAGAACTCTTCAATGCTCCCGTTACCTTTTGGCAGTCGACTTGCAATAACCTGGATATTCGATTCCCATGCGTCATCTTGCAACGCTTCGCCTCGCGGTCGTGGTCCCATGTTTTAACGAAGCAGCGACCATTGCCAAGGTTGTCAATGATTTCCGCACGAGCCTGCCCGAAGCGAGGATAGTCGCATTCGACAACAACTCAACCGACGGCACGGCAGCGGCGGCAAGGAAAGCGGGCGCCGAGGTCATTAGCGTCCCGCTGCAGGGCAAAGGCAACGTGGTGCGTCGCATGTTCGCGGACATCGAAGCCGACATCTACGTCATGGTCGATGGCGACGCCACCTATGACGCATCAGCCGCGCCTGGGCTCGTTGATGCTCTGATCGAGAACCGACTCGATATGGTGGTCGGGTCGCGTCTGAGCAACGAGCAGACGGCTTATCGCCTGGGGCATCGCCTGGGCAATGTGCTTTTGACGAAATGTGCCGCGAAAATCTTCGGCAGGACCTTTAAGGACATGCTATCGGGTTACCGCATTTTCTCGCGCCGATTCGCAAAATCATTCCCCGGACATTCCTCGGGCTTCGAGATTGAAACCGAACTGGCCGTGCATGCCTTGGGCATGCGCATGCCAGTGGCGGAAATAGAGACGAATTACTATTCGCGGCCCGAAGGATCAGTCAGTAAGCTGAACACCTATCGCGATGGGTTCCGCATTCTGCTCATGATTTTTAGGCTGTTCAAGTCGGAGCGACCCTTTGCCTTTTTTGCGGCCGGATTTGTCGTCTGCTTTCTCCTCTCGGTCGGCTTAGCGCTTCCGGTATTCGAGACTTTTGTCGAAACGGGACTCGTCCCGCGGCTGCCGACGGTAGTCTTGAGTAGCGGTCTGATGCTAACAGGCGCAATTCTGCTCATCTGTGGCATCGTTCTCGATACTGTCACGCAAGGTCGCAATGAACTCAAGCGGGTAGCGTATCTCGCCGTCCCTGCGTTGGATTCAAGGCGCGACTGATATGCCGCGACAGTTCCTAAGGTTCGCCGTAGCAGGCGGCATTGGCTTTTTTGTGGATTCTGGAGTGCTTTATCTAGCGCTCGCACTTGGAGCTGGACCCCGTGTTGGTCGCATCATTTCGTTTCTGTGTGCCGCATTTGTGACCTGGCAGATCAATCGGCGAACGACTTTCGAGCGTGTCGAAGGCAAATCGGCTTTGCGCGAATGGTTCGATTACTTGCTGGCCATGTCGTTTGGCGGCGTGCTCAACTACGCGAGTTACATGCTCACGCTGCACGTCTTGCCGCCGCAAGCATTTGCGCCGCTTGCCGCAGTTGCGGTCGGATCGATCGTCGGCATGTCCGTCAATTTCGCGACAGCCAAATTGTGGGTCTATCGCAAGACCAAGTTCTGAACCCTTCATTACGATGATTGACCTACGTTTATTGTCCTGGATGATTGCCTTGCCCGGCCGAGCGACTTACCAAGCGAGATAAATGGACGCTCCAAGCCAGCGTACGTCAGACTTGCCATCGTGCACAAGATGAGTGCGCACAAGAACAACGCAAGCCAGTAGTGAACCGAGCTTTGTGTTGCCCAAGCCCTGAACGGTTCATGCCAAAACAACAAAGTCATCGGAAGTCCCTGCAGCAAATAGATGCCGTAACTGATATGACCCAGCCGCTCGGCTGATTTGAGCCGCAGCAGGCCAGCAAACGAAGCGCCATTAGCAATACAGAAGAAGGCAATGCCGACGAGTGCTATCTGCACAACGCCGGCGTGTGTTCGCGCGAAACTGAACAAGAGCGCGATAGCAGCAACAGCGATCAGAGAAAGAAGTCTGTCGGACCGCTGAGGCACCAGGCCTTCAAACTGCAGCGTCGCAGTCGCGATACCGCAAAAGAAAGCGGCGGGGAGGCACCAGAGCTCGGATTGCGTCGTGAGCATCAGCGCGAATGAAGCCGCCAGTCCTATAAGGGCGAACGTCAAACGCAAGCCTGCTTTGACAAACAATGCCATGACGATGAGGGAGAAATAGAACCACCACTCGTATTTGATGCTCCACGTAACGCCCATGAGGATGAACACCGTCCAAGGAAATGCATTGACGGGAGGCATGTCGTCACTCAATCCGAAAGCAAGCCAACGCGACATGTGTTCGATGAGCGCAAGCGGCGCTTCGTGAAGGTGCCAGCCCGTGCGCCAGAAAACGATCGCAATCATCGCGATCACGGCAAACGTGTAGAGCGGCACGATGCGGAAAAATCGACCGACATACAGTCCGCGCCAATTGGGTTGACCCGACGTCTTTAACAACCGCCCCCAGAAGAGATAGGCTGTGATCATGAAAAAGAACATGACTGCTACACCGCCTAACGGGCGGTAGAACAGGACGTCCGGCGCGACCCATCCGCCACCCGTGACATAGCTATGATTGATGATCCCGTGATAAAGCATGACAGAGATCGCGAGAAAGCCGCGCAACCCGTCAATGGTCGCTACACGGCGACCGCTCGTCTTCGTACCATCCACAAACTTGAAAATCGGCAATGAGAAAATCAGGCACAACGCTGTCAGTACGACCACAAAGGGAAGCAAGCTATAGAGAGACATCGGTTTGACTTTGGGCGATGTGAGACATACGGTAACCATGAAAACCGCCTCTCCGACCGCTGGAGGCTTAAAATGCATAAGCCTGAACAGCCCCGGAAGGCTCCGCTAGCGCGTCGAATAGCTGTGAGTCCACACTTTCGAGCATTCGGATGGTAACAAACTCGCACGACTTTCTTTTTTTTCTGCGTAAAGCTTCAGTGCGCAAATCATTCTTACCGTTCTGCCAATGCCCAAGAAACCACACGAGCCGACAGGCTCATCGCACCCGGAATGTTTGCCGGTCTCGCCGCACGAACGACGTGCCCGTTCTCGTCACTCAGGTGCAATCATTTGGTTCACCGGACTTTCGGGAGCCGGAAAATCGACCCTTTCGACGCATCTGGAACGGCGCTTGTTCGATGACGGCTACCAAGTTGTCGTCCTTGACGGCGATGACTTGCGGACCGATTTAAATGTTGACTTGGGATTTTCGAAAGAAGACCGATCCGAGAACGTACGGCGAGTAGGCGCCGTGGCGCGGTTCCTTGCCGAACGAGGTGCGGTTGTCATAGCGTCATTGATTTCGCCCTTCGAAGAGGATCGCGCCCGTGCGCGCGAAGCCACGCGCACGCCGTTTCGGCTCGTCTATATTTGCGCCAGTCTTGAGCTTTGCCGTCAGCGCGATCCCAAGGGGTATTATGCCGACGTCAACGCTGGCCGCGTAGCGCAGTTCACCGGTGTTAGCTCACCGTACGAGGTACCTGTCGCCCCCGATTTAATACTGGAGACGGGCCAACTGTCAGTTGCTGCCTGTGTCGATGAACTCATGCGACTGGTCACCGACACAGCACCTCTTATGCAACAGACACCGTCTGCTCCGTGATCATTTTTGGATAACAAACGATGTTTATACTCTTTGGCTCCCCTCGCTCCGGCACTACGCTTCTGAAGGAAAGCCTCAATCTCCATCCAGAGATTATTATTCCGTTTCAGACGACGTTTATTAGCGCGGTCGCCCACATCATGGGCTCCATGAGCGACTGGAGCAAATCGCGCGCGTTGGTGGCGCAGTTCATCACATCGACAGACGACTTTGCCTCCACACTCGCTCCGCATATCAGTGCAGAAGAAGTCTACTCGGCTTTGAACAGCGCGGCACCTACCGTCGCCGGTGTGCTCAATGCCATCTATTCAAAAATTGCAGAGAATAATGGAAAGAGCGTAGCGGGCGACAAGACACCGGACGACCTGCTCTCCATTCGCAAGTTAGAGGAAGTCGGTCTTCTCGGCTCCGACATTAAATTTCTTCATATCGTCCGCGACGTGCGGGGAATCATCTCCTCACTGCACAACGTGAGTTGGTCGCCGCCAGGCATCGAGGAATATTTCCCTCGCCTATGGAACTACACAAACCTGCATCTTCATCGCGCGATGGCGAGCAAGCCCAATTACCTTTTGGTGCGCTATGAAGATCTTGTGGCCAATCCGCGTGAAGCACTAACGCGCTGCACCGAACTGCTCGGCTTGCCCTTTGACGAACGGATGCTCGATCATGCCTCACGCGCTCCCGTCTTGCGACACGATCAAAGTCATCAGAACTTGTCGCTGCCTTTTCAGCCAGAGCGCGCCAATTCGTGGGAGAAGACGCTCAGCCCAGAGATCGTGCGGCACTGCCGCGACACGTCCGGTGAAGCAATGCGGGTTTTCGGCTATCTCTAACTGTCAACGCTGCACCATGGGCGAAAGCCGGCTGAATCAACCTTCGCGTCTTCGCCCATAGTGGTCTTCGAACCGGACGATATCGTCTTCGCCGAGGTAAGTTCCCGATTGAACTTCGATCATCGCGAGCGGAATTTTCCCCGGATTTTTTAAGCGATGGACTTGGCCTAGCGGGATATGAGTGGACTGATTCTCGGACAGTAAAAATGTCTCATCGCCACGCGTGACGAGCGCGGTGCCGCTCACTACGATCCAATGTTCTGCCCGATGGTGATGCATCTGCAATGACAATTCCGCGCCAGGATTGACGACAATACGCTTGACCTGAAATCGTGGGTCCGCATCGATTGAATCGTAGTAACCCCACGGGCGATGGACCTTGCGATGATGTGCGGCCTCTCGGCCATCATTCGCTTTAATACGCGCGACGATGTGCTTAACCCGCTGTACTTCGGAAGTCTTTGCAACCAGAATGGCGTCCGGCGTCTCAACAACAATCAGATTGTCTGTTCCCACGCACGCTATCAGTCGTCCTTCAGAATGCGCGAATGTATTGACTGCGCCTTCGAACAAGGCGCGGCCGCGGGCAACGTTGCCTTCATCGTCTTTTGGTGAAAGCGCCCAGACCGCGTCCCATGAACCTACATCGGACCAACCGGCATTCAAAGGCACTACTACGCCACGCGCCGGAGAGACTGGACCATTCAGATGCTCCATAACGGCGAAATCGATGGAGTCCGACGGGCTGCTCAGAAATGCATCGGCGTCAAGGCGCAAGAAGTCCTTGTCTTGGTGTGCTGCGTCCACTGATTTACAAGCCGCTTCTGCAATCCTAGGGGCGAACTGTGCGATCAATTTAAGCCATACCGATGCGCGTACGACGAAAATGCCGCTGTTCCAAAGATACTCGCCTGATCCGACGTAACGTTCAGCGGTTTCTAGATCCGGCTTCTCGAAGAACGCCTCCAGCCAGTAACAGCCGCTCTTGCCAACCTCAGTCGACGCCTTGATATAACCGTAGCCCGTATCGGGCCGCGTGGGGACGATACCGAATGTGACGACATTTCCGCCCTCAGCTTGCGACACTGCAACCGACACGGCTTCACAGAACGCCGACAAATCCGGTATGACATGATCCGCAGGCATCACAAGCATGATAGCGTCACCCCCGTCCTTGGTCAGTGAGCGAGCTGCGCTGGTCAGTGCCGGCGCTGTATTTCTGCCAGCTGGCTCAAGCATAATCCGGCTCCGCCGACCTGTGCGACGCAGTTGCTCGGCCGTTGTAAAGCGATGTTCCTCTCCGCAGACGACAACAAGCTCGCGCGCCATTGGATGAACAGATTCAAGCGCGTCCAGACGACGCGCTGTTGCCTGAAGGAGAGAATCGTCGCTAAACAGTCCGATTAACTGCTTCGGAAAGTGCTCGCGCGAGAGAGGCCAAAGGCGCGTGCCCGAACCGCCAGCCAAGATGACCGAGGTTATCGGCAGGCCGTTGTTGATACTTTCGGTATCGCCTTTAGAGGAAGTAGTGTGTGTCATCGCTATTATCCGTCGATACTCGAAGCCTAGACCGTTACCGCCGCGCGGAATGCAGTGGCGTTTCGTGCATTGGCGGCATATTCATAGAAGGCTCCACGAGTCGGGAACGCTGGCAAGATTGTCTGGAAAAAGGCCAAGAGTTCCGTGAACTGTTTGTTCCGCAAGAAGGTCAAGAACGCGCCCAAATCGTGTTCATTCAAGCCTGCCGAAAACAGTCGCGGCCCTGAGTCAAACAAGGCTTGCGCCGTAACAGCGGCGATTTCGACTCGTACTTTGGCGAGATCTTCTTTGATGGTGTTGCGCTCGTGAACTCGATAGACGATATGTTCCTGCTCGAGATCGAGATGAACAGAGCTGTGAGCAAAGGCGTACATCAGAAAGTCAAGATCGTGACAGTAGCGCAAAGGTTGAAAGCCGCCTGCCACGGTCCATAGCGACCTTGCGAACACCATGTTTGATGTTGTCGTAACGAAGTTCTCATTCATCAGCGCAAGCTGAGGCAGCTGCGTGTTGGCCAGAAACTGGCGGGCACGCGCAAGCCAGTCTATCGTGACGCCTGTCTTCAGGGACACACCGTCGTCATCCATAATGCCCACTGCGCCTGCGATCAGGCCCACACCAGGACTTTCGTTTATTACGCTTCGACAACGTGCAAGCTTGGTCGCGGCAAATGCATCGTCCGAATTAAGTACAGCGACATATTCACCACGGCTAATGCTAATTGCTCGATTCAACGTATTATGTGCGCCCGCGTTTTCCTGCTTATAAACGCGCGCGCAAGCCATTTTCGCTAGCGTGTGCTGAGCGATCTCAAACCCGTTGTCCGAAGAGCCATCGTCGATCAGAATGACCTCATCCGCTGGCGATGACTGAGAGATAACGCTTTCGAGAGCGGCTTCGATGTAACGTGCGTGATTGTATAGCGGCACCACAACCGAAATGGTTGGTGTCGTAGGGTTTGCGTTGACGCGTCGTGACTTGAAGATTGCCATGTTCCTTATTCGCAAAAAGACCGCCGGACGATAAGAACTATCTATTGAATGTCCGTATCAAAGAAGGGGAAATAGCGGGACTTATAGCGTAAATCCCGTGAGCGCTCTTTTACAAATCGCGCCGGGTTTCCCGCGACAATGGTGTAAGGCTCGACGTCACGCGTCACGACGGCTCCAGCGCCCACAACTGCACCCTCGCCAACTCTCACTCCCGGACATATGATCGCGCGGGCACCGATCCATGCATGATCCTCGATGACGACCGGCTTACAAAGGCATACGAAGTCTGGGTTTTGTGGATCATGCGTGAGAGTTTGGATCAACGTGTAGTGCGAAACGTTGACGTTATTGCCGATGGTCAGAGGCACGCGACCATCGAGGTATGTATAGCGGTTGATGACCGTGTTGTTGCCAATCGAGATATGGTAGCCCGTGACGAAGCATCCCATTGCAATGCTTGAGTTCGCCCCTAGCCGAACCTGGCAGAAGCGGCGCAAGAAGCTGTGGCGGATACCATATGGCATGTAGTTCATAAATAGATGATTGCCGAGGTAAAAGCACACTGCTGGCTTGAAACGCCACCGGATGAAGCGATAAAACGCTTTCAGGGCACCGGTCATAATTCATTTGCCTTTTCGGTCAGCCGTGCGCCCCATGCGCACCACATCTTCGATGATTTGCTCGTACTGTCGGACAATTGCCGAGAAGTTGAAGCGTTCGTAGATCTTTGCTCGTCCGGCGGCCCCCTTCGATTGCCATGTCTCCCGATTGCTTGCCATTTCGTTCATGGCCTGCGCTAGCTTTGAAGCGACGCCATATTCACGCGGACTATAGGCAAGTTCGTCGAGCAGCACAGAGTTGAGTTCGGTCGTGTCACCATACTCGTTTGGAATCAAAATGCCGATGTCATTGCCTTCTATGACTTCCGCCGACGCGCCGGTATTCGTCAAAATCATGGGTTTCCCATAAAACATAGCCTCGTTCATGGCGATGCTCCAACCTTCAATGAATGACGGAAGCAGGAAGGCGTCAGCGACGCGATGCACGTCTTCAACGTCGGAAAAATAGCCTGGCATGAGCATGTGCTTTTCAAGGCCATGCTCTACCAAGTAAAGCTTTAGCGCTTCAACGTGCGGCGGGTACACTACGTTCCCGACACATAGAATCTTGATGTCGTCGCGCTGCTTCAATAGATGTTTCATCGCGTCGGCCATCACGTAATGGCCTTTGTGCAAATTGTAAGACGCAATGTTGGCGAAAACGTAATCTGTTTCGGCCAACCCTAGTTCAGCGCGCGTAAGTTTGACGGGCTTTTGCTCACGTGCCTCATGCTCGGAAATGATGAGGCCGTTAGGCACGGTGATTACTTTGCTCGCCGTCACGCCTAGATTCTGCACCGCATAACAGGTTGCGTTCTGCGACACAGACACGTAACGATCGACGAATCGGTCATTCTCAGCAAATGATCGCGCTTGCTCGGTCGAGAAGAATGCATACACGTTATGGATAAACGTGATGTTTGGTATCTGGCGTTCGGCGAAAAGTGAATAGCCAACGTTGGAAAAATGCGACATCGAGACGTCGATGTAAAAATCATTCAACGTCTTCCGATATACATCGATTGCATTATTAGCCGGTAGACCGATTACACGCAGTCCTGCCTCCCTGGCAACGCTTCCCAAGTGGCCGACCTTCCCGGGTGTGACGATGGTGACATCGAAACGCGCCCGATCAAATGCCAGCGCCGAGTCAAGCACGACCTTTTCCAGGCCGCCCTTGTCGAACGACGCCAGTTCGATCAACACATTCAGCTTGCCGTTGTTCGGACGAACTGTCGATTTCCGAAAAAACGATAATAAGGATTGCAACATATCTGTGTATTTAATGGCGGGACCGTGCTCTAAGCTAGCACGTTAAACGCGTTAGCGCGCAGCGCACGCGGAGCCTCATCGAAATCCAAGGAATCGAGAAGTTCCCCGATCTTCGCCGCGACGCTTTCAACCGAATACTCGGACATCGCAACCGCAAAGCCGGCGTCCGCCAACCGGTTCCACAGGGCTTCATCCTCGTGAAGTCGAATAATTGCATCGGCAATCTCGTCGGCGCTTTCGCCCTCGAGGACATGTTCGCCGTCAACCAGCCCCATTCCCTCACTCGCGACCTTACTCAGGACACACGGCAAGCCATGCAAGAGGCTCGAAACGACCTTGCCCTTGATGCCCGCGCCAAAACGCAACGGCGCAACCGACAGGCGCGCACGATCGAGGACACCATCGAGGTTTTCGACGAAACCGACGATCTTCACATGCGATGCCGCGTCATCGAGCGCCTGAACTTCGGGCGTCACGTTGCTCCCGACGATATCGAGCTTCATGCCAGGCATACGCGCGATGACCTTCGGCCAGATTTCCTTAACAAGGAACGTCACCGCATCGACGTTAGGCCGATGCGCAAAACCACCGACGAACACAACACCTGAGCGTTGAGCGAAAGTCTTCGTCGAACGAGTAGGAAGGCGCGGAATCGGAATACGATGCACATTAGCCGAAGGCAATGTGCGCTTTACGATGTCATATTCGAGTCGGCTAACGACGATCGTTGCGTCCGACCGACTAATGGCACTGATCTCCTCTCGTCGCAACGAAAGTGCGAAATCGAGTGCTTCTGCGGAACGTTCATGGATAGCCGCACGTTCCTCGCGCAAATAGTGCAAATCCACAGTCCCGAAAATCACCTTCGCATGCGGAGCACCCGTCTTGAGCGGTTCGATCACATGCCGCGCTACGATGACGCGTTGCACAAGCACGGCTTCCGCCTGCGCAGCCTCGGTCATTACTAGACGGTTAAGCGATTCCAGTCCTCGCGCGTACTGCACGCGCACGCCCCAGCGCCGCAAAGCATCCGAATAACTTTCAACTGGATTCTCTTCGAACGCTGCAATGAAGCTAACCTCAAAGCCGAACTCCTGAAAGATACGCATGTACCAAAACACATCGGCAGAGCCTGAATCGCGATCTGGCTTCGGAACGAAAGCATCGATCAGAACAATCTTGGGTCGTCTTGCTAGTGACAGTTGACCGCCGTGGGCACCAGCTGATGCGAAGGTGGTTTCGAAACGCTCACGCAGCGCCCAGCGTTGATAAGCGTCGGCCCACTTGTCAACAGATTCCGCAGGATTAGCCGGATTGGCCGACAACGTTTTAAGCGCGACAAAGCGTGCAAACGGATGACAGTAAATGTGTTCGCTAAGCTCCGCGATGCGCAATGCTATGCTCGCGAGGCCTGCGGCGAACGGCATTTCAGCACCGAAATCGTGGGCGATCTGTTGCCACACTGGCGTCCTGATCGCGATGAAACCTGATCCTGCGCAAGACACGCGCATGACGGCGTTAATTTGCGGCGCGTCGGTAGACAGCCCTACCCCATTCGGCGACAAGCGGGCGTCCGCCTCGATCGACGAACCCGCACTTTCCACTACGCCATGCTCGTCGATAATGAGCGCAGCGAACGCAGCGGCATCGCGAAAGCGAGCAAAACCTTGCACGATCGCTTCAAGCCAACCTGCTTCGGCAGCGAGGCGGTCGGACAACAAGACCACATAGTCCCCCTCCGGTGTACCGATGACGTCACGCAGAGCTGCAAGCGAAGTATCGGCTTCTGCACTTTGTCGACTTTCCACGCCAAAATGAGCAGCTTGCTCGAACACCTCAGCGCCGACGACAAGCACACGAATCGAAATCTCGGAGCTGTGCTCGCGCAGCCCGGCGAGGCAGCGATGCAACGCCTCTTCGCTCTCTTGACGAACGACCACAATCGTTACACGGGGATTTGCCTGACGCGCAAACGGCCGCAACGAGGGCCATGTCCCGCTTTGCGTTGCATCTTGAATTGGTGCAACCGAGGCTAGCGTGTCAGTCGTCTCATTAGACCTTACGACCGGTGCGGGTGACGGCACAGTCGCATTTGGAGCCATCCGCGACGCTTGTTGTGCGGCATTGCGGCGCATTGCGTGCAGGCGCCGCATCGCAAAACGAAGCGGCTTCGTGACGAACCACGACGTCGAATTGTATATTGCCGTGATCTGTGCCTTGAGCGCTTCGTTCTCATTGCGCAGGACGGCTTCGATTTGAATGTATGCCCGGCTTTCTCGAAACCCGTGCTGCATGTCCTCGAGAACTACCCGGGACTGCCTGATTTGTTCGCCCATCATGCCAAGGGCGGCCATAATGTCACGGTCACGTGCCAGCATGGCGTGGCTCTTCTGCTGCGTTGCGAGCTCTTCGTTCACACGAATGATTTCACGATTCAACCGGACGGTTTCTTTGGTCAGCTTTCCTATTTCAGAGTCGCGTTTGACGATCTCTTCATTCAGCCGCACCGTCTCGACTGTCAGATCCCCCAGCTTCGAATCGCGCTCGGCCCCCGCTTCATTAAGCCGGACGATTTCGCCCGTAAGTGAGCCAAGTTTAACGTCGCGGTCAATCACGGCTTTCGTCAGTCGGACGGTTTCGGCGGTGAGTCGGCCGATCTCATCCCCACGTGCAAGGGTTTCGGTTGTGAGGCGTGTGATTTCTACCGCCTGGGCACCGATCTGCTGGTTGCGTGCATCGTCGTAGCGGGCAAACGAGAGGCTGCCCTCCAAGACATTATCGTCAGGAGTCGGCAGCGGACCGTCGGAGGCCAACGCGATGAAGTACACGGGATCGACAATACCGCTCGTCGCGCGAAATTCGTTCGGTGACACTTCTGACCAGTAGGTCACGTCCTTCGCGCCGGAACGACCCTCCAAGAAAAGCAGCGAGCCGGCGGTCGGCTTCTGTTCGTAAAGGACGAAGTTTTTAAAACCGCTCGTGAGCCATTCGACGAACTCGTTGCGGTCCAGCTCGCGCACGTGAAATTCGTTTGGCGGCGCCCCGGGAGGCGAGTAGACCGGTCGATTTGGCGTAGAGATAATCATCAGGCCGTTGGGGCGCAGAACGCGTCGCGCCTCGGCCATGAAAGCCTCATGTTCGGTGAAGTGCTCGAGTGTTTCGAACGAATTCAATATGTCTACCGACGCGTCCGGCAAGGGAATGGCCGTAGCACTGCCGTGCTCAAAGCGAAGATTCCTCTGTGCGTCGTAACGGCTGCGCGCATTCCGGACCGCCTGCTCATCGATATCTACTCCAACGACCTGCTTCGCCGATTGGGCCAGGACGGCCGAGCCATAGCCCTCGCCGGAAGCAATGTCGAGCACATCCTTGCCTTCGCACAGCGGCGCCGAGAACAGGTATCTGTGGAAATGCTCGTACTGTATAGGGCCACCTACCCCAGGAAGATAACGCTCGCCAGTGAACTCATGGCCGTTCCCTGCACTTTTGAATTTGAATGTGCGTGTCGTGCTTGTCATATGTGATGATCTTCCTACTCGGCCAACCATGAAAAAAGTCTGGACCCGGCAACAACGGTCAATGCATGTGCGAGAAAGATCGCGCGCCGTCAAACACCGGCGACTTCGATCTTCGACATCACCACGCCGACAAGCTCATGCTTGACACGCGAGGCATGTACCTTGATCGGCACAGCGTCGTGAATCCAATGCAACTGAACATGGTTGTATTGTGTGCCCTCTGCGATCGCGACGTTAATCGTATAGTCGCCGACGGGCAGCACCGGCATGAAAAAGGAAAACTCCGCGCGCAACAAGTCGTTCTCATCAACGGCGACAGGCCGTTCGGCGAACGTCTTGAACGTGTTCGCGCCAAAAAGATCCTGCCCACGGTCGTTTTTCAGGTAGAAACCTACGATGGGCGACGTCAACGCTTCTCCACATATCGTGGAAACTTGCAACGTGACGGCCTCTCCGCCCACTATCCAGTCGAGTCTGCGGCGCGCGGAATCCAGAAAAACGACGTCGACAATTCTCGCGTCCCCCGAGCCGAATGATTGCGAATGCGGGTCGAACGGCAGGACTTGCATGTCATTGCGCAACGACGAACCGTTGATGAGTTCTCGTCGCATATCGTACTGAGACCCGCGCCGCGGGCCCAATGCGAATGTCTGCTCGCCACCGGCTTGTGACCCGCTGCTGTTGCCGTAGTAGGCATCGAGATAAGCAGAACACACTTCGTCGGGATCGCCAACAGCCACAACTTTTCCGTGATCTAGCCAGACCGCTTTCGAGCAAAGCTTGCGGATCGAAGATGTGTCGTGACTTACGAACAGAATGGTGCCCTGCTTCCTGAATTCATGGAGGAAGCGAAAACACTTCTGATTGAAGAACGCGTCGCCAACCGCAAGTGCTTCGTCGATAACCAGGATGTCTGCATCGACGTGGGCGATCACAGCGAACGCCAAACGTACAAACATGCCACTCGAGTACGTCTTGACCGGCTGATCAATGAACTCGCCTATCTCCGCAAATTCGACGATACGCTCATAGCGCTCGTCAATCTGTTGACGCGATAGACCATATAACTGCGCGTTCAGATAAACGTTCTCGCGGCCCGTGAATTCAACGTCGAAACCGGAGCCAAGTTCGAGCAGCGCCGCGACCTTGCCCTCGACGCTAATCGAGCCCGTCGTTGGAGCGAGCGTGCCGCAAACGATCTGCAGCAACGTGCTCTTGCCCGAGCCGTTGCGCCCGATAATTCCAACCGTCTCGCCTCTCGCAACAGAAAAACTCACATCATTCAACGCGGTGAACGTCTGCCCAAGCATCGAATCATTCATCAGGTGCATGCCTGCCACGCGCCTAGAGGAAAGTCGCGCCGCAACACTCAGCACGCTGCGCTTGAGTCGATCCGATGGTCGTGCGTAAATCGCGAAAGCCTTGCTGATGCCTGCGGCATCAATCGCTTTGCGCTGATACTCTGACGATTGCTCTCCCAACCTGCCCCCAAGCTACATCAAGCCGGCATACGGACCCTATGGTGATCCGGATGAGCAGCATTATCCATAAAGTCGCGATTTTACAGCATTCTTTGTTCTGGCCACGCACACTACCTCAACCAGTTCGATGACAGTTGGGCCCGATTCTCAATGCCGACCTAAGACTGGAAGACAGACTACGGCAACGTAGGAGCGTCAATTTTCAGGGACTTGCATGTTTTACACTTGGACACATTGATCAGGGAGCGCTCTGCTTGGAGCGATATCGCATATGCGATAATTCACGGCGACGGCTCGGCTTTTTGCGTAAGTGGCCCGCTACGCTAGAACGTCAAACGCCGTGGCGCTGCGCAGGCTTTGCGCCCGTATCCTGCTTACTTTGGCGTTTGCCACCTCCCCGTTAAACGACTACCTTTGTCTATGCACAGCTTCAGCGTTTCGCCGCGATACCTCGCTGCGTCCTTAGTCAAGAATTGGCGACTTATGTTCGACCTTGGCCGCCGCGACGCCGTAGGGCGCTATAAGGGGTCGGCGCTTGGAATACTCTGGTCGTTGCTCACGCCATTGCTGATGCTCTGTATCTATACCTTTGTCTTCAGCGAAGTGTTCAAGTCACGCTGGGGTGGGAGCGGGGCCCAAACTGCAAGCAAGAGCGAGTTTGCAGTCGTTCTGTTTGCCGGCATGATCATGTTCAATCTTTTTTCTGAGTGCGTGACCCGCGCACCGTCGCTAATTCTTTCAAACTCAAATTTCGTCAAGAAGATCATCTTCCCGCTCGAGATTCTTCCGTGCGTTACCCTCCTGTCCGCCATGTTTCATATGTGCGTGAGCGTGTTCATTCTTTTGATTGCCGAATGGATTATCATCGGGTCAGTGCCTGCGACAGCATTCATGCTACCAATTGTCCTTTTGCCGCTTTGCGTACTCATCCTCGGCCTTAGCTGGGCGCTTGCGGCAACCGGCGTTTATTTGCGTGACATTGGGCAGACCATCGGCATTCTGGTCACCGCACTTATGTTTCTGTCGCCGGTATTTTTTCCAGTGTCATCGCTTCCAGAGCAGTTCCGCTCGCTCGTTTATATGAATCCGATGACCTACCCTATCGAACAAAGCCGCGACGTCCTCGTCTGGGGTGTGTCGATAGACTGGGCGCGCTGGGGCGCTTACTCCTGCATCGCGGTAGTCATCGCCTGGCTCGGATTTGCGTGGTTTCAAAAGACACGCAAAGGATTCGCGGATGTCATCTGAGGTTGTCATCCGCGGCGTAGGACTCAGCAAGGGATTCGCTTCTTATGAGCGGCCGACCGACCGACTAAAGCAAGGTCTCCTCGGAGTAGCGAGCAGGGCCATGCCATTGTCCGCTGCCCGTCGCGCACTGGCCACTCGTGCGCGTCAATGCGTTCGTACATTCTGGGCGCTCAAAGGCATTGAATTTGAAGTCGCGCGTGGGGAAACGGTAGGTATTATTGGCCGCAACGGGTCTGGAAAAAGCACTCTTTTACAGATCATATGCGGAACGCTCGCCCCGACAAGTGGCCAGATCGAGACCCATGGGCGCATAGCGGCTCTGCTCGAACTAGGGTCCGGATTTGACGTAGAGTACACTGGCCGAGAGAACATCTTCATAAACGGGCAGCTTCATGGTCTGAGCCATGAGCAGATTGAATCGCGCCTTGCTGACATCATCGCCTTTGCCGACATCGGCGAATTTATCGATCAGCCTGTCAAGACCTACTCGAGTGGCATGTTCGTACGTCTTGCCTTTTCCGTGATCGCTCACGTTGATGCTGACATACTTGTCATTGACGAAGCACTGTCGGTAGGCGACGCCTTTTTTACGCAGAAATGCATGCGCTTTTTGCGGCGCTTTCAGCAAACGGGCACGGTGTTGTTCGTCAGTCACGATTCCTCCGCAGTACGTGGCCTTTGCGACCGAGTGATCTGGCTAGACCGCGGCGTCGTTCGCGAATCCGGCGATGCAAAACGTGTGTGCACGAATTATTTCGAGGCGTTCTACAGGCAAGCACGCCGTGAACGTCAAGGACAGTCAGTCGAAGACAAGAGCGAGGTCATGGATCGCAAGGCAAATCGACTTGCCAAATTGCGAAAAGAGAGCGAAACCTTCGATCAGCGCGAGCGTTTCCGTGGCACAGGCACTCTGGTCGCGCCGCATCTTGACGATGTGGCAATCGATACCCAGCATTTGCCTGTAGAGCGTCAACAGCGCGTCATCCGCTCGGTGGTCTTGGCAGGGGAAGACGGTAACGCATTGAGCTGGATAGCCGGCGGAGAGCGTGTGTCGTTGGAAATTAATTTTGATAATTTTGTTGGGAAGGAAATGCCCGTTGTCGGCTTCGTCTTTAAAGACCGGCTCGGTCAGCCGCTTTTTGGCGATAGCAATTTTTTCGCCAGCGATTCACTGAAGCTTCCTATCGGCGACAAGGGTATCGCACGCTTTATGTTCGAAATGCCCACGCTTTTGCCGGGCGAGTATGCAATCTCGGTGTATGCGGCGCGACGCATTGCCTCGGAGGCCGAGCTCATAGATTGCATCCATGACGTCCTAATCGTCAAATCGGAATCCACCGCTGTGGCAACAGGTATCGTCGGCATTCGCATGTCCCAGATAAACCTGTTCGTCGAAAGCGAACTCGAGAAGACGTAGTCGACACTTCATGGGGCGTTTATGCAGCGCTTCGCCATATCCCCACTGTTCTTCCGTGTTGAATAAATGACAATCGGCCAAGATAACCAAGAAATACCGCCAATTATTAACGCGAAGACATTAGTCAGCACGGAAGATTCTAGTCTGCAGCAAGCGCATCAACGCATCGTTGAATTGGAAGGGAGCCTTGCAAACGCCCTCGCCGAGCTTGATCATCAGACGTCGGTCGAAAACGAACGTATGAAGCTCGAGATTCAACTGCATGCGTTACGGAATTCGGCATCTTGGCGTATTACCGCACCGCTGCGACAGGCCGATAACTTGCGGAAAGCCGCAAGGTTACTTTTCGACACCGTGTCTCGACAGGCGCAGGCAAGAGGCGGTTTTCTCGCTGCTGCGCGTTACTATTTTGACATGGGGCGGCGCGAGGGCGTCGAAGGTATTAAGGCGCGTTTCCGCCGTGTCCAGACGGGCGCCGGTTTCAGTGACTGCGTCCCGACCGATGATGCTTACCACGAGTGGATCGAACGATACGACACCCTCGGTCCCGCGCAAGTTGCGCAAGCTATGGCGTTGCTTGATACGCTGATTAAGAAGCCACTGATATCAGTCATCGTACCGACCTATAACAGCGCGCCGGACGATCTCGAGGCAATGATCGAATCTGTCCGGAAGCAAATTTATCCGCATTGGGAACTTTGTGTCGCAGACGATGCTTCGACGGACTCTAGCGTTCGCGAAGTCCTGCAAGCGTGGCAAGCGAAAGACAAGAGAATCAAAGTAGTTTATCGGGAAGAGAACGGTCATATATCGGAGGCGAGCAACTCCGCGCTAACCGTCGCCACCGGCGAATACATAGCGCTGCTCGATCATGACGACATTCTGCCGGCTCATGCGCTCCTCCTGGTCGCGCGTTATATAGGCATGCATCCTGCGGGACGGCTCTTTTACAGCGACGAGGACAAGCTCGACCCATCTGGAAAGCGCACAGCTCCCTATTTCAAGCCAGATTGGAATCCGGTCCTCGCCCTGACGCAAAATCTGTTCTCACATCTTGGAGTTTACGAACGCACGCTCGTGGAAGAAGCAGGCGGCTTTCGAAAAGGCTTCGAGGGCAGCCAGGATTACGACTTGGCGCTTAGATGCATCTCAATAGCTGGAGCGGAATGTATCGTGCATATTCCGCACGTACTTTACCATTGGCGGATCACATCAAAGAGCACTTCGGGCGGTCAAAACAGAAAGCCTTATGCCCTGAACGCGGCGGTTCGAGCAGTGAACGAATTCCTACAGCATTCTCGGATCATGGCAGTCGTCGAACCCATCTTCGGCGATTCCGGCCTGCTGAGGGTTCGCTATGCGACTCCAAGGCCGAGTCCCAAAGTTTCGATCATCATTCCCACTCGCGATGGCGTCGCGTTGCTGCGCCAGTGTGTCGACAGTGTTCTGCAGAAGACGCTCTATAAGAACTTCGAGATCATTATTGTAGATAACGGCAGCGTCCAGGCGGAGACGCTTGCCTATTTCGCGCAGATTAATGGCGACGATCGAATTCGAATAGTTCGAGACGACTCTCCGTTTAACTTCTCAGCGCTCAACAACAAAGCAGCGAGGCTGGCTGAAGGCGAGTTTCTCTGTTTGCTCAACAACGATATAGAAGTCATTTCGCCTGATTGGCTCAACGAATTAGTGTCGATCGCTGTGCAGCCGGGTACTGGTGCCGTGGGTGCTGCACTCTGGTACCCAAACAATACTCTGCAACACGGAGGCGTCCTGATTGGTCTGGGTGGTATAGCAGGGCATATGCACCATTCGCTCCAGCGTGGCAGCCTTGGCTATTTCAATCGAGCTATTGCCCTGCAAAATCTGGCCGCCGTAACGGCCGCGTGCCTGATGGTTCGGCGCGAGATTTATCAACAGGTAGGCGGCCTGGACGAAAAACTCGCCGTTGCCTTTAATGACGTCGACTTCTGCTTGCGTGTTCAAACAGCGGGTTATCGCAATGTCTGGACTCCGTTCGCTGATCTGTACCATCACGAATCAGCGACTCGCGGATCGGATATGAGTCCCGAAAAGTACCAACGTTTTCTTTCGGAAATTCGCTTAATGGAGGACAGGTGGGCTGGCAAATTCGATCGAGATCCTGCTTACAATCCTAACCTATCACTCAGCGTACAGGTACACCCTTTCACGCTCGCGAACCCGCCCAGAATAGGGATGCTGGATTGATCCGTCCGCTTGGGACTGGCTACAAGTTTTGACAGTGGCACACTACTCTTGATACGGCCCAAGACGACCGCGCAAGCCATCGCAGATACCTCTTAATGCCATTCGAAGATGCTGTCCTCGCTGCTTTGGAAAAAAGCAGTAGATTAGCAGCCGGACCGGCAGTTTCACGATTTCGGTTGACTTCCATGTGCCGGGCATATTAGCTCGCCCTATGAGCGCAATAACATTTCTAAACTGGTAGTAATGCCGAATGGGAGAATGCATTGGATAGGTTCGGCCAAGAACTCGCACAGGCGCGCCCCCGAGTTCGTGGTTCATATGCACCCAAGGTACGCCGAGCACCTGATAACCTAGCCTTTTTGCACGCGCGCACCACTCTAGATCTACAAAGTCGATAAACAATGCGTTTTCCATCGGACCTATGGACGTCCAGAATTTCAGATTGAGGCACGATCCCGAAGAGATAAGAAAGTCCACGTCTATCGGAACGTTGCCTTGCGGTGAGATGCGAGCTAACCGCCACCATCTGAAACGTACAAATGGAGTAACACCGCCCAATCGTGCGTCGTCGTAGGCGGGACCTGCAAGAGCAACGCGCTGCTGCATTCGGTTGGCATTGTCAAGAACCGCAGGAAGGTCGTGAAGGAGAACGTCTGGTGGTTCGCTATCTTGATCAAAGACAATGGCGTAGTCGAAGCCAGCTGGAAGAAGCACTTCGACGCCCTGATTGATGGCTGCAGCAATACCGAGATTAACGCCATTCGGTCGATAAGTAATTGCGGCCGATAGTCCGATCTGCGACTTGTCCCGTATGGACGCGGAGTTATCGACAACCACGCAAAATAGCCGCTCAGAAAGACGGTTGGCTCGCCTGATGCACGCCTCGTCAGGCTCATAAAAAACGATGACTGCGGCGGTACGCGAAGCCAATGAAATGCCGCTCAACGTTCGGCCATGCAAAGTTGCAGCGCGTCCTTCCAGTCGGGCGAACGCAATCTAAAAGCCAGATTTAACTTGTCATTGGACAAGCGCGAGCTGGATGGACGCTTCGCAGGCGTCGGATAACTTGCAGTTGGAATCGCATGCAGCAGTGGTCGCTTCCGAGTATCTATAAGCTCGAAGATGGCCGCCGCAAAGTCGTGCCATGAAGTCGATCCGTGCGCCGAAAGATGATAGATTCCCGAATTTTGCTTCCACCATTGACCCTCCGCGGTCACCGACTGCGCCAGCACATTCGCCGTCAGCGCCGCGATAGTCTTGGACCAAGTCGGCGCACCAATCTGATCCGCCACCACGCTCAACTCATCCCGCTCTGCGCCGAGCTTTAACATCGTTAGCAAAAAATTTTTGCCACGCGTGCCATACACCCAACTCGTGCGGAAAATCAGATGGTCACAACCCGAAGCCACAATGGCCTGCTCACCAGCCAACTTGCTCCTGCCGTAGACATTTTGCGGATTCACCGCATCGTCTTCAACATAAGCGCCGTCTTTCGTACCGTCGAAGACGTAGTCCGTCGAGTAATGAACAAGCGCCGCGCCAAGGCGCTTTGCTTCTTCCGCAAGCACGCCGGGCGCCTCGCCGTTAATGCGCATCGCAGCGCCGACGTCGGACTCGGCTTTGTCGACCGCCGTGTAGGCCGCTGGATTCACGATCAACGACGGCTTTACATCGCGCACGACGCGACGGACTTGGCCGAGGTCGCTGAGATCGAGGCCCGCGCGGGCCAGCGCGACCACCTTACCCAGCCCCTGAAGGCTGCGCGCCAACTCAAAACCAACCTGACCGTTCACACCGGTCAAAAGAATCGTCCGTTGATCGGCGCTCACGCAAACACCTCGGCTTCGCTCAAACCCTTCCCCGCCGCGTCCTTCGCCGCCAACAACGGCTCAAAGTCAATCGGCCACTCAATACCAATCTCCGGATCATTCCAGACGATGCTTCTCTCGTGCGCCTGATACCAATAATCCGTAGTCTTATAAAGAAATTGGGCCGTCTCCGACAACACGACAAAGCCATGCGCAAACCCCGGCGGCACCCACAACTGCCGATGGTTTTCTTCCGACAGATTTACGCCCACCCACTTGCCGAAGTTCGGCGAACTCTTGCGGATGTCCACCGCGACATCGAACACTTCGCCTTCTACCACGCGCACGAGTTTGCCTTGCGGGTGCTGAATCTGATAATGCAAGCCGCGCAGCACGCCCTTTGCCGAACGCGAATGATTGTCCTGCACGAACTCGACGCCCGCTTCTACCTGTTCCGCAAACTCACGGCCATTGAAACTTTCGTAGAAGAAGCCACGTGCATCGCCGAATACCTTCGGTTCGATGATCTTGACTTCGGGCAGCGCCGTAGCAGTTACTTGGATGGCCATGCGACTTGGTCCTTCGGAAGATTGAGCAGATATTGACCGTAGCCGTTCTTCGCAAGCGGCTTCGCGAGCGCGAGAAGTTGCTCTTCGCCAATCCATTCCTTGCGATATGCGATCTCTTCAGGACAAGCCACCACGAGTCCCTGCCGCTTTTGCAGCGTCGCGATGAACGTCGCGGCTTCGATCAGCGAATCGTGCGTGCCCGTGTCGAGCCACGCATAACCACGTCCCATGATCTCGACATCGAGTTTTTTGTCCGCGAGATAACGTGAATTTACGTCTGTGATTTCGTACTCGCCACGCGGCGACGGCTTGATGTCGGCTGCAATATCGCACACCTTGTTGTCGTAGAAATAAAGACCCGTCACCGCGTAGTTCGAACGCGGCTTCGCGGGCTTTTCCTCGATCGACAGCGCGCGGAACTTCTGGTCGAACTCAACCACGCCATAACGCTCGGGATCATGCACGTGATAGGCAAACACAGTCGCGCCCTCGGTGCGCGCGTCCGCACTTTCCAGCTGCTTCGCGAGATCGTGACCGTAGAATATGTTGTCGCCGAGAATAAGCGCGGACGGATCGTTGCCAACAAAATCACGGCCGATGACGAACGCCTGCGCGAGGCCATCCGGCGACGGTTGCACCGCGTACTGGATATTCATGCCCCACTGGCTGCCGTCGCCGAGCATCGACTCGAAACGCGGCGTATCTTGCGGCGTCGAGATCACGAGCACGTCACGAATGCCTGCGATCATGAGCGTGGACAGCGGATAGTAGATCATCGGCTTGTCGTACACGGGCAGGAGCTGCTTCGACACCGCATGCGTAATCGGATAAAGCCGCGTGCCGGAGCCGCCGGCGAGAATAATGCCCTTGCGCGCCATTGTCAGTTCCTCACGCGCGCTGCGCGTAGTTCGTCTCGACCCACTTCCGATACTCACCGGAAGCCACTTCGTCAGCCCACGCCTGATTGTCCAGATACCACTGAACCGTCTTCTCGAGCCCCGTTTCGAACGTCTCCGCAGGCTTCCAGCCGAGCTCGCGCTCGAGCTTGCGCGCGTCGATAGCATAGCGGCGGTCATGGCCCGGACGATCCTTCACATACGTGATCTGATCGCGATACGAACCGCTCGTCTTAGGCTTCAACTTGTCGAGCAAATCGCACAGCGTATGCACGACTTCGAGGTTCTTTTTCTCGTTCCAGCCGCCGACGTTATACGTCTCGCCAAGCGCACCGCGCGCCAGCACTTCGCGAATAGCCGAACAATGGTCGCCCACGTAGAGCCAGTCGCGCACGTTCTGACCATCGCCATAAACGGGCAGCGGCTTGCCGCCGAGCGCATTCGCGATCATCAGTGGGATCAGCTTTTCCGGGAACTGGTACGGGCCGTAGTTGTTCGAGCAGTTGGTCGTGACAACCGGCAAGCCGTATGTGTGGTGGTATGCGCGCACCAGATGATCCGAACCGGCCTTCGTAGCCGAGTACGGGCTGTTCGGTGCGTACGGCGTGGTCTCGGAGAACTGTGGATCAGTTGCGGACAGCGAGCCGAACACTTCGTCGGTCGAAACATGCAGGAAGCGGAAGGCTTGCTTCTCTGCTTCAGGCAGCGCGCTCCAATACTGGCGCGTGGCTTCGAGCAGAACGAACGTACCGACCACATTGGTCTGAACAAAATCTGCCGGGCCGTGGATGGAGCGGTCTACGTGACTCTCGGCGGCAAAGTGCAAAATGGCGCGGGGCTTGTGCTTCGCGAGCAGTTCGTCCATGGCCGCGCGGTCGCAAATGTCGGCACGCGCAAACACATGACGGGCGTCGCCCTTGAGCGACTGAAGCGTTCCGAGGTTCCCCGCATACGTCAGCTTATCGACGTTCAAAACGGGTTCGTCAGAGCCATTTAGCCAATCCAACACAAAGTTGGCGCCGATAAAACCAGCACCGCCCGTCACGAGAATCATAGAAGCCCTCTTCACCGCTCACAGTTTTGCTCGACTGAAAGCGCGCTCGAATTATGGAAAAAATTGCGCATTTCGCGCGATGTGCGCCTTCTAGCGAAAACATTGACCGATTGTCACCAATCTTGATTCGCCGGATGCCCCACTTTGGTAAGCCGTCAATTATAAGGCCACCAAGTGCAAAAACTACACGGCTAACAACTTGATACAGCTAGCGATTATCGATTACAAGCGAATCCCGCCGCGTTGTCACGCGCGTAGTAGAAGGTTCGCGGAATGCTTAATGAAGCGGCAGCCAAGTCGTTATCGCGTGTTTCATAATGCTCGCTATCCGACGCCGCGCGTCCACCGTCTCACTTTTTTCCATCGATGACCGACGTCACCAACGCCACCGTAATTCACGCTAGCTCCGCCCCGCTCGTCTTCGGCGACCTGCAAGGTTGCTGCGATCCCTACCATCGACTGCTGAAAAAAGCCGCGCCCGATGCCGATACGCCTCTCTGGTTCGCAGGCGACCTCATCAATCGCGGACCGAAGTCGCTGGAAACGCTGCGCGAGATCATCGCGCTCGGTTCGCGCGCCACCGTCGTCCTCGGCAATCACGATCTGAATCTGCTGTCGGTCGCGGCCGGCCTGCGCAAGCCGAAGAAAGGCGACACGCTCGACGACATCCTCAACGCACCCGACGTGGCTGACCTGATCGAATGGGTACGCCACAAGCCCGTTGCGCACTTCGAGGACGGCGCGCTCATGGTTCACGCTGGCGTCCTGCCGCAATGGGACGCGACGATGACGCTCGAACTCGCGCATGAACTCGAAAAAGCGTTGCGCGCGCCCGACTGGAAAGCGACGCTCGCCACGCTGTATGGCAACGAGCCGCATCGATGGGATGAGTCGCTCACCGGCGCCGACCGCCTGCGCGTGACTTATAACGCGCTGACACGCATCCGTTTCTGCACCGCCGACGGCGCGATGGAATTCGCCAACAATGGCGGGCCGGATGCCGCGCCGCCCGGCTATCTGCCGTGGTTCGACGTGCCCGGCCGCAAGACGCAGGACGTGACGGTGGTGTTCGGACACTGGGCCGCGCTCGGTCTGATGGTCCGCAACGACGTGCTGTGTCTCGATTCAGGCTGCGTCTGGGGCAACAAGCTCTCAGCGGTGCGGCTGACCAAAGACCCGGCTCAGCGCGTAATCACGCAGGTGAGTTGCGCGATGAAGCCGAAACAGCGTTGAGCGATTCAGGGAGCGGCATGGGATCAGCCGCCGTTGCCGCGCCGCCACGCATGGTTTCGAGCGCGGCGAGAATCGCGGCTTGGGCTTCGCTCGCAAGCAGACGGCGGTCAGCGCCCGGCGCGAGCGGATTGCACACATAGAGATGCGCCGTGAGCGGCGTCGCGTTCAGAAGCGCGTCGAGGGAATCGCTCAGCGTCATGTCGCCGATATACGCCGGCGCGAGCGACTGCTTGCCGTGCGCATCCTCGTACATGATGCACACCGGCTGCACAGGACACGATGCCGATACCGCCGCCTGGAACATGTTCGCGTGGAACGGCAGGAGCGCCTGACCATCGCTGGTGGTGCCTTCGGGGAACACGCACATCATCTCGCCCGCGAGCAGGCGGTTCGAGAGTTCATGCATGATGCGCTTCGCGTCGCTACGCTTCTCGCGCTGCACGAACACCGTGCCCAACTGATGCGCGAGCCATCCAACAACCGGCCAGTTGCGAATCTCCGCCTTCGAGACGAACGGCGTCGGCCGCCATGCATTGATGACGTAAATGTCCATCCACGAAACGTGATTGCCGACCACCAGCACACCGCGATCGAGCCGCGCTTCGTCGTTGTGCACGACGAGTTTCATGCCGGACAGACGCAGCATCTCAAGCGACCACGCGCGATTCATCGCGCTCCGCTCATCCACCGATGCGCGCGGAAAACGCCGCGCGACGACCCACATGCCATACAGCAGATGGACCAGAAGCCGCAGCTTGCGTAATGCCTGGTTCATGCGCGACTCGTACGCTTAACGGCTTTCGTAAGCCAGATGACCGCCGACGATCGTCGCGCGCACACGCGCCGGCAACTCGTAGCCGAGGAACGGCGAGTTGTGGCCCTGGCTCTTGAGCTTCTTCGGATCGACGCGCCACTCGGCGGCGGCATCGAACACGCACAGGTCGGCGAGTGCGCCCACGGTAATGCGTCCGGCCGGCAGCTTCAGCACGTCGGCGGGCGCGGACGTGATGCGCGCCAGCGCCTTCGCGAGCGGCAAGTTGGCTTCGTGCGCCCACTTCACCGTCAGCGAGAGCAGCAGTTCGAGGCCGGTCGCGCCCGGCGTGGCTTCGGCGAAAGGCAGGAGCTTTTCGTCGTCGTCGAGCGGCGTGTGATCGGAACAGATTGCGTCGATGGTGCCGTCCGCGAGACCCGCGCGTATTGCTTCGCGGTCGCGTTGCTGACGCAGCGGCGGATCGAGGCGGAACTGGGAATCGAAGTAGCCGATATCCACGTCCGTCAGATGCACGTGGTTGATCGTGACATCGCACGAGACCGCGATGCCTTCGGCCTTCGCCGCGCGCACGAGCGCGACGCCCGCCGCCGACGACAGATGCGACAGATGCACGCGCGCGCCCGTCACGCGCATGAGTTCGAAGATGGTATGCAGCGCGATGGTCTCCGCCGACACCGGCACGCCCGACAGCCCCAGCCGCGACGCCACCGCGCCGCTTGCCGCCACGCCGCCCTTCGCCATGAACGCGTCTTGCGGACGCAGCCACACGGTATAGCCGTAAGTGGTCGCGTATTGCAACGCGCGCAGCATTGTGCGCGTATCGACGATAGGGTTATCCGCCTGCGAAAAGCCGATGCAACCCGCCTCGGTCAACTCGACCATCTCGGTAATCGCCTCGCCCTTCAAGCCGACAGTAAGCGCGCCCAGCGGATAGACATGCGCCTGATGCAGCTTCTGCGCGCGAAACTTGAGCATTTCGACGAGGCCGGGTTCGTCGAGCGTGGGATCGGTGTCGGGCGGACAGACGAGGCTCGTCACGCCGCCCGCCATTGCCGCGGCCATTTCGGATTCGAGCGTTGCCTTGTGTTCGAAGCCCGGTTCGCGCAGACGCGCCGCGAGATCGACGAAACCCGGCGCGATATGCAACCCGTTGGCCGCGATGACCTTGGCCGCGTGAAAGTCGGCCGGCGCGTCGCCAATCGAAACGATGCGGCCCGCCGCGATGAACACGTCCTTGCGCGCTTCCGTGCCCGCAACCGGGTCGATGATCGTGCCGCCTTGAATCTGGATCTTCATGTCGCGTTCTTAGTCACTGTTGCCGGCCACGATGCCCATGACCGCCATGCGCACGGCGATGCCGAAGGTCACCTGATTGAGAATCACCGACTGCGGGCCGTCGGCCACTTGCGAGTCGATTTCCACGCCGCGATTCATCGGCCCCGGATGCATCACGATGGCATCGGGCGCGGCGAGCGCCAAACGCTCGGGCGTCAATCCCCAGCTCTTGAAATACTCCTGCGCGGAAGGCAAGAGCGCGCCGCTCATGCGCTCGTTCTGCAGGCGCAGCATGATGATGACGTCGACGCCCTTCAAGCCTTCGTCGAGGTTGTGGTAGACGTGCACGCCCATCTGGTCGAGATTGCCGGGCAAAAGCGTGCGCGGCCCGATGGCCCGCACTTCCGGCACGCCGAGGGTGGTCAGCGCGTGAATGTCCGAACGCGCGACACGCGAATGCAGAATGTCGCCGACGATCGCCACGCGCAGCTTGGTGAAGTCGCGCTTGTAGTGGCGAATGGTGTACATGTCGAGCAGGCCTTGCGTCGGATGCGCGTGACGGCCATCGCCCGCATTGATCACGTGCACGTGCGGCGCGCAATGCTCGGCGATCAGATACGGTGCGCCACTCGACGCATGACGCACGACGAACATGTCGGCATGCATGGCGGAGAGATTGTTGATGGTGTCGAGCAGGGATTCGCCCTTGCTCGTCGACGACGCGTTGATGTTCAGGTTCAGCACGTCCGCCGACAAGCGCTTGGCCGCGATCTCGAAGGTCGTGCGTGTGCGCGTCGAGTTCTCGAAGAAGAGGTTGAACACCGACTTGCCGCGCAAAAGCGGCACCTTCTTCACTTCGCGATCCGTGACGCTCACGAACTGCTCGGCGGTATCGAGAATATGCGTGACGACGGCGCGCGGCAGTCCTTCGATGGTCAGCAAGTGCTTCAGCTCGCCATTCTTCGTGAGCTGCGGATTGCCGCGTAGAAAGCCGTAGCGGAATTTGTCGGCGGCAGCGGGCGCGCCTGCATCGGCGGAACCCTGAGTGGCGGTGTTCATGATGATCCCGGTGTTGCCTTGAATGGGTTACTGAGCGCGCGATTCAGTGGTGAAGTCGAAGCCGCCGTCCGCGCGTCGCGCGAGCACGAGGCCTTCGTTCGCGGGTACGTCCACCGTGCCGCCGACGAAGCGCGCCGCAATGGGCAACTCGCGTCCGCCGCGATCGGCGAGCACGGCGAGATCGACCGAAGCGGGACGCCCGTAATCGTAGAGTTCGTTGATGGCCGCGCGCACCGTGCGTCCCGTGGACAGCACGTCGTCGATCAGCACGATACGGCGGCCGTCGACCGCGAACGGCAACGAAGTCGGGCTCGCCTGGCTATGCAGGCCCTTCTTCGCGTAGTCGTCGCGATGCAGCGCCACGTTCACCACGCCGAAGTGCGGCGCGTTGAACTCCTTGGCGAGACGCTCGGCAAGCCACACGCCGCCGCTATAGATGCCGACGAGCGCGACACCCTCTTCTTCGGCGAGCGCGTTTTCATACGCGGCATGAATCGATTCGACGAGCGCGCGATACAGCGCTTCGGCGTCAATGGAACTCATGATCGTCGGGAAGTCCGTCGAGGTATTGTTGAAGAATGACGCGGGCGGCTTCCGCGTCGATGTCGTCGAAACGGCCGCGCGCGTTCGGACGCACGCCGCGCGCACGAAGGTCGGCTTTGGCATCGACGGAACTGTAACGCTCGTCGACCCATTGCACGGGCACGTTGAAACGCCCGTTCACCTGATTGCCGAAGCGCTTGGCCTGCGCGCTCATTTCGTGCGGCGTGCCGTCCGGATGCAGCGGCATGCCGACGACCACCGTTTGCGGCTTCCACTCCTCGAGCAGTTTGCCGACTCCATCGAAACGATAGTCGCGGTTGCGGTTTTCGAGCACGGCGAGCGCGCGTGCCTGCTTCGTCAATGTATTGCCAACGGCGACACCAATACGCTTCTCGCCGTAATCGAATGCCAGCAGCGTGGCTGCCCCGCTCATGCGTGCCCTGCTTCGCCGGAAAGCATGGAACGCGATACGCCGAGCAGCGAGAGCGCCGCTTCGAGGCGATCTTCGGCGGGCACGTCGAAGATGATGCGCGAGTCCGCTTCCACCGTGAGCCAGCCGTTCTTGGAGATTTCTTCTTCAAGCTGACCGGCGCCCCAGCCTGCGTGGCCGAGCGTGAGCAAGAAGCGCTCTGGGCCCTTGCCGCTAGCGACTGCTTCGAGTACATCTTTCGAAGTGGTCATGGCGAGGCCGCCGGGTACACTCATGGACGAGCTATACGGTTCGCCGTCGCGTTCTTCGTGCAGCACGAAGCCGCGCTCGGTCTGAACGGGACCGCCGAAGTACACGGGCAAGTGAACGAGAGGTTCGATCTCGAGTTTGAGATCGATACGATTGAACAGCGACTGGAGGTCGATATCGGTCGGCCTGTTGATGACGAGACCCAGCGCACCGCGATCGGTGTGATCGCAAAGGTAGACCACGGTTCCTGAAAACGTCGGATCGGCCATGGACGGCATGGCGATCAGGAACTGATTCGTCAAATTGATGCGATCGGAAGTCTTGGACATAATTCAGGATTTTAACAAAGGCGCTGACAGATGGCCGACTTTGATGTGGGTCTGGTGTGGATTCGGCGGGACCTGCGCGCAGCCGACAATGCTGCACTCTATCACGCGCTTACAAGGTGCCGTCGGGTGCTGTGCGCGTTCGTTTTCGACCGCGACATCCTTTCGCCGCTTGCGCGAAACGACCGGCGCGTGCCGTTCATTCATGCGAGCGTGGTGGAACTGGATCGCACGTTGCGCGACGCTGGCGGGACGCTGATGGTTCGACATGGCGTGCCTTTGCATGAGATACCCGAGCTTGCGGTCGAATGCGGCGCGAACGCGGTGTTTGCAAATCGCGATTACGAACCGAGTGCGAAGGCGCGTGACGAGGCAGTGGCGCAGAAGCTGGCGAGCAAGGACATCGCGTTTTTCACGTTCAAGGATCAGTCGATCTTCGATCATGACGATGTGCTCACAGGCAGCAGCAAACCCTATACCGTCTTCACGCCCTACAAGCGCAAGTGGCTCGCGACACTCACGCCGAACGCGCTCAAGCCGTACGCATCCGAAGATCATTTGAACGTGCTCGCGAAGCTGCCGGGTAACGTCAGGCACGCCATTCCCTCGCTTGACGCGCTCGGCTTCGGCGCGGAGCACGCGCCCGCCTTTCCCGCTGGCACGAGCGGCGCGTATGAGCTCTTCGATGACTTCATCGACCGCATGGCCGACTACGATCACGCCCGCGATTTCCCCGCGCTGAAGGGCCCGAGCTATCTCGGCGTTCATCTGCGACACGGCACGGTTTCGATTCGCGCACTCGCTCGCACCGCGCACGATGCGCAGCGCCACGGCAACAAGGGCGCGGAAACCTGGTTGTCGGAGCTAATCTGGCGAGACTTCTATTTCTCCGTGCTGCACCATTTTTCGCATGTCGGCGTACCGGGCGATCATCGTGCATTCAAGCCGGAATACGACCGCATCCAGTGGGAGACAGGCGATGCCGCCGACGCGAACTTCGCCGCATGGTGCGCGGGACAAACAGGTTATCCGCTCGTCGATGCCGCAATGCGGCAAATCAACCAGTCAGGCTATATGCATAACCGCCTGCGCATGGTCGTGGCGAGTTTTCTGACCAAGGACCTCGGCCTTGACTGGCGGCGCGGCGAAGCCTATTTCGAAGCGCTGCTGAACGATTTCGAACTGTCGTCGAATAACGGCGGATGGCAGTGGGCATCATCGAGCGGCTGCGATGCCCAGCCGTATTTCCGCATCTTCAATCCGACGACGCAGTCGAAGAAATTCGACGCGGCGGGCAAGTTCATCCGCCATTACGTGCCGGAAATCGCGGGCTTGTCGGACCGGGACATTCACGCGCCGTGGCTCGCCAAGCCCGACGCACTCTCGAAGGCGGGGATTTCGCTTGGCGCGGACTATCCGCAGCCGGTAGTCGATCACGACGCCGCGCGCAAACGCACGCTCGCGCGATACGACGTGGTGCGCGGACCCGCGAAACGCGCCGACGATTCACGCAGCAGCAGCGCGGACGCCGCCGACGAACCGCACGCCGAAGCTAGCGATTGACCGCGGCGGGCCGCTCGATCATGGCGGTGAGCGCGGCAATCGACGCGCGGCCTTCCGACGGTGCAATGCCGGCCGCAGCCTGGTGCAGCATGGAGCGCAGCATCTGGGCCGCGCGTTCGGGAACGGTGGCATCGAGTTCGCGCGCGACGCCATCCGCCGATTCATGCGCGCCCTGATGCGCGACCCGCCGCCATGCGAGACCGAGTGTATCGGCGAGCAATGCGACATGGCCCAAGCCGAGCGCGCAAGCCGCCGCGCCCAGTCGGTGCGACGCGTTCGCCGAGTGCAGCGCCGCGTCCGCGTCCACCGTGCCTGTTTCGCTTGCTTGCGAACCGCGCTCGACCAGTCCCTCGATGGAGGCTTCCGCGCTCTGCAGAAAGTCTTCGTAAGCCGTGGCGTTCACGCGCAGCGCACCCAGATCGCGCGATGAACCGTCGCGGGCGTTTTCCTCGATCGCCTGCGCCGCGCCCTGCTCCCACGCGGCCTCTGACGCGGGATTCGCCGCCACATGCCACGCCACCGTCAGACCGTAGTCCCGCAAGACGTCGACCCGTTCCGCGTCTTCCGGCATCGCGCCGTAGAGCGCGAAGTCGCGCCAGAGGAGCGCAAGCGTCGCGCGTACGAGCGAGCGCGGCGCATAGGTCGACGCGTGCGCCTGATCCGCCAACACGAGATTGAAGCGCGCGTAAAGGCGCTTGGCGTCGGCGTTTGCGGCGAAATCGGCGTCGCCGCGACGCTCCGCGCGCTCGCGCAGCGCCCAAATAGTGTTGAGCGCGAGCCGCCAGAAGTCGTAAGGATCGGGGCCGCCGAGTTCGCCCAGGCACTCGTCGAGGCGCGCGAAGGCATCGGCGGATTCCTGCTCGGGCCCGCGCAAGAGCTTGAGCAGGGCCTGTTCGTAGTGCGCCCGAACGCGCGCAAGCCGCTCGGGCGCGATGCCGCGCAACGTCGCGGGCGCGATGGCGCGGCCCGCGAGCGCGAGGTCATCGTAGGAAACCGGCGCGACGCGCGTATGCATGGCGAGCAACGCATGCAGCCCGCGATAGTGATCGAACAACACGGTCGAGCACGACAACTCGCGCAGATTGTGGCGCTCCACCGCCGCGCCGAAGTCCGCGAGCGCAGCCGCGATGCGCGCACGCGTCGGCTCCGATTCCTCGCCGAGCGGCGCGACGAGCGCGAGCGCTTCCGCGAAACGCTGCGCAGGCAGCCAACCCGCCGAATGCAGCGCGGAGATCGCGCGCTTCAACGCGGGCGCGGTTTCGCCCTGACGCTGGAACGCGTGATGGGCGTCGGTCAGCGCCATTTCGGCGAGCCGCACCGAGCCGCCGCGCGGATTGGGCAGAGCTTCGAACGTAACTGGAAGATCGGGACGAGATGTCATATCTGGCGCTCACAAACCGGTTCGCAGGCGCCGTGAGTCGAACATGGGCGCGCGCGGTGAAATAGCATCATCGATGAAAGCGTCGGTACTTGACCGCGCTCACGATTTTCTCGACCGACGGACCGCTTACTGCCTGCGCCCGTCTTGCCGAACCACGGACCAGCCTCAAGCGTATGCCTTCAGGCGCCGGTTCGCATTGGCATCGGCACGCGTCGCCGCCCATGCAGCTTGCAGCGGCCAAACATGCGACGGACGCGCGCATCGATTTCGATGCACGACGCAACACCGGCAGCGCTGCCGGACAAAAACAGCAACGAAAGCAGCGAACGAAAGCAGCGAACGAAAGCAGCGAACAAAAAAGCGGTCCGCAAAAAACGCGCGCCGCATGACGGGAGTCATGCGGCGCGGTAGAGCGTGCGGATCAGATCTGGACCATCTCAAAATCTTCCTTGCGGGCTCCGCATTCGGGACAAGTCCAGTTGATGGGAACGTCCTCCCAGCGCGTACCCGGCGCGATGCCCTCTTCGGGCAATCCCGCCTCCTCGTCATAGATCCAGCCGCAGATCAGGCACATCCAGCTTCTATATTCCATACTTATGCCGCGTCGAAATGGTCGATTGAAATTAGGACATGATGGTACCGTGTTGGCGTGTCAATGCCTAGCGAGATGCCCGTTCACGCGTGGCCAAGCCTTTGACCGCCGTACTGGCTCTCTCAAGCGCCGCCGTACCGGAAAAAAGTGCGCAAAGACTGTAGCCTGACGGCGTTAGGCCGCATAATCGAAACATTGAACCATAGTCGAACCACGGTCGAATCATGACCGAGCTGGCCGCCGCCAGTGCACTTCGAGGCGCGGGCGTTCGCGGCCCTTCCGTTCCATTCGTGCAATCAAGAAAACAATGTCCGCTTTTGCCATGACCGGCGACTCCCCACCGATCGTTCTCACCTTCGGCCTGACGGACCCCACAGGCGGTTCGGGGCTTCAAGCCGACGTGCTGACGCTCGCAAGCATGGGCTGCCACGGCGTGACGGTGCTGACGGGCTACGCGGTGCGCGACTCCGCGAGCTGCGACGAAGTTACCGGCATCGACCCCGACGTCGTCGCCACGCAGGCGCGCATGTTGCTAGAGGACATGCCGATCGCCGCGTTTAAGATCGGCGCGGCAACGCGCGCGGAAGTGGTTTCCGCTATCGCCGAAGTGGTGTCCGACTACGACGACGTACCGCTGATCCTCGCGCCGGACTTCACACTCGACGATGAACACGTTTTGTCCGCCGACGAGCTGCGTGAGTCGCTTGCCGACCTGCTCGTGCCGCAAACGACCATGTTGATCGCCGATCACGCCACGTTGTTGCAGCTCGCGCAACCCGACAGCGACGCCGAGGCGCCAACGCTGGATGCCGCGATCTCGCATATCCTGGCGCAAGGTTGCGAATATGTGCTCGCAATGGAAACCGGCACGCATCGGCATGTGAATACGCTGTATAGCGAAGAAGGCCAGGTGCGGCAAGATACGTGGGATCGCGGTGTGCATCGCATCATGGGGCTGACGGATACGCTTGGCGCCGCGGTCGCGGCCTTGCTTGCCAACGGACAGGAACCCGCCGAGGCCGCACGCGAGGCTCAAGAGTATGTGTTCCAGGCGGCGCGCGCCGCGTTCCGTCCGGGCATGGGCGCCTATTTGCCGGACCGGTTTTTCTGGGCGCGCTCGAACGATGCAGACGAAGAAGGCGAGACGTCGTCCCTTCCCGACGAGTCGGCGGGACTGCCTGGGGAAGTACGCCATTAGCCCAAAACACTGACCAATCGAGTCGCCGGGAGAACGCATGCCGTACCGACTGCCTCATCTGCACAAGCCCGGCCCGCAAGGCGCGATCCGTATCGGCTGCGCGGGTTGGGGTTTGTCGAGCGCCGTGTCGTCGAGCTTTCCGCATGAAGGCACGCATCTCGAACGCTACGCACACGTGCTGACTTGCGTCGAGATAAATTCGAGTTTCTACAAACCGCATCGCGAATCGACTTACGCGAACTGGGCGCAGAGCGTGCCCGAGTCGTTTCGCTTCTCGGTGAAATTGCCCAAGTCCATTACGCACGACGCGCGGCTCGTCGGCACCGAAGCGCTCCTCGACGAATTCTTGCAAAGCGCGGGGCAACTCGGCGACAAGCTCGGTTGCTGGCTCGTGCAACTGCCGCCCAGTCTGCCCTTCGATCAGGCCACGGCCGAAGCCTTCATCAAGGCGTTGCGCGAGCGCACGAAGTTGCCGATTGCAATCGAGGCGCGGCATCCGTCCTGGTTCACCACCCACACGGCCGCGCTCCTGAAGGCGCATCACATGGCTTATGTCGATGCGGACCCGATCCCCGACGAGTGCGAGATCAAGCATCGCGCGGACACTTCGCTCGTGTATGTGCGGCTGCATGGCTCGCCCGAGCTCTACAAGTCTTCCTACAACTACACCTATCTCGACGACCTCGCGCGCACGCTGCACACGCGCGCGAAGAAAACGCCCGAGGTCTGGTGCATCTTCGACAACACCGCCGAAGGCAATGCGCAACCCAACGCGCTGCATATGATCGAGCGCCTGCGCACCCACCATCGTTAAACCGATTCGTTCACGAGGAGCATTCCCGATGCATCGATCAGCAAGACGAATTGCACGCCTTTTACAAGCCACGATGTTCGCCTCGCTGATTTACATCGCCCTGCCCGCAAACGCGCAGCAAAGCACGGCGCCGCCCGTCACACCGACTGGCGACGGCACCTTCCTGCTGACCATCTTCCTCAAGCACGATCAAAGCAAACCGCTTCCGAAGATCAACGAGCAGTTGAAGGAGCAAGGCTTCTTCAAGACGTTTCCGCCGCCGGGAATCGAAGTGGTGTCGTGGTACGTAATGATGGGCGTCGGTCAGGTCGTGACCTTGCGCGTGCCTGCCGATCGCCTGCGCGAAGTGAATCGCGCGATCGAAACCACCGCGTGGGGCGGCTATACGACGGAGTTTTATCCAACCTACGACTACAAGGCCGCCGCGCAGAACTTGCGCGATCAGATGAACAAGTAACGGTCCGCGTTTGCCACGGACGAAAAAAACCCGCATTGCTGCGGGTTTTTCTTTGCGGCGTGAGCTTCTTTCGAAACCCACGCCCTGAGGATGAAGCAAGTAACCGGTCGAAACCGAATTACATGTCCATGCCCATGCCGCCCATGCCGCCGGGCATGCCACCAGGCATGGCCGAGTCTTCCTTCGGCAGTTCCGCGACGGCTGCGTCGGTCGTCAGCAGCAGGCCTGCCACCGATGCCGCGTTTTGCAATGCCGTGCGCGTCACCTTGGTCGGGTCGACGACACCGGCTTCCACCAGGTCACCGTACTCGCCCGTTGCCGCGTTGTAGCCGTAGTTGCCCGTGCCCGCAGCAACAGCCGCCACCACGACGGAAGCTTCTTCGCCGCCGTTCGTGACGATCTGGCGCAGCGGCTCTTCCATCGCACGCAGAACGATGCGGATGCCCGCGTCCTGGTCCGAGTTCAGGCCCTTCACGCCTTCGACAGCCTTGCGAGCGCGGATCAGCGCGACGCCGCCGCCGGCCACGATGCCTTCTTCCACAGCCGCACGAGTTGCGTGCAGTGCGTCTTCGACACGTGCCTTCTTTTCCTTCATTTCGACTTCGGTCGCAGCGCCGACCTTGATCACTGCCACGCCGCCAGCCAACTTGGCCACGCGCTCTTGCAGCTTTTCACGGTCGTAATCCGACGTTGCTTCCTCGATCTGCGTGCGCACTTGCTTCACGCGCGCTTCGATGCTTGCTGCTTCGCCAGCGCCGTCGATGATCGTCGTGTTTTCCTTGCCCACTTCGATGCGCTTTGCTTGACCCAGTTCAGCCAGCGTAGCCTTTTCGAGCGTCAGGCCGGTTTCTTCCGCGATCACTTGACCACCGGTCAGGATAGCGATGTCTTCCAGCATGGCCTTGCGACGGTCGCCAAAGCCCGGAGCCTTGACGGCAACGGTCTTCAGAATGCCGCGGATGTTGTTCACGACCAGCGTAGCCAGCGCTTCGCCTTCGACGTCTTCAGCGATGATCAGCAGCGGACGGCCAGCCTTCGCGACTTGTTCCAGCACCGGCAGCAGATCGCGGATGTTCGAAACCTTCTTGTCGTGCAGCAGCACGAACGGGTTTTCGAGCAGGGCGACTTGCTTGTCCGGGTTGTTGATGAAGTACGGCGACAGGTAGCCGCGGTCGAACTGCATGCCTTCCACGACGTCCAGCTCGTCTTCCAGCGACTTGCCGTCTTCAACCGTGATCACGCCTTCCTTACCGACCTTGTCCATTGCTTCAGCGATACGGTCGCCGATGGACGTGTCGCTGTTCGCCGAAATCGCGCCAACTTGAGCGATTTCCTTGTTCGTCGTGCAGGGCTTGCTGATCTTGCGCAGTTCTTCGATAGCTGCAGCAACTGCCTTGTCGATACCGCGCTTCAGGTCCATCGGGTTCATGCCCGATGCAACGTACTTCATGCCTTCGCGAACGATGGATTGCGCCAGAACCGTAGCGGTCGTGGTGCCGTCACCGGCGTTGTCGCTGGTCCGGGAAGCCACTTCCTTGACCATTTGCGCGCCCATGTTCTGGAGCTTGTCCTTCAGTTCGATTTCCTTCGCGACCGAGACACCGTCCTTGGTGACCGTCGGGCCGCCGAAGCTGCGCTCGAGCACGACATTGCGGCCCTTCGGACCCAGCGTGACCTTGACCGCGTTGGCCAGAATGTTCACGCCTTCGACCATCTTGGCGCGTGCGGTATCGCCAAAAGTGACTTCTTTAGCTGCCATATTCAAACTCCTTGAGTCGATTCAGTTTGGAGGCTTCGGGCGGCAGGCTCCAATGGAGCGGCTCTGCGGCGAAGCCGAAGTGCAGGAAGGTGCTTACTTGACCAGAACGGCCATGATGTCTTCTTCGCGCATCACGAGCAGTTCTTGCCCGTCGACCTTGACGGTCTGGCCGGCGTACTTGCCGAACAACACGCGGTCGCCCACCTTCACGTCGAGGGCGTTCTGCACACCCTTGTCATCGCGCTTACCCGGGCCGACGGCCAGGATTTCGCCTTGATCCGGCTTTTCGGCTGCAGCTTCGGGGATGATGAGGCCCGAGGCAGTCTTGGTTTCCTGATCCAGACGTTTAACGATGACGCGATCGTGCAAAGGACGAAGATTCATACACACTCCTCTCTTGATTGAGACTGAAAACGCGGGGGAAACCCGCCCGGTGAGCGAAGCTGCCCGAGCGGCAATTTGTTAGCACTCTCGTGCAGTGAGTGCTAATTATATGGACCGAGTTTGACAATTTCAAGGACGGGGACAGACGGGCATTCCCTATTTCGCGTACTTTTGTCTGGACACGGGGAAATTTATGGATTTCGTAAGGTCGATTGGCTGGATTAATGTCAATCCGTCAATTCTGATTTCGCTTAATTAGGGTTTCTACTAGGGTCGGCGAGGCCTAGACTGCATTTCAACGACGAAGCAGTGAAGAGACAAACTCTCTACCCGCAACGTTCCCGAGATCAGTACATAGGAGGTTCATCATGTTCAAGTCGATCATCCCCGCAATCGCCGTTGCTGCCGTCCTTGCAGTCCCCGCTTTCGCCCAGGCGCAAGAAAACGCGCCGGTGACGCGGGCTGAAGTGAAGGCTCAACTGGTTCAACTGGAACGCGCAGGCTACAACCCGGCCAGCGATCAAACCCAATACCCCGCCAACATTCAGGCCGCGCAAGCACGCCTGAACGCGCAACAAGGCACGGCTGCTTCGTCGTTTGGCGGTGTCGGCGAAGGCGCTGCCGCTTCGGGTGCTGCCCGCCGCGCGGCTATCGACCCGAATCCGGTCGACTTCAATCGCCCGTAATCGTCGATTCGCGTAACGAAGCCCGGCACGCACGCCGGGCTTTTGCTTTTTGCGCATCCCGAAGGAAAAGTTTCTGTAAGCCACGGATTCGACGATGTTTTTGGACTACGTTTTTTTCTCGCGCAGTCGGAGGGAACTACAATTTGTGTTTGTTGCATCACAAATTTCGTCTTCGTTGCCTCTCATGCCTATGTCGTCGTCGCTGCGCCTTGCCTTTCTCTCCCTCGGAATTCTCGCCCTTGCCGCCTGTGGCGGACGCGCGGCGACCACGCCGAGCTATCAGCAGGAACTCTTCGACTCCGGTGCGAGCCCGTTCGCGCGCAACTTCGACGCCACCGTGAACGAAACCTGCGAGGCGGCCCGCCGCGCGCTGCTTTCGCAAGGCTTTCTCACGACGATGGCGCAAGCCGATACCGTCGACGCCACCAAGAACTTCCAGCCGTCCACCGAAACGCACGTGGTCGTCTCATTCCATGTGGTCTGCACGCCCGGCGAAAACACGACCAATACGAGCATCGCTTATGTGAACGCGGTGCAGGACGGCTATGCGCTCAAGAAAAGCGATACCTCCGCAAGCGTGGGCTTGAGCGTCTTGGGCTCGCTTTCGCTGCCGATCCGTTCGAACAGCGATGCAATGGTCAAGATCTCCAGCGAAACCGTGCCCGCCGGCAAGTTCTATGACCGATTCTTCGGGCTGATGGGGCACTATCTGAGCACGGTGCCGCGCAGTTCGCCCATCGCATCGGATGAGGTCAAGAGCAAGCCGCTCGCACCGTCGCTGATCGTGAGTTCACCGGATCTCACGCCAACGCCGATCGTCGTACAGGCGCCCGCCGCGGCGGCGACGGCCATCCAGTCATCCGACGCGAAACACGCTGCGTCCGAAGGCGTCGCGGCATCGGCGCCGGTTCAGTGAGATCGAGCGCGCGCGTCGTTCCGGGAAACGCTTCGTCGATGCAAGCATCAAGCACGCGGGCAACGGCGGCTGCAGTTGCGTGATCAGCTCACCACAAACCTCATTCAGCACCCGTCGCCGTTCGCAAATGTACCCGCGTAGCCTGTGACGCCTCGCTCATCGCGCAGCTAGCCCGCCCGAACGCATCGATGCGGCGCGCTCATCACGCGCCGCCTAAAGCTGAAGCTCCGCCTGCCGCCGACAGCGACGCCAATCCGCACGCCACTCCCATCACCCCTCAATTCGGCACATTCACCACGCCGCCATTCACCGAAATCGCATTCGCGCCGGGGCTCGCCGCGATCGCCGGGAGATTCGCCACCGTCAATTGAGGCGCCGCACCCGGCGTGCCGCCGCGCGCCACCGTATGCACGACTTGCGACGGCGGCAACGGCGCGTTGTTCTTCAGGTGAGCCCACATCAAATTGAGCGCCTGAAGGTTGTAGTAGTGCACGGGCACGAAGCGCGTATCGAAACCAGCCACGCTCAGGAACGCATCGAAGTGCTGACCGTTCGTGATTTCGTACAGTGAGAGCTGGCTATTGTTGCCTTCCACCACCTTGTTCGCGCCGAGATACGGCCGCGAGGCATGGTTGATCGGCACGAGCGCATCCGACCTTCCCTGCACGATGATCGCCGGCTTGCCACGCAGATTCGCGTTGACGCGAATCGCGTTCACGCTCGCCGTCATCGTCGGATTGCCGTTCGCCCAGAGCGCGCGCAGGCAGGCCGCGCCCGCGAAGCTCGCATCGGGCGTCGCAAGCCGATGATCCGCCGCGCCCGACGTCCCCGCGTTATAGACGAGGTTGATGCCGTTGGTCGGCGGCACGCCATTGCCGTTGCCGAAGACCGTGGGCATCGGCGAAACGAGCGGGTTCACGCCCGCCGCGCCGGTCAGCGCGTTGGTCGTGCCGAAGCTGAAGTTGCACAGGTTGTCGGCGACGCTCGCCAGCATGTAGGCATCGGCGTAAGTCACGGCGACGGCAGGCACGGCCTGCGAGTCCCACATCGGCGCATGTAACGTGTCGGAGTCGGCTTCGTAGCCCGCCTGATGCAGCTTCGCGAGCGCGTCGTTGGCTTGCGAGAGCGTATCGCCGCCGGCAATCGCGCCGCTCGCCGCGAGCGTGGTGCAGCGTGCGGTGCGAATCGCCACGGTGGTCGCGAGCGGCAGTGCCGTCAGATACGGCGCGCCGACCGCCGCCGTCGCTAGCGCCGCGCATGGCTGAAGCAGGTTCGCGTAGGTCATGTAATCGGCAAGCGGACGCCCGAACGAACCGACGGCCTGGCCGCCTTCGCGCACCGCAACCTGCGCCGGCAGATTCATGTTGATCTGCGGTTCGCCGACGACGACCGCGCTTATCCAGCCATCGGTGTCCTGTTCGGCGGCTGCAAGCGCCGCGCCGCCGCCATTGCTCACCGATGCCGCGATCGTCGTAATGCTGCCTTTCGAGTAGCGCGCGGAATGCGTCGAGCCGTTGACCACGCCATAGGTATCGTTGAGCGCCCAGTACGCGAACTGAATCGCCTGTAACGTATTCTTGCCCCAGTCCTTTTCGGGATTCTGCTGCGAGTGCGCGTGTTTGAAAGCGTAGCGATTCGGATACGCCGAGTTGTAAGCCGAAAGCGCCGATTGGCTCAGGTTCGCCTTGAAGATCGCCGAATTGCCCGCAAAGGTCGCATTGGAAAGCGTGCCATCGATCAGCGTGACGAGGTTCGTCGACAACTCGTGCGCGCCGTTGCCGCTGCCTTTATCCGTGTACGCAACCGCGCAGCCGCGCTTCAAACCCCACTCGCCCGCTGCCGAAATCGCGCCATATACGCCGCGCGATCCCGACGATGTCGCCGTCACGATGCAAGGCTGATCCGGATTGAAACTCGTCGGAATCTGCACGAGCAGGCTGACGTTCTTCGTGCCCGAACCGTCGTCCGAGAAGGCCAGATACTCCTTGCCCGCGATCTTGCCTTCGCCGAGCGTGTCGCCGCCGTTCAGATCGACATTCGGCCCCCAGAAGCGCCCGTAGCCGCCGTTCGCCGACATATCGACGAGCGCACGATAGTTCGAATAGATAGCCAGGCGCCGCAGTTCCGCCGCTGTCGGCGCGGCCGCATTGGCGATTGAAGGCGGCGTCGCCGACGCAAGTCCTGTCTTGCCGAGTCCGGCGGTCAGCAGGTCGTCGGTATTGCCGTCGTAAGTCTGCGTCTTCACCGTTCCCGAGACGAAACTCGGCAAGGTGTTGGACGGGAACTGCGGGCCGTCGTCATCGCCGCCGTGACAGGCGACGAGCGTGGTCGTCGCAAATGCCGCCAGCACGGCGAGCGTCGCCGCGCGTGACAACCCGTGGACTCGTGCGAATCTTTTCATTGTGTGTCTCCGCCATCCGGTCGCTTGTTGTTGATCGACTTCTGCACCGTGCCGCATGCACGGCCTTGCAGACAACAAGTATTACGCGCAAACAGCCATCGCGTAATTGCTGAACTTCCCTTAGAGCAAAGAGAGGTCAGAGGATGTCAGAACGACAACGGGCCCCGGCGTGATGCCGGAGCCCGTCGAGTGACCCGCATGAAGCGCCGCCGATGACAGCGCTAAACCGCGCCGCGAAAAACGGCGCAACGGCGTGCTTAGCCTCCGCCGTTCTGAACGCCGAGCGAAATCTTGTTGGAAACCGACTTCACGCCCGGAACGCCCTTGGCCACTTCTTCTGCCTGGGCGATCTGGCCGCCTTCCGGCACGGTGCCCGAGAGCACGACAGCGCCGGAGCGCGCGCGTACGAATACGTTGGACACGTCGAAGCCTTGCGCCTTCGACAACGCACGGCGCACGTCGTAGCCGAGCTTGCGGTCGGTCTTCTTGGTCGCCGATTTCTGAGCCTTGGTCGGCGCGGCCGACGTGGCGTCCGCATCGCTCGCTTGAGCATAAGCGCTCGACGCCACGGCCACGCACACCACCACGCCCAGCGCCTTCAACAGATCGACAGCTTTCATGATTTCTCCTTTTGTTTCGCTTATTGACTTCGCACAGTTACTACTTCACTCGTTGGCACATCAAAACAAACCGAACCGCTTTCGTGCAACAGTCCGGCGGCGGCCCCGAAGGACACGCCGCAGCCTCGAATGTGCCTTCCACCGAGAATGGCTCGATGACAAGACGCTCGATGCGGCCTGATGCTGCAATGCGGTGCTGCGAGAGACTGGCGAAATTAACAAACTGACTACGGCCGGTTACTTGGGGCAAGTGCCCGTCGGCTCGAATATGTGGCCTGCCGTATGGCGGATGCGGAACAGGAAACCGTCGCGCGACACTCCGAAGAGCATGGCGTTCGCCCGATTTACCCACATGCCGGGAAACTGTCCGCGCATGAGCGGGCTACGACGCGCATGGTTCCCGCCAACTGGCGGCGAACGTCAATTTAGCCCAGCGCGGCCTTAAGCGCAAAACATTTAACGTTGCAAGGAACTGGATGCGGCGTGGCGCAACATCGGCGGCACGAGTGCTGCGGCATGCACACACGCGTGTCACACTCGTGGTTTGCACGGCCGCCGAGCCAACGACTCGCACGCGTGGCATGGCGCAACTCGACGGCATCTTGAATGCGGATGGCTTCAGGTAAGCTCGCGGAAACCTCGAAACTTCCATGCTTATTCAAGTTTGCCGCCGCGATGATTCAACCTCCAGGACACCAACCCGAAGACCCTGCTCATAAAGCCACGGGACGCAAGCCGCAGAGGATCGTCGCGCGCTTCGTCGCGATCTCCTGGCGCGATCTCGCGCTGACCTTCGGTCCGATTCTGCTCGTCAGTATCGCGGCGCTCTATCTTGCCGTGCGGCTGATCCAGCCCGCGCCGCCAAGCACGCTGACGATAGCGGCAGGCCCCAAGGGCAGCTCGTTCTGGAACAGCGCGCAGAAGTACAAGGCAATCCTCGCGCGCAACCGCGTCACGCTCAACGTGCTGGAAACGCAAGGCTCGCTCGACAACCTCACGCGTCTCGAAGATCCAAAATCCGACGTGGATGTCGGTTTCGTGCAAGGCGGCATGACGCCGGACGCGGCGAGCGATCAGCACGCAAATCTGGAATCGCTCGGCAGCGTGTCGTATGTGCCGCTCGCCGTGTTTTATCGTGGCGCGACCGTCACGCGCTTGTCCGAACTGAAGGGCAAGCGGCTCGCCATCGGCGCGGAAGGCAGCGGCACGCGCGCGCTTGCGCTCACGCTTCTGAAGGCGAATGGCATCGAGCCGGGCGGCGATACCGAACTGTTGCCGCTCGCCGGCGACAAGGCCGCGGCCGCGCTCGAAGACGGCACGATCGACGCCGTGTTCCTGACGGGCGATTCCGCGCAACCGCCGACGATGGCCAAGCTCCTGCGCACATCTGGCATCCGTTTCATGGACTTCACTCAAGCCGATGCCTACGCGCGCCGCTTCCCCTATCTCACCGAAATCGAACTGCCGATGGGTGCATTCGATTTCGCCCGCAATCTGCCGCCGCGCGCCGTTCACACCATTGCGCCGACGGCCGAACTGGTGGCGCGCGACAGTCTGCATCCCGCGCTCTCGGATCTTTTGATCGAAGCGGCGCGCGAAGTGCACAGCCGCGCCAACCTGCTGCAGCGCGCAAACGAGTTTCCCGCGCCGCTCGTCCACGAATTTCGCATCAGCGACAACGCCGAGCGCTATTACAAGTCGGGCAAGAGCTTTATCTACCGGACGCTGCCGTTCTGGATGGCGAGTCTCGCGGATCGCGTGCTGGTCGTGCTGGTGCCGTTGATCGTCGTGCTCATTCCGGGCTTGCGGCTGGTGCCGGGGCTTTATCGCTGGCGCGTGAAATCTCGTATCTACAAGTGGTATGGCGCGCTCATTGCAATCGAACGGGAAGCGATCAGCGGCCCGGACACCGCGCAGCGCGACGCCCTGATCGACCGGATCGACGCGATCGAATCGGCGGTCAATCGCATGAAAATGCCGCTTGCCTTCGCCGATCAGTTCTACGTGCTGCGAGAACATATCGGCTTCGTGCGCGAACGGCTCGCGCATGCGCCCGTCGCCGAAACGGAGCCGCGCCGTGAACCGGCGCAGGCAGACAGCGAGCCGAGCAGCACGTAATATCGCCAGGTAGGATCGAAAGATGCGAGCGGAATAAAGGCGCGGGTCCACGTACCACCCTGCGCGATGCGGTCGGACAATGAATAAGCCCGAAAAGCCGGGCGCGGCAGGATCAAGGGAGAAATCTAGATGAGCGCAGCACATGCCAACGGCCCTGGCCAGCCGTACTTTTTCTTCGATTTCATATCGCCGTTCTCGTATCTGCTGCTGGAGCAACACGAAAAGTGGCCCGACATGCCGTTCGAGTTCGTGCCGGTGCAGTTGTTGAAGCTGCTCGACCGCTGGGGACAGCCGCACGCCGCGACCATTCCGTCGAAGCGCGTGTTTACGTATCGGCATGCGCTCTTTCGCGCCGAGCAGCTTGGCATTCCGTTCAAGATGCCACCCGCGCATCCTTTCGATCCGCTCAAGGCGCTGCGGCTCGCGGTAATCGCAAAGGGCGATCTCGTCTGCGTGCGCGAAATCTTCCGCTATATCTGGCGCGAAGGACGCGATCCGTCGACGCCAGAAGGCTTTCGCGGCTTGTGCGAGCGGGTCGGCATGCCCGAAGCGGAAACGCGCGTCGAAGACGAAGACATCAAGGCGAAGCTGCGCGAGAACACCGACCGCGCCGTCGCGATGGGCGTCTTTGGCGTGCCGACGTTCGTCGTCAACGACCAGCTCTTCTGGGGCGAAGACACCTTGCCGATGGTGCTTTACGTCGCGCGCTCGCCGAACTGGCTCGATGGCGCCGAAGTGAAACGCATCAGCGCGCTGCCGGTCGCGCCGCGAGACGCGGACTTCAGCTGACGCTTCGCGGCTCGGCGGCTGATGCCACGCATAGCGCGTGCGCTATGGCGTTAAAAAGCGGAAAGCGTTTAACCTCGGGTTAGCTGCGTGACTATTTTGTGAACGGTGATGCATCGGGGCGCGCAAACGCACGCTCCGGCATTCCGCGTTCGTTGCGATCAGCCGCCGTGTCCGTCTTCAAACCGCAGCTTCGCCCATGAACGATCCCGCCGACTCACTCGATATCTGGCTCATCCGCGTCTTGCGCACGCTGCTTCTGGAGCGCAGCGTGACGCAGACCGCGCAGCGGCTGAACCAGACGCAGCCGGCCATCAGCACCGCGCTGCGGCGGCTCCGCGAGATCCTCAACGACCCTATTCTCGTGCGCGGCAAGCAGGGCATGGTGCCGACCGAGTACGGCGAATCGCTGCTTGCGCCGGCGCAGCGCGCTTTGCGCGAAGTCGAATTCGTCGCGACACCGCACGGCGAATTCGATCCCGCGAGTTCGCGTCGCACTTTTCGCCTTGCCGCGCCGGATTATCTGAACGATTTCTTCATGCCGACGCTCGTCGCCGCCTTCCGCGATGCAGCGCCCAACGCGCGGCTCGAAATCGAATCGCTCAATCCGATGCGCGATCACGAACGCGCGCTCGACGAAGGCGAGATCGACGTGATGATGGCCAACTGGACCAAGCCCGAGCCGCGCTTCGAAAAGCAGGACCTTTTCGCCGACGTATTCGTCTGCCTGATGCGCGCGAACCATCCGCTCGCGCGCGAGCCGCTCACAGTCGAGCGCTACGCACTCGCCGCGCATCTCGCGCCGACGCCTTATAGCGGAGCGAAGCGGCATCCGATCGATATCGGCCTGGCGCGCGCGGGCGTGAAGCGGCGCATCGTCGCGACCATTCCGTACTTCGGACTCGTGCCGCAAGTGCTGCTGCAATCCGATCTGATCTTTACCGCACCGCGCCGTTTCGCGCAGCATTACGCGTCCATGCTGCCGCTTGCGGTGCTCGATTCGCCGGTGCCGTTTCCGCGCATCAAGTGCTATCAGCTCTCGCTGCCGCAACCCGATCAGCCGACAGACGTCGCATGGCTGCGCGAAATGATCGCGAGCGTCTCCGAGACGCTTACCGGGCGCAAGAAAAATGCAAGCATCGAAGAACTGCTGAGCCTCGCCGCCAAGTAGTGACGGCGCGGGCGCATCTCCGCTACCATCGGCGAAACAAGAACTATTCTTTCGCGCATGGACGCCCTCGATCGACTCATTCAGCTTGCGCGCCTTTCCGGTGCGCTCGATCTCCGCTGCCTGCTTGCCGGGCCGCTCGAACTCGACCACGCGCCGGGTGCGCCAGGTGAGGCGCTCTATCACGTCGTGCTGGAAGGTGCGTGCACGGTAGAGCGCAAGGGGCATGCAAGCGTCGCGTTGAACGCGGGCGATATCTTCATGCTGCCGCGCGCCGATGCACACGTGGTGAGCGTCGGTCCCGTCGATGCGAGCGAGAAAATCGGCGCCATGACTTCGCGCGATAACGGCGCCATCACGGTGCGGACCAATGTGGACGGTCGGGAAGCGGCGCTGGATTTGTTGTGCGGACGCTTTCTGTATGCGCCGCGCGCCCTTCTCATCGACGTGTTGCCCGACTTCGTGCACGTGTCGTTCACAAATGCATCGGCGCCCTATCTCGGGCCGCTCGTCGCGGCGATGCGGCGCGAGGCGGAGGAAGCGCAGCCCGGAGCGCCGTCGATCGTCACGGCGCTCTCCACCGCGCTTTTCACGATGGTGCTGCGTGCATGGCTCACCGAGCAGCCGTCGCTCGCGGGCGTGCTGGGCTTGCTGGCGAACCGGCGTCTGGGCGCGGCGGTGATCGCCATGCTCGAACGGCCTGCCGATCCGTGGACGCTCGAAATGCTGGCGAAGGAAGCGGCGATGTCGCGCGCCACCTTCATGCGCGCGTTCTCGGCGCATTCGGACAGCTCGCCGCTCGCGTTGCTGAGCCACGTTCGCATGCAGCTTGCGAGCACCATGCTCATGCACACGAGGAAAAGCGTCGCGGATGTCGCCGCGGACGTCGGCTATCAGTCCGAGGCGGCTTTCTCGAAGCGATTCAAGGAGTTGTACGGCGTGGCGCCCGGTCGTTTCCGGCAGACGAACGGCCTGAGCTGAATCCGCGTTTTCAGGCGGCCAACCGCGCCGCCTTGAGCGCCGGCAAACCGAGCCGCGCCGTCATTTCCCTCACGCGCAGCAACTGCGCCGCCACCGCCAGCGCGATCGAACCCGGCGCTTTATCGACGATTCCCTCGACGCCGATCGGACACGTGATTTCCGGCAGACGCTCCGCCGAAAGCCCGCGCTCCATCAGGCGCCGCTCGAACTTCACGCGCTTGGTCTTCGAGCCGATCAGGCCGAAGTACGCAAAGTCCTCGCGGCGCATGATCCGCTGCGTCAACGAAAAATCGAGCGAGTGATCGTGCGTCATCACGATGAAATACGCGCCCGCCGGCGCTTCATCGACGATGGCGTCGGGCAGATCCGTGGCTTCGACCTGCACGTTCGCGGGGACCTCGTCGGGGAAAAGTTCGTCGCGTGCGTCGACCCATTGGACGACGCACGGCAGCGTGCCGAGCACTTTCACGAGCGCGTGGCCGACGTGACCCGCGCCGAACAGAACGATATGCATCATGTCCGTGCGCTCCTCACCGCGTTCACTGCCTTAAGAATCTCTTCGGCGGTCGCGGGCGCGTTCAGCGGCGGATTCACCTTGTGATCGCCCACGGCGGATACAGCGTCGCGAATCGCGAAGAACACCGAAAACGGCAGCAGCAACGGCGGCTCGCCCACCGCCTTCGAGCGATGAATGCTGTCTTCCGCGTTGCGGTTCTTGAAGAGCGACACGCGAAAATCAGGCGGCATGTCGTTGATCGTCGGAATCTTGTAGGTGGACGGCGCGTGCGTCATCAGCTTGCCGTTCTGATTCCACCAGAGTTCCTCGGTCGTGAGCCAGCCCATGCCCTGCACGAACGCGCCTTCGACCTGGCCAATATCGAGCGCCGGATTCAGCGATGCGCCCACGTCGTGCAAGGCATCCGCGCGCAGCACGCGCATTTCGCCCGTGAGCGTGTCGATCACCACTTCCGCGACCGCCGCGCCATACGAGTAGTAGAAGAACGGACGGCCCTGCATGGTCGCCTGATCCCAGTAGAGCTTGGGCGTGGCGTAAAAGCCGTCGGACCACAACTGCACGCGCGCGAGGTAGGCCTTCTGCACGATCTCGCCGAACGGAATGACATCTTCCCCGACGATCACGCGGTCGTTCGCAAAGCGCACTTGCGACGCTTCCACTTTGCCGCCGCCGAACTTTTCCGCCGCGAATTTCGCAAGCCGCTCGCGCAGTTGACGCGCGGCGTCCTGCGCGGCCTTGCCGTTCAGATCGGTGCCGGTGGAAGCCGCCGTCGCCGATGTATTCGCCACCTTGCTGGTGTCGGTCGCCGTCACGCGCACGCGGCCGAAATCCACGCCGAGCTCATGCGCGACCACCTGCGCGACCTTCGTGTTCAAACCCTGGCCCATCTCGGTGCCGCCGTGGTTCACGAGCATCGAGCCATCGGTATAGATATGAACCAGTGCGCCGGCCTGATTGAAGTGCGTCACGTTGAACGCGATGCCGAACTTCACCGGCGTCAGCGCCAGCCCTTTCTTCAGGATCTCGTTGTTCGCATTGAACTCGCGCACGGCTTCGCGGCGACGCCGATACTCGCTCGACTCGGCCAGTTCACCAATCAACTCCTGCAGCACGTTGTCTTCGACGGTTTGTCCGTAAGGCGTCTTGTTGTTTTCCGTTTTGCCGTACAGATTGTCGAAGCGCACATCCAGCGAATCGCGACCGACCGACCGTGCGATGTTGTCCATAATGTACTCGATGGCGAACGCGCCCTGCGGCCCGCCGAAGCCGCGAAACGCGGTGTTCGACTGCGTGTTGGTCTTGCCGCAATAGCCTTCGATCTTCACATCCGCGAGCCAGTACGCATTGTCGAAGTGGCAGACCGCGCGCGTCATCACCGGGCCGGAAAGGTCCGCCGAGAAACCGCAACGCGATGTCATGTCGAGCGCGACGCCGTCGATCACGCCGCGATCGTCGTAGCCGACTTCGAAGTCGTACTGGAAGTCATGGCGCTTGCCGGTGATCATCATGTCGTCGTCGCGGTCCGGACGCAGCTTCACCGGGCACAAGAGCTTCCACGCGGCAAGCGAAGCGCAGCACGCGAAAATGCCCGACTGCGATTCCTTGCCGCCAAAGCCGCCGCCCATGCGCCGGCATTCGACCAGCACGTTGTGCGAATGCACGCCGAGCACGTGCGCCACCAGATGCTGCATTTCGGTCGGATGCTGCGTCGAGCAGTACACGTGCATGCCGTCGTCGTCCTTCGGCACGGCATACGCGATCTGTCCTTCGAGATAGAACTGTTCCTGACCGCCGAGCTTCATCGCGCCGCGTTCGTGATGCGCGGCTTTTTGCAGACGGCTCGCTGCATCGCCGCGCGAGAGCTTGAGCGGATTCAGCACGTAGGATTCGGCTTTGCGCGCGTCTTCGGCGGTCAGCACGGCCGGCAATTCCTCGTATTCGATGTTCGCGCGACGCGCCGCGAGCCTCGCCGTATCATGCGACGTCGCGACGACGATGAACATCGGCTGCCCGACGTATTGCACGATACCCGGCGCGAGCACCGGATCGTCGTGGATGATCGGGCCGCAGTCGTTCACGCCCGGGATGTCCTCGGCGGTGAAGACGGCCACGACACCGGGAGTGGCGCGCACGGCGTCGAAGTTCATCGACACGATCTTCGCGTGCGCCTTCGGACTCATGCCGAGCGCGGCGTGCAGCGTGCCCGCGACGACGGGAATGTCGTCCGTATAGCTCGCGCGCCCGCTCACATGCAGATGCGCCGACTCGTGCGGACGCGAAACGTGGACCTGCTTGAAATCGTCGGCTTCGTTGGCGAGCGACTGTGCTTCGGCGAGAAAGGCTTCGGCTTGTTGGTTCATGTTCTTATCGGCTCCTTACTTCACTTCGACGAGTTCGATTGCACGCACATCCAGCTTCGACTTGGGCATCGGATTGTGCGGACGCGTCTCCAGCCAGAATCGATACAGCACGCTCTTCGCGGTATCCAGCCGATAGTCGCTGCTCGCGCGCATGTCGGTGAGCGGCGCGTAGTCCTTGCCAAGCGCGAGCATCGCGGCCTGCGCGGTGGCTTCGTGCCAGTGCGCGTCGGCGAGCACGCTTTCGGCGTGCGTGGCGCGCTTGGGTGTCGCGGCCATGCCGCCGAAGACGAGACGCGGCTCGCGGATCGTGTCGCCATCCGCGATAAACGAGAACGCGGCGTACACGGCGGAAATGTCCGAGTCGAAGCGCTTCGAGAGCTTATAGGCGCGAAATTGCAGCTTCGCGCGCTGGCCGCCGCGCGTCGGCACGCGGATGGCGGCGACGAACTCGTTCTCCGCCATGTCCTTCTTTTGATATGCGATGTAGAGATCTTCGAGCGGCATCTCGCGCGGGCCATCGACGCTCATCAACACGACGCGTGCGTTCAACGCGATGAGACCGGGCATCGAATCGCCGATGGGCGAGCCGTTGGCGACATTGCCGCCGAGCGTGCCCGCATTGCGGATGGGCAGCGAGGCGAAGCGCTGACGCGTCTCTTCGAGTTCGGGATACGTCTTCACGAGTTCGGCATACGCGCGCTCGACCGACACGCCCGCGCCGATCTCGATCCACTCCTCGGTCGTCTCGACATGCTTGAGCGCCTCGATCTGTCCGATATAGACAATGTCGCCGAGATCGCGCAACTGCTTCGTCACCCACAAGCCGACGTCCGTGCTGCCCGCGAGAATGCGCGCTGTAGGCTTTTCGGCTCTGAGTTGCGCGAGCGCGTCGACGGTGCGCGGTGCGTCGAACTGGCGGCCCGCGTGCTCGTAGTGGAAAGTGTCGTCACGCGCGATGCCGTCGAGCGAACGCGCCAGCGCCTCGACGTTCAACGGCGCGAGCGGCGCGTGATCGAACATCTGCTCGGCAGCCTCGATGATCGGCCGATACCCCGTGCAGCGGCACAGATTGCCGGTCAGCGCGTTGCTGATCTCCTGGCGCGACGGCCGCGTCTTGTCGCAAGCCTGCGCACAGCCTTGCGTTGCATGACCATGCTTTTCGTAGAGCGCGAACATCGACATGGCAAAGCCGGGCGTGCAAAAACCGCACTGCGAACCGTGACAATCGACGAGCGCCTGCTGCACCGGATGCAGCGAACCGTCCGGCTGGCGCAGGTCTTCGACAGTGAAGAGCGCGCGGCCGTCGAGCGTCGGCAGAAACTGCACGCACGCGTTGACCGCCTTGAACGCGACGCCGCCCGCGCCGTCCGGTTCACCGATGACGACCGTGCACGCGCCGCAATCCCCTTCGGCGCAACCTTCCTTGGTGCCGGTGCAGCGCGCGTCTTCGCGCAGGTATTGCAGGACGGTGCGCGTGGTCGACGCGCCGCTTACTTCGCGGATCGCATTGCGATGGTAAAAGCGGATCGGCTGGGTCATGAAATTCTGTCTCGCGGGGCTTCGATGATTCTTTTTGCTGGTTGCGCGGAGTGCGCAGCCGGTGGCTTCGGATGGTTCCGGCGCTTTCTCGGATTACTCCTAGCGCTTCGATGATTCGAAAGCTATCACCGCCAAAATCCGGAACCCATAGGCGACATTGCATGTACGACATACTCCCATCGCGATAAGTCGCGAAACCCTTATGCAGCGCGGCTTCCCGACATGCCGCCCGACCGTTCGGACAGGCAATTTGGACCACGTGGTTACAAAACTGGCGCGACGTCGGGTCGCAAGCTATGTGACAATCACGCTTTCGCATCGAAATCAACCCCGTAGTAACCCGCGCCTTTCTATGTCCACCCAACCCGCCACCGCGCCGCAAGGCGACTTCGCCGTCACGCTTCGAATCGTGTCGGTCGTCGTGTACACGTTCCTTTGCTATCTGACCATCGGCATCCCGCTGGCGGTCTTGCCGGGCTTCGTGCACACGGATCTGGGCTACGGCTCGGTGATGGCGGGCGCCGCGATCAGCGTTCAGTACTTCGCCACCTTGTTGTCGCGGCCGCTCGCCGGTCGTTCAGCCGATACCGCCGGCCCCAAGCAAACCGTGCTCTACGGTCTCGTGGCCTGCGCGATCAGCGGCGCAATGCTCCTGACCTCCGCGCTCGCGACGCAGTGGCATGCGGTGAGTCTCGTGCTGCTGGTGATCGCGCGGCTCGTGCTCGGAGTCGGCGAAAGTCTCGTCGGCACGGGATCGATCACGTGGGGAATCGGCCGCGTGGGCGTCTCGCACAACGCGAAAGTGATTTCGTGGAACGGTATTGCGACATATGGCGCGCTGGCCATCGGCGCGCCGCTCGGCGTGGCGATCGACAATTCGCTGGGCTTTTCCGCGCTTGCGCTCATCGTGATCGCGCTGGGCGGCCTCGGTTACTGGCTCGCGAAGCGCATGGAAAGCGTGCCGGTGGTGCATGGCGAGCGCATGTCGTACCGCAGCGTGTTCTTCCGCGTGCTGCCGCACGGGATTGGGCTTGCGCTGGGTTCGGCGGGCTTCGGTTCCATTGCGACTTTCATCACCCTCTTCTATGCCGCGCACAACTGGCCGCACGCGGCGCTCTCGCTCACGGTGTTCGGCACGACGTTCGTCGGCGCGAGGCTTTTGTTCGCCAACACGATCAAGGTGTATGGCGGCTTCCGTGTGGCGATCGTCTCGTTCTGTTTCGAATGCGCGGGCTTGCTGATGCTATGGCTCGCAGCCGAGCCGACCTTCGCGCTGGCAGGCGCTGCGTTGACCGGCTTCGGCTTCGCGCTCGTGTTTCCGGCGCTGGGCGTCGAGGCGGTGGGGCTCGTGCCGCCGGCTTCGCGCGGCGCGGCGTTGTCGGCCTACTCGGTGTTTCTGGACTTGTCGCTGGGATTGACCGGGCCTTTGGCGGGTTATGTCGCTGGCGAGTTTGGATACGGGTCGGTGTTCTTGTTTGCCGCGCTGGCTGCGGCGTTGGCGGTGGGCTTGTCGGTGGCGCTTTATATGCGTGGCGGGCGCGGTCTGGGTGGGCCCGCGACGGCGTGAGTTGATCAGGCGCCGGCTTTCGAGCCATGCAATTGCAGGCCGAGCGCTTTGACTACTTTGAGGATGGTTGCGAAGCTGGGGTTGCCGTCTTCCGATAGCGCTTTGTAAAGCCCTTCGCGGCTGATGCCTGTATCGCGCGCCAACTGCGCCATGCCGCGCGCTCGCGCAATCACGCCTAGCGCGTGTGCAATAAACGCGGAATCGTCGCCGCCTTCTTGAAGACATGCATCGAAATACTCAGCAAGGTCCTCCTCGGTCTTAAGGTGCTCGACCGAGTCCCAGGGACGAGTTTTGATCTTGGTTGGGGTCATTGATTACTCCATGTCAAGGTGAGGCAGCATGGCGTGTGCGGACTTGATGTCTCTGTCTTGAGTCGACTTATCGCCCCCACATAGCAGGATCACCAGCACGTCTCCACGATGAACGTAATAAACACGATAGCCTGGTCCATGATCGATCCGCATTTCAATCACCGGTGAGCCGGCCGAGTTTGTGTCGCCTGGATTGCCCGACGCGAGTCGGTCGATACGAGCTTGAATTCGGCGTTTTGCGATGCGGTCCTTCAATGCAACGAACCAGTCGTCAAAAAGCTCCGTGGTCCGAATGTTAAGCCTGGAAGTCATCGTAATCCATGGTTCACAAACCGTCAACCACAGTTGACAGGTCAGTCTATCTAATAGGAAATTCACGGCAAAAATTTGCCTCTGTCTATTTTTCGCAGGGACACTCTAAAAGTCGCCACCCGCGTCAGGGAGTAAGTCTCGAATCGATCGCCGCTAGAGGCCAGCCGCCGAGCCATCGCGCCGCTCATCAAAAACCCCCGAACGATCCGCACACCTTTGCCTTAAAATCACCGCTCGGCCCACAAGCGTCCGCTTTATGAACCAGACCTCGGAAGACCGCTGGCGTGACCTGCGCCCGGACCCGGACAGCGACACTCCGCTCTATCTGCAACTCGCACGCAAGCTCGCCAACGCCATCCACGACAATCGCTGGAACGCAGGCGAAGCCCTGCCCTCCGAGCGTGTGCTGTCCGAAGCGCTGGGCGTCTCGCGGATCACATCGAGGAAAGCCATCGCGTTGCTCGTCGAACAAGGGCTGATTCGCCGTGAACAAGGCGCGGGCAGCTTCATCACGCCGCGCTACGAAGACCCGCTCTCGCGTCTGTCGAGCTTCTCGGAGATGCTACGCCGCCGAGGTTTTACGCCGAGCTCGCAATGGCTCTCGCGCAAGATCGAGCCCGCCAATCGCGACGAAGTCATTCAACTCGGCCTCTCGCCCGCCGCCGCCGTCACGCGCCTGAAGCGCCTGCGTCTCGCCGACGACATCGTCATGGCGGTCGAAAACTCCACGTTTCCCGCCTCGCTCATTCCCGATCCGCTGGTCATCGGCGACTCGCTCTACAGTTATCTCGACACGCGCGGCCTCTCGATCGTGCGCGCGCTGCAGCACTTTCGCGCGGTGAACGCGAGCGCGGAGATCGCGCAGCAGATGGGCATCGCGCCGCACGACGCGCTTTTGCTCATCACGCGCGTAGGCTATACCGCCGATCAACGCGCGATCGAACTCACCGATACCTACTGCCGCAACGACTACTACGACTTCGTCGCCGAGTTGCGCAAGTGACTCACGCGCCGACGCGCCCATGACCGACATCGCCGCCACGACGCCTTCGGAACGCTCACTCACCGTCATGCTGTGGCTCGTCGCCACGGGCTTCTTCATGCAGACGCTCGACTCGACCATCGTCAACACGGCCTTGCCCGCGATGGCGAAAAGTCTCGGCGAAGCGCCGCTGCGCATGCAAGGCGTCGTGATCGGCTATTCGCTCACGATGGCGATGATGATCCCCGTGTCCGGCTGGCTCGCCGACAAGCTCGGCACGAAGCGCGTGTTCTTCAGCGCGATTCTCGTGTTCACCATCGGCTCGCTCTTGTGCGCGAACGCGCAGTCGCTGACGGCGCTGGTCGCGTTCCGCGTCGTGCAAGGCATCGGCGGCGCGATGCTGTTGCCTGTCGGACGTCTGGCCGTGTTGCGCGTGTTTCCCGCCGAACGCTATTTGTCGGCGCTCGCGTTCGTCGCGATTCCGGGGCTTATCGGGCCACTCATCGGGCCAACGCTCGGCGGCTGGCTCGTGCAGATCGCGTCGTGGCACTGGATTTTCCTCATCAACGTGCCGGTGGGTGTGGTGGGCTGCATCGCGACCAAGATGTTTTTGCCCGATAGCCGCAATCCCGCCACCGCGCCCTTCGATCTTGCCGGCTATCTGCTGCTCGCAGTCGGCATGGTCGCGCTGACGATCTCGCTCGATGGCCTGGCCGATCTCGGTCTGCCGCATGCCATCGTCATCGTGTTGCTGGTGTTGAGCCTCGGATGCTTCGTCGCCTATGGTTTGCATGCGACGCGCGCCGCGCAACCCATCTTCTCGCTCGATCTGTTCAAGATCCACACGTTCAGCGTCGGCCTGCTCGGCAATCTCTTCGCGCGCATCGGCAGCGGCGCGATGCCTTATCTGATCCCGCTGCTCTTGCAGGTGAGCCTCGGCTACACGCCGTTTCAGGCGGGCATGATGATGCTGCCGGTCGCCGCGGCCGGCATGCTGTGCAAACGGCTCGTGACGCGGCTGATCGAAAAGCATGGTTATCGGCGCGTGCTGGTCGTGAACACCGTGCTCGTCGGGCTGATGATGGCGAGCTTCGGACTCACGAGCGAACATCAGCCGCTTTGGCTGCGTCTCGTGCAACTGGCGATCTTCGGCGGCGTCAACTCGATGCAGTTCACCGCCATGAACACGCTCACGCTGAAAGACCTCGGCACCGGCGGCGCGAGCAGCGGCAATAGCCTGTTTTCGCTCGTGCAGATGCTGTCGATGAGCCTTGGCGTGACCATCGCCGGCGCGATCCTCGCCACCTTCACCGGCATCCTCACGCGCGTGACGGAAACCAATTCGCTGCCCGCGTTCCACGCAACCTTCCTTTGCGTGGGCATCATCACGGCGGCAACGGCGTGGATTTTCGGGCAGCTTGCGCCGGAAGTACGCTCGACGAAGCGAAAGACAGATCCTTCCGAAGCGAACTAAAGCCGGGTTTCGTCGGCTCGGCCGAAAATTTTCGCCGCGCCATCCGATTGTGCGTTTCGCACCGACAGAGTGCGGACAGCACCGCTACACGACCTTCAAGCGGCATGCCGCCGCATCGTGCATTACCGTCCGGCCGTGCGCCGAGCCAATGTACACACAAAAGCGCGCCGATTAATCGCGCTCCCCGCTTGCACATTGAATTCGCACGCTTTTTGCTCGAACGTGATGTGCCCGATCTTGTAAACTGTCTCATTAAGTAAATTGCCCGGCCCTCGACACCATGAGCATGGTTGACATCGATCCACCCCGCTTCCAGTCGCCGCGTCCCGTCGCGGGCGATGACGGCTCGCGTCGCACCGTGCTGTACGGCGAGTACACCGTGTTCAGCGTGTTTCAGCCGGTGTTCTCGGTGTCGCATCGGCGTGCGATCGGCTATCACGCGTCCTTGCGTGCACGGGACGAGACACATCGTCATGTACCGTCACACGAAGTGTTCACCCAGGCGGCACGGCGCGGCGATCTTCTGGAACTGGGACGATTGGCCGAGTCCCTTCATCTGGGCAACTTCAACGCGTTCGACAGCCACGACGAATGGCTCTTTCTGAGCCTCCACCCCGCCGCGCTGATGGACACGAGCTACGGCGACGCGCTCCTCGCGGCGTTGAAGGACATCGGCTTGCCGCCGCAGCGCGTGGTGCTGGAAGTGCCCGAACAGGCGGGCGGCGAGACGACGCGCTTCACCGAAATCATCGACTCCATGCGCAAGTCGGGGTTTCTGATCGCGCTGGATGGCTTCGGCGTGAAGCATTCGAATATCGATCGCGTGTGGCAGTTGCGGCCTGACATCGTGACGCTCGACCGCTGCATTCTCCAGCAGGCGACCGAGCATTCGCATATCGAGCGCGTGTTGCCCCGGCTTGTATCGCTGCTGCATGAATCCGGGCAACTCGTGTTGATGGGCGGCCTCGCGACCGAGCGCGACGCGCTGATCGCGCTCGAATGCAATGTCGATTTCGTGCAGGGCGCGTACTTCGCGCAGCCGAGCGTCGATGCCGTGCATCCGCAAGTCGCCGCGGGCGTGATGGATGCGTTGTCGGCTGCGTCGCGCGAACGCGTGGGCGCGCGCGACCGGGCGCAAGCCGCGCGTCTCGAACCCTACGTGAGCGGCCTCGAACGCGCGGCAGTCAAGCTCATGGAAGGCGAAACGCTGGCCGCCGCGACGAGCGAGCTGCTGCAACTGGTCGATACGGCGCGCTGTTTTCTGCTCGATCAGGAAGGCCGGCAGATCGGCGATAACGTCGTGCCGGTCGTGCGTACATCGCAGCGCGCGAAGCGTTTCAGTCCGCTGCTGCATTCGGAAGGCGCGAGCTGGGAGCGTCGGCCGTATTTCATCGAGGCGTTGCGCGCGCCAGGACGCGTGCAGTTGACCGCGCCGTATCTGTCCATCAACGAGGCGCATCTTTGCGTGACGGCATCCATCGCCGCGCAGACGCCGTATGGCTTGCAGGTGCTATGCGTCGATATCAACTGGGAAGCGGTGCCGCGGCGGCGCTGAATCGCGGGATTACGACCGGCGCTCGGCGTCGGGCTTGACGATATCGAACCCTGCAAGCGCGAGCACGCCGGACAGCACGATCAACGCCGTGGAATGGCGTCCGAAATATAAAAGCGCCGCAGCGGACCATGCGGCGAGACAGAGGGCGAGAAAGCGCTTCATCGTGATATCACGCGTGAGGGCCGACCCAAGCGATGCGGCACGGCCGATCAAAGCGACATTCTAGATTTCCCGGCGGCAAGACGCAGAAACCGCCGACGCGCGAACGTTCCTCGCCATGCAAAAAGCCCTCCGCAGAGGGCTTTTCGTTCGATCCGACATCGCGAACGACGATGCGGGATCGGCGCAAACCGTAAGCCTTAAGCCCCGAAATTCTTCGAAGCGAAGTCCCAATTCACGATGTTCCAATACGCTTCGATGAACTTCGGACGCGCATTGCGGTAATCGATGTAATAAGCATGTTCCCATACGTCGATGGTCACGAGCGGCTTGGCATCCGTCGTGAGCGGCGTGGCGGCGTTGCTGGTGGAGACGATATCGAGCAAGCCGTCCGTCTTCTTTACAAGCCACGTCCAGCCCGAACCGAACGTGCCGGTCGCGACCTTGGCGAACTCTTCCTTGAACTTGTCGAACGAGCCGTACTTGGCGTTGATCGCGTCAGCCAGCGCGCCCGTCGGTGCGCCGCCGCCGTTCGGCGACAGGCTGTTCCAGAAGAACGTGTGATTCCAGACTTGCGCCGAGTTGTTGAACACGCCGCCCGACGACTTCTTCACGATCTCTTCGAGCGGAAGGTTCTCGAATTCGGTGCCCGGAATCAGCTTGTTGAGGTTCGTCACATAGGTCTGGTGATGCTTGCCATAGTGATACTCGAGCGTTTCTTCCGACATGTGCGGAGCAAGCGCGTTCTTGTCGAACGGCAACGGCGGGAGGGTATGTTCCATGATTGCAGCTTCCTTTTCTATGTGATTTGTAGGGACTGTGGGGAGTGAAGCGCTGGAGCAATGGATTGTAGGCGACTTGGGATAACCCCGCAAACCGCCTGCCTTTATGAGCAAGATTGCTTTCCAAAGCTTGAATGCAGCGTTAAAAGTGCTCCTGCGGCACTGCGCGGCTTCGTCAAAAAAACGGTGTCGAGGCCGTCAGAATTCGTCGGACAAACGCGGCTGGACATCGGCGAGAAGGACATCGGCGGAGCCTTCCGCGAGATGCACGGTCATCGGACGCTTCGGTTTGAGTGCGTCCGGCGCGCGCAGCGCACGGCCGGTTTGGGTATCGATCAGGGCGGCGTAACCGCGCTCGAACGTGCGCTGCGGACTCAGCACCTGCAAGCGCGCCGCAAGCTCGGACACGCGCGCGTTCGCACGCTCATGATGACGCTCGCGCGCACGCTGCATGCGCTCGGCCAAACGGCCGAGATGCTCGATCTGCGTCGCGACATCCGGCCTTCTGCGTTGCCACCGATACTGCACCAGCGCGAAATGCGCGCGTGCATCGCGAACCGGGCGGGCGCCCGCCGTGGCGAGCCGGCTCGCCAGTTGCCGCAGATGCACGTGTTGCCTTGCCAGACGCTCGGCGGGACTCACGAGGCGGCGCGCGAGCCAGTCGAGTTCTTGGGCGCGACGCTCCATCGTCCGGCCAAAACTTCGTGCGAGCGCCGCGTGACGCTGATCCAATTCCTGCAGCAACACCACGCGCTGCGGACTGACGAGTTCGGCAGCGGCGGTCGGCGTCGGCGCGCGCATGTCGGCGGCGAAATCGGCGATCGTGAAGTCGGTCTCATGGCCGACGCCGCTCACCACCGGCACGCTGCTCGCCGCGATCGCGCGCGCGAGCACTTCCTCGTTGAACGCCCATAAATCTTCGATGGACCCGCCGCCCCGGCACACGATCAGCACATCGACTTCGCGCCGCGCGCTCGCCGCTTCGACCATCGCCGCGAGCTTCGCGCCGACGCCCGTTCCTTGCACCGGCGCGGGATAAACGACGACCGGCACGTGTGGCGCGCGGCGCGCGAGTGTCGTCAACACGTCGCGCAACGCCGCCGCCTGCAGCGACGTCACGATGCCTATGCCACGCGGAAGCGTCGGCAGCGCGCGCTTGCGTTCCGCCGCGAACAAGCCTTCGCTTTCGAGCTGCGCCTTCAGCCGCAGAAATGCCTCGAAAAGCCGCCCCTGCCCCGTGCGCCGCACCGCTTCCACGTTGAGTTGCAGTTCGCCGCGCGGCTCGTACATGGTGACGAGCGCGCGCACCTCGATCTTGTCGCCTTCGCGCGGCGTGAATTCGGCGTATTGCGCGCGGCCGCGAAACATCACGCAGCGCATCTGCGCGCCCGCATCCTTGATCGAGAAGTACCAGTGTCCGCTCGCGGCGCGCGTGAAGTTCGAGACTTCGCCCGATACCCACACGAGCGGAAACGACCGTTCGAGCATCGTGTTGATCGCACGATTGAGCACGGAAACGGGGATGACGGCATCGCTGCCTTGCGGCATCAAAGAATCGGGAGTCATGGGCGAGAAAGCGAAAGATCGGGCCGGAAGAACCATCTGACTGATGGACAAGATCCGCCGGATAAGGTACGCCAGTGTAGCAAGTGTCCACACAGAAAGACTTACCGCTTGCTGATCGCAAGCACCCCGGCAGGCCTTTGAGTACGTTGCAACTCGTTGATTTAACGCGCTTATATTTGTCTTATGTCTGCATTATCCGAAGCAACTCTTTCCTGACGCGGATTCGCTGCACTTCGGCCGCGAGTTTTTCACAGAGTTATCCACAGGCGCGCGCCCTCGGCCGTTTGGCTAACCGGCTGGCGTCGAGGCCGTCCGCGCGATAGAGTCCGGGGTTCGAGCACCGGCCTGACCCTGCGTAGCAAACATCGCCGGCCATGCATTCCGTTCAACGCTGACCGTATAGAAGGAGTTGCCGTTGCGCGCCAAGCTTCACCCGTTGACCGGCTCAAACGCCATCGTCGCGAAGGCGGACCATGTCTGACTTCAAACCGCCCATCGAAAACTTTTTCGCACGCGAATGGCGCAAGCGCGGTCCCGTTGCGTGGGCGCTCACGCCCTTCGCCTGCATCTTCGGCGCGATTGCCGCGACGCGCCGGGCGTTCTTCGAACTCGGCTGGATCAAGCGCGTCGATGTCGGCGTGCCGGTGGTCGTCGTCGGCAACGTGACGGTTGGTGGCACGGGCAAGACGCCGACGGTCATCGCGCTCGTCGAGGCTCTGCGCGCGGCAGGGCATCAGCCGGGCGTCGTTTCGCGCGGATACGGCGCGAAGATCGCGAAGCCGACGAGCGTCGCGCCGACCTCGGCCGCCGCGCAAGTCGGCGACGAGCCGCTGCTGATCGCGCGCCGCACTCACGCGCCGGTCTTCGTATGCCCGGATCGCGTAGCGGCGGCGCGTGCGCTGGTCGAGGCGCATCCCGAAGTCGATGTCATCGTGTCCGACGACGGCCTGCAGCACTATCGGCTCGCGCGCGTGTTCGAGCTCGTCGTATTCGACGACCGCCTCGGCGGCAACGGCTTCCTGCTGCCCGCCGGCCCGTTGCGCGAACCGATGTCGCGCCATCGCGACGCGACGCTCATCAACAGCCCCTACGACCGCACCTTGCCGCCGTGGCCCAACACCTTCGCGCTCGAACTCGAATCAGGCGATGCCTGGCTGCTCGACGATCCATCGGTGCGCCGTCCGCTCGCGCAGTTCGCAGGCGAGAAAGTGGTCGCCGCCGCGGGCATCGGTTCGCCCGAGCGTTTCTTCGCGACCTTGCGCGCCGCCGGCATCACGCCTGGCACGCGCGCGTTCCCCGATCACTATTCGTATCGCGAGAATCCTTTCGAGGACGTGAAAGCCGACGCCATCCTGATCACCGAGAAGGATGCAGTAAAATTTGGGGCCTGGCGTGATGCGCGCATCTGGGTCGTTCCCGTGCAAGCCGTGCTCAGGCCTCGCCTCATCGCTCTAGTTGTGGAGAAACTCCGTGGACGCACGTCTGCTTGAAATCCTCGTCTGCCCGATCTGCAAGGGTCCGCTCACCTATGACCGCGCGGCGCAGGAACTCGTCTGCAGCGCGGACAAGCTTGCTTATCCCATTCGCGACGGCATTCCCGTGATGCTCGTCGACGAAGCGCGTCAAACGGTGGAAGGCACGCCGGTCGAGCCGTTGAAGCCGGTTGGCGGCGCGTAAGGTCCGATCATGTCCGTGCCGTTCATCGCCGTCGTTCCGGCGCGTCTTGCTTCCACACGGCTGCCGAACAAACCACTCGCCGATATCGGCGGTAAGCCGATGGTCGTGCGCGTCGCCGAACGCGCGCGCGAGTCCGGCGCGAGCCAGGTGATCGTCGCAACCGACTCCGACCGCGTGGTCGAGGCTTCGCGCGATCACGGCATCGAAGTGATGCTCACGCGCTCGGATCACCCCACCGGCACCGACCGTCTCGCCGAAGTGGCGACGCGTCTGAACTGGCCCGACGACGCCATCGTCGTGAACGTTCAGGGCGACGAGCCGCTCATCGACCCGCAACTCGTGCGCGATGTCGCCGCGCATCTCGCGGCGCATCCCGAATGCGCAATCGCCACGGCCGCGCATCCCATTCACGATCCCGCCGACGTGTTCAATCCGAATGTCGTGAAAGTCGTGCTCGATGCGAAGAGCGTCGCGCTCTACTTCTCGCGTGCGCCCATTCCCTGGACGCGCGACGCGTGGCAATCGCACTGGCCGGACGTCGCCGCGCTTTCGGCGCTGCCCGCGGTGCCCGAAAACGTGCTGCGGCATATTGGCCTGTACGCGTATCGCGCGAAGTTTCTGCGCGAGTTTCCAAACCTCGCGCAAGCGCCCATCGAAGCCGCCGAGGCGCTCGAACAACTGCGCGCGTTGTGGCATGGCGAGCGCATCGCGGTGCGCGTCACGCATGAAACACCTGCACCGGGCGTCGATACACCCGCCGATCTCGCGCGCGTCCAGGCGCTCTTTTCCAGCGCCGGCTGAAAGCTCGCACAACCCGTGTATACCCCCGCCAAACGCTTGCGCGGCGGGAATCACAGCGATTTCTATCGCCGTTATTACGGCCGCGTTCGTAATGAGCCGTGGCATAATCAAGCGATTGCGCGAGCCTTCCGGTCAGCGCCACGCTCAACGTTGCGCCGCTGTCCGCGGGTGCCGCGCCGACTTTCGAATCGGCTGCGCGCTCTGTCGTCGACGCCGCGCGAGCCTGGCCACCGGATGCAGATTCAGACTCGCCGCGCGGTTTCTAGACGATTCGGAGATATCACCATGCGTTTGATCCTGTTGGGCGCACCCGGCGCGGGCAAGGGCACCCAGGCAAACTTCATCAAGGAAAAGTTCGGCATTCCGCAGATCTCGACCGGCGACATGTTGCGCGCGGCCGTGAAGGCGGGCTCGCCGCTCGGCGTCGAGGCCAAGGGCTATATGGACGCGGGCGAGCTCGTGCCGGACACGCTCATCATCAATCTCGTAAAGGAGCGGCTGCTCGCGGACGACTGCAAGAACGGCTATCTGTTCGACGGTTTCCCGCGCACCATTCCGCAAGCGGAAGCCATGAAGAACGCGGCTGTCGTAATCGACTACGTGCTGGAAATCGACGTGCCGTTCGACGAGATCATCACGCGTATGAGCGGGCGTCGCGTCCACGCGGCGTCGGGCCGCACGTATCACGTCAAGTTCAATCCGCCGAAGAACGACATGACGGACGACGTCACCGGCGAGCCGCTGATCCAGCGCGACGACGACAAGGAAGAAACCGTGAAGAAGCGGCTCGACGTGTATGAAGCGCAGACCAAGCCGCTCATCGCGTACTACAACGACTGGGCGAAGCGCGGTGAAACGAACGGGCTGAAGGCGCCGGAATATCGCAAGATTTCCGGGCTCGGCGCGGTCGATGAAATCCGCACGCGCGTGTTCGATGCTTTGAAGTAACTTGCCCGCGTCACGGAAAACCCGCTCTTCGCCGAGCGGGTTTTTTTACGCCTTCAAACTTTCTCGCCAAGCTAAAACGGCGAGCCATAAAATCGAACGGCCTCACGAGGGCCGCGAATGCAGCACTTCCTCATATCAAGGAGAAGAGACATGGAGATACAAGGCAACGTTTTTCTGATCACCGGCGGCGCGTCCGGCCTGGGTGAGGCCACCGCGCGGCTCGTCGCCGGGCTAGGCGGAACGGTCGTCATCGCGGACATGAACGAAGCGGCGGGCGCCGCGCTGGCGAAGGAGTTGTCCGGCGAGTTCGTCAAATGCGATGTCAGTCAGGAGGGCGACGGCCACCGCGCCATCGAAGCCGCCACTCAACGCGGCACTCTGCGTGGACTAGTGAATTGCGCGGGCATCGCGCCGGCATCGAAGACGGTGGGCCGCGACGGGCCGCATCCGCTCGATCTGTTCAGCAAGGTCATCGCGGTTAATCTCATCGGCACGTTCAACATGATTCGGCTCGCGGCCGAGGTCATGTCGAAGAACGCGCCCAACGAAACGGGCGAACGCGGGGTGATCGTGAATACGGCGTCGGTCGCGGCGTTCGACGGGCAAATGGGCCAGGCGGCCTATGCCGCGTCCAAGAGCGGCGTGGCCGGCATGACGTTGCCCATCGCGCGCGATTTGTCGAGAAACGGTATCCGCGTGATGACCATCGCGCCTGGTCTCTTCGAAACGCCGATGCTGCTCGGCATGCCGCAAGACGTACAGGACGCGCTCGGCGCCATGGTTCCGTTCCCGCCGCGTCTTGGCAAGCCGAACGAATACGCGCTGCTCGTCAAACAGATCTTCGATAACCCGATGCTCAACGGCGAAGTCATCCGTCTCGACGGCGCAATTCGCATGCAGCCGAAGTAAGCAAAAAAACGGCGGATCGCTCCGCCGTTCTTAGTCGCCGTCGTGCTGCGTGCGCTGCCTCAGTTCATGCAGCTCGGTTTCGACGACGGTTGCATCTTCCGCATCGGGACGATCTTCCAGATAACGCTGCAGATCTTCGAGCGCCGGACGCAGATAATCGAGCCGCGCGTAGGCAAAACCACGGTCGCGCACTTCCTCGATACTTCCCGGCAACACGATGACGAGCCGCTGCTGCACGGCGAGCAAGCGCTGCCAGCGCTCCGTCTGCAAGTAGATGCTTTTCAGATTGCGCAGCATGCGCGCGACGATCTCGCGGCGTGTCGCAGGCTGCAACAACACGCGCAACGCGCTGCCAATGGATTCGCCCACGCGCTGCACGTACGGCTCCAGCATTTCGACCATCTGCGCTTCGGAAAGCGTCTGGCCGGTGGTCGGATCGAGCATGAGATCGTGATCGGGCGTCGAGACACGCAGCAGGAAATGCCCGGGAAACGACACGCCGCGCACGGGCAGACCGAGCTGATCGGCCATTTCCAGATAGATCACCGCAAGCGAAATCGGAATGCCGCGACGCCGTCGCAACACCACGTTCAGATGGCTGTTGTCCGGGTCGTAGTAATCGTTGAGGTTGCTTGAGAAACCCAGCTCGCGGAAGAAATAACGATTGAGCGCCTCGACCTTTTGCTTCATGTCCGCGTCGTCGGGCATGCGGCGGCGCGCCCGCACGACGAGTTCGTCGATCTCCGCGAGCACCGCTTGCATGTCGAGATCGGGATACGCGTCCTGCGCAAGCGACAAAGCCGCTTCCGTGAGCGGAAGACTCTCGTCGTCCGCCACGAGCGAAGTGAAGTAATCGAGGATACGCGTTGTCGTCATCAAAGCGTTCGTCTCTTGAAATAGGCGTATTTGAAGCCCATCGCCGCCAGAATACCGAAATATAACGCGGCGAACACGACAAGGCTCGCACCCAGCAACGCGATCCGCGTGAACGGCGTTGCGCGCATGGCGATCCAGTCGAAGTTGCCAGCGACCCAGTGCATGGTTCCAGCCAGCACGAGGCATGCCCCGATCATCTGCACGAAGAATAGCAGCCAGCCCGGCGACGGCTTATAGATCTGCCGGCGCCGCAAGCCGATGAACAACAGCAGTGCGTTCGCGAGTGCGCCGAGGCCGATAGAGAGCGTAAGACCCGCGTGCGAGAAGATCGGCACGAAGATGTAGTTGCTCACCTGCGTCATGATGAGCACGCCAATGGCGATCTTCACCGGCGTCTTGATGTCCTGCTTCGCGTAGAAACCCGGCGCCAGGATCTTGATGAGGATCAGCCCGATCAGCCCAATGCCATACGCCGACAGCGCGCGGCCGACCATCACGACGGAATGGCTGTCGAACTTGCCGTAGTGAAAGAGCGTCGCGGTGAGCGGTTCGGCGAAGAAGAACAATGCGACCGCGCTCGGCGCCGCGAGCAGAAAGGTGATGCGCAAACCCCAGTCGAGCAGCGCGGAATACTCGTCGTTGTTGGCATCGACGTGGGCTTTCGAGAGACTCGGCAGCAGGATCGTGCCGAGCGCCGCGCCGAGGAGCGCGGTGGGAAACTCCATCAGCCGGTCGGCGTAGTTGATCCATGACACCGCGCCCTGCCCGATATTCGACGCGATATTCGTGTTGATGATGAGGCTCAGTTGTCCGACCGACACCGCGAACGTGGCGGGCACCATCTTCAGCAGCACGCGCTTCACGCCCGGATGCCGCAGGGCCTGCAAGAAGTTGAGCCCGATGCGCGGCGCCATGTCGATCTTCCGCAGCCCCGGAAACTGCACGAGGAACTGCAACGCGCCACCCGCGATCACCGCGTAGGCCAGCGCGTACACCGGCACTTTCAGATGCGGCGCGACGAACACCGCCGCGAAAATGAACGACACGTTCAGGAGCACCGGCGCGAACGCGGGCAACGAGAACTGCTTGTACGTATTGAGCACGCCCGAGGCGAGCGTCGTCAGCGAGATAAAGATGATGTATGGGAACATGATCCGCGTCATCTCAACGGCAAGGACGTACGCCTGACCATCGTGCTTCAGGCCGGACGCGACCGCGAAGACGACCCAGCTCGCGCCGGCCATGCCGACGAGCGACAGCACGACGAGGCCCCAGGTGAGCACGGTGGACATGGCATCGACGAGCGCCTTGGTCGGATCGTGACCCTGGCTGTTCTTGAACTCGGCGAGGATAGGAACGAACGCCTGCGCGAACGCGCCTTCCGCGGACAGACGCCGCAGCAGGTTCGGTATGCGGAACGCGACATAGAACGCGTCGGTGTATAGACTGGCGCCGAAGGCACGGGCGATCAGCGTTTCGCGGATCAGGCCGGTCACGCGCGACAAAAGCGTGAAGCCGCTGACCGTCAGGAGGGCTCGGAATAGATTCATGGGGCGCTTATTATACGGGGCGTGCGCGATGCGCTTCGGATCGCGGCGGCCGCATCGGCGTTCGCGCACGTCACTTTGACCCATTGCATCGAATTTGCGGCGCAATGGCGTCAGAGCGAGGCTTTTCTTGTCACATCTCGTATTTGCTTGCTATAATCGCGTGTTTTGAAGCTCGGCTTTCGCGCACTGCTACAATCCACGCAGTCGTGACGCACTTACAGTTCGCACAGTTCGACGCTTCATGTCATTTCTTGCCTAACAGACAAGGGAGGCAAGGGAGACACGTGGAAATGGCATAGAGTCGACAGCAAGATTCACGCTGTCAGGCCAAGTTTCAAGGCTCTCGGGCAATCGTTCCCGGGAATTCCGATCATAGGCAGTGCGTTAAGAATCGCCCTCTCGTGCTCATTTCGGGCGCTCCTGGCAAGACGCCGGAGTCATCGAGACAAGGGTAACGCGCTCCAGACAAGTAACAGCAGAAACAGGATAAGGAACCGTCATGGCAAATACCGCACAAGCTCGCAAGCGCGCCCGTCAGGGTGCCAAAGCCAACTCGCACAACTCGGCGCTGCGCTCGAAGTTCCGCACGGCCATCAAGGCAGTTCGCAAGGCGATCGACGCCGGCGACCAAGCCAAGGCAGCCGAATTGTTCAAGTCGTCGGTCAAGACGATCGACATCATCGCGGACAAGAAGATCGTCCACAAGAACAAGGCTGCTCGTCATAAGAGCCGCCTGGCCGCAGCCATCAAGGGCTTGCAGGCCCCCGCTGCCCAGTAATTCCGGCTTGCTTCCGGTAAACGCGCGCATGCAATGCATTGCCGCAGTTGACTGGAAGCAGCTTCCTGTTTCCGCTGCGCAGTAAAGAAAAAGCCCGCAAACGCGGGCTTTTTTTCGTCGGTCCACAAGCGCTGATTAACGCTTCTGCTGCGTCTGCGTGCCGTGATGCGGCGGCAGCTCGCATGCCTCGGTCACGACCAGATCGTTGTCCTTCGCGAAGTTCAGCACGAAGTCGAAAGCCATTGGCTCGATGTCGCGCAGGCGCGAGTCGAGAATGACGACCTTGATGTCCCCGATGATGGTCGGCCGCACATAGATGGAATATTGCAGGCGCGCGTTCGGCCCTTTCTTCCCCGGCCCAAAAGCCGACATCACTCCGCACAGGCGCTCGGACCAGTCGCTTGGCCGAAACGTGCGCCCGCTCTTGGTGATGCCTTGTATGAAGTACTCGGTAGGGGATGATTCAGCCATGTAGCATTACCTTTTGACAGCCGGTGATGCACACCGGCGAACGCGCCGACCGGACGCGGAAACCACGAGCCCTGCATTGGCAGGCACTAGCGGCTCTGAACGCGGCAGTCACAGAAAATTCCCGACTTGGCCACGCCCGCACCCTGAAGACGGACTCGACTGCACTGTTGAATCCAGACACGCAAGGGGTAACACGAGCGGCTCTTGCGAGCCTTCGTACACATACGCGTGAAACGGTGCTGAATGTTGCAGAGCGGTTGAAACGAGCGAGCGCAATTATACAGCAGCGACCCTTCTTCCGCAGCGCACCAATGCTTGCAAGCGCCCTGCAAGGCCGTCCAGAAGCCTTCTGGAGAAAGCGATCGGCTCCTCGGTAGCCTCGTCAAACATCGCAAAATCCTTTAAGCTCGAACGCGATACCACTCCCGACGGCGGCGCCGTCCGGTCTTTTCGATGCCGCTTCGCGCATCGGCGGGCACCGGGTCGAAGCCGCCGCTTGCGTTTCATGACCGCCAAAAAAATTCGCCATTATCTTCAGTTCAAGGATTTTTCACTCGACGACTACGAGTACGTGCTCGAACGCGCGCGCATTCTGAAGCGCAAATTCAAGAACTACGAGACTTTTCATCCGCTGCACGACCGCACGCTCGCGATGATCTTCGAGAAAAATTCGACGCGCACGCGCCTTTCCTTCGAGGCGGGCATCTTCCAGCTAGGCGGCCACGCGGTGTTCCTCAATACGCGCGACACGCAGCTCGGGCGCGGCGAGCCGGTCGAGGACGCGGCGCAAGTCATCTCGCGCATGGTGGACATCATCATGATCCGCACGTTCGGGCAGGAGATCATCGAGCGCTTCGCGGAAAATTCGCGCGTGCCGGTCATCAACGGGCTGACCAACGAGTATCACCCGTGTCAGGTGCTCGCGGACATTTTCACGTACTACGAACAACGCGGGCCGATTCACGGCAAGACGGTCGCGTGGGTCGGCGACGCGAACAACATGCTCTACACGTGGATAGAAGCCGCGCAGATTCTGGGCTTCAAATTGCGCCTCTCGACGCCGCCCGGCTACACGCTCGATCACGCGCTGGTTTCTGAAGACAGCAAGCCGTTCTACGAAGCATTCGAAGACCCGAACGAAGCGTGCGCGGGCGCCGATCTCGTCACCACCGATGTCTGGACCAGCATGGGCTTCGAAGCGGAAAACGAAGCGCGCAAGGCGGCCTTCGCGGACTGGTGCGTCGATAGCGAGATGATGTCCCGCGCCAACCCGGATGCGCTCTTCATGCACTGCTTGCCGGCGCATCGCGGTGAGGAAGTGAGCGCCGAAGTGATCGACGGCCCGCAAAGCGTCGTGTGGGACGAAGCGGAAAACCGTCTGCATGTGCAGAAAGCGTTGATGGAGTTTTTGCTGCTGGGCAAGCTCAATCACTGAGTTGCTGTCGGGAAGGGCGGGGTTCGAATCGAAGTGCCGCCCTTCTTCGCGGCGTTGGTCAGGGTCCGGTCACGCGCGCGTGGCTGACTTCATCGTGGTCAACGCGACCGCATGCCGCCAACGTCGGCCCTCGACGCACGAACCCGACGCTCATCGGTTTCACAAGCAAACCGGCTCCATCTCCAGTTCGACATCGAAGCGCGCGAGCACGTCGCGCTTGATCGCTTCGGCGAGTTCGAGCACTTGCGCGCCGGTCGCATCACCACGATTCACGAGCACGAGCGCCTGCCGGTCATGCACCGCCGCGCCACCGACGCCACGCCCCTTCCACCCGCACTGGTCGATCAGCCAACCCGCGGCCAGCTTCACCGCTCCGTCCGGCTGACGATACGACACGACGCCGGGTTCGCGCACGCGCAATGCATCGAACGCTTCCGCGCTCACCACCGGATTTTTGAAAAAGCTGCCCGCGTTGCCGAGCACGGTCCAGTCCGGCAATTTGGCGCGGCGCACGGCGACGACGGCATCGAAGATGGCTCGTGCATCGTGGCTGGATGCGCCTTCCAGCGCCCTCGCGACATCCGCGTAGTCTGCGCGCGGCTGCCACGCTTTCGGCAGCCGGAACACCACCGACGTGATCAGAAAGCGCCCGCGCCCTTCCCGCTTGAAGAAACTGTCGCGATAACCGAACGCGCATTCATTCCGGTCGAAACGGGCGTGCGCGCCAGTCGCGAGTTCCACCGCGTGCAGCCGTTCGAAGCGCTCGCCCATTTCCAGGCCATACGCGCCGATGTTCTGGATAGGCGCCGCGCCGACCGTTCCGGGAATGAGCGCGAGGTTTTCAAGGCCCGGCATGCCTTGCGCAAGCGTCCACGCGACGAACTCGTGCCAGCTCTCGCCCGCGCCCGCTTCGACGAGCCAGGCGTCGTCATCTTCGTGGATCACGCGCTTGCCACGAATGCCGACGATCAGCGCGACGCCATCGAATTCGCGCGTCAGCACGACATTGCTGCCGCCGCCGAGCACGAACTGCTGCATGTTGGCGATGCGCGCATCGGCGGCGAGCGAGATCGCGGCATCGACGCTATCGACGTGCATGGCGTGACGCGCTCGCACGTCGAAGCCGAACGTGTTGTGCGCTCGCAGCGAATAGTCGTCGAGCAACGGTGGCGGCGTGAAGGAAGCGTGGGACATGACAGGGAAAAACCGCGTGGCGAACCGGGAGAATCGGCGCAACCTTGGGGAACCGCAGGCGCGTCGGTAGAATGACGTCAGGTCTGTGATTATAGCGATTGCGCGAGCCGCGCCCGCTGCGCGCTCGCCTCATTGAAGGGGAAAACAAGATGCCATCGTTTGACGTCGTCAGCGAAGCAAACATGATCGAAGTGAAGAACGCGATCGAACAATCGAACAAGGAAATCTCGACGCGTTTCGACTTCAAGGGTTCGGATTCACGCGTCGAACAGAAGGAGCGCGACCTCACGCTCTACGCCGACGACGATTTCAAGCTCGGCCAGGTCAAGGACGTGCTGGTCGGCAAGCTGGCCAAGCGCGGCGTCGACGTGCGTTTTCTCGACTACGGCAAGCAGGAAAAGATCGGCGGCGACAAGCTCAAGCAGGTCGTGACCATCAAGAAAGGCGTGTCGGGCGATCTGGCGAAGAAGGTCGTGAAAATCGTGAAGGACAGCAAGATCAAGGTGCAGGCGAGCATTCAGGGCGACGCGGTGCGCATACAAGGCACGAAGCGCGACGACCTGCAAAGCACCATCGCGCTGCTCAAAAAGGAAGTCACGGACACGCCGCTCGACTTCAACAACTTCCGCGACTGAGTTTTCACCTTTAGCAAGCGGGCCAACGGCGCAGGGCAGGACTTTCCCGCAGCGCCATGCAGCGCACGTAAAAACGCCGTTCCGCATGCCTGTGGAACGGCGTTTTGTTTGGTAGGCCGAGCGTTGCGCCGGTCCGCGCTCAGTCCGCTTCGCTCGCCGCCTGCGCCGCTTTCTTCTTGTCGCCGATACGGCTCTCCTGCCCCGCCAGCAACTTCGAAATATTGGCCCGATGCCGCCAGATGAGCAGCGCGCTCATCGCCAGCACGGCGAGCGAGATGCGGCTCGGCCCGAACAGGAACACCTGAAAAAACGGTGCGAAGACCGCTGCGACGAGCGCCGCGAGCGACGAATAGCGAAAGAAGAACGCGATGATCAGCCAGGTCAGCAAGGTAGCCGCCCCGAGCGCCGGATGAATGGCGAGCAGCACGCCGGCCGCCGTCGCGACGCCCTTGCCGCCCTGAAACTTGAAGAAGATCGGGTACAGATGCCCGAGAAAAACCGCGATGGCCGACAGCGCGATCGCGCTCGCGAGCCCGGCCGGATCGAGCCCCCAGCCCGCGCCGAAGTGCACGACGACCCACACGGGCAGCCAGCCTTTGAACGCATCGCCGATCAACGTGAGGATGGCCGCTTTCTTGTTGCCGGTGCGCAGCACGTTGGTCGCGCCGGGATTGCCCGAGCCGTACGAACGGGGATCGGCGAGGCCCATCGACTTGCTGACGACGACGGCGAATGAAATCGAGCCGATCAGATAGGACACGACGGCGACGATCAGAGGAATCATGTTGGCTCTTTCTTTGACGTGGCGAATGCGGTCAGCATTCTAATCGACGCTCGCGCACTGCACGGGCTTCGCGTTGAGCAAGCCGGTGAGCACCGCCGGATCGAGACTGACGAGATAGCCGCGCCGGCCGCCGTTCAGATAGATGATGTCGAGTTCGAGAATGCTCGATTCGACAAACACCGGCATTGCCTTCTTTGTGCCGAACGGCGACGTGCCGCCCACGAGATAGCCCGAATGCCGGTTCGCCACTTCGGGCTTGCATGGCTCGATGCGCTTCGCGCCCGTCTGCCGCGCGAGGTTCTTGGTCGACACCGTGCGGTCGCCATGCATGAGCACGATGAGCGGCTTCGCGTTCTCGTCTTCCATCACAAGTGTCTTGACGACGCGATGCTCGTCCACGCCGAGTTGCCGCGCGGACTCCTCCGTGCCGCCGTGCTCGACATAATCGTAGGGATGCTCGCCGAACTCGACCTTGTTACGGCGCAGAAACTGCGTCGCCGGGGTTTCGGAGACATGTTTGGTTTTCGACATGGAGGCATTGTAGCGGCGCGGCTTCATGCTCACCATCGGCTGAACGGCCAATGCAGCGGCACGATCGTTCTGGCGAACAAGTCAACCGCGCGGATGATGCTCCCGATGCAGCTTTTGCAAGCGCTCGCGCGCGACGTGCGTATAAATCTGCGTGGTCGAGATATCGGAGTGACCTAGCAGAAGCTGCACGACGCGCAAATCCGCGCCGTGATTGAGCAGATGCGTCGCGAACGCGTGACGCAGCGTGTGCGGCGAGAGCGGCGCCTGCACGCCGCCGTTCAGCGCATGACGCTTGATGATGTTCCAGAACTGCTGCCGCGTCATGCCCTCGCCGCGCGAGGTGACGAAGAGCGCATCCGCGGCGCGCGCGCCTAGCAACGCGGGACGCGATTCACGCAGATAACGCATCAGCCACTCATGCGCTTGTTCGCCGAAGGGCACGAGGCGTTCCTTCGAGCCCTTGCCCATCACGCGCACCACGCCTTCGTTCAGGCCGACGGCCACCGTCTTCAAGGTGACGAGTTCGGTGACGCGCAGGCCGCTCGCATACATCAGTTCGAGCATGGTGCGGTCGCGCAGACCGAGCGGCGTTTCGATGTCCGGCGCGCCGAGCAGCGCTTCGACTTGCGCTTCGTTGAGCGTCGATGGAAAACGCGGCGGCTGCTTCGCCGAGCGCAGCTTCAAGGTTGGATCGACCGTCGCGCGATGCTCGCGCAACGCCCAGCCGTAATATCGGCGGAACACGGACAGACGCCGGTTCGCGGAGGTCGCCTTGTCGCCACGGCGCGCAGCCATGTAGCCGTTCAGGTCGCTTTCACTCGCCGTGTCGATGGACCCGCCGCGCGTCTTCGCGAGCCATTCGGCGAAGAGCTTCAGGTCGCGGCGATACGCTTCGAGCGAATTCTTGGCGAGCCCGTGTTCGAGCCAGAGCGCGTCGCAAAAGAGATCGATTGAGTCCGAACTCGCGATCAGTTCCGGCGTCGGCAGTTCCTCGGCGATTGCGCTCATGCGATCGATACACCCTCATGCGCCAGCAACCAGCGCTTCACGTCACGAAAAAAGCCATCGCCGGGCGTATGCGCGAAGCCGCCTATCCCGCTCGATGAAACCACCCGGTGGCACGGTATCACGATCGGCAGCGGATTGGAGCCGCACGCTTGCCCGACCGCGCGCGGCACGCTGCCGACTTCGCGCGCGAGCTGGCCGTAGGTCCACACTTGTCCCGCCGCGATGCCAGAAATGCCCTTCCACACGCGCTCTTGAAACGCCGTGCCGCCGGTGCCGAGCGGCAGATCGAAACGCATGGCGGGTTGCTCGAAATATTGGCGAATCTGTGCGATGGCTTGTTGCACGAGCGGCTTGTCCGACTCGATGCTTTCGACCTCGCCCGGAAGATAGACGATCTCGCGCACGGCGCGCTCGTCGGCGCGAATGCCGACTTTGCCGAAGGGCGCGTCGATCACTGCATCGAAATGCTTCATGCCGGCCTCGCTATTTCGTCTGGCGCCGCGCGCTGCGCGAGCGCCCATTGCACATGCTCGCGAACCAGCGCGGAAGGATCGTCCATGCGCGCCTGCAACGCTTGCACGATACGCTCGCGCTCCACGCTTTCGAGCGACGCGCGCAGTGCATTGCCCATCGCCACCGCGATATTGCGTAGCCATCGCTCGTGTCCGATACGCCGGATCGCGCTGCCCTGCATGCGCGTGTCGAAGTCCTCGGCGCTCCACGCAAACAACTCGACGAGCGTGGAACGATCGAGCCCATGCCGCACATCGAAGTCCACGACCGGCGTGGCCTGCGCGAACTTGTTCCAAGGACACACGAGCTGACAATCGTCGCACCCATACACGCGATTGCCGATCAAAGGCCGCATCTCCTCGGGAATACTGCCTTGCAGTTCTATCGTCAGATACGAAATGCAGCGCCGCGCATCCACGCGATACGGCGCCACGATCGCGCCAGTCGGACATGCGCCGATACAGCGCGTGCACTGCCCGCAATGCGCGCCGTCCGTCTCGGGATGCGGGTCGACGGGCAATGCAATATCGACGTAAATCTCGCCGATGAAGAAGAGCGAACCGGCATCGCGATCGAGCAGCAACGTATGCTTGCCACGCCAGCCGACGCTTGCTTTTTGCGCCAGCGCGACTTCGAGAACCGGCGCGGAGTCCGTGAACGCGCGATGCCCGAACGGCCCGATGGCAGCTTCGATGCGCTCGGCCAGTTGCTGCAGCCGGTTGCGCATGACCTTGTGATAATCGCGGCCGCGCGCGTAGATCGAGACCATCGCCTGCGATGGATCGCTCAGGCGCGACCATTCGACGGCGCGCCAGTCGTTCCTCTGACCATCGGCTGTCGCGACACTTTCAGCGCCCTTGTGCTCGAGCGTCGCGCCAGGCAGATAAGCCATGCGCGCCGTGATGACCCGTCGCGTGCCGGCCACAAGCTCGGCGGGCCTTGCGCGTTTCATCCCATGTTTGGCCATATAATCCATCTCGCCGTGATAGCCTGCTTCAAGCCAACTGGCGAGGCCTTCCTCGGCATCCGTCAGGTTGGTATCGCCGATACCAACCGCACCGAATCCCAACTCGCGCCCCCACGTCTTGATGCGTAGCGCGAGTTCCGCCAGCGCGGCCTCATCGCCTAGTTCGACGTGATGCAAGGCGCGCGACTCATCGGCGGCGTCGCTGGACGCGGTCGTGATTTCAACGGAATGTTCCGGCAATCGGTTCATCACGACATTTTACGAGCAATGCCCGAAAGCCCTGTACGAACGACGCCTGATTTTCCTTCCGCGCTCCTCGAACGCCGCTTCGATCTGCGCGACGAAGCGGCAACGCTCGCCTTCGGGGAACGCTTTGCACGCGCCATCGACGAGACGCGCAAGCAAACCTCGGCCGAACGTTTTTCGGGCTTGCAGGTCCAGTTGATCGGTGACTTGGGCGCGGGCAAGACCACGCTCGTGCGCGCGACCTTGCGCGCGCTCGGTCATGCGGGCCGCGTGAAGAGTCCGACTTACACGCTCGTCGAGCCCTATTCGCTCGACACGCCAGGCGGGCCGCTCGATGTCTATCACTTCGATCTCTACCGCTTCGCCGATCCCGCCGAATGGGCCGATGCCGGCTTTCGCGAGTATTTCGATCGCGGCGCGGTGTGCCTCATCGAATGGCCGCAGCAAGCAGGCGGACTGCTCGGCGTGCCGGACCTCGTGTTCGAACTTGCCTTGCCCGACGAGAGCCGTGAAGTCGAAGAAGGCCGCGTGCTGAATGCGCGGGCGTTTAGCGAAACAGGAAAGACATGTCTCGAAAGATGCTGATCAAGCCGTTTCATTCGATCGAATCGGGTGCGAGCGCGCCGCACAACTGGCGGCGGCGTCAGGTGCTGCGCGCGGGCGCATCGACGCTTGCGCTTGCGCTCGTCGCACCGAAGCTCGCGCACGCGAGTTCCGTGCTCGGCGTGCGCGTGTGGCCCGCGCGCGATTACACGCGCGTGACCATCGAATCCGACCAGCCGCTCACGAACAGCAATCAGACGCTGCAAGGCCCGGACAGACTCGTCGTGGATCTGAACGGCATCGATCTGGATCAGTCGCTGCGCGATCTCGTCTCGAAGATCACGCCGAACGATCCGCAGATTCAATCGGTGCGCGTCGGTCAGTACCAGCCGCATGTCGTGCGCATGGTGTTCGACCTCAAGGGTTCGGTCAAGCCGCAGGTCTTCACGCTAGGGCCGATTGGCAGCTACAAGTATCGGCTCGTGTTCGATCTTTACCCGGCCGTCGCGCCCGATCCGCTGATGGAACTGCTCGCGCAGTCCGAGCACAAGCAGGAGGCCTTCGACCGCGCCAATCCGAATCCTTCCGCGCCGCCGCCCGCCACGCTTTCGGGGCCGGCCACGCCGCAGAAATCGCTCTCGCAGGATTCGACCGACGAGTTTTTCCAGAAGTACGCTCAGGGCGATGCCCCGGACAACGCCGCGTCGGTGGCGCCGAAGCCCGTGCCTATGCCTGCGCCATCCGTGCCGAAGCCGTCGCGCGTCGTGCCGCCCGTGATCGCGAAGAAGGATGACGACGACAGCGACCAATACACGTTCTCGCAGCCCAAGCAGGATCGCTCGGGGACGACGCGCCTTCTGACTGTGGCCATCGATCCGGGTCACGGTGGCGAAGATCCCGGCGCTATCGGCGGCGCGGGGACGTATGAGAAGCACATTGCGCTCGATATCGCGAAGAAGCTGCGCGCGAAGATCGACGCGCAACCCAACATGCGCGCCATGATGACGCGTGATGCCGATTTCTTCGTGCCACTCAATGTGCGTGTGCAGAAGGCGCAGCGTGTCGGCGCCGATCTATTCGTGTCGATTCATGCGGACGCGTTTACCGAGTCTTCGGCGCGTGGTTCTTCCGTTTTCGCGTTGTCGGAACATGGTGCGTCGAGCGCGGCGGCGCGGTGGATGGCCGCCAAGGAAAATTCGTCGGATCAGGTCGGTGGCATCAACGTGAAATCGCAAGACGCTAGCGTGAATCGCGCGCTTTTCGACATGTCCACTACGGCGCAGATTCGCGATTCCATGCGGTATGGGAGTTTCGTGCTGAATGAAATCGGGGGCATTAACAAACTGCACAAGGGGTCGGTCGAGCAGGCAGGGTTTGCCGTGCTCAAGGCACCGGATATTCCCTCGATTCTCGTCGAAACCGCGTTTATCAGTAACCCGGATGAGGAGACTCGCCTCAACGATGATGCCTATCGGGACAAGATGGCTAGCGCCATTATGAAAGGCATCAGGCGGTATTTTGCTGCTAATCCGCCTTTGGCTAAGAGTCGCATGACTTGAAGACGTTGGTTTGCGGTTCTTTTGCGGTTCTCGGGCAGTCTCGTTCAGTAGCCGCCTCCCCGGCGGGGGGGTCCCTTTCTTTGCTGCTGCAAAGAAAGGAACCAAAGAAAGCAGCTTTGGAACCGGCATCTGAAGCACAACTGGTTCCCCGCTATTTACCACAAACCCCTTGTGCACTCCCCCTCCACTCACGCTCTCGGTAAAACTCACAAGATCAAAGCTTTTTTCGGAGTCGCTGTTCGATTTTTTTCACTGGCACTTTCAAGGAAGTCGGCCGTTGTATTGCTTTTTTCTTTAGCGTCTTCCCTTTAAGGGTCCGTTTTTTTGCGGTTTTTTTTATCGCGGGATGGGGAATAGTCTCTGTTTCAAGCGTGCGCCGAATACATTGACCGCCAATCCCGCCATTACCAGCGCCGCGCCCGCTACTTCCGCCGGTGTCAGTGCCTCGCCCAGAAACACCGCCGCCGATGCAATGCCTATCACCGGCACCAATAACGAGAACGGTGCGACCTGCGCCGCCGGATAGCGCGCAAGCAATTTGCCCCACAAGCTGTAGCCAATGATGGTCGCGATGAACGAGAGATAAACGATCGCGAAAATCGATATCGACGGGATCGCCGCAAGGCTCGCTTCAATGCGCGCCGGGCCCTCGAAAATCAACGACAACGCAAGAAACGGCAGCGGCGGTATCAGGCTCGCCCACACTACGAGCGACAGCAAGTCGACCTTGCCCATGCGCTTCGTGACGACATTGCCAAGCGCCCACATCGACGCCGCGCCAAGCGTGAACAAGAACCCTGTGAGGGTCATCGCGTGGCCGCCCTGCATGCCGATCAGCGCTAGCCCGGCCGCCGCGATCAAGAGTCCAGCTATATTCATCGCGCGTATGCGCTCGCCAAGCATGAAGGCGGCAAAGATCAAGGTGAAGAACGCCTGCGCCTGCAAGACGAGCGAAGCAAGTCCCGCCGGCATGCCGACCGACATGCCATAGAACAACAACGCAAACTGGCCGAACGAAATGGAAAGGCCATAAGCGAAAAGCCAGCGCAGCGGAATTCGCGGGCGCTTGACGAAGAAGACCGGCACCGCGGCCAGCGCGAATCGCAAGGCGCCCAGCAAGAACGGCGGCACGCCGTGCAAACCCAGTTTGATGACGACGAAATTCACGCCCCACGCGAGAATCACCACCGACGCAATCAGCAAGTCCCTTGGCGACATCGCCGCTCCTTCGTGCACTTCGATTGAAAGTCACACGAGTTTAGCGGGGCGCACTCTGCGGTGGCTTGTGAAAAACTGCGCTCACAACGCCTTGCCGTCTTGGCGCATGCAGACAAAAAAACGCCCGCGCCTCCCAAGGGAAGCGCGGGCGCTTCACAGCAATCCAGACCGCTTACTTGCTTTGGCCGGATTCCGCTGCCGCATTGTTGCCGGTTTCGACGTCAGGCGTCTTCTTGCCTGCCGACGGATGCGCGCTGTGCTTGCGCATCTTGTGCTTGGTCGTGCCCGACGACGACGTGCCATCGGTCGACGCGCCAGTGTCGGTCTGGCCCATGGCCGCCGACGAGTTGCCCGACGAGGTCTGGGCCATTGCGCCGGTTGCAGCCGTGGCGCTCAAAAGACCTGCGGTGATGGCGATCAACAGTTTATTCTTGCTCATGGTTTCCTCTCCTATCAATTGACGTTTGCGCAAATTCTGCACGCATGCTGCAAAAAGCGCGGTCCCTTCGTAAAAAACACGTGAAGCACGCGTAACTCCGCACGAAGTCGATGAAGCGTTTTCCACATCCCCGATGAGAGCGCATCGCCGCAGCGGCCGGTAGAATCGGCGGTTCCAGGCGCGCAACCGGCGCGTCAGCTACCGGAACCGCCAATGTCCACGTCGATCCGCGTCCTGCTCAAACCACATCAACACGATGTCGGCGGCCTCACGGTGAGGCGCGTGCTCCCCGCACTGGCGGCACGCACTGTCGGACCCTTCATCTTCTTCGACCACATCGGTCCCGCAACCCTCGTGCCCGGACAGGGACTGGATGTACGGCCGCATCCGCATATCGGGCTCGCAACCGTCACCTATCTCTTCGAAGGCGCCATCATGCATCGCGACAGCGTCGACTCCGTGCAGAAGATCGTGCCCGGCGACGTCAACTGGATGACCGCCGGGCGCGGCATCGTCCATTCGGAACGTACGCCCGACGAGGAACGCGAGCGAGGCCAGACGATGCATGGCATCCAGACCTGGGTCGCGCTGCCGGTGGCAAGCGAGGAAGTCGAGCCTTCGTTCGAGCATCATGCGGCGTCCGCCTTGCCGCAAATCGAGCGCGACGGCGTGACTTTGCGCGTAATCGCGGGCACCGCGTTCGGCGCCCAAGCGCCCACGCGCACGTTCTCGCCAACGCTTTACGTCGCCGCCGATTTCGCTCGCGGCAGCGCGCTCACGCTCGATACCGAACACGAGGAACGCGGCGTGTATCTCGTCGAAGGCGATCTGTCCATCGACGGCGAAACGCTGCCCGAACAGCAAATGGCCGTGCTCGAACCGGGCGCGCCGGTGCATTTCGAGAGCGCGAACGGCGCGCGCGTGATGATCCTCGGTGGCGCGCCGCTCGACGGCGCACGCATCATCGAATGGAATTTCGTCGCCAGTTCGCGCGACAAGATCGAGGCCGCGAAACAGGCATGGAGCGAGCAGCGCATGGGGCACGTTTCCGGCGAGACGGAGTTCATTCCGCTGCCGCCCGCGCGCCGCGAGAATCGCGCGCCCGAGGCATGAGACGTGCATCGGCGTGAATCAACGCCGTGGCCGTTGAGAGTTATGCAAGCGTCCCCATCTAATTTCAAGACACATTGCAGGCATTAGGAGAGAACGCATGGAAACGACCCTCGCTACGTTTGAAAACGACGTCATCAACGCGTCGATGCTCGCGCCCGTTCTCGTCGATTTCTGGGCTCCGTGGTGCGGCCCGTGCAAGACGCTCGGTCCGATGTTGGAACGGCTCGAAGCCGAAGCCGCCGGCAACTGGAAGCTCGTCAAGGTGAATGTCGACGAGAATCAGGAACTCGCGCAGCACTTCCAGGTGCGCAGCATTCCGCACGTGATCGCGTTTGCGGAAGGCCGGCCAGTGGACCAGTTCATCGGCGTGTTGCCCGAAGGCCAATTGCGCGAGTTTCTCGACCGGCTCGTGCCCGCTGGCGCCGAGGCCGAGCGCCGCGCCGCGCACGACGCGTGGGCGAGCGGTAACCGCAAGGACGCGATCGATCGCATCAAGGCCACGATCGCGCTCGATCCGAGTTACGAAGATGCGCGCCTCGATTTGATCGAATGGCTGATCGCGGAACGGCGGATCGACGAAGCGAAGGAAGAAGACAAGCTGCTTTCGCCTAAGACGACGCAGGGCATCGACGCGCGCTACAACGCGCTCAAGACCGAACTCGACGCCGCCGATGCAGCCGCCGGACTGCCGCCCGCCGACGATCTCATCGCGGCGGTGAACGCGAAACCGGACGATCTCGAAGCGCGCTTTGCGCTTGCGAACCGTTTGATCGCCGGCCGCGATTACGGTGGTGCGCTGGAACATCTGCTCGAAATCGTCGTGCGCGATCGCGCGTTCATGGACGACGTCGGCCGCAAGACGATGCTATCGGTGTTCGAACTTGCGGCGAATCAACCGGATGTCGTGGCGTACTGGCGGCGCAGGCTGAGTGCCGCGATGAATTGAGCATGCATGATCGCTCGTGGATGCAAAAACGGCCAGCTCGTGGAAGCTGGCCGTTTTTTTGTTGGCTGCGGTTCGCCGCGTGACGTCAAGCAGCGCATGTTCGCCGTGTGGCCACGTCGACTCGCGTGCATGCATGCAACTGGCGGGTTTGCCGCGACGCCAGCTCGTCATATTCGTGCGAAAACCGACCTGCCATCGACGCAAGCCACCACCATTCATGCTTCTGTGACTCTATGGCACGCCGTTGTTACGTCCTCGCAAGAACCTGCCGCCCTAAGCCGCCTTCTTCGCCAACGCCCGAAGCACGAACGCCGCCGCCGCGAACCCAAAGCTCGCCGTCACACACACGCTGGACCCGAAACCCGCGCAATTCAGCCCGACCGGGCCCGCGTATTCCGCGCCGGTTTCCAGATGCTCCGCGCCCTCGCTGATATCGCAAGCCACCGCTTCCGGGTAAATGAGCGGCTCGTCCGAATACACCGCGCTGACCTTGAAACGCGCCTTCGGTCCGCGCGGAAAGCCATGCATTTTGCGCAACTGGCCGCGCACTTTCGAAAGCAGCGGGTCCTGAATGGTCAGCGCCAGGTCGTCGATGCGAATACGCGTCGGATCGAGCTGCCCGCCCGCGCCGCCCACCGTGATCAGCGGCTGCTTGTTCGCGACACACCACGCAATGAGTGCGGTTTTCGTGCGCACGCTGTCGATGGCATCGACGATGAAGTCGAAACCGCCGCCGAGCATCGCATCGAAATTACCCGGCTCCACGAAGTCCTCGATCTGCCGCACGTCGCAGGCGGGATCGATCAAACGGATGCGCTCGGCCATCGCCGTGACCTTGGCCTTGCCGTAGTTGCCGTCGAGCGCGTGGATCTGCCGGTTGGTGTTGCTTTCGGCGACGTTGTCGAGATCGATCAACGTGAGCTTGCCGATTGCGCTGCGCGCCAGCGCTTCAGCCACCCACGATCCCACGCCGCCTATGCCGATCACCGCGACATGCGCGCCTTCGAACGCCGCGAGCGCAGGCGCGCCATACAGACGCGCGATGCCGCCGAAGCGTCGGTCGCGGTCGGCGATCTCGTCGGCGGAAGGTGACTCGTTGGGAGCGATGGTGGCAGTCATAGGTGGAAGCAGAAACCGAAAAAGCGCGGGAGGGCTTCGCGGAGCATGGGCAAAAACAAGCCAAACGCCGCTGCGGCCCGTCAGGCATAGCTTACAAGCGCCTGTCTAATTGACAAAGTTGGTAGACCATTCATGCAGAAAGCGCGCGAATTGCGTATTCTGCCTTATCGAAACCCAAGGGGTGATAGCCGGACCGGATTCACCACGGCAAGGGCAAGAAAGAACCACCTTGGCTATACTGACGCCGACTGTAGCGTTTGCATAAAAATGACCACCCTCGCAGACCTTCGCAAAAATTATTCTCGCGGCTCACTCGACGCCGCCGACGTCGCGCCGGAGCCGGTGCGCCAGTTCGACACCTGGTTCGCCCAGGCGCTCGACGCGAAACTGCCCGAACCCAACGCCATGACCTTGGCCACCGTCGACGAGAACGGCCGGCCCTCCGCGCGCATCGTGCTGATCAAGGGGTTCGACGAACGTGGCTTCGTTTTTTTTACCAATTACGATAGCCGCAAAGGCCGCGAAATCGCCGCCAATCCCGCGGCAAGTCTGCTGTTCCACTGGATCGAGCTCGAACGTCAGGTGCGTGTCGAAGGCGTGATCGTCAAGACGAGCGCCGAGGAAAGCGATGCCTATTTTCAGTCCCGGCCGCTCGGATCGCGCATTGGCGCGTGGGCGTCGGAACAGAGTCAGCCGCTCGAAAGCCGCGAGGCGCTCGAAGCGCGCGAGCGCGAAATGATCGAAAAATTCGGCGACGCACCGCCGCGCCCGCCACACTGGGGCGGCTACCGGCTCGTGCCGGACACCATCGAATTCTGGCAGGGACGTCCGTCGCGGCTGCATGACCGCATCGTCTATGAGCGCGAGCGCGCGGACGGCCCGTGGGATATCAAGAGGCTCGCACCCTAAGACGGGTCCGGTAGCAGGCAGTACGTCGTCATAAAACGCAGCACCACGGCAACGAACATGAAGGCGCGTCGATGCACGGGCATCCAGAACCGGCACGGCGGGCCTTCCCCTTGATTTTCTTTAGCGCGGAGAAGCAAGCATGTTCTGGGAGAAGAAGCTGACGCAATGGGTCGAGGAAGTGCGGGCCAGGGCCAACCTGCCTGCGCGCCTCGTGCTTTGGGATGGACAGCAGCACGACTTCGGGCAGTTCGCCGCGCCGCAAGTCACGTTGCATGTAAAGAGCGCGACGGCGCTGCCTTATCTGCTGGAACCGAGTCTCGACAATCTCGGTGAAGCGTACGTGAAAGGCAAGATCGATATCGAGGGCAAGCTCTCGGACATCATCAACGTCGGTTATTCGCTCGCGAAGAACACCGTCACGAGCGCGGGCAAGCTGGCTCGCGTGCGGCGCTACTTCAATCACTCGAAGGCGTCGGACAAGAAGGCCATTCAGTACCACTACGATGTGTCGAACGAGTTCTATCAGCTCTGGCTCGACAAGAACATGGTGTACTCGTGCGCGTACTTCGAAAACGGCGACGAAGATTTGGCCACCGCGCAGATCAAGAAGATCGATCACATCCTGACCAAGATTCAGGTGCAGCCGGGCCATCGTTTGCTCGACATTGGCTGCGGCTGGGGCGCGCTCGTGATCCGCGCCGCGCAGAAGTTCGGCGCGAAGTGCGTGGGCGTGACGCTCTCGGAAAACCAGTTCAAGCTCGCGACGCAGCGCGTGAAAGATGCGGGCCTCGAAGATCAGATCGAAATCCGTCTGCAAGATTATCGCGACGTGCCGGGGCAATTCGACCGCATCACGAGCGTGGGCATGTTCGAGCACGTCGGACGCAAGAATCTGCCGGGCTACTTTGCAAAGATTCGCGATCTGCTGGTCGATGACGGCGTCGCGATGAATCACGGCATCACGTCATCCGACGCCGACAGCGGCGAGACCGCGCTCGGCGGCGGCGAGTTTATCGACCGCTACGTGTTTCCGGATGGCGAGTTGCCGCATATCGGTCTCGCGCTCGAAAGCATGCAGCGCGGCGGGCTGGAAGCGATCGACATCGAAAGCTTGCGCCGGCATTACGCCCGCACGCTCGACATCTGGGCCGAGAGCTTCGAGGCAAACGCCGAGCAAGCCAAGAAGCTTGTGGATGACGAGAAATTCCGCATCTGGCGCGTGTATCTCGCGGGTTGCGCGTACGCGTTCGAGAACGACGACGTGTCGATCTATCAAGTGGTGTGCCGCAAGGCGGGCCGCAGCGCGACGACATTGCCGTGGTCGCGGAAATACATTTACGAGAAGGCGCTCTGAAGCAGGGATCGAAGTTTTCGGAAGAGGACGCTGCGCGTGACGGCGACGCGCAGGGCTCCCTGCTCGACGACGCGGCGCCGAGTGAGATTGCGCCAGCCGGTGAGCTAGAGTGCCTGCCGGCGTCGGCGGAACACGGGCAAGCCACAGAACCCGACCTGTTCGACGAACCCGCGCCGCGCAAGCCCGCGAGCCAGCCGAAGGCACGCGGCGTCCTGCCTGCGCCATTGAACGCCGATCTCGACGCGCTCGCGAAAAAACTGCCCGAAGCCATTCATCTCGGCACATCGACGTGGTCGTTTCCGGGCTGGCGCGGCATCGTCTACGGCGACGCGTATTCGAACACGAAGCTCTCGCGCGACGGCCTCACCGCCTACAGCGCGCATCCGTTGTTGCGCTGCGTGTCCATCGACCGCTCGTTCTACGCACCGCTTTCGCTCGCCGACTACGCGCGGTATGCGAGCCAGGTGCCGGAGCACTTTCGCTTCATCGTGAAGGCGCCTGCCGCCGTCACCGACGCCTTTATCCGCGGCCAGCGCGGCGCGCCCGATGCGGAGAACCCCGCGTTTCTAAACGCGCGGATTGCCATCGACGAATTTGTGGCACCGTGCATCGGCGGGCTTGGGACGAAAGCCGGCGCGCTCGTGTTCCAGTTCTCGCCGCTGCCAGATGCGATGATCGTCGAGCCATCGCGCTTCATCGACCGGTTGGCGGCGTTTCTCGGCGCGCTTCCGCCGCTCGAAGGCGAGACGCGTTACGCCGTCGAATTGCGCGACGCCGTCATGCTGACACCGCGCTTCATACGCGCGCTGCGGGACGCGAACGTGCGCTATTGCATCGGCGTGCATGCGCGCATGCCGGACGTGCGTCGCCAGGCGAAGGCGCTCGCGTTGCTGGACGAAGAAACGCTAGGGCCGCTCGTCGTGCGCTGGAGTCTGCATAGCGGCTTTCGCTACGAACAGGCGAAGGCGAAGTACGAGCCGTTCGACCAAATAGTCGATGAAGACCGCGACACGCGCGAGGCGCTGGCCGAACTGGCCGCGCGATATGCGATCGCGGGCCAGCCGGTGGTCATCGCGGCGAACAACAAGGCGGAGGGTTCCGCGCCGCTTACGTGCTTCGAGCTTGCGCGTGGGATTGCGCGGGAATGCGAGCGCGTACTACGCGGCTAGCGGTAAAGCTATAACGTGCGACGGCTGAAATCGACCGGGCTCCCCGGCGTACTGGCTGAACGCTCTATCCACCGCTATCGAGCCGCACTTCAGGCACGGCTCGCATGCCGTCACGTCTTTGCTTCAAGCGCGACTTGAGCGCCAGGATGCCTCGCCTTATGGCATGGACTGAACGCGGCGACTTCCCGGCTCCGACACGGTATGCAGACCGCCCTCAAGCGCGGCCTCCGCCCCGCCCTTCACTTCTTCAACCGATGCGCGAACTTCTTGCGGAACTTCGCGACCTTCGGGCCGACGACCGCCGCGCAATACCCCTGGTTCGGATGCTGCTCGAAGTAGTTCTGGTGATACGCTTCGGCCGGATAGTAGTCGTTATCGAGCGCGGTGACCTGCGTGACGATCTTGCCGCCGAAGACATCCTCGCGCTGCAGTTCATCGATCACTTCGAGCGCGACCTTGCGCTGCTCGTCCGAATGCGTGAACACCGCCGAGCGATACTGCGTGCCCACGTCATTACCCTGGCGATTGAGTTGCGTCGGATCGTGCGTCGCGAAGAAAATCTCAAGCACTTCGCGGTAGCTGATGATCGCCGGATCGAACACGACCTTCACCACTTCCGCGTGGCCAGTTTCGCCATCGCAGACCTGTTCGTACGACGGATCGACCACCTTGCCGCCCGCATAGCCGGATTCGACCGACACCACGCCTTCGACCGCCAGAAACACCGCTTCCGTGCACCAGAAGCAACCGCCGCCGAGCGTCGCGGTTTCGGTTCTCGCCTGCTCATTCTGCTGGGTCATGCGCAACTCCTCGTCAAGTGCATGCGGCCATGCCGCGGATCATCCATATGGATGCGCCTCGCCGCTTCTTCAACATTCCACGGTTTCTTCGATGTTTCCGATGCGCGCGAAGGGCTTGCTCCGAGCTTACCGGCTTTTACAAAGCGGCGTTGGCCACACTGCCGGCGCTGGCTTATGGCGGTTCCGGACGGCTGATTCCGCTAGAATCGAGCCAATCTCCAGCTTTTAGACAACACGAGAACAGGTCCTTCCGATTCGAATGCAACACGTATCCGGTTCGGCAAGACGAGATTCCACCAACTGATGACAAGCCCTTTCGCCCCGAGGAAATGCGCGTCCGGATCGGCATAAAACAAGACACTTCTAACCGATGACAAGTCCTCTCGCTCCAAGCGAAACTCGTCAGGTCGGCGAAAAAACAAGACGACTTTGCCCGATGACAAGCGCTAAAACCCCGAACTTCGATCCGAAAGAATTCCGCGCCGCGCTCGGCCAGTTTGCGACGGGCGTGACCGTCATCACCACGCGCACCGAATCCGGGCAGTTGATCGGCATCACGGCCAGTTCGTTTAATTCGGTATCGCTCGACCCGCCGCTCGTGCTGTGGAGTCTCGCCACCAAGTCGGCTTCGATGTCGGTGTTTCGCGCCAATAGTCACTACGTGGTGAACGTGCTCGCGGCATCGCAACTGGAGCTTTGCCGGCGCTTCGCCACGGTCAAGGGCGACCGCTTCGCGGGCGTCTCGCACGCGGCGGGCGACACCGGCATGCCAGTGCTCGACGGCGCGATTGCCTGGTTCGAATGCCACAATCGCAGCCGCTACGACGAAGGCGACCACGTGATCTTTGTCGGCGAAGTGGAGCGCTGTGGCGTGCGCGCGAAAGACGACAGCGCGCCTCCGCTGGTGTTTCACGCCGGCGGATTCCACACGTTGGGATCGATCGAATAAGCCCCTCGACGCTTGAATATCAACGCCTGAGGCTCAAGGCGGGCTGCTTGGCCGCGCCGGTTGTTCGATCAGCGCGACGGGCACGCCTGCATCGTCCTTCATGGTTTGCAAGACGATATTCGAGCGAATGTCGATAACGCCCGGCGCCTTATACAGCTTGCTCAGAATGAAATCCGAGTAGTGCTTGAGGTTGTGCGCGAGCACGCGCAACACGTAATGCGTGTCGCCCGTGACGACGAACGCGCCCACCACTTCCGGCCATTCGCGCACGGCGGCCGCGAACTTCTCGTGCCAGTTTTCCTGGTCGTTGCGCATGGAGACGTGCACGAAGGCTTCGAGCTCGATGCCCAGCCGCTCACGGTCCAGACACGCGCGATAGCTCGCAATCACGCCCTCTTCTTCGAGCAGGCGCATGCGGCGCAAACACGCCGAAGGCGAGAGCGCGATGCGCTCCGCAAGGTCCAGGTTACTGATCCGTCCATCTTCCTGCAGTACCGCCAGAATTCGGCAATCTGTTGCATCGAGCGTGAATCCGGTCATTTTTTAGTCCCCTAGCCCGTTTCATCGAATTATGTTCTAGCCACAACGTTTTTGGGTAGTTTTTTTGCAATCACATTTCGAGATAGCACGGCTATGATTTGACGCATCCCAGCGCTTTCTGTTAGCCGACATGACGCTTCTCGATATTTCTCCGCCGATTTCCACCGACACGCCGGTCTGGCCGGGCGATACGCCCGTTGGTATCGAACGCGTCTGGCGCATGGAAGCGGGCTCGCCCGTGAACGTGGCGCGTCTCACGCTTTCGCCGCACACCGGCGCTCATGCCGATGCCCCGCTGCATTACGACGAACACGGCGCGGCTATTGGCGAGGTGCCGCTCGACACGTATCTCGGCGCTTGCCGGGTCGTGCATTGCATTGGCGCGGCGCCGCTCGTTTTGCCAGAACATATCGCCGATTTTCTCGACGATGACAACGCCCCGCCGCGCATCCTCCTGCGTACCTACGCGAGCGCGCCGCTCGATACTTGGGACAGCGCATTTTGTGCCGCCGCGCCCGCGACCGTCGATCTATTGGCGGCGCGTGGCGTGAAGCTCATCGGTATAGACACGCCATCGCTCGATCCGCAGGAATCGAAGACGATGGACGCGCATCGCCGGATTCGCGCGCACGGCATGGCGATTCTCGAAGGCCTCGTGCTCGATGCCGTCGCGCCCAGCGACTACGAACTCATCGCGCTGCCGCTCAAATTTTCGACGCTCGATGCGAGCCCGGTGCGCGCCGTCCTGCGCCCGCTTTCCTGATCGCCCCGATCTTCCCTGAACAATTGGACTTTTCGATGAAAAACCGTGACGACGCCGCCGCACTCGACCGCGACGACCCGCTGAATGCCCTGCGCGATCAATTCGTGCTCGCGAACGACGTAATCTATCTGGATGGCAACTCGCTCGGCGTGCCGCCCAAAGCGGCTGCCGCGCGCGCGGCCGGCGTGATCGCCGAAGAATGGGGCGAAGGGCTGATCCGCAGTTGGAACACCGCCGGCTGGTACGCGCTGCCGCGACGGCTCGGCAACAAGCTGGCTTCGCTCATCGGCGCGGGCGAGGATGAAGTCGTCGTGAACGACACGATCTCGGCCAATCTCTTCAAGATCCTTTCCGCGGCACTCAAGCTCGCGAACGAGCGCGATCCGAAACGTCGCGTGATCGTCTCCGAACGTTCGAACTTTCCGAGCGACCTGTATATCGCGCAGGGTTTGATCGAGCAGCTCGATCGCGGCTATGAACTGCGTCTCGTCGATGACGCGTCCGAACTGCCTGCCGCCATCGACGAACACACCGCCATCGCGATGATCACGCACGTGAACTATCGCACCGGCTACATGCACGACATGGCCGCGCTCACCGAGACGATTCATCGCGCGGGCGCAATCGCGGTCTGGGACCTGGCGCATTCGGCAGGCGCGGTGCCGGTCGATCTGAACGGCGTCGGCGCGGACTATGCCGTCGGCTGCACGTATAAGTATCTGAACGGCGGACCGGGTTCGCCTGCGTTCGTGTGGGTGCCCAAGCGCCATCAGAACACATTCTCGCAGCCGCTCTCGGGCTGGTGGGGGCACAAGAAACCGTTCGCGATGGACCCGGTGTATCGCCCGGACGATGGTATCGGTCGATATCTGTGCGGCACGCAGCCTATCGTCTCGATGTCGCTCGTCGAGTGCGGGCTGGATGTATTCCTGCAAACGGATATGCAGACCTTGCGGCGCAAGTCGCTTGCGCTTGGCGATCTGTTCATCGAGCTAGTGGAAGCGCGTTGCGGCGAGTTTCCGCTGACGCTCGCGACGCCGCGCGAACATGCGCGACGCGGCTCGCAAGTGAGCTTCGAGCATCCGAACGGCTATGAGGTGATGCAGGCGCTGATCGCGCGTGGCGTGATCGGCGATTATCGCGAGCCGCGTATTTTGCGCTTCGGCTTCACGCCGCTTTACACGCGTTTCGTCGATGTCTGGGAAGCGGTTGAAACCTTGCGCGATGTGCTCGCGACCGAAAGCTGGCGCGCGCCGGAGTTTGGCGAACGCGCTTCGGTGACTTGAGAGGTGACGGCCATGAATGAGGTTAAAGGCGGCGGATGTCCGTTCGGCCACGGTGCGGCCGATGCCGCACGGGCGGTGCATCCGGCAGAATCAGGCTGGCACGAAGCCAAGCTCGATTTCTCCGATTCGATGAGCTACGGCGACTATCTCGGCCTCGATTCGATTCTGACCGCGCAGCATCCACGCTCGCCGGACCACAACGAGATGCTGTTCATCGTGCAGCACCAGACGAGCGAACTCTGGATGAAGCTCGCGCTCTACGAACTGCACGCCGCCCTCGAAGCGGTTCATACCGACGCCCTGCCATCCGCCTTCAAGATGCTCGCGCGCGTGTCGCGCATCTTCGAGCAACTGGTGCAGGCGTGGAACGTCCTCGCTACCATGACGCCTTCCGAATACACCGCGATGCGGCCGTATCTCGGTGCGTCATCCGGGTTTCAGTCGCATCAGTATCGGCAGATCGAGTTCATGCTCGGCAACAAGAATGAGCAGATGCTGAAGCCGCATGCGCATCGGCCGGAGATTCTCGCGCAGGTGCGACAGACGCTCGAAGCGCCTTCGTTCTACGACGAAGTGATCCGACTGCTCGCGCGACGTGGCTTCCAGATCGCGCCCGAAAGGCTGCAGCGCGACTGGACCCAGCCCACGACGCACGACGCGTCGGTCGAAGCGGCGTGGCTCGCGGTATATCGCGATCCGTCACGCTACTGGGAGCTCTATGAGATGGCGGAGGAACTCGTCGATCTGGAAGACGCCTTCCGGCAATGGCGCTTCCGGCATGTGACGGCGGTGGAGCGCATCATCGGCTTCAAGCAAGGAACGGGCGGCACGGCGGGCGCTTCGTATCTGCGCAAGATGCTGGACGTGGTGCTGTTTCCGGAGCTTTGGCATGTGCGCACGATGCTTTGAGATTGCGTGCGGTCGATGAACTCAAGCTGTGGCGACTGCGCAATCGCGCGCGACCCTCGCCGCCCGGCGACGCTTCGAGCACGGCTGCTTCACGATGCCGCGAGCAGCCCAATCGAGCGGTCCTTCAGGCGAGCCGTCCCGCCAACGCCCTTAGTTTCGGCGCAATCGACTCGCGGAAATAACCCTCATCCATCGACGACGCCGGCCCGCTGCTGCTCAACACCAGCCAGCGCCCATTGCGCACGTCGCGAAACGGCGCGGCAATCGCGTTGACGTCGTCGTGCCATTCACGGAATGAATAGCAGCAGCCGTCGCGCGCGAAATCTTCGATCGCGCGCTGCGCCGAAGCCACTCGTTCGGCGCCTTCCCGTTCCCGCAATTCTTCCAGCAAGGCCGCGCGCTCATCGGCGTCGAGCACGGCGAGATAGGCGCGTCCCATGGAACTCGTGAGCATCGACAGACGCGATCCGGGCGCGAGGCCGAGCGTGAGCGCGGTTTCGCTACGAATGGTTTCCAGATAGATCATGTCGAGGCCATCGCGACAGCCGAGCGATACCGCCGCGCCGATCTCACGCGCCAGCGCGCGCATATGTGGCCGGGCGAGTTCCAGTGTGTCCGCGCCCGCCAATAGCGAGAAGCCGAGCGAGAGCACGCCCGTGTCGAGCGCGTACTTGCCGGCGGCATCGTCGAAACGCAGGTAACCGAGCGTGGTCAGCGTGTAGGCCAGACGATTGACCGTCGCCTTGGGCAATCCCGTGCGCGCGACGAAATCGCGATTGCCGAGAAGCGTCTCGCCAGGGCGAAATGCGCGCAACATATCGAGACCGCGTGCGAGGGCGACGACGAACTTGCGATCGTCGGATGCGTTGGGCGACAGATGAGAGTGGCGGCCGGACTCGTGATCTGAAGCGCGGTCGGACGCGTGTCCGGGATTACGCTCATCCGCACGCCCGAATTCGTGGATGGATTCACGGCCGGACTCGCAGCTCGATTCGCGGCCTGAAGCGCGGACAGATTCGCGGCTAGAAGCGCCTTTGGAGCCGCCGGCCAATGCGTCTTCGGTTCTGCCATCAGGTGCACGTTCGGCTTTCCGGCGAGATTCGCCGTCGGTTTCACGCCCAGAACCACGTTTGAAAGCAGCAGACATCGGATGCTAAACTCGAAGCTAATTTGCAAAACATTGTTCCGCTCAGCGGAACGCAAGTCAAGCGCCGGAGCGAGGCGCTTTTCAATCGACACTGCATGGGAGGAGACGCACATGGCCGACGCCGCTCGCTTCAACTGGGAAGACCCGCTCTTGCTGGATCAGCAACTCAACGAAGAAGAACGCATGGTCCGCGACGCCGCGCGCGCCTACGCGCAGGACAAGCTGCTGCCGCGCGTGACGCAGGCGTTTCGCGAGGAAACGACCGATCCGTCGATCTTTCGCGAAATGGGCGAGCTCGGTCTGCTCGGCCCGACCATCCCCGAACAATACGGCGGACCGGGCCTCAACTACGTGAGCTACGGCCTGATCGCGCGCGAAGTGGAACGCGTGGATTCCGGCTATCGCTCGATGATGTCGGTGCAATCGTCGCTCGTAATGGTGCCGATTCACGCTTTCGGCAGCGACGCGCAAAAGGAAAAGTATCTGCCGAAGCTCGCGCGCGGCGAGTGGATCGGCTGCTTCGGGCTCACCGAGCCGAACGCCGGTTCCGATCCCGCCAGCATGACGACGCGCGCGAAGAAAGTGCAGGACGGCTACTCGCTTTCGGGCTCGAAGATGTGGATCTCGAACTCGCCTATCGCGGATGTGTTCGTCGTCTGGGCGAAGCTGGAGGAAAACGGACGCGATGAGATTCGCGGCTTCATCCTCGAAAAGGGCTGGAAAGGACTGTCCGCGCCAGCCATTCACGGCAAGGTTGGATTGCGCGCGTCGATCACCGGCGAGATCGTGATGGACGAAGTGTTCGTGCCGGAAGAAAACCTGTTTCCGGAAGTTCGCGGTCTCAAAGGGCCGTTCACCTGTCTGAACTCGGCGCGCTACGGCATCTCGTGGGGCGCGCTCGGCGCCGCCGAAGCCTGCTGGCATATGGCGCGGCAATACACGCTGGATCGCAAGCAGTTCGGTCGTCCGCTTGCGGCAAACCAGTTGATCCAAAAGAAACTTGCCGATATGCAGACAGAAATCACGCTAGGCCTACAAGGCGTGCTGCGACTCGGGCGCATGAAGGACGAAGGCACGGCAGCGGTCGAGATCACCTCGATCATGAAGCGCAATTCGTGCGGTAAGGCGCTCGACATCGCCCGGCTCGCGCGCGACATGCTGGGCGGCAACGGCATTTCGGACGAGTTCGGCGTGGCGCGTCACCTCGTCAATCTCGAAGTGGTGAATACCTACGAAGGCACCCACGATATCCACGCGCTTATTCTCGGACGCGCGCAAACCGGAATTCAGGCTTTTTTCTGAAAGGCGTATGGTGCGACTCGGACTGATTGATCCTCTTTGTAACTTTCGATCAGTTTGCTGAAACTTTTACGGGTCAGATCGGCTCCCATTGTCAGCGATGTCGAGAGTTTGACAAGGCTGCGGCGATTTCCTTTGATTAGCATCGAGTGGAATGAAACCTGCAAGGAGTCTGTGTTGCAGGTTCCAGCCTGCTCGTCAGCAATCGCATCTCTGGCTGCGAATCAGGTAGCCTCACCGATTGGAGCCTTTAATGTCAGAAATCAATAAGGAGCGATTCATGTCGGACATCAAAACCGTTCTCGCTGACGCCGAAGATCTTCTCAAGCAAGCCGCCAGCGCCACGGGCGAACGCGCTTCCGAACTGCGCGAGAGCGCGCTCGCTCGACTAAAGCAAGCGAAGGAGAAAGCCGCCGATGCACAAGTCGTCGTGATCGAACGAGGCAGAAAAGCCGCGCGCGCCACGGACGATTACGTCCACGAACACCCGTGGGCATCCATTGGTATTGCGGCTGGCCTCGGCACGGTGATCGGGCTTCTCATCAACCGCAAATAAGCCGCACTTCCCCACGCTCCTCGACAATGGCCCGGTGATTGCTACGTTCGTAACGGTCACGGTCCATCATCAAGAAAGGACCGAACCGCCAACGCCCGCTCGGGGCGCGCGGATCGACTCTCGCGCCGGAACGCCGCCTCGTGCGGCGACCGGGACAATATCAAAGCGGCACCCAACGCGCTTCTCGCACCCAAGCCATGACGACCGAACGGCCACCGCAGCAATCGTCCCCCGGACCGTTGCGACGAATCATCAGTTCTGCCTTCGCCATCTTCGAGACGCGCCTTGAACTCATCGGTATCGAGCTTCAGGAAGAGAAGGAGCGGCTTATCGGCGTACTGTTTCTCGGTCTCGCCGCCATGATGCTGGCAATGATGGCGCTGATCTCCCTCACCGTGCTCATCGCCATATTCTTCTGGGACACATATCGCTGGCAGGCGCTTGGCGGCATCACGCTCGTTTATGCGCTGATTGCAATCGCCTGCGGACTACGTGCGCGCAGCACGCTGCTCGACGCGCCGAACATGTTTGACGACACGCTCGCCGAATTCCGCAAGGACCGCGACACGTTCCACTGAACTCACACGGGCAGTCCGACCATGAGCAAAAAAGACGATACCTTCAAGCCGCCCAAGCGTGACAACGCCAAGGCGCTGCGCACACCGCACATGCGCGCGCTGCGCAAGGAACTGCTGATTGCGCGCGCCGATGTCGAACGCATGGAGCTTCAGCAGGCCACGCACGATCTGCGCACGTCGATCACGCACTTCAGTTTCCTGCGCTTTTTGATGCCTGGCGGCGGCAACCGGCGCACGCCGAAGCGCGGTGCATCGGGTGGCGGCATCGGCGGCATTCTGGCTTCGGTCAGCTCGATGCTTGGCGGCAAGGGCAGCAATCTCGGCCTGCTCTTCAAGCAGTATCCAATCATCGGCTCGGTGGCGTCGCTCGTGCTGACCAAGCCTGTGCGGACCGCCGTGGTGCGTGGTGCCAAGCCCGCGCTCAAGTGGGGCGGTCTGGGTTTGGTCGCCTGGGAAGGCTGGCGCATCTGGCAACAGATGAAAGCCCCGCATGCCGAAGCCACCACCGAAGCCGTCGATCCGACGGTCTTCTGAACGTTTAATTTTTCCCTCCCCAACAAGCGGTGGACTGCGCGGTATCCAGTGCAGTCGCCGCTGATCCCGTCGTGCGGTTCGACCGCACGCCCGTCGCGTCGACGATGAATACGCCGCAAGAATCGTCCTGCATCGGACCATTTGCGACTGGCGTCGCCTCGATGCTGTATCCGCCATTCGTCGCCGATTCCGGCAGCACCGCGAGCCGATAAACCGGCGCACCGCTCGATGGCGCCTGATCCATGCCGGCGGAAAGCGTCACTGCATCCGTCGCCGACTGCGCGAGCCGCGTACTTTCGATGTATTGCACGGCACGCATCGACGCCGCCGCCGCATCGAGCCGATGCGCCTTCGCCACGTGCTGCCGATACGCAGGCACCGCGAACGTCGCGATGATCGCCACGATGCAGAGCGCGATGATCAATTCCAGCAGCGTAAAGCCCTTGTCCTTCATGGTTCGTCCTCAAAACGGCTTCGCTACGACGCGCCGCCAATGTCGGGTCGCGCCATCGATTCTTGATTGCAGCCACGCCTCGGTCTCGGGCGATGCGCCGAAGCCACGCGCCGTCACGAGATACGACGTCACCGCCACCGCCTGGTCCGTATGCGACCAAGTTTCGATCAGACATTGCGGCGCGCGGCGCGCATACGGCCAGTCGCCAAACGGCTCGATGGCGACGGCCGACGCTCCTTCGAACGACGCCTTGCTGCGCCAGCCCACAGGCTCCTGCGCGCCCGAACTCGTCATGACGGGCGCATCGGCAATCATGCGAACGCAGCGGACCAACGCGCTGTCGGCCGCATGGAACGCCTGCATCCGCTCGCGCGCCGACACGGCCGTGCGGGTCGCGACGAGCGAGGCTTGCAGCCAGGCGCTGGCGGTCACGAGCATCATCGCGGCGAGCAAGAGGACGATAGGCAGCACCGTGCCGCGCGAACGCGCGCGCCGCCTCACGACGTGCCTCGCGCGTTGCGTATGCCAACCGTGCGCCAGAAGGCCATGCGCGTGCGTCCGTCATCGCTGACGGCTGGTGCGCCATCGCAATCGACATAGTTCGCCCGACGTTTCGCCTGAATCGCCGCGCCACGCACGAGCACGCAGACCTCGGCGGCGTAGACATCCGGCCAGCGTTCGCGTGCGATGGCCGACGCGTCGAGCGCGGCCGGTGCACCCGCGATCCAGTAGACGACGCGCATCCGTTCGACGCCCTCCACCAGCGGTTGCGCCTGACGACCCCCGCCCTCGCAATAAAGCTCCGGCTCGCCGCTCGACGTGCTGGGCTTTGCGTAATAGCGGTTGAAGACGAACGCATCCGAAACCGTCTGGCCGATGCAGTCGGTAGGCGTGCCGCTCGTCGATGGCCACGTCGAAACCGTGTCGGCCGCGTAGCGGACCTGCAGACCGTCCGAGTGACTCGCGAGCGACTCGCACGACGCCGACGTCTCCGCGCCGGTCACGCGCCCCTGCGAACAGCCGAAGAGCGGCGCGTCGGTCGCGCCCGCGGCCGAAAATCCGGCCATCTGCACTTGTTGAGCGACGAGATCGAGCGCGCCGACGCCGGCATCGTGAATGTGCGCGGCATCGGCGGCACGTTCGAAGCCCGCACGCTGAGCGCGATACACAGACAGCGACGCGGCCAGGATCAACAGCCCGAGCGCAAGCGCAATCGAAAGTTCGAGCAGTGTGTGGCCGCGTGAATGAATGAGCCGCGTGTTCATCGTGCAAAGGCCATCGCGATGCATGACGTGTGCGGTCGCGCCTGCGGTTCGGGACACGGCTCCGCGCCTTCCGCGACATGCCAGTTGACGGTTGCGACCTGCACGCCGTTGCCGCGATCCGAGATGGCGATGTCTCCATCGGGCAGCAACGCAGCCGCCCTCGCCCGCCACCTCGACAACATGGCCGAGCTATCCGCGCTGCCACGCGTTGCCTCGCCGATGGAGTCGGCCATCAGTGCCGCGCGTTCGCTCAACAGCGCCGTTCGTTCGGCTTTTGCCAGCGCGTTTTGCATGGCGACGAGTCCGAGCGCCGTGACCGCCGCGATCGACAGGGCGATCATCACCTCGATCAACGAATCGCCGCGCGGGCGAACGGATCGAGTGCGCCCGCCGCGCCTGATGCTCGGCATGACCGATCGCGCGTTCATGCCGATGCTCCGCAAGCGCCTTGAGTCATGCGCGCACGCCCGCCCGCAGCCAGTCGAATGCAGCGCCGCGACGACGCATTCGCGTTGGCATCCGCGCTGCGCGGGCCGAAATCGAAGCTACGGAAGCCGCCGATCACTTGGCCCATCGGCGGCGTGAACGAAAGATCCGTCGATGCGCCCGCAATGGCGACCGATGTCATCGCCGGCTGCAAGCGCAAGAGCGTCAGCGCGCCGTCTTTATCGACGAAGAGGCCCCAGCCGCACGACCAGTCCGCGATACCCGCGTCGCAAGCCTTGCCCGCCGCGAGGCAATGCCGGCTCGCATCGACGCGGCATAGCGTGACGCGCGCGCCGCGTTTGAGCGATTCGGCCCGCGCGAGCGAAAGCGTCGAGAAAAGCGAGCGCGCGCGGGCATCGATCTGATCGCGTGCCTGCCAGGAGAGAAACGAAGGCGTGGCGAAAGTTGCGAGGATCGCCATCACGGCAAGCACCACGCAAAGTTCGACGAGTGTGAAACCAGAATTCGAGAAGCGGCTCATCTGCATGCCTTATCGACGAGTTGAACGAATGCTCAATCTAGCGATAAGGAACGCGCGCCGCCATTAGCCGAATGGACGAGTGTTCACGCGCGTTCGCACGGGGCACACTGCCCGAGGGCAAAAGATCGACTGGGGGAAAGATGCTCGGTACAGACGCGCAATCAGCGCTTGCGGGAAGTGGTCTTTTTGGGCGCGGCGCGGCGGAATTCCTCGAGCACGTCCTCGAACTCGGACACGTCTTCGAAACGCTTGTAGACCGACGCGAACCGTACATAAGCGATGGTGTCGAGCTGCCGCAACTCGTTCATCACGAGTTCGCCGAGACGTTCGCTCTGCACTTCGCGCTCGCCGCTGCCAAGCAATTGATATTCGATGCGCGCGACGGCTGCCTCGATGGCGTCCGCCGCAACCGGCCGCTTGCGCAGCGCCAGCTTCATGCTCGCGACGAGCTTGCGGCGATCGAACTCGGTGCGGCTGCCGTCTTTCTTCACGACCGACGGCAGCGCCAGTTCGACGCGCTCATACGTGGTGAAACGCTTGTCGCAGGATGGACAGCGTCGCCGCCGCCGGATGGCTGCGCCGTCCTCCGACACGCGAGAATCCACGACCTGGGTGTCTTCGTGTCGGCAGAAGGGGCAGCGCATCGGGGCTTGGTTCCTGGCTCGGTTCGAATATCAGCGATAGACCGGGAAACGCTTGGTCAACTCGGTCACTTGTGCGCGCACGCGCTCGAGGTTCGCCTGGTCTTCCGGTGCGTCGAGCACGTCCGCGATCAAATTGCCAACCTGCTCCGCTTCCTTCACGCCGAAACCGCGCGTGGTCATGGCGGGCGAACCGAGACGCACGCCGCTCGTGACGAACGGCTTTTCCGGATCGTTCGGAATGGCGTTCTTGTTGACCGTGATGTGCGCGGCGCCGAGCGCGGCTTCGGCCGCCTTGCCGGTGATCTTCTTTGCGCGCAGATCGACCAGCATGACGTGGCTTTCCGTGCGGCCCGAGACGATACGCAGACCGCGCTTGACGAGCGTTTCGGCCAGCACGCGCGCGTTATCGACCACTTGCTGCTGGTACGTCTTGAACTCCGGCGTCAGCGCTTCCTTGAACGCGACGGCCTTCGCCGCGATCACGTGCATGAGCGGACCGCCCTGAATGCCCGGGAAAATGGCCGAGTTGATCTGCTTCTCGAATTCAGCCTTCATGAGGATCACGCCGCCGCGCGGGCCGCGCAGGCTCTTGTGCGTGGTCGTGGTCACGAAGTCCGCGTGCGGAACGGGATTCGGATAGACGCCTGCCGCGACGAGCCCCGCGTAATGCGCCATGTCGACCATGAAGTAAGCGCCGACACTCTTCGCGATTTGCGACAGGCGCTCGAAGTCGATACGCAGCGCGAACGCCGACGCGCCCGCGACGATCAGCTTCGGCTTGTGCTCCTTGGCGAGCGCTTCGGTCTTTTCGTAGTCGATGTCTTCGGCTTCGTTCAGGCCGTAGCTCACGACGTTGAACCACTTGCCCGACATGTTGACGGGCGAACCGTGCGTCAGGTGGCCGCCTTCGGCGAGGCTCATGCCCATGATCGTGTCGCCCGGCTTCAGCACGGCGAAGAACACGCCCTGGTTGGCCTGCGAACCGGAGTTCGGCTGCACGTTCGCGGCTTCGGCGCCGAACAGTTGCTTGACGCGGTCGATTGCCAGTTGCTCGATGATATCCACGTATTCGCAACCGCCGTAGTAGCGCTTGCCGGGATAGCCTTCGGCGTATTTGTTGGTGAGTTGCGAGCCTTGCGCGGCCATGACGGCCGGGCTCGTGTAGTTTTCCGAGGCGATCAACTCGATGTGATCTTCCTGACGGCGATTTTCCTGCTCGATCGCCTTGAGCAGTTCGGGATCGACCTTGGCGAGGGTACTTTCGGCTCTGTCAAACATACGTTTTCCGTGAGATCAAAACAGGTTGACCGGATCGCGCGTGACGATGCGTTCGAAGCACGAACGCAAAACGCAAGGAAGACGCAGGACGCCAGACGGGTCCACACGCGACGGATGAGGGAAGAATCCGGGTTCGCGGAACGGACAGCCACCGGCAACGCAGCGACGGCGCGCGGATCTCAGCTGCCCAGGCGAACGGCAAAACGACACTCCGCGCTTCCTAGTGGGTCGTTCCACCTTGAATCCGAAGATTCTATCGCCAGTCACGCGGGGTTTGAGCGTTGTAGTGTAATGGTGCGGCCGGGTTTAGGCAACTTGGCGAGCGTCTGCGAAACGCGTAAAACGCACGATCGTTCTGGTTTGCAGTTGCTTGCCGCATCGCATCATTGGAAGTACTCTGTGCGCCGTTGCCGGTCGTGTGTCCGCGCGCGCTCCGGTACAGCCCAACCCCCACTTTCCGGAGCCCGCTCATGATCGTATTCGTCACCGGCGCCTCTGCCGGCTTCGGCGCAGCCATTGCCCGCACATTCGTCAAGGGCGGCCATCGCGTCGTCGCGGCCGCGCGCCGTAGAGACCGGCTCGCCGCGCTATCGAAGGAACTCGGCGACTCGCTCTTGCCAGTCGAACTCGACGTGCGCGACAGCAACGCCATCAAGAGCGCCATCGCCTCGCTGCCCGAATCGTTCGCCCAGATCGACGTGCTGGTCAATAACGCGGGCCTCGCGCTCGGCCTCGAACCGGCACAACGCGCGAATCTCGACGACTGGAAGAACATGATCGACACCAACTGCATGGGACTCGTCGATGTCACGCATGCCGTCCTTCCCGGCATGGTGGCGCGCAATCGCGGTCACGTGTTCAACCTCGGTTCGGTCGCGGCGTCGTACCCGTATCCGGGCGGCAACGTGTACGGCGCGACCAAGGCGTTCGTGCGGCAATTCAGCCTGAACCTGCGCGCCGACCTTGCCGGAACCGCGTTGCGCGTGACGGATATCGAGCCGGGCCTGTGCGGCGGCACCGAGTTCTCCAACGTGCGCTTCAAGGGCGACGACGACAAGGCCAGCGCCGTCTACAAAGACGTGCAGCCGCTAACCGCCGAGGATATCGCCGACGCCATCTACTGGATTGCGACGCGCCCCGCGCACGTGAATATCAACGCGATCGAACTCATGCCCGTGGCCCAAACCTTCGGACCGTTGCAAATACACCGCGGCTCGTAAGAGGAATCGACTGTATTTGGTGGCCCAACTTCCGCTTCCGGTAAAATGCCGCGGATGTTTATTTGTCAAAAAGCGAGCCGGAGCGGGTCCAAAAGCCTCCGCGCGAGCGGGGCGGCGCAAAGGTGAGTGATTCGTTGAATTTCGAATGGCCGATTCGGGTGTACTACGAGGACACCGACGCGGGCGGCATTGTCTTCTACGCGAACTACCTGAAGTTCTTCGAGCGTGCGCGCACCGAATGGCTGCGCGCGTGCGGTATCGACCAGCAGCGGCTGGCCGAATCGGCCGGCATCGTGTTCGTCGTGAGAAGAACATCCGTCGATTATTCGGCTCCCGCGCGCCTGGACGACTCCATTCGCATCGTGAGCCGTATCGCGCGGCTCGGGCGCGCATCGGTGGATTTTCATCAGGAAGCGTGGCGTGACGCGGTTCTTCTTGCAAGCGGCGATATTCGCGTCGCTTCGGTGGATCGCGCAACGATTCGCCCTGCCGGTATTCCCGAACGAGTTCTCGAAGGATTGAGGCGCGGTCCTCATGCCGGGCAGGTCGTGCTTGCCGCGGACGAGCATCGCGCGCACCCGGTTTGAACGCTTCACGGGCAAGAGCCGGCCACGAGGCGGCTTTCGTTTTATTGATGTCGCGGTCACGAAAGCCTGACGCGCCTTTGACCGGAAGCCCCTTTTCCGGACGTAAATAGCAGCTAATAGCAGGTGGAAGCAGCGGACTTTTATGAACAACACACAAGACTTGTCGATCGTATCTCTCGTCATTCATGCGAGCCTGCTCGCGCAGGCCGTCATGGCCCTGCTGCTTCTGCTCTCGCTGCTGTCGTGGACTTTCATCTTCCGCAAGTGGTTCGCCATTCGGCGCGCGCGCGCGCAAACCGAGCGTTTCGAACGCGATTTCTGGTCCGGAGGCGACCTGCAGGCGCTGTATCAAAGCGCGGCGAACAACCGTCACACCATCGGCGCGCTCGAGCGTATCTTCGAATCGGGCATGCGCGAGTTCTTGAAGGGCAAGGAGCGTCGCATCACCGATCCGGGCGCGATTCTCGACGGTTCGCGCCGCGCCATGCGGGCTGCCTTTCAGCGTGAAATGGACGTGCTCGAAGCGAATCTCGCGTTTCTTGCATCGGTCGGCTCGGTCAGTCCGTATATCGGTTTGTTCGGCACGGTCTGGGGCATCATGAATTCGTTCCGCGGCCTCGCAAACGTACAGCAGGCAACGCTCGCCAACGTGGCGCCCGGCATTGCCGAAGCGCTCGTCGCGACCGCGATCGGCCTCTTCGCCGCGATTCCCGCCGTGGTCGCTTACAACCGCTACGCTCACGATATCGACCGCCTGGCGATCCGCTTCGAGACCTTCATCGAAGAGTTCTCGAACATCTTGCAGCGTCAGGCGCACTAAGGAGTCACGATGGCAGGCTCGTCCCGTTCCAGCATGCGCGGCAGTTCGCGCCGCGCCATGGCCGACATCAATGTCGTGCCGTATATCGACGTGATGCTCGTGTTGCTCGTCATCTTCATGGTGACGGCGCCGCTCGTGTCGCCTTCGATCATCAACTTGCCGACCGTCGGCAACGCGCAGCCACAGGAACAGCAGCCGCCGCTCGTCATCAACATCAAGGCCGACGGCAGCATGAACGTGCGCTACAAGGAAGAAGGCGGCGCGACGCAAGAGCAGAGAATGACCAAGGACGACCTGAACACGTTCGTACTCAATCGTCAGGAGTCGCATCCGGATCAACCCGTCGTCATCGCGGCGGACAAGACCGTGAAGTATGAAGTCGTCATGAACGTGATGTCCGATATGAAGGCGCGCGGCGTGAAGCGCGTCGGATTGCTCGTCAAATCGCAATGACCCTTTTGCAGAACCGGCAGACGCGCGGCTCATCAGCGCGACCCATCCGCCCGCCGCGCGAACGCGGTACGGGCCGCGCTTTCGCGCTCGCCGCCGTCATGCACTTGCTGCTTGGCTGGCTGCTGTATCACGGCATCAACTGGCAGAACAACACCCCCGCCGGAGCCGAGGCGGAACTGTGGACCGAGATTCCCGACACGCCTGCTCCCACGCCGCGCGTCGCGCCCCCGCCGCCCGTGGCCGTGAAGCCGCAGCCTGCGCCGCCGCCCGCGAAGGACGAGGACGCCGACATCGCGCTGCAGGAAAAGAAGCGTAAGCAGGAAGCCGCCGCACGCGATGCACAATTGGCCGAGCAGCGCCGCCAGCAGGAATTGGCGCAGCAGGAAGCCGAAGCGAAGCGCCAGCAGCAAGTCGCCGCTCAAGCCGCCGCGGCGGCCGCCGCGCAGAAGGCCATGCAGGACAAGCAGAAGCAGATCGAACAACAACGTCAGGCCGACCTGCAAAAGCAACAACAAGCGAAGCTGCAACAGGACAAGGCGCGTCAGCAGCAACAAGCCGAAGCGCAAAAGGCCGAGCAGCTTCAGGAACAGAAGGAAGCCAAGGCGAAAACCGATGCCGAAGCCAAGGCAAAGGCCGATGCGCAAGCCAAGGCCAAGGCCGCGGCGCAGGCAAAAGCCAAGGCGGATGCGGAAGCGAAGGCGAAGGTCGATGCCGAACGCAAGTCGCGCCTCGCGCAGCTGCAAGGGCAGCTCGGCGGCGGCACGAATTCGAGCGGCGAAGGGCTGGCCAAGGGTGGCACCGGCAAGGGCGCGGGCGGCAACGCGGCGTCGGCGGGTTATGCCGAGAAGGTGCAGCGTCGCGTGCGGCCGAATATCATCTGGTCGGGCGAAACGTCCGGGCTGGAAACGGTCGTGTCGGTGCGCTGCGCGCCTTCGGGCACGCTGCTTTCGGCGACCATTACGCGGTCGAGCGGCAACGAGCAGTGGGACGCTGCCGCGTTGCGCGCGGTGCAGCGCTCCGATCCCATGCCGAAGGACATCAACGACCAGGCGCCAGGGTCATTTACGATCACGCTGCGCCCGGCTGGCAGTTGATTGCGCGGGACCACTGCAAAGCGTGAGACCGTTGCCGCACGGGAACGAATTGTGCAATCGGGGGTCTGTTTCTGCAGTCTCGGGTAACTTGAAAACGCATTTTTCTGGAACGAATACAGCATGAGTTTGATGAAGAAGCTTGGCTTGAAAACGCTGGTCGCATCCTGTCTGATCGCCGCCGGTACCGCCGCACATGCCCAGTTGAACGTGCTCGTGACTGGCGTCGGTTCTACCCAGTTTCCGATCGCCACGGCCAACTTCGCCAATGAGGGCAGCTCACCGCAACAGGTCAGCGCGATCATTCGTCAGGACCTGCAGAGAAGCGGCAAATTCACGAATATCGACGCGGGCGGCACGCCGGTTTCCGAGACCGATTCCGTCGATCTCGGCGCATGGAAAGCCAAGGGCGCGGACGCGTTCGTATCGGGTAGCGTCAACAAGCTGCCGAACGGCCAGTACGAAGTGCGCTTCCGTCTCTACGACACGGTCAAGCAGCAGAATCTCGGCGGTTTGTCGCTCGTTTCCGCCGAAAGCGGCCTGCGCATGAGCGCACACAAGATCGCGGACTACATCTACGCCAAGTTGCTCGGTGGCCGCGGCGTATTCGCAACCCGTCTGTCCTACGTCATTCAGACGGGCGGACGCTACCAATTGCAGATTTCGGACTCGGACGGTCAGGACGCGAAGATCGCCCTTTCCAGCCCGGAGCCGATCATTTCGCCGGCATGGTCGCCGGACGGCACGAAGGTCGCCTACGTGTCGTTCGAAAAGAAGAAGCCGGTGGTCTACATCCACGATCTGCCGACCGGGCGGCGCGTGGTCGTATCGAATCAGAAGGGCAACAACAGTGCGCCGGCGTGGTCGCCTGACGGCAGCAAGCTGGCCGTGGCCTTGTCGCGCACCGGCAATACGCAGGTTTTCGAAGTCAACGCGGACGGCTCTGGCCTGCGTCGTCTGACACAAGGCAGTTCCATCGATACCGAGCCGGCCTTCTCGCCCGATGGCAACTCCATTTACTTTACGAGCGATCGCGGCGGCCAACCGCAGATCTACAAGATGCCGGCGGCGGGTGAAAACGCCGGCGCGGCCCAGCGGGTCACGTTTACGGGCAGCTACAACACAAGCCCGCGCGTGAGTCCGGACGGCAAGCAACTCGCGTACATTTCGCGCACCGGTGGCGGCTTCAAGCTGTATTTGCAGGACCTCGGGTCCGGCACGGCGACGGGGCTGACCGACACGACGCATGACGAATCGCCGAGCTTCGCGGCGAATGGTCAGTACATCCTCTACGCCACCCAAGTGAACGGACGTGGCGTGTTGGCAGCCGTATCGACCGATGGTCGTACGCGGCAAGTCTTGTCCGTACAGGGCGGTGTGGTGCGCGAGCCGTCCTGGGGTCCGTTCATGCAGTAAGTTCAGCAAACACGTTCAAATACAACGTTCAGCTACAACACAAGGAGAGGTACCATGATGTCGAAACTTCGTATCGGCCTGGCAGTTGCGATGGTCGGCGCATTGGCAGCTTGTCACTCGGGCGTGAAGCTCGATGAAGGCGCGAACAAGGGCTCGGTCGGCACGCAGCCGAACCCGACGGACGTCAAGCAGGTCAACATCGACCCGCTGAACGACCCGAACAGCCCGCTCGCCAAGCGCAGCATCTTCTTCGACTTCGACAGCTACGCCGTGAAGGACGACTATCAGCCGCTGCTGCAACAACACTCGACGTACCTGAAGAGCCACCCGGAACGTCACGTCCTGATTCAAGGCAACACCGACGAGCGCGGCACGAGCGAGTACAACCTGGCGCTTGGTCAGAAGCGTGCGGAAGCCGTGCGTCGCGCCATGTCGTTGATGGGCGTTGCCGATTCGCAAATGGAAGCCGTAAGCCTTGGCAAGGAAAAGCCGATGGCGACGGGTCACGACGATTCGTCGTACGCCCAGAACCGCCGTGCGGATCTCGCCTACCAGCAATAACAGCAGCAATAGCAGTAGTCCACGTAACGTAACTTAGTCACGGGTGAGTTGCCCTATGTTGTATCGCTTTTCCTTGCTGCGCCTTGCCGCAGCCGCGTGCGTCGCAGGTTCGACGATGCTTGCCGTGCCCGCGCACGCTGGCGTCTTCGACGACAACGAAGCGCGCAAGGCCGTACTCGATCTGCGCACGAAGACGGACAGTCTGGGCAACCAGTTGTCCGCCGCGCAGCGCACGATCCTCGATCAGTCGAATCGTATCGATCAGCTTAATCAGCAGGTCGCGACGCTTCGAGGGCAGAACGAGGATCTGGGCAATCAGGTTGCCACGCTGCAGAAGCAGCAGAAAGACTATTACGCCGACCTCGATACGCGCTTGAAGAAGTTCGAGCCGCAGCAGCAGACTATCGACGGCGTATCGGGCGCCGTGCAACCTGGCGAGACGGAAGCGTTCAACGCGGCATCGACCGAGTTCCGCAACGGTGACTACAAGAATGCCGCGACTTCGTTCAAGGCATTCGTCTCGAAGTATCCGCAGAGCCCGTATCAGCCGACCGCGCAGTATTGGCTCGGCAACGCGCTGTACGCGCAGCGCGACTACAAGGGATCGACTGCGGTCTGGCAGAATCTGGTGAAGACGTACCCAACGCATCCGCGAGCGCCCGAGGCGTTGCTCGCAATCGCGAATAACCAGATCGAACAGGGTCAAAAAGCGGCTGCCAAACAGACGCTGCAGCAGATCATCTCGCAGTATTCCGGCACTGAAGTCGCACAGTCGGCGCAGAGCAAGATGTCGCAGGTGAAGTGACAAGAAGCATCGAAGCATCGAGCGAAGCTTTCGGGTTTCGCGCCTCTCGAGACGAATGCCCGCGGGCCGTTGCGCCGCGGGCGTTTTTCTTTGTTTCGTCGATGCGCGCGCAGCCCGCGCTGCCTTGACAGAATCCGAAACGGCCGATTATAATTTCGCCTCTTTGGGTCGTTAGCTCAGCTGGTAGAGCAGCGGACTTTTAATCCGTTGGTCACAGGTTCGAATCCCGTACGGCCTACCAAAGAAATCGAAGGGCCGCGCTTAGCGCGGCCCTTTCCTTTTTCTTCGCTGGCTTCGCACCAGCACCAGTCTTCATCGTTCGAGCAATTCGACCCTTGGCGTCAACTCAAGCGCCGCTACCGATTCAAAGTTCGCGTTGGCCTCGCTCAAAGCGCGATCCGCGTCTGCACGGCGCCGCTTGTACTTCAAGTGCTTGCCAAGTCCCGCGCCGAACACGATCAGTCCGGCGAGCGCGAATGGCCACTCGATGTAAGCCATCATCAGCAATAGCAGGCCCCACGCCGCATGAGGCCAGAGCTTTGGCTGGGCTGGCACCGAACGCATGGCCACATCGAGTCGCGCGAGCGCCGCATCTAATCCGTCGACCGCGCCGTGCCGCTCTTGCAACCGCGCTTCGATCTCGTACACCGCGCGCATCGACTTTTCCTTCGACGGAAGCGACAACGATCCGATATCGCCCAGCAAACCGATCGCTTCGTTGACCTGCGCAAACGAAGGTCTCAGCGCGAGAAAAGTCGGTTCGTGTTCCGGCAGCCGCATCGCGCGATGAATGTCCAACCGGCTCACGCACACGCCGTGCGAGAAGAAATACCGCTGGATGGCATGTGTTGTCCGGCCCTTGAGCTTCTGTAAAAGCTCCTCGTTGGCTTGCTCTCGTTTGCTCATGCTTCTGAATGCTCCTCGACGCTCGTTTAATCGTGGGCATTCTTTCCGCTCGCCACGCGAAACGTCACTAGAACAATCCTAAACAGCGCTCGACCGTTCGAGACATCCTCTGTCCCAATGCTGCCTATAATCAAACCTCTCCGCTTCCAACCCAACGCACCGTCATGACCTCGAGCCTCGACGAAGCCATTCTCCGCGTGCTGCCAACCGAACGCGACGCGCTCGCGTGGCTCTCCACACCCGAAATTCGCCGTCGTCTCGAAGAGCGCGGGCATCGCGTTGGATACACGAAAAAAGTGCAGCGGCATCTCACCGCGCTCGAAGCCGAATCGCGCGTCATGTCGATGCAAAATGGCCGCGAACTGCTCTGGCAACGCAAGCCATGGCTGCATGGTCTGCAGGAAGGCGTCGGCTTGATGAGCGCATCGGAAGCGGTGGCGTTTCACATCCTGCAGCGCTTTGCCGGCAACAAGCTACCGAACGCGGTCACGCGCGACATCGACCCGCTCTTCAAGGCTGCCGAAGCGCGGCTCTCGCAGGAGAAGGCGGACAGCCGCATCTACCGCGCGTGGGCGGACAAGATCGATTCCGTCGATGGCGCCTTCACGCTGATTCGTCCGAAGCTGCGTCCGGACATTTTTCAGGCCGTGGCGACAGCGACTTTCTTCGAGCGCGAACTGCTCGTACAGTACCGCGCCGCGTACAAAGGCGAGCAAGGCGACGCGCCGAAAACCAGGACGCTCTGGCCGCTCGCGCTCGTCGAATCCGCTGGCGTGATGTACATGGTCGCGCAGGACCCGGGCCGTGCGCCGCGTCCGGAAAAAGGCGAAAAGGAATGGGTGCGCGCGCTGTACAGGCTGGACCGCATTCGTTCGGTGTCCGAGTCGGGCGAGTCCTTCACGTATCCCGAAGACTTCAAGCTGCGCAAGTACATCGAGACGCAGCAGGTCTTCGACTTTCTACCCGAGCCGCCCGTGCGCCTCGAACTCGCGTTCGAAGGCAGTTCGGGCAACCAGCTACGCGAGTCGCCGATGTCGAAAGATCAGCATATCGACATGCTGCCCGACGGCCGCATGAAGGTGACCGGCACGGTGACGCCGAGCCTCAAGCTGCGCTGGTGGCTGCGCGCGCTCGGCGCGGGCGTCGAGATTCTCGCGCCGCAAACGCTGCGCGACGAATTCGCGGACGACTTCCGCAAGCTCGCGGCTCGGTACGCGCGTGCGAGTGAAACCGCCTAGCGCATGAAGTGCACGTTGACCTTCGGTCCGAACACTTCGCGCACCATGTCCACGAGATGATCGTGATGGCTCAAAAAAATCACCTGCGTGTGCATCGCGATTGCGCTCAAGACGCGCAGGCCGGCGCGCGCGCGGCCGTCGTCGAAATTGATGAAGAGATCGTCGGCCACGAACGGTAGCGGCGACGCCTTCTCGGCATGCTCCTCCAACGCAGCCAGACGCAGCGCGAGATAAAGCTGATCGCGCGTGCCTTCGCTCATGCCGGTGATCTCGACGTGTTCGCCGCTCTCGCGAATGGCGGCGAGCGCCATCGGCTGGCGGTCGTAATCCACGGCGAGCCGCGAGAACGCGCCGAGCGTGAGCTCCGAGAAAATCGTGCTTGCGCGCGTGAGCATCGGGCCTTGACGGCGTTCGCGGTATCGGTCGATCGCCCACTTCAGGAGCGTCGATGCCGTCTCCACCTTGACGAAGCGCTCGGCGGCATCGGCCATGACGGATAGCGCTTCCTGCCGCTTCGCTTCGGCGCGCGCGGCGTTGCCTTCGCCGGAGATCGCGTTGAGTTCGCGGCGCGCGGCATCGAGCTCCGTCGCCAGTTCGCTCGATGCCTTCACGGAATCGCCGAGCGCCGCGCCGATCAGCGACAGTTCGCCGTGCAGACCGGACAGGTCGGCGCCCTCCACTTCCGCGATCAGAACGTCGAGCGCGAGGCCGTCGCCACCTTTGATCAGCGCATCGCGCGCGGCATCGATCGCGGCGAGCAACGCGCGCTTCTTCTGCGACTTGCCGATGAGCGGCGCGAGCAACTCCGCGCTGTCCACGCGGGCCCGCTCGTAAAGCGGACGCAGCGCCGACTTCGCTTCCTCGACGCCCGCCTCGGCGCGGCTCACCTGCTCGCCCGCCGATGCCAGTTCCTTCTTCAGACGCTCGGCATCGGCACGCGCCGCGCACGCGGTATCGAGCCGCGCCGAGAGTTCGGCCGCGATTGCGCCGGGCTCACGCACATGGTTCGTGCCATCGAGTTCAAGCGCGAGCTGCCTTGCATCGGACTCGAACGAGGCGAGCGCCGCGCGCATGGCGTCGATCTGTCCGTGGCGAATGGCGTCGATCTGCACGAGCTGTTCGCCGATCTTGTGGACGATACCAATGGCCAATTCGGCCGCCGCCTGCGAGTCCGCCGCGACCGCCACGCCGGCTTTCGCCGCGGCTTGCGACCATTCGGCTTGCCATCGCTCGAAGGCAAGCGCAGCGGCCTTGGCCGTGTTCTGCCGCGTGACCAGTTCCGCTTGCGCTTCGTCGAGTTGCCCGACGATATGACGCCGCTCGATCACCGCTTCGTCGATGGCGCCGATATGCGCTTCGGCGGCATCGCAAAGTACGTCGAAGTCGGCGGTGGCTTCCGCCAACGGCAAATGCCGCGCGAGGTCTTCATGGCGCGTGGCCGCTTCGGCGCTTTCGCGCTCGAACTCTTCCGCGCGCCGGGCAAGCGTGCGCGCCGCCTCGATTACGTGCTCGCGACGCGTGAGCCATGAAGGGACGTCGTCGAGCGCCATCTCCGCAACTTGACTGTGCGATGCGAGCGCGTGCCACGCCGCATCGACGTCCGCGAGCGCTTTTGCGGCTTCGTCCGCGCTGCGTTGCCTTCGTGCGAGCGTTTCCTGATCGACCGCCACGCGCCGCTGCAACGCGCTGAACTGCGTGGCTTGTCCGATGGAATCGAGTCTGCGGTCGGCAAGGTCATCGGCGGTGTGCATCGCCGTCTCGAAAAGCGGCGCGCCCGAATCGAGCGGCGTCGCGCCACTCTTGAGCGCGTGCCACGCGGTATCGCGCGTCTTGCGAGCACTGCGGACCTGATCGCCCGTGACGACATCATGCGTCTGGGTGAAATCGGCGAGTTCGGTTTGCGTGGCGTGCAGCGCGTCGTGCGCTTCGTTCATGCGATCGGCGGCGCGCGTCAGCCGAAGCGCGAACTCCTGCCGCTCGCTGCGCAAGATGGCGATGCGCTCGATCGACGGCAAGTTCATCGCTTGCAGTTCGGCAATTGGCCGCGACCATTGGCCAAGCGATGCAAGGCCCGCTTCGAGCGCTTGCGCGGCTTCGCGGCGCGCGTCGCCGAGACGGTCTTGCGCCGCGCCCGTTTCGCGATATTTCTGCGCCTGCCGCAGCGCGCGGCGCAACTCCTGCGAGACCTCGCCCTCGGCGATGCCGCCAAGTCGCACCTTCAATGTCCCGATCTGGGCGAGCGTTTCATCGACCGAGCGCGCCGCATTGCGCGCCGCCGTCTCCAACGTGCCGCGTTCGCGCATCAGGCTCGTGACCGTCTGCAACGCAAGCTGTCCGGGCAGCGCCTGACGCGCGCCCGCTTCGTTTTGCGGCCAGCCGAGTTCCGCGCAATCCTGCGCGACTTGGCGCAGACGCGCGGCGACATCGTGTTCGAGTCGCGCGATGTCGGTCGCGTGATGCGCGCACCGATGACGCGTGGTGTCGAGCGCGCGTATGCGGGTTTCCAGCGCGAGCAACGCGTGGTCGATACGGATTTCGTTCAGCTCCGCCTGACGTTGCGCCGTCGCCTTGGCGTGCAGCTCGTGCGCGGTTTGCGCCGATGCAAGCCGTGTCAGCGCGCTTTGCAAAACAGCTTCGGCGTCGGCGGGAAGATCGGTGACTTCGCCGAGTTCCGCGAGCTCGGCCGCCTTCTCGCGCCACACGTTCAAATACGGCGCGACGCGGCGAATCCGCTCCAGCTTGCCGCGTTTCGCTTCGAGTTCCGCGCGACGCGTTTCGAGCGCGCGGCCGCGCTCCTCGGCTTCATCGACCGCCGTATATGTCTTGCGCCATTGCGTCGTGCGCACGCTCGCCGTCTTCAGTTCGCTCGTGGCTTCCTCGAATTGCTTGAGGCCGATGTAATACGCGCGGTCGCCTGACTTGCGCTTGGCCCAGAGCGCGTCCGCTTCCTCGGCCAGGCGTTGTCGCACGGCGCCGAGACTCGCAATGCCCGCAGCCGATTGAAACAGCACCTGCCCGACATCGCTCGATGCATCGAGAATGCTTCGTCCGCCCGCAATCAATCCTTCGTGGCCGAGACAGTACATCTGCTCGAAGAAGCTCTTGTCCGCCGTGCCGATGAAGGGCGCGAGCGCATCGGCGGCGAGCGCGTCGCCATTGGGTTTGGCAAGCGACGCCTTGCGGCTCTTGGTGCGATGAAACGCGAGCGTCTCGTCGTTCAGTTGCAGCGTTGCGCCGAGTTGCAGATCGCTCTGCGGATGCACGAACGCGAGCGGCGAGCGCTGCGGAATGCCGAACAGCAATTCGGCAATCGCCGTCTTGATGGTCGACTTGCCCGCCTCGTTCGGTCCGACGATGAAGTGAAAATCCTGTGGCGCCGCCGGAAATTCGATGACGCGATCCGTGAACTTGCCGAAGCGAATCAGTTCTAGCTTGCCGACGCGCATGAGCCTATTCCGCATCCGCGAGTTGGGCGATCAGACCGGAGCGCACTTCGGCGACGATCCGCGCGAGATCGTCGTTGCGCACGTATTCGAGTTCAGGCACCGACTTTTGTAATTCGCTCGGCGCCTGCGACGCCAGACCGATCAAACGCTCTTTCAACATGCTTAGAAACTCCGGGTCGGACTCGGCTTCGACCAACAAGGCGTGCAGATCGGCGAGCGCATCGGCGCCGCCGGCGAACGGTTCGCCCGCCGCGCTCGAATGCACGATCGGCTGCGTCGCGATCTTCACTTTTTCCAGCCACAGACGGTCGTGGCTGATCGCCGCGATCTGCGCCAGCACTTCGGCGCGCAATTGCGCTTCTAGACCGAATAGCGCGCCATGCGCTTCGGTCGCGCCGGTGATGGTAACCCGCACCGCGAGCGGCACGGGTTGCGCGGCGGATTCGACGAGCGCATCGAGCGCGCGTCCGACCGCGAGCGCGACGTCATCGAGCGTGACGGCTTCGCTGGCATCGACGATAACGGACTCCCAGCGCAAGACATCGATGAAAAGCCGCTCGACGCTCACCTCTTCCGTCTCCGAAACGTGGACGATCACCGCGCCGCGCCGGCCCGGTTCGCGGATATTGCGGCCCTGCAAGTTGCCAGGGAACACGATCGTGGAGGCCTCTTGCCAGATGGCGAAATCGTGCACGTGGCCAAGCGCCCAGTAGTGATATTGCCGCGCGTGCAACTCGGCGATCGAGCACGGCGCGTAACTCGCGTGCGCCGCGCTGCCTTCGAGCGCGGTATGCAACACGCCGATGTTGAAGTAGCCCTCGACCGGCTGCGGATACGCGGTGACGAGATTCGTCGTGACCGCTTTTTCCTTGAAGCTGTGGCCGTGCAGCGCCACCTTCAGGGCGTCGAGTCGAAAGGTCTGCGGCTTTCTGCTCGAAAACGTGTGCACGTTGTCGGGTAGCTGCAACTGGCTCGTCATCTCGCTCTCGGCGTCGTGATTGCCGAAGAGCACATAAACCGGAATGCCCGCGCGTCGCAAGCGCCCCATCTCGCGGCAAAAGAAGATGCCGGTGTTGTAGTCGCGCCAGGTGCCGTCGTAGAGATCGCCCGCGATGACCATGAAGTCCACCGCCTCTTCGAGCGCGACATCGACGAGCTTCGTGAATGCGTCGCGCGTGGCGTTGCGTAAGAGATCGGCGGGCGCGTCGGCATAAGCGGCGAGACCGTGCAACGGGCTGTCCAGATGGATATCCGCCGCGTGAACGAACCGCATGGCGTTGCCTCCTTTTTGATGTACTCGATGACCGCGCGGAGCGACGATGATAGCAGCCGCAAAGAACGAATCGCGTCGCGTTGGAACGCGTTTCTTCGGGACGCGATGTGTCCCTGCGGGCTTGCACAATGACTCACTCGCATCCGCCGAAGAACGAACAGAACGAGGAGAACAAGTGAGCGCAACGAGCCCTTACACCACGCAGACAGTCGATGCCGCCATCGTGCATCTGGAACGCGTCCTGTCGAAGGAAGGCGCGAATTCGCTGTTCGGCCAGACGTACTGGCGCAGTCGCGTGCAGCAGGTCAGCGCGACGCGCGGCCTGCATCGCGACCAGCGCATGCGGCTCGAACGTCTCATGCGGCTGCTTTCGGACGTTTCGAGCGCCGCGCTATGTCTATGACACTCAAGCCCGCACGAGCGCTTGTGCCAGCGCAACGAACTCCGCCACCGGCACTTCTTCGGCGCGACGCGCGAGATCGAAGCCGAGCGCGTCGAAATCGATTCGGTCGCGATACGCGCCGAGATTGTTGCGCAGGACCTTGCGACGCTGCGCGAAAGCAGCCTTGACGACTTCACTCAAGGTCGCCTCATCCACCACGAGCAGTTCGTGCGGCGCGAACGGAATCATCCGCACGATCGCGGAATTCACCTTCGGCGGCGGCTGGAAAGATTCAGGCGGCACGTCGATCAGCTTGTCCATCACGTAGCGGTATTGCAGCATCACGGACAGGCGGCCGTAGTCCTTGCTGGCGGGCTCGGCAATCATGCGATCGACCACTTCGTCCTGCAGCATGAAGTGCTGGTCGATCACCTTGGGCGCGAAGCTCGTCAGGTGGAACAAGAGCGGACTCGAAATGTTGTACGGCAGATTCCCGACAATACGCAGCGTCGGCTTGTCGCCTTCCAGCGCGAGCGAGCCGAAGTCGAATTCGAGCGCATCGGCGGAATGCACGACGAGACGCTCGCCAAAGCGCTTTTCCAACCGGCCGATCAAATCGCGGTCGAGTTCCACGGCGTGCAGCGGCGACTCGGGCGTGGCCACCCGTTCGATCAGCGGCTCGGTCAGCGCGGCAAGACCCGGTCCGATTTCGACCATGCGTTCGCCGCGTTTCGGCGCGATCGTATCCACGATCGAATCGATCACGCCTTGATCGACGAGAAAGTTCTGCCCGAAGCGCTTGCGCGCGAAATGGCCCTGGTGTCTGGTGGACATCGGTCTGACGCCTTTGAAACTGATGTGAATGAAGAACCGCGCGACGCTCAGACGCCGCGCTTGTCTCGGTGCTTGTGGCGCGCCATCGTGACGGCGGCGTCGATGGCCGCGATCATGCTGCCCGCATCGGCGCGGCCCGTGCCCGCGAGATCGAGCGCCGTGCCGTGATCGACGGAAGTGCGGATGATCGGCAAACCCAGCGTGACATTGATGCCTTCGCCAAAGGTTGCGAATTTCAGTACCGGCAAGCCCTGGTCGTGGAACATCGCGAGCACGCAATCGGCGTCTTTCAGATAGCGCGGCTGAAACAGAGTATCCGCCGGATACGGACCCGGCGCGTCGATACCGAACGCGCGAGCACGTTCGAGCGCGGGCGCGATGACATCGATTTCCTCGCGGCCGAGATAACCGTTCTCGCCCGCATGCGGGTTCAGCCCGGTCACGAGAATACGCGGCGCTGCGAGGCCGAAATGCGCGCGCAGATCGTGATCGATGATGCGCAGCGTCTCGACCAATCCGTCGATGGTCAGTGCCGCGGACACGTCCTTCAGCGGCAGATGCGTGGTGGCAAGCGCAACGCGTAATGGCCGCTCGCCCGTGCCCGCCAGCATCATCACGACTTGCGGTGTATGCGTGCGCTCGGCGAGATATTCGGTGTGGCCGGTGAAAGGCACGCCGGCGTCGTTGATCGTGCTCTTTTGCAGCGGTGCGGTAACGATGGCGTCGAACCGGCCTGCGAGCGCGCCGTCGATGGCTGCATCGAGCAGATTCAGCACGTAACGGCCGTTGGCCGCGTTCAGCTTGCCGGCCTCGGCGGGCGCGGCAAGCGCATGATGCTCGATCTCGATTCCACCATGCGCGGCAGGCCAGGACGCGGCGCGTGCCTTGAGCAACTCGCGGTCGCCCAGCACGACGAAGCGCGCTAACGGCCAGCGCGCCTGCGCTTCCCGCAAGGCGGCCGCCGTCAATTCCGGACCGACGCCCGCCGGTTCGCCTGTGGTGATCGCGATGGTGATCGCCGGGGCGAGCGGATGGGTGTCGGCGTTCATGCGGTCTTACTGCTGGGCTTGCGCCGCAATGCCCTTGTACTGCACGTAGGCGGTGTCACGCAGTTCGCGCAGCCAGTCGGAGTACGCCTGTTCCGCCTTGCGCTGACCAATGGCCTGACGCGCGATATCGAGCTGCTGCGTGGCCGACCCTTCCGCGTCGCGCCGGCCCAGCACCTGGATCAGGTGATAGCCGTATTCGCTGCGCACCGGGTCGCTCACGGCGTCGTCCTGCAGACTGTTCATCGCGCGTTCGAACTCGGGCACGGTTTCGCCCGGGCTGATCCAGCCGAGATCGCCGCCTTGCGAGGCCGAACCGTCTTGCGAATACGTGCGCGCGAAGTTCGCGAAATCGCCGCCCGAGAGCACTTGCTGCTTGATGTCGAGCAGCTTCTGGCGCGCGGATTGTTCCGACATGCCATCCGACACGCGCAGCAGAATGTGACGCACGTGCGTCTGCACGAGCTTCGGCGCATCGGCCGCGGTGCCCTGGCTCGCGCGGCGCTCGACCAGCTTGACGATCTCGAAGCCGCCGTCGGTGCGCAGAAGCGTCGGCACGACCTGACCGGGACGCAACGTGGCCACCGCCGACACGATGCCCGCCGGCAACGTGCCCGGCGTGCGAAAGCCGAGGTCGCCGCCCTTGCCTGCGTCCGTGTCCTGCGAATTCTGCTTGGCAAGTTTCGCGAAGTCGTCGCCGTTTTGCGCTTGCTTAAGCACCGCGTCGGCTTGCGCCTGCACCTTCGCGACATCGGCGGAAGATGCGTCGGAAGGCAGCTTGAACATGATGTGCTGCAGGTGCAGATCGCTCGAGTTGCGCGCGCCGGGACCGCGCTGGCTGGCGATGTAGTTCGCCACTTCGCCGTCGGACACGGTGATCTTGCTGTCCACTTCCTTTTCGCGCAGCTTGGAGAGCGTGAGTTCGGTGCGGGCGTCGCGCGTGAAGGTGGTCCAGGGCACGCCTTGCGCCTCGATGCGCGAGCGGTAGACGTCGAGCGTCATCTGGTTTTGCTGCGCGAGACGCTCGAGCGTGCGGTTCACGGTGGCGTCGTCGACGACGATGTTGTCTTCCTTCGCGCGCTGCAACTGAATGCGCTCGAGCACCATCTGATCGAGCACCTGCTGCTGCAATTGTTCAGCGGGCGGCACCGGCGCGTTCTGTTGTTGCAGACGCTGCGCGATGAGGCGCGAGCGGTCTTCGAGTTCGCGCCGCGTAATGACGCCGTCGTTGACGATCGCGACGACCGAATCGGTGATTTGGGCACTGCTGCCATTCGACAACGCCTGCGCACCGGCCGGCGAACTCAGGATCAGAGCGGCAGCGATCACGCTTGTTGCAACTACCGTCGATCGAAACATATTCACGTTTGCCACAGATACTCCATCAAATACGGGTCGTGCCCGTTCGTATGCTGCTTCTCGTGCGGTTCTGGCGAGCCGCCTTACTGCTTCTTAGCTGCGTGTTAGAGGATGCCTTGTCCGCCTGCGTTCCCCGAGGCTCACTCGTAGTTGCTGTAGCGGGCGAGCGGCGGCGCTGCTGGCGGCGGAGGCTGGTAGCCCTGGACGCTCGCGCGGAACGCGCTGACGAGGCCGTTGTCGACGTTCGACAGGCCCTTGAACGTAAGCTGCGCGAGCACGCGCGTGCCGGACGAGGGCTGACCGCTGGTGTTGACGCCATTAGCGTAACGTTGCGCGCCGAAACCAAGCGCCCAGCAGTCGGCATCGTACTGGAAGCCCACGAGGCCGTCGACGAGCCGATGACTCGCAAGATCATAATTGACACGAGCGACCGCATAGAGACGATTCGTGAGCGGCCACTCGCCGGACACCAGGATCTGGTTGATCGGCTCGTTCACGAGCGTGGTCTGGTTGGAACGCGTGTAGCGGTAGCCGACGTTGATCACCTTGCGGTCGGCCGGGCTGAACGCGAAGCCGATGCTCGAGCGCACGAGCTGATTATTGTCGACATTATATTGGAACGCGGTTTCCGAGGCGAAACCAGCTCCCAGCTTGATCGCCGCGCCCGCGATGAGGTCCGAGTGCTTGGCCTCGTTGATTGGCTGATCCTCGGAGATCGTGACGCGCTGGCTCGTGAAATAGTACTGCTGCGCGATGACGAAACGCGCACGTTCATCGCCCGTCGCCGGGTTGATGAAGCGCGTCGTAAGGCCCGCCGTGATGCGGTTTGCGTCCGCGATCCGGTCGTTGCCGACGAACGTGTTCGGCGTGTAAATCTCGGCGAGACCGAAGTCGGCTTCGGCGGTATCGAAGATCGGCGCGAAATTCTGGTTGTGATACGGCGTGTAGACGTAGTAAAGCCGCGGTTCCAGCGTCTGGATGTAGTCCTGGCCGAAAAGCCGCACCGAGCGGTCGAACACGAGACCTGAGTCGAAACTGAGCGTCGGGATCGATTCGGTGAAGTTCTTCGGCTGGCCTGCCGGCGTCAGCGGTTGGCCCGCAATCGGCCCGGTCGCGATATGGCTCAGGTCGTAAGACGCGAAGTGCCACTGAATCTTCGGCGTGACAAAGTAGCCCGGCGCGTTGACCCCGTAACTCACGTACGGGTTGAAGTACATGCGCTGACCGTCGGTCGCGCCTTCCTCGGTGATCGTGAAGCGCGTGAAATCCGCTTCGGCGCCGTAGTCGAAACCGCCGACGTTGAACTTGCTGTACTGCACGTTCAACTGCGGTTCGCGCGCATACGGCGGGACCGACGGCTGCAACGTCTGCCAGCGCTGTTCGCGCGCAAGCACGGACCACGGTCCGTTGCTGTATGTCAGACCCGCTTCCTGCTGGTAGAGCAACTGCGTGCCGTTCAGGAACTGGTTCGACGCGTTGCCCAGGTCTTCCGGATACTGACTGTCCGAAACCTTGTTGTAATTGACGTAACCCGCAAAGCCGCCGCCGAAGTTCTGAAAATGCTTCCAGAAGATGGCATAGCGGTTCGTGTGCGTTTCGCGATCGTTCGGCAAATAGTCGCCAGTGAACGAGCCGGAGTAAGTAGGCGACAGATAGCGGTACGTCGCTTCCATCAGCACACCGCGCTGCGTCATGACGCGCGGCGTTACCGTCAGATCGCGATTAGGCGCGATGTTGAAATAGTACGGCGCTGTCAGTTCGAAGCCCGTGTTCGAACTTACCGAAAAAGTCGGCGGCAGAAAGCCACTGCGGCGGTCGCCCGTCAACGGAAACGACAGCCACGGGCTTGCGAATACCGGCACGCCCTGGAAGAACAGCACGCCGTTATGCGCGACGCCGTCTTCGGCGCCGGTATCGAAATCGAACGAACTGCCCTTGATGTACCAGGCCGGATTGGTTTCGCACGCGCAGGCCGTGTAGGTGCCGTGATCGACACGCGCCCGCTCGTTATCGATGATATCGATGCGCTCCGCGCTGCCCGAGCCGCCCGTCAGCAGGAAGTGGTACTTCGGGTTCGTCATGAACCCTTCGTTCGCCTCAACCTTCAAATGCGCTTCGGGACCCACGAACGACACGCCGTTGTTGATGAGCCTGACATTGCCGAAAGCATCGGCCATGTCGGTGTCCTGGTCGTAATGGAGCGCATCGCCCTTTATGACCGTCACCGTGCGCCGGATTTCCGCCGAACCTTTCGCCGCCATGTCCTCGTCGGACGTGCCAGTGGTCTTGTCGCCGAGAAGAAAACTCGTTGGCTGCTGGCCGCTCTTCAGCGGGCGCTCTTCCAGTTGGGGCGCGAGACGCAGGCTGCCGGGACCGTCGATTGGCTGCGGTTCGGCTGCGGGTCCTGCAAGCTGAGCGTGCGCGAAAGCGGGCATCAGGCCCGGAACGGATAAAAGCGCGGCGACGAGCCGCCGCCGGCGTGGCTGAGCGTCGCCTGGAATCTTCGATGCGGGAAACTGTCGTGGCGGCATGTATGGGTGGCGGTTCGATCCCGTTCGCGTCCTGAGCGCGATGCCGACAAGTCTGCGGCCGCGCTTTTGGCCGCGCTGTGACCGCACATGCGTCGAGGTCGAAACTGGACGGTCCGTTGCCAGGCAGGGACGACACTCGATCGAACGGTGACGCGGACAGTCGTCGGGCCTGGCGCCAGGCTTGAAACGGATCGCTTAAAAAAGTCGTGGGGTATTATATGGCAAGATGTTTTGCCTCTCGAATTTATGACGCACATTCCCCCCGATTCCCGCTTCGAACAACTTCGTTCGTGGCTGCAAACCCTCACCGATCGTTACCGGCTCGATGTCGCGACGCTCGCGCCCGCGTCGGCCGACGCCAGCTTTCGCCGCTACTTCCGGCTGGAGAGCGCATCGGAGCATGGCAGCACGCTCATCGCCGTCGATGCCCCGCCGCCCGAGAAATGCCGCGAGTTCGTGCAAGTGGCAGGCTTGCTCGAAACCGCCAACGTGCATGTGCCGAAGATTCTCGAAGCCGACTTCGAGGCCGGCTTCATGCTCGTGACCGATCTCGGCACGACCACCTACATCTCCGTCCTCGATGATAAGAACGCGCGCGGGCTCATGCGCGACGCCATCGACGCGCTGATCCGCTTCCAGCAGACTTCGCGCGAAGGCGTGCTCCCGCCGTTCGACGAAGCGTTCCTGCGTCGCGAGATGGAGTTGATGCCCGAGTGGTTCATCGGCCGTCACCTTGGCCGCGAGGTCACACAAGCCGAGCGCAAGACGCTCGACAAGACCTTCGATCTGCTCGTCAAAAGCGCGCTCGCGCAACCGCGGACTTTCATGCTGCGCGACTTCATGCCGCGCAATCTGATGGTCGCGGAGCCGAACCCCGGCGTGCTGGATTTTCAGGACGCGGTGTACGGGCCGATTGCGTACGACATCGCATCGCTCATGCGCGACGCGTTCATCAGCTGGGACGAAGAGTTTCAGCTCGACTGTATCGTGTACTACTGGGAACGCGCGCGAAAGGCCGGCCTTCCGGTCGATGCGGACTTCGGCGAGTTCTATCGTCAGGTCGAGTGGATGGGCCTGCAGCGGCACATCAAGGTGCTCGGGCTGTTCGCGCGCATTCATTATCGCGATGGCAAGTCGCACTATCTGGCGGACTTGCCGCGCTTCATCGGCTACGCACGCAAGGTGGCCGAACGCTACGCGCCGCTCTTCCCCTTCGCGCGTCTGCTCGATCAGTGGGAAGGCCGCGCGATCGAAGTCGGCTATACGTTCTGAGCGGCCATGAGTCAAACCCTCAACACGGCGATGATCTTCGCCGCCGGCCGCGGCGAACGCATGCGCCCGCTCACCAATTCCTGCCCGAAGCCGCTGCTTGAAGTCGGCGGCAAGCCGTTGATCGTCTGGCAGATCGAGCGGCTCGCGGCGGCGGGCATCCAAACCATCGTCATCAATCACGCGTGGCTCGGCGAGCAGATCGAAGACGCGCTCGGCGACGGTTCGCGCTGGGGCGTCGAGTTGCGCTATTCCGCCGAGACCGACGCGCTGGAAACGGCGGGTGGAATCGCGCAGGCGCTGCATCTGATCGGGCGCGGCGTGTTTATCGCGGTGAGCGGTGATGTGTTCTGCGAGTTCGACTATGCGTCGCTCGGTGAGCGCGCCGACAAGCTCGCATCGCGCGATACGCCCGGCATGCATCTCGTGATGGTGCCCAATCCGCCCTTCCATCCAAACGGCGACTTTGCGTTGCGCGAAGACGGGCTGCTCGCCATCGACGGCGCGCCGCGCCATACGTTCGGCAACATCGGTCTCTACGACACGCGCATGTTCCATGACCTGACTCCGGGTACGCGCCGCGCGCTGACGCCGTATTACCGCGAGACCATCGCGGGCAGACGCGCCACCGGCGAGTTGTACGTAGGCCGCTGGGAGAACGTCGGCACGCCCGCGCAACTCGACGCGCTCGACCGGGAATTGCGCGCCCAAGCCTGAGGCGCGCCGGGATTGGGACGCATCCGATGGTAAAATGCGCAGTTCTGCCGTCTTTTCCTTCCAGCCGCAAGCAGAAGCTGACACGCCAAGCCATCATGTCCGATACCCGTCCCGATACCCTCTTCGCGCTCACCGCGCTTTCGCCGCTCGACGGTCGCTACGCCTCCAAGACCGAAGCCCTGCGCGAATGGCTCTCCGAGGCCGCATTCATGCGTCACCGCGTGACGGTCGAAATTCATTGGCTGATCGCGCTGTCGCGTGCGGGCTTCGCCGAAGTGCCGCGCTTTTCCGAGGCATCCGAGCAATTTCTGCTGAGCTTGGCCGAGCGCTTCACGGCGCACGACGCGGCGCGCATCAAGGACATCGAGCGCGTCACGAATCATGATGTGAAGGCAGTCGAATACTGGCTGAAGGAATCGGTCAAGGGTCAGCCGGAACTGGAACGCGCGAGCGAGTTCATTCACTTCGCGTGTACGTCGGAAGATATCAACAACACGTCGCACGGGCTCATGCTCGCCGGCGCGCGCGAACATGTGATCGTGCCCGCGCTGCGCTCGGTGCACGAGCGCCTGGTGAAGCTCGCGCACGCACACGCCGAACAGCCAATGCTCTCGCGCACGCACGGCCAGCCCGCGAGCCCGACGACGCTCGGCAAGGAAATCGCCAACGTGGCGGCGCGTCTGTCGCGCGCCATCGAACGTATCGTCGAGGTGCCGCTGCTTGGCAAGATGAACGGCGCGGTCGGCAATTACAACGCGCATCTGTCGGCGTATCCGGAGTTCGACTGGGAAGCGTTTTCGAAGGATGTCGTCGAAAACCGTTTGAAGCTCACGTTCAATCCGTACACGATCCAGATCGAGCCGCACGACTACATGGCCGAACTGTTCGATGCCGTCGCGCGCGCGAACACGATTCTGCTCGACCTCGATCGCGACGTGTGGGGCTATATCTCGCTTGGCTACTTCAAGCAGCGCACGAAGGCGGGCGAGATTGGTTCATCGACGATGCCGCACAAGGTCAACCCAATCGACTTCGAAAACTCGGAAGGCAATCTCGGCCTAGCGAACGCGACGCTGCGCCATCTTTCCGACAAGCTGCCGATTTCGCGCTGGCAGCGCGACCTCACCGATTCGACGGTGCTGCGCAATATCGGCGTGGCGTTCGGCTACTCGCTGCTCTCCTACGACGCGCTGATCCGCGGTCTGGACAAGCTCGAGGTGAACGCGGCGCGCCTGAACGAAGATCTCGACAATTGCTGGGAAGTGCTCGCCGAGCCCGTGCAAACGGTGATGCGCCGTTTCGGCATCGAGAATCCGTATGAGCAACTGAAGGAACTGACGCGCGGCAAAGGCATCACGCGCGAAGGCTTGCAGACGTTCATCAATGGTCTCGCGATTCCCGCGGATGCAAAGCAGTTGCTGCTCGACATGACGCCGGGTTCGTATATCGGCAAGGCGGTCGAGCTGGCGAAGCGAATCGCTTGACGTTCGATCGGGCCGCTTGAGCCGGCCCTTCCGCACTTGCTCGCTTCATAAAAGAAGGCCCCGCGCTTGAACACGCGGGGCCTTTTTTTGATGCCTATCGCTCCAGACTCAGCGCGTCTTGAGCTTCTCGATCACGTTATCCACGATCTGCTCAGGCGTGAGTTCAATACTCTCGATGATCGCCTCGTCTTCGCCCGGCTCTTCGAGCGTATCAAGCTGGCTTTGCAACAGCGACGGCTCGAAGAAGTGGCCTGTACGCGTCTGCAGGCGCTCCTTTAACACGTCGAACGTGCCTTGCAGATAGACGAAAACGACGTCCTTGTCGCCATCGCGCAAGATGTCGCGATACGAGCGCTTCAACGACGAGCACGTGAACACCGCCGTTTCGCCCGCGCGCTTTTTCTCTTCGATCGCCGCGCGGATCGTCTTTAGCCACGGCCAGCGGTCGTCGTCCGTCAGCGGGATGCCCTTGTGCATCTTTTCCTTGTTGGCGGCGCTGTGGAACGCGTCGCCGTCAGTGAACGGGCATTGCAGGCGTTCCGCCAGCATTTCGCCGATGCGGGTTTTGCCGGCGCCCGAGACGCCCATCGCGATGAGAATCATCAAAATCTCCTTACACGACCGCCGCGAGCGCGAAGGTCAAACCTAAACCCATCAGGGAAATCAGCGTTTCGAGCAACGACCAGGTCTTGAACGTCTGTCCGACCGTCATCCCGAAATACTCTTTGATCAGCCAGAAGCCGCCATCGTTCACGTGCGAGAAGATCAGCGAGCCAGAGCCGGTAGCAAGCACCAGCAACTCGGGACTGACGTGACCGCCTGCCGCCGCTGCAATCGGCGCCACGATACCGCAAGCGGTCGTCATGGCGACAGTCGCCGAGCCGGTGGCCAGGCGAATCAGCGCGGCGACGAACCAGCCGAGCAGCAAGGGCGAAAGATTCGCTTGCGAAGCCGTGGCGACGATCTGCTGAGAAATGCCGCTCTCACGCAGGATATTGCCGAAACCGCCGCCCGCGCCCACGATCAGCGTGATGCCCGCGATTGGCGCAAGACATTCGCCGCAGAACTTCTGGATCTGATCGCGATTGAAGCCGCGCGCCGCACCGAAAGTCCAGAAACTGACCAGCACGGCAATCAGAAGCGCCATGTCGGACTGACCGACGAAGCGTAGCAGGTCGTTGGGCAGCGTCTTCGGCGTGAAGACCAAGTCAGCCCAACTGCCGACGAGCATGAGAATCACCGGCAACAGAATGGTGAAGAGCGTAATGCCGAAGCTCGGCAGATCGCGCTTTTTTTCCGTATCGCCATGCTTGCTGATGAACTGGTCGGCCAGCGCATTGGCATCCGGCAGCTTAATGTACTTGTGGATCATGAGCGCAAAAAGCGGCCCGGCGACAATGGCGGTCGGAATCCCGACGATCAGACCATATGCAATCGTCCTGCCGATATCGGCGTGATACGCCTGCACCGCGAGCAACGCGGCCGGGTGCGGCGGAATCAAACCGTGCACGACCGAAAGGCCGGCGACCATCGGCAGACCGATCAGCAGCAAGGATTTGCCCGTGCGTTTGGCGACATTGAACGCGATCGGAATCAGCAGCACGAAACCCACCTCGAAGAACACCGGCAAGCCCACGATGATCGCCACAACCATCATCGCCCAGTGAATGTTCTTTTCGCCGAAGACATTGATCAGCGTATTGGCGACGCGCTCGGCGCCGCCGGATTCCGCCATCATTTTGCCGAGCATCGTGCCGAGACCCACGACGATGGCAATATGCCCGAGCGTATTGCCGTTGCCGGTCTCGAACGCCTTGACGATCTTGTCCATCGGCATGCCGACCGCAAGCGCGAGCAGCACGGACACAATGATCAGAACGAGAAACGGGTAAACCTTATAACGCGCGATCATCAGGATCAGAACCGCGATCGCGATTACCGCATAGAGCAGGAGCATGCTCCCGTGGACGGCCGGCATGACGCCTCCTTTGATTTTGTTGAGGTTTTTGGCGCTATGCGTGCGTTTGCCGTCGCTGCAAAGAAGCAACGGGCAAGCGCGTGCACCGCGCCGAAGAATCGGGATTTTACTGGTAAGCGGGAAAGTCGTCCGTAAAGCGGTCGAAGGACAACATAAAGCTGAATTTGGATGCGCGCGCCGTCGCTTGAATATGAAAAAAGCCGACTCTTGTTGAGAGTCGGCTCTTTCGTGCAAATTGCTTCGCGCTAATTCGAACAGCTTGAATCAGGACGCCGGATTCGCGGTCGGTGCGGCAGAACCGCAGGTGAAGGTGATCTCGCGCGGATCGTTACGGCCTTGATTGCCTTGCAGACCGTCGACTGCCTGCACCAAAACCACTTGGCGATCCTGGCAAATCTTTGTCGCCGCGCTCATGCACGACTTCTGCGACTCGAACAGACCGGAGCATGTGACACGATAGGCTTCGCCCTGATTTGCGATGTTCACCTTTCGAGCCGTATAGGCCAGGCCTGTGTCGGTGGTGCATGCAGACAACATTGCCGCTGCGGAGATGATGGAAATAAGATACTTGAACATCTTTCAACTGCCGGGTAATTGATGGTTGCTTGAATCGAGCGCCTGGGCAAACGCGCGACTACGCGAATGCCCAGGCTTTGCTTCCTGACTGTCACGTCAGGAAGTTTGCTTTACCACCGGTACGAAGCGTTGGCGCTGTACACGGTGCCATTGCGGCTCGTACCCGCACCCGCCTGCAACACGAGGTTCTGCGTGACGCGCAGGTTCATCGCGACGGCAGCCGCCGCATAACCCTGATACGCGGCGCCGCCCACACCGACGGACATATCCTTGTCCTGATCGATGTGCGGGACCATGGCCAGAGCCGTAGCCGCTGCAATACCCGAGTAGGCGGTGCGACCGATGTTGGTGACCTGGCTTTGCATCCCGGCAACCGCACCGTCCGTGTAGCTGTTGGATTGCGCGACCGCGTCGTTCAACTGGTTCACGTTGACCATATCCGTGTCTTGCGTGCCAGCCGCGACGTTGGTGATCTGACGCTCACTTCCCACCGCACCAACCGACACCGTCTGAGCACGATCCGCCACGGAACTTGCACCCAAGGCAACGGAGTTGTCCGCCGTAGCCTGGCTGCCCGCGCCGATCGCCGTTGCGTAGTTACCGCTCGCAAGGGCATTCGTGCCCATTGCGGTGGTGCTCATGCCCGTGGCTTGTGCGTTCGCGCCGCTTGCTACAGCGTGCGGACCGCTAGCCACGGCCGCTTCGGTCGTGCGGTCGCCATCAGCCGCAAAGAGCGGATTCGCACTTGCGGTGACGTTCTGGATGGAACTGGCCAGCGCGTCGAGCTGCGCCTTATTGGCCAAGTCGGTCGGAGCGACACCGGCTTGAACGCCATGGATCTGCGTGCCTTGGGCGCCGCTCAGCGTGATGTTGCTGTAGTCGGTGTTGCCGTTGGCATCCGTGTCGAACGTTGCGGCCGTCTTCGCGGTTTGATTGCCGTAGAGGCCAGAATCCTTCAACTGACCAACCGTTGCAACGTCACTGTCAGCAATACCGTTCGCGATGTTGGTAATACGCAGCTTGTCCGTGCTGTTGCCGAACGACACTGTGTTCGCCTGGTCGGCGACAGCGTTGGTAGCCAAAGCCACCGCGTTGTCGGCCGTCGCCACGGCGTTGCCGCCGATTGCGACCGAGTTCTTGCCCGTTGCCGACGAGTCGATCAAGACGGAGTTGGCATGGAAATACTTGATGCCACCCCCGTTCGCGGCAGTGCTCATGGCCGTCGAGATGCTCGTGACGTCGGTCATCGCAGTGCTCACGGTCGTCGACATCGAGTCGATGCCCGTCGACAGTGAGTTCACAGTGGTCGACATCGAGTTGACGGTCGTCGAGATCGACGTGGAGAGCGAACTGAAGCCCGTCGAGAGCGAGGACACACCTGTCGAGAGCGAGGACATGCCCGTCGACAAGGAATCCACGCCCGTGGACATCGAATTGATCGTCGTTGAAGACGACGTCGACAGCGAATTGACACCCGTCGAGAGCGAGTCAACACCGGTCGACAGCGAGGTGATGGCCGTTGACGAAGACGTCGAAATGGAGTCGATACCCGTGGACAACGAACTCATCGCCGTCGAAGACGACGTGGACAACGAGCTGACGCCTGTTGAGAGCGAATCAACACCCGTGGACAGCGAGCTGACCGCCGTCGAAGACGACGTGGACATCGAGCTAATGCCCGTCGAGAGCGAATTCACACCCGTGGACAGCGAGCTCATCGCCGTCGAAGACGACGTGGACAACGAGCTGATACCCGTTGAGAGCGAGCTGATGCCCGTGGACAGCGAACTCACACCCGTGGACAGCGAGCTGACGGCCGTCGAAGACGACGTGGACAGCGAGCTTACGCCCGTGGACAGCGAATTCACACCGGTGGACAACGAACTGACGGCCGTCGAGGACGACGTGGACAGCGAATTCACACCGGTCGAGAGCGAATCCACACCGGTCGACAGCGAGCTGACGGCCGTCGAGGACGACGTGGATAGCGAGTTCACACCCGTGGACAGCGAGCTGATGGACGTCGAGCTCGATGTGGACAGCGAGCTGACACCCGTGGACAGCGAATCTACACCGGTGGACAGCGAACTGATAGCCGTCGAGGACGACGTGGACAGCGAGCTGACACCGGTAGAAAGCGAATCGACACCCGTCGACAGCGAATCGACACCCGTGGACAGCGAACTAATTCCCGTCGAGGACGACGTGGACAGCGAACTGACGCCAGTCGAGAGCGAATCAACACCCGTGGACAGCGAACTAACACCCGTCGAGAGCGAATCCACGCCCGTGGACAGCGAGCTGATCGCCGTCGAATTCGACGTAGACAGCGAACTGACACCCGTCGAGAGCGAATCAACACCCGTGGACAGCGAACTAACACCCGTCGAGAGCGAATCCACACCCGTGGACAGAGAACTGATGCCCGTCGAAGACGATGTGGACAGCGAGTTGATACCCGTCGAGAGTGAATCAATACCCGTGGAAAGAGAACTCGTCGCCGTTGAAGACGACGTGGACAGCGAGTTGACACCCGTGGACAACGAGCTGATCGCCGTCGAGGACGACGTGGACAGTGAGCTCACACCCGTAGACAGCGAGCTAATGGCCGTCGAGGTCGACGTGGACAACGAGCTGATGCCCGTGGACAGCGAACTCACACCGGTCGACAGCGAACTGATGGCCGTCGAGGTCGACGTGGACAGCGAGCTAATGCCCGTGGACAGCGAGCTGATGCCCGTGGACAGCGAGCTGACACCCGTGGACAGCGAGCTGATGGCCGTCGAAGTCGACGTGGACAGCGAGCTCACGCCTGTGGACAGCGAACTGACACCGGTGGACAGCGAGCTGATGCCCGTGGACAGCGAACTCACACCCGTCGAGAGCGAGCTGATGGCCGTCGAGGTCGACGTGGACAGCGAGCTGACGCCCGTGGACAGCGAACTCACCGCCGTGGACAGCGAACTGATGCCCGTGGACAGCGAACTGTAAGCGTCAAACCTTGGCCGTCTTGACGATCAGAATTTGATCTCTGAGAGCCGCTGGTTTGCAAGCGCGAGATCGAAGGCGCCGGCATCGAAGTTGCCGCCACACCATTCGAGGAAGTGGTCGTGTTCCTCGTGCGCTGAATCGCCGATTGCTTCGAGGAAGGCGGCATATCCCGGCACGCCGCCAACGTCCTCCGGCGGACATGCGTTCTGTCCGTCGAGGCATAGCGGCTGGCGCATGTCTGGATCAGGCACGAGGGCCTTCTCGACCTTGATCCGATGCTGCCAGTTGTCGCCGTAGTCGTAGATGTAGGTGAACGACCTCAATCCTCCCAGCGCCTTGGCCAGCGTGACCCGTGCTTCATTTAGCATGGGCGGATCGCTCTGGAAACCGAAGTCATCCGGTTCGCCATAGTTGGTTTCGCCGAAGACGAATTCATGCAGGTGGCCTCCATCCCAGCCCATGGCCAGCAGCAGCACGACATGCAGCTTGCCCAGGCGGATAGAACCAGGAACGATGATTCGTCGCCAGATCGCAGGCTTGATGTACTTCAGCTCAACGCGCAGCACGTAATCGGGCACTGGCGACTTGACCAGGCGCACAGCGGGTTTGCGGGTTTGGACCATCGAATAATTACGCGGCTTGCTGTTCGACGTGTTCGGCTGGCATCAGGCGCCACGGCAGCAACTCATCGATGCGGTTGATGGGATGGTCGGCGATGCGCTCAAACACCGTGCGCAGATAGGCAAACGGCTCGATACCGTTCAGGCGCGCCGTACCGATGAGGCTGTAGATCACGGCCGCGCTTTGGCCACCGCCATCGGAACCTGCGAACAGATAGTTGCGCCTGCCCAGAACCAGCGGCCTGATCGCGCGCTCCGCCGTGTTGTTATCCACTTCGACGCGCCCGTCTTCGCAATAGCGTGTAAGTGCGTGCCAGTGCCCCAGCGAGTATCTGATCGCCTTCGCCAGTCCCGACTTCGCCGAGACCTGTGACAGCGTGTGTTCAAGCCAGGCCTTCAGCTCAGTGAGCAATGGGGCGGATCGTTGTTGACGCGCAGACAGGCGCAGGTCCGGTGTTTGACCGCGAACCTCGCGTTCGACAACATATAGCGCCCCAATGCGGCGCAGTGCTTCTTCGGCAATCGGTGAACTGTCCAGCTTGTACAGGTCGTAGAATTTGCGCCGGGCATGCGCCCAGCATCCGGCCTCGATGATCGTGCCGTCACGATACAGGGCGTCGTACCCGCTGAAAGCATCTGCCTGCAGAATTCCCGTATAGCCCGCCAGATGTTCCCGAGGTCGCTCACCTTTGCGGTCGGGTGAGTATCTGTACCAGACTGCTGGTGGCGCGCGGCTTCCCGCTGGGCGGTCATCGCGCACATAGGTCCACAGACGCCCCGTGCGCGTCTTGCCACGCCCCGGCTCCAGCACAGGAACGGGCGTGTCGTCGGTATGGATCTTGTCTGCGTCGAGCACGTAACGACCGTGTGCATCGGACAGCGGCTGCAGCAGCGCGGCTCCTTCGCGCACCCACGACGCCAGTGTTGCCCGGTCCAGTTCGATGCCCGCGCGGCGAAAGATGCCGGCCTGCCGGTATAGCGGCGTATGGTCAGCGTACTTCGCGACGACGACCTGTGCGAGTAGTCCGGCACCCGCCATCGATCGCGCTATCGGTCGCGAAGGCGCTGGCTCCTGCACCACTGCAGCACAGCGCGGACAGCTTAGCTTGGGACGTACGTGACGTAGCACCTTGAAGTAACCGGGCACATAGTCAAGCACCTCCGAGACGTCTTCACCGAGCGCGCGCATCTGCTTGCCGCATTCCGGGCATCCGCAATCGCCCGGTGCATGAACAACAGTTTCCCGGGGGAGATGGGCAGGGAAGCGCCGTGGCTTGCGACGCAGCGGAACAACGTCCGTTGTGGCCGATGTATCCGAAGTCGTGTCGGCATCGGGCACCTTCGCCGTTGCGACGATGGCCGATTCTGGAGCGGCAAGCTCACCGAGCGCGAGCTGCAGCTGGTCCATCAATTCGGTCATACGCTCCGATGAACGGCCATACTGCCATCGCTTCAGTCGCGAGATCTCGGCCAGCAACTGCGCGATGGTCTCGTCACGCGAGGCAACGATGCGCTTGAGGGCGGCAATGTCGTCGGGCAGATGGCTGGCTGGCATGCATGCCAGTGTAATTGAAGACCGTGCGCTTGTGGACTCCCACACCCTGCGTTACGCCGCGTGCGTCGGCTGCCACGTCCGTTCTGGATGTCGCCAGTCAATCCCCTCGAGCAGCATCGACAACTGCGCCGCAGATAGATGGACTGTTCCCGAGTTCGCCTGTGGCCACACGAAGCGTCCGTGCTCAAGTCGCTTCGCGTACAGGTTCATGCCGTCGCCGCTCCACCATAAAATCTTGATGAGGTCACCGCGACGCCCACGAAAAAGGAAGATGTGACCTGAGAAGGGATCACGTCCCAGTGTCGATTGCACCAGCCCGGCAAGTCCATCCATGCCCCGGCGCATATCGGTAACGCCCGCTGCCAGCCATACGCGGGTACCGCTGGGTGGAGCAATCATGCTGGCATCAGGCAGCGCAGCACGAGGCGCAACTGCACTGGATCGACCATACCCGTGACGCGCACACGGGCACCGTTCAGTTCGATCTCGATGCCCGACGCTGACTGTAGGCTCTCGCGATGTGGCTCGACCGGCTGCAGTGCCAGTGACGCCGGCGCGCTCTGCTCGTCTGTCGGTGCTTCAGGTAGCGCAACTGGCAGCAACACCGCCGTGCTGTGCGCCACCTCGTCAAACAGGCCCGCCCGCAGTTGCCGGCGCCACTTGAACACCATATTGAGATTCAGCCCGTGCGCCTGCGCGAGCTTCGCTACCGAAATACCCGGCTCGCTCGCCGCAACGGCAACTTGCCGTCGGTACTCCGGTGCGTAGTTCGGTCGGCCCTTGCGGCTCGATGGTCTCGCACTCCTTGCGTCCAAAGTAGTCCCCACCACTTGAAGTAACGGGTATCACTTTGTACAACGGCTTCAGGTCTGTCCATGCGGCCATGAAATAACGCTTACAGCGAACTCACACCCGTTGACAGCGAGCTGATCGCCGTCGAGGTCGACGTGGACAGCGAGCTCACACCCGTGGACAGCGAACTTACGCCCGTCGACAGCGAGCTGATTGCCGTCGAGGTCGACGTGGACAACGAGTTCACGCCGGTGGACAGCGAACTGATACTCGTCGAGCTCGAGGTAGACAGCGAGCTGATACCCGTGGACAGCGAGTTGATCGCGGCCGAGTTCGAGCTCGACAGCGAGCTCAACTGACCGAAGTTCACCGCGTCGGACTGGTTCGTGCCGTCAGCCACGTTCGTGAGCGTTGCCGCCGAGCCACCCTTGTTCAGCGTGACCTTCGTGTGCGTCGAGTCATCGTACTGCACCGAGTTGGCCACACCCGTGGACAACGAGTTGATCGCCGTCGAGGTCGACGTGGACAGCGAGCTCACACCGGTCGACAGCGAGTTGACTGCCGTGGAGGTCGAGCTCGACAGCGTGCTCATGCCCGTGGACAACGAGCTGATACCGGTAGACAGCGAGTTGATGCTCGTGGAAGTCGACGCCGACAGCGAGCTCATGCCCGTGGAGAGCGAGTTGATGCCCGTGGAGCTCGAAGCCGACAACGAGTTGATGGCCGTGGACGCCGAACTCGACAGCGAGTTCACGCCCGTGGACAGCGAAGTGATGCCCGTCGAGGTCGACGGTGGACAGACTGCTGACCGAACTGACAGCCGTGCTGACGCCGGTTGAAAGCGAGTTGACGGTACTGGTGGTCGTGCTCAGGCCGGTGGAAAGGCTATCGACCTTGCTGTTCGCGGTACTGACGCCCGTGGAAAGGCTGCTTACCTGGCTGTTAGTCGTGCTCAAGCCGGTAGAAAGCGAACTCACTGCACTATTGGTCGTGCTCAGCCCCGTCGACAGCGAGCTTACGCCGGTCGATGTCGAAACGGACAACGAACTCAGGTTAGTCGAAAGCGTGTTGACAGTGCTGTTGGTGGTGCTCAAGCCGGTCGACAGGCTGTTCACCGAGCTGTTGGTGGTGCTCAGGCCGGTCGACAGGCTGCTTACTGCGCTCGTCGCTGTGCTAAGACCGGTAGACAGGCTGGTAACACTACTATTGGCCGTGCTCAAGCCAGTAGAGAGGCTGCTCACGGCGCTATTAGTGGTGCTCAGACCAGTCGAAAGGCTGCTCACCATACTGCCGGTGGTGCTCACACCCGTCGATAGCGAAGTTACTGCGCTGTTCGTCGTGCTGAGCCCCGTGGATAAGCTGCTCACGGCGCTAGTCGTGGTGCTCACACCGGTCGATAGGCTGCTAACCGCGCTGCTAGCTGTACTCAAGCCCGTTGATAAACTGCTCACCGCGGTGTTCGTCGTACTTAGGCCAGAAGACAGGCTATTGACCATGCTGCCGGAAGTGCTCAGACCCGTTGACATACTAGTGATCGAGCTGCTTACTGTGCTCACCCCTGTCGAAATACTGCTAACGGAGCTGTTCAACGTGCTCAAGCCGGTCGACAGACTGCTCACGGAACTGGTCGTCGTGCTGAGGCCAGTTGACAACGAATTGATCTGGGAACCCGTAGAAAGCGACAAACTGTTTAAACCAGTAGACGTGGAAGTCGATAGCGAGCTTAGGCTCGTTGAGAGACTATTCACACGGCTGCTCGTCGTACTTACTCCGCTAGATAGCGAATTTACGGCGATCGACAAAGAAGAAGCCGATGTTGAAATTGAATTAACGCTGGTCGAAGTGCTCGACGAAACCGACGACCAAGCGCTTGAGATTGAGCTCATTCCCGTGGACAAACTCGTGGAAGCGGAGGTCCACGCCGTAGACACCGAGCTCATGCCGGTAGACAGACTGGTCGAAGCACTGCCCCAAGCTGTCGACAGCGAGCTCATCCCCGTCGACATAGAGCTAATGTTAGTAGAGAGCGAGAGGGACGTGGAGCTAACAGCGGTAGATAGCGAATTGGAAATCGTAAATAGCTGCCCGCCGTTCACTGCATCCATGCTGGAGCTTGTTATCGCGCCATTCGCCATATTCGTAATGCTGTGCGCGGTCATATCCAGGTACTGATTCATCTGGATTTTCGTGGCCGCACCCAAGGTTACGACGCCAGCGCCAACAGCCATGAAGGCCGACGTACTAGCGTTGTCGTCCATCATGATGGCGCCGCTCCATCCACTGCCCAAGTTCATGAAGCTATTGTTGCCACAACTATTGCCACTGATGGTGCCTGAAGAGTTGGTCCATATTCCATACCCCGAACCACTCACACACGTGCCAAGAACGGGAACAGCCCAAGCAGCAGAACTTCCGAATAGGAAGGCGGCCGTAGCGCCAATTCCGGTGGCCATTCTCAACATATTAGAGGGCTCTTGCGCTCGTCGAGAAAATACCGCGTCCTCGCCAGTTTCCCGACCGCGCACCGCGCCGGAACTCCTTTTGCCACGCACCGCCGCCGTCTCTGCAACGGCAACGAAAGTACCTACTTTCTCATTCCAAATACTGCGGTATGACTTATTCATAAACCGTATTGATCCACAAAAAACGACCGTCTTTCACAAAAAACCTAAGAAGGAAAACCTTCTAACTACGGCACAGAATATTCGTAAGCGTTATTTCATGGCCGCATGGACAGACCTGAAGCCGTTGTACAAAGTGATACCCGTTACTTCAAGTGGTGGGGACTACTTTGGACGCAAGGAGTGCGAGACCATCGAGCCGCAAGGGCCGACCGAACTACGCACCGGAGTACCGACGGCAAGTTGCCGTTGCGGCGAGCGAGCCGGGTATTTCGGTAGCGAAGCTCGCGCAGGCGCACGGGCTGAATCTCAATATGGTGTTCAAGTGGCGCCGGCAACTGCGGGCGGGCCTGTTTGACGAGGTGGCGCACAGCACGGCGGTGTTGCTGCCAGTTGCGCTACCTGAAGCACCGACAGACGAGCAGAGCGCGCCGGCGTCACTGGCACTGCAGCCGGTCGAGCCACATCGCGAGAGCCTACAGTCAGCGTCGGGCATCGAGATCGAACTGAACGGTGCCCGTGTGCGCGTCACGGGTATGGTCGATCCAGTGCAGTTGCGCCTCGTGCTGCGCTGCCTGATGCCAGCATGATTGCTCCACCCAGCGGTACCCGCGTATGGCTGGCAGCGGGCGTTACCGATATGCGCCGGGGCATGGATGGACTTGCCGGGCTGGTGCAATCGACACTGGGACGTGATCCCTTCTCAGGTCACATCTTCCTTTTTCGTGGGCGTCGCGGTGACCTCATCAAGATTTTATGGTGGAGCGGCGACGGCATGAACCTGTACGCGAAGCGACTTGAGCACGGACGCTTCGTGTGGCCACAGGCGAACTCGGGAACAGTCCATCTATCTGCGGCGCAGTTGTCGATGCTGCTCGAGGGGATTGACTGGCGACATCCAGAACGGACGTGGCAGCCGACGCACGCGGCGTAACGCAGGGTGTGGGAGTCCACAAGCGCACGGTCTTCAATTACACTGGCATGCATGCCAGCCAGCCATCTGCCCGACGACATTGCCGCCCTCAAGCGCATCGTTGCCTCGCGTGACGAGACCATCGCGCAGTTGCTGGCCGAGATCTCGCGACTGAAGCGATGGCAGTATGGCCGTTCATCGGAGCGTATGACCGAATTGATGGACCAGCTGCAGCTCGCGCTCGGTGAGCTTGCCGCTCCAGAATCGGCCATCGTCGCAACGGCGAAGGTGCCCGATGCCGACACGACTTCGGATACATCGGCCACAACGGACGTTGTTCCGCTGCGTCGCAAGCCACGGCGCTTCCCTGCCCATCTCCCCCGGGAAACTGTTGTTCATGCACCGGGCGATTGCGGATGCCCGGAATGCGGCAAGCAGATGCGCGCGCTCGGTGAAGACGTCTCGGAGGTGCTTGACTATGTGCCCGGTTACTTCAAGGTGCTACGTCACGTACGTCCCAAGCTAAGCTGTCCGCGCTGTGCTGCAGTGGTGCAGGAGCCAGCGCCTTCGCGACCGATAGCGCGATCGATGGCGGGTGCCGGACTACTCGCACAGGTCGTCGTCGCGAAGTACGCTGACCATACGCCGCTATACCGGCAGGCCGGCATCTTTCGCCGCGCGGGCATCGAACTGGACCGGGCAACACTGGCGTCGTGGGTGCGCGAAGGAGCCGCGCTGCTGCAGCCGCTGTCCGATGCACACGGTCGTTACGTGCTCGACGCAGACAAGATCCATACCGACGACACGCCCGTTCCTGTGCTGGAGCCGGGGCGTGGCAAGACGCGCACGGGGCGTCTGTGGACCTATGTGCGCGATGACCGCCCAGCGGGAAGCCGCGCGCCACCAGCAGTCTGGTACAGATACTCACCCGACCGCAAAGGTGAGCGACCTCGGGAACATCTGGCGGGCTATACGGGAATTCTGCAGGCAGATGCTTTCAGCGGGTACGACGCCCTGTATCGTGACGGCACGATCATCGAGGCCGGATGCTGGGCGCATGCCCGGCGCAAATTCTACGACCTGTACAAGCTGGACAGTTCACCGATTGCCGAAGAAGCACTGCGCCGCATTGGGGCGCTATATGTTGTCGAACGCGAGGTTCGCGGTCAAACACCGGACCTGCGCCTGTCTGCGCGTCAACAACGATCCGCCCCATTGCTCACTGAGCTGAAGGCCTGGCTTGAACACACGCTGTCACAGGTCTCGGCGAAGTCGGGACTGGCGAAGGCGATCAGATACTCGCTGGGGCACTGGCACGCACTTACACGCTATTGCGAAGACGGGCGCGTCGAAGTGGATAACAACACGGCGGAGCGCGCGATCAGGCCGCTGGTTCTGGGCAGGCGCAACTATCTGTTCGCAGGTTCCGATGGCGGTGGCCAAAGCGCGGCCGTGATCTACAGCCTCATCGGTACGGCGCGCCTGAACGGTATCGAGCCGTTTGCCTATCTGCGCACGGTGTTTGAGCGCATCGCCGACCATCCCATCAACCGCATCGATGAGTTGCTGCCGTGGCGCCTGATGCCAGCCGAACACGTCGAACAGCAAGCCGCGTAATTATTCGATGGTCCAAACCCGCAAACCCGCTGTGCGCCTGGTCAAGTCGCCAGTGCCCGATTACGTGCTGCGCGTTGAGCTGAAGTACATCAAGCCTGCGATCTGGCGACGAATCATCGTTCCTGGTTCTATCCGCCTGGGCAAGCTGCATGTCGTGCTGCTGCTGGCCATGGGCTGGGATGGAGGCCACCTGCATGAATTCGTCTTCGGCGAAACCAACTATGGCGAACCGGATGACTTCGGTTTCCAGAGCGATCCGCCCATGCTAAATGAAGCACGGGTCACGCTGGCCAAGGCGCTGGGAGGATTGAGGTCGTTCACCTACATCTACGACTACGGCGACAACTGGCAGCATCGGATCAAGGTCGAGAAGGCCCTCGTGCCTGATCCAGACATGCGCCAGCCGCTATGCCTCGACGGACAGAACGCATGTCCGCCGGAGGACGTTGGCGGCGTGCCGGGATATGCCGCCTTCCTCGAAGCAATCGGCGATTCAGCGCACGAGGAACACGACCACTTCCTCGAATGGTGTGGCGGCAACTTCGATGCCGGCGCCTTCGATCTCGCGCTTGCAAACCAGCGGCTCTCAGAGATCAAATTCTGATCGTCAAGACGGCCAAGGTTTGACGCTTACGAATATTCATGTGTTCGCCGTGTTAGAAGCGGACACCTCCTAAAATCGAGAAATCCAATCAACGGGCGACACTCAACGCTGCGCCGCGCGTATTTAAGAAAAGTCGCATTGAATACAGCAGAACACAGCTGATGGAAGCTAGGCGGAAACCACACTAGTCCCGGCTAAAAGCTTCTGTGATAATCCGTTGATTACTGAACAACAGCGGAGACCGGCGGGCGGCCCAATTTACTGAAAGGAAGGGATTCGGTATCAATAAAAAAGGTTTCCTAAGCTACAGGAAACCGTGGTGCTCTAGCCAAGCGGTTTTGAAACCGCTGGCGGATTACAATTGCGACTTAAGCAACGCTGGACCTCAGCGTGCAGGGCTTTCCATTAACGAATTCAACAATTGCGTGTATGTTTTCGACAGCGCTTCATTTTCTGGCATGAAACGATTGATCGCTGATCTCTGAGCGTCTCGGTAAACCACGTATTGGGCGTCGTGCACCTCGATGGCCTTAATAACTTGTTTTGCCCCCTCTTGTACGTTGTTGGCGTGATAGTAGTAACCAATATCTGTGCACAGAGTGGCGTTGTGAACGAGCGGATATCCTTGCCAGCACACTTCCAGATAGAAGTAATTCAGAGGGTTTTCCCACTGATGAGAGATCACGATATCCGTGCATTCGGCAAGAAACGTAGGAGTTTCGAAACGGCCTAGGAACACAGCCTTGGACTGTCTTACGATGTCGAGCTGATTCATCAATGAAATAAATTCTTTGCAATTTACTGCAAGATGCTGGGCGTTCGTGACCTGCAGCAGTTCAATACAGTCTGGCTGCTCGCGATAGGCAAGCTCACCAATCATCGTTGGATAAAGACAGAATTTAACAACGTTGATGTTCGGTTCCATCACGCTGAGTCGGCGTGGTCCGGTGCGAGGCCGGTATTCACCCGAGTTCGGCAATTTAGCGGTCCGCTCATTCAAAAAAATCGGACTCCAGATAAACGGCACGACCTGAGCGGTTTGTCTTCGCAAAACTTCGAAATACGCCTGACTGATATTGGCAACCTGCGGAATCATCCATATATCGTCGTAGCGCTGATTGACGAACAGATTTTCACCAAAGCTCGGCTTGCTAAATATGACGGACTCCATTGCGTGCACATACTCGAAGCCGCAACAATAAGAAATCAGCCGTGCACCGCGCCGCTTGAGGTAGTCCGTCGCGGCCGGATCGATCTGGCCGCCGAGTTCTATCAATACGTCGACGTTGTCTTTCGCATCGTTGAAGGTGACAGTAGGCCAGCGTTTTAAATCCCAAGGCAACTTGTCCGTGATCGCCACATGCGTCGTATTGACCAGCACGACGCTTTCGACATTCGGACAATTCTTCAGCGCTTCCGCGAGGAATACGGCATTCTGTTTAATGCCGTTGTTCCACAGCGTCTCGGCCTCATGATGCAGTCCGATCGTAATTCCAATACGCAACTTCTTCATCGCTCACTACTCCGCATCACGGTAACAGGCCTGCTGCCCGTAGTTGTCAGGTTCTTGCATAAACTGCTTCGATAGCTTGGGTATAAAGCCGTACGTTCTCTTCGTTTTCCGGATCCAGCGTCTTCAGAAACGTTTTCGCGCTAGCCTGGTAGCTGGCGAGGTTTTCGTCGTGCACAGCGAACGCGCGACGCAATGCCCTGCCGCCTTCTTCGCAGTCGAAGTCTTGATAGCGATACCCGCAATCACCGATCAAATGCGAGTTATGAATTAGCGGATACCCACCGTACAAAGCTTCGTAATAGACATAGTTCTGAGGGTTCTCCCACTGGTGGCTGACAACTGCATCAACCGACACTGGTACGATCTGCGCGAACGGATAACGCCCCTCAAAGAAGCCGAGCCCATGTTTGACAATGTTCAGGCTCTGCGCAAATCCTGCGAATCCTGGATGATCTTTCAGTTTGAACGTGTTGTATGCGTACATACGTTCAATCATGTCCGGATTCTCCCGATGCGCCATTTCACAGCAGAGCATGGGGATATAACTCGTTTTCACCATGCAGACATTCGGCTCAAAGATTCCGATACGCCAGCGGCCACGGCCACGCTGATATCCAAACGTCTGGCCCTCTGGCAATTTCGCAACCTCGCGGTCGAGAACCACAGGACTCCAGAGGTGCGGCATTAGCTTCACCGGCGCACGGAAGAGCGTCTCGAAGTATGGCGCACAACTGCGCTCGTATTCCGGGAGCGTCCAAACCTCGTCATACGGCGCACCCGAGATAAGCAGCGCGTGTTGCAGGTTGAAGACCATTCGCTCGATGTCAATGACGTAGTCATTACCTACGCGCATCGTAATGATCTTTCCGCCGCCGTCTCGAAACTTGATCGACCATTCCTTATTGAGCTGGGCGCTCATCTCGATCATTACGTCGAGCTTCGTCATGGCTGTTTCCATGTCGATGAGCGGTGCCGGCGAATCGACCAAGAAACGCTTGGCGTCCTCCGGGCCACCATCGCCGCCGCCCGTCACCAAATAAGTGGCTTTTACGCGCGGAGAACGCTTAAGCAGCATGACGAGATACAGGCAGTTCTGGAAAATGCCGTTCTCCCAGAGCGACTGCTCGCCTTTTCGGATAAAAATTGAAACGCCGACATTCAACCGCTCCGGCATGCGGGGTTTTGTTTGCTTGTTCATACGCCGAGCTTCACAGTGCTGTGGTTGCAAAGGTGCAGCAACCGATTGGCGAAACTATCGAGATTCGCTAGTTGAAACGGATTGACCGAGTCGATTACACGCTGGGCTCGTGCGCGATAGTCAGCTAGCGATGCGTCGTGTTCGCGAGCAGCCAATAAGAGTTGCCGGCCGCCCTCTTGCGCGTTGAAATCCGGGTAGTAGTAGCCCGCGTCGAGCCAAGGCGAGTTGTGCACCAGCGGATAGCCGCCATACAAGACGTCAAGATAAAGATAATTCTGGTCGTTTCCCCATTGGTGAGAGACGACGGCATCTGCGTACTGCGCCATGAAGCCTGCAATGTCATTTCGACCGTGAAATGTTGCCTTGCTGTCTTTCACGATGTTGAGCGAATTCGCCATTTGCACGAGCGTCGGATGATCCTTCATGTGCAGCGAGTTGAGCACATGCATGTGCGACACGCTCGAAGGTACGGCTCGATAAGCTTCTTCGCATACCAACATCGGAATGCTCGACGTCTTCACAACTGAAATGTTCGGCTCGAACATTGCGACACGAAAGCCCTGCGCATGTGGTGGATCTTCCAATGAAGTTCCGCTCCGACGCTGATATCCGAAATGGAGTCCGTGTTCGCTTACTTCGGCAATGCGTTGTTCGAGAAACTGCGGATGCCAGATGAATGGCACAAGATGAACATCGCAACGGTGGAGCGTACGCATCATGGGGATTGACAATCGATCTTTCGGCATCAACCAGATTTCGTCATAGCGGTCCGGCCGCATAACGTGAACCGGTTTATCGAAAACGGGCGCCTCGATCAGACCAACGTAGGGCTGCCCGCAGCAGTAATAAACCACCTTCTTGCCGCGTGCGCGCATTAGATCAAGCCACTGGGTATCCAGCGCACCACCCATCTCGAAAATCACATCGACATGATTGGTTGCGTCCGCTGCGCGCATGATGCGCACCTTTCTTGACGACAGATCGACTTGCGGCGGCATCGCGTTTTGATCGCCAACATCAATCAACGAAACGCTTTCTACGAACGGCAACCGTTGGAGAGCTTCCGCCAAGAAGATGACATTTTGCCCAAGCCCGTTCTGCCAGATGTTCTGTCCTTGATGCGTTACGACAGAAATTCCGATTCGGATTGTCATTAGTTGTTATCCCAGAAATGACGAAGCGCATTTTCAGAAATTGAAACGCTGCGCTGTTGGCTTTGCGTTTGAGAGACTGCTGTGCCCAAAGACGCACGCGTTGCCATTTGCCAAACGCTGATGGAAAGCAGGAGAGACCGTAATCAAGCGTTTTTGCCGGGGGACAAAAAGCGGATTCCTTGGTCAAATATATAGAAGAACACCTGAAATTCCCAGTGAACCTGACGGTTTATGAGAGTCGTCCTATGACGGTGCCAGGGTTCTAGTCTGCCAACGCTTAAAGGCAGTCCGGCAGGCTAAAACGTCCGACCGCTTTCGGTGGAAAAGCTAAGAAGTGTCGGGGCGATTAGCTCGAAAGAGCGTGCGGGAGATCGGCGCAAGAAAGCGTCGCCACAGTTCGTAACGATGTCTCGCTTTGTATCACCGAGGCTCGTCTTGACAGCACGATCCTATGCCACGCCGCACTGCCTCGATGTCCGCGCCCACCATGTCGGCAAGATTCGCCAACTCGTTCATGAACGAGATACGCGTCGCAAGCATTGCATTAGCAGCGTTTTGGTTGCGACGAATGAAAATGCACGAATGCGCGCACCGACGCCAGCACAGTGCAATTCGGTGGCCTCTGTTACTCTGCTATAGCGTCGAGGTGCGGTTCGAACCAATACATCGAGCCATGTGTACTTGTTCCACTTAGGAAGAAGCGACGGCGCACTAGGTGTCGAATCGGGCCTATTTCGCTTCGCGTCGCACGTCGCTTGTTGCTTGCTTATCGTTGCTCGCTCGCAAGCGTCAGCAAATGTCGAGTCTTGCAGAAGCAGTTACTTCCGGTTCAGCATCCTGCGATCAAGTTCGTTTCTCTGTTACCTGCTTTCAGCCATCACCAGTGCGGATACCATGATTATCTTTGTCTTAGCTCGCTCTTTTTATACTACTAAAATCGTTCGTGTCCGTGGATCACGAATTCAATTATCCGACGGCGTATAGCGGAGAAAATTCGCAGAATCTGTTTATTAAAATCCACACCTTTCTTAGCCTGTCTTAATGAATTGGCGAACAGTACTGGTTTGAACCAAATCGCTCAACAAACGAAACCATCGGGCCGTTTCGCACGTTGAGCCAAATTCTATTTTTAAGATGCTCAATTTAACTTAGAAGCATCAATTGAAATTTTAATTACACATCGTCTGCATCTTGCCGTGATGCAGCCAGTGGTGCGGAGTCACTCAACGATGGCTTGCTCGAGCCGTTGGTTCTGACGGGTAAGACTAAAAACGTCGACGACCAAGTGCTGAACTCTTACTCAACACGACACAACGCTTAACTCGTCAGTGTCAGCCGAAATTTGTTGAAGAACCCCAAGCATTTTGAAGGATGAGCTCTTGGGTCCTACGTCACCGCCATCAAGGGTGTGTGCAGAACGGGCGTGACGCACAAAAGTAGAAGTCGATATTTGAAGCGTACGTCGAAGATGAGGGCCGACAAGAACCGGCGAGATCGGAAGAGGGCTCGTTAAGCGAGTTCCACCACGAAACGCGAGCTCGGCTCAAGGCACGTTACCTTCGCACAAAGGACGTGCCCCAAGAACAGACTCATATACAACAGAATGACACCTCAGCCCAGCAACTCACCCCTGCGCCGCCAACTCCGTAGCCGCCCGCGCCAGCCTCGTAACCTCCTCCCAATTCTGCGTAGCCAGCGCAGCCTTCGGCGTCAACCAAGACCCGCCCACACAAACCACATTCGGCTGCGCCAAGAAGCTCGTCGCCGTCTCGGCGGTAATCCCGCCCGTCGGACAGAACTTCAAGTTGGGAAACGGCCCATGGAAAGCCTGCAGCATCGGAATTCCACCCGCCTGCTGCGCCGGGAAAAACTTCACGATTTCATATCCAAGTTCCATCGCCGTAATGATGTCGCTCGGGGTCATCACGCCAGGCAGCAATGGCAAGCCCGCATCTTGCGCAGCCTTATGCATGTCTCGCGTCAAGCCGGGTGACACACCGAATTGCGCACCCGCCTTCTTTGCCTGTGCACAATGCTCGGGTTTCGTGATCGTGCCGACGCCCACGACGATATCGTCCGCAAGCTGACTCGCCCGCTCGATTGCCGCGATACCCGCGGCCGTGCGCAACGTAATCTCCAACACCTTCACGCCGCCAGCATGCAGCGCGCGCGAGACGTGCTCGCCCTGCTCGACCGAATCGAAGGCAAGAACAGGAATGACAGGACCCAGACGGACGATTTCGCTTACCGTTTTCATGTGATACGACTCCTGGTGTTTGATGCGGCGCCGTTGTCTAACGGCCAAGCCGCGAGGTTTGTTTCAGGCAGCAACGGCCTATGACTCAATGTGTCGCGTGCGCCTTCACGACATCGGGCGAGCGGTGCGACGGAGCAGACGCGGCGTCAAGCAGCGCGCCAAACACCGACGCGCCCTCTTCCGCTGGCAACGCCGCGTGACGGAACACGCCGAACAGCTCACGCCCGAAGCCCGCCTCGTTTTGCGCCTGATGCAGCGGCGCCTCCACTTCGCGCGCCGCCCATTCATCGGCATCGATATCGACGTCGAGCACGCCCGACGGCGCATCGATCACGATCATATCGCCCGTGCGCACCTTGCCGATCGGACCATGCAACAACGCTTCAGGCGATATGTGGATTACCGCGGGCACCTTGCCCGATGCGCCCGACATGCGCCCATCGGTCACGAGCGCCACATGGAAGCCCTGATCCTGCAACACGCCGAGCAACGGCGTCAATCGATGCAACTCCGGCATGCCATTCGCGCGCGCGCCCTGAAAGCGCACGACCGCCACGAAATCGCGCTTGAGCTCGCCCCTGTCGAACGCCTCCTGCACTTCTTCCTGCGAATTGAACACGATAGCCGGCGCCTTCACCACGCGATGTTCAGGCGCAACCGCCGAGATCTTGATCACACCCCGCCCGAGTTTGCCTTGCATGAGCCGCAAACCGCCATCCGGCTGAAACGGCTCGCCAATGCTACGCAGCACCTTGCTGTCATGACTTTCTTTAGCGCCATCGACCCATTGGAGCTTGCCGTCGATGAGCTTCGGCTCCTTCGTGTAATGCGACAGCCCATGACCGACGACCGTCTGCACGTCCTCATGCAGCAAGCCGCCTTCGAGCAGATTGCGCACGAGGAACGCAACGCCGCCCGCCGCGTGAAAATGGTTCACATCGGCCTTGCCGTTCGGATAGATCTTCGCGAGCAGCGGCACGACCTGCGACAGTTGATCGAAGTCGTTCCAGTCGATGATGATCCCCGCCGCGCGCGCAATCGCCACCAGATGCAGCGTGTGATTCGTGGAGCCGCCCGTCGCCAGCAACGCGACGATGCCGTTGATGATCGCTTTCTCATCGACGACGTGGCCAATCGGCGTGTAGTGGCCGCGTTCGAGCGTGATATCCAGTACGCGACGCGCGGCCTCGGCGGTAAGTGCATCGCGCAACGGCGTATGCGGATGCACGAACGCAGCGCTCGGCAGATGCAGGCCCATCACTTCCATCAGCATCTGATTGCTGTTCGCCGTGCCGTAAAACGTGCATGTGCCGTGACCGTGATAAGCCGCCGCTTCCGCTTCGAGCAATGCGTCGCGGTTGCATTTGCCCGTCGCGAACTCCTGACGAACCTTCGCTTTGTCGTCGTTGGTGAGGCCGCTCGTCATCGGACCGGCGGGCACGAAGATGGTCGGCAGATGTCCGAACTGCAGCGCGCCGATGGCGAGACCCGGCACGATCTTGTCGCATACGCCGAGGCACAAGGCGGCATCGAACATGTTGTGCGTGAGCGCCACGGCCGTGCTCATGGCGATGACTTCGCGCGAGAACAGCGACAACTCCATGCCAGCGTTGCCCTGCGTGATGCCGTCGCACATGGCCGGCACGCCGCCCGCGAATTGCGCAATACCGCCGTGCTTCTGCGCCGCCTGCTTGATGATGTCGGGGAAGCTCTTGTACGGCGCATGCGCCGACAGCATTTCGTTATAAGAAGACACGATGCCGATGTTCGGCTCGCGCACCGCCTTGATCGCGAACTTTTCCTGCCCTTCGAGACCCGCGAAGCCGTGCGCGAGATTGGCGCACGACAACGCGCCGCGCGCCGGAAACTTGCCGCGCGCGGCGTCGATGCGCGCCAGATAAGCCGAACGGGTGGACTTGCTGCGTTCGATCACGCGGTCGGTGACCTTCTTGAGTTGCGAATGCGGGGAAACCATCGGAGCTCCTTTGTCTCACTCCCGGCGTGCTTGCCGTCGAGGTATTGGGTTGGACGTCGCGAGGACTGGCAGCTATCTGATTATTTTGCGTCGTGCCGTGAAACGAAATGTTAGTAGAAAAACTACAAGCAGACAACTTGCGATCCGCCTTTATTTGTTAAGCGTTCGCGTATCTGGCGCTTTTACCGGCAGAGAACTCAGGGAAATCCCCTAAACCTACACATCGGATCGTGTAGTAAATGTACAAAGCAGCGATCAGCTATAGTCGCAGGCAATTTTCCAGCATAGGCGAGATTCCCGATGTTGCTGTCCCAAGTCGAGGCGATGCGAGAACAATTGCGCCCTTCGGAGCGCAAGCTGGCCGACTACGTGCTCGAAGCGCCGCGCGAGGTACTCGACTTGTCGATGACCGATTTTGCGGCGCGGGCCGGCGTCAGTCAGCCGACGATCGCGCGCTTCTGTCAGGCGTTGGGCTTTTCCGGCTTTCGCGAGTTCAAGATTCGTCTTGCTCAAAGCGTGGCAGGGGACGTTCCCACGGTTTATCGCGATGTCCGCAGCGACGAGCCGCCTGCGGGCGTTGCCGCGAAGGTTCTGGACCGCACCATCGGAGCGCTGATCCAGGTGCGCAACAGCTTGTCGTCGGACAGCGTCGCCGCCGCGATTGGCGTGCTGGCCAACGCGCGTCGCATCGAGTTCTATGGCGCGGGCGGATCGGGCATCGCGGCGCTGGATATGCAGCACAAGTTCTTCCGCCTCGGCGTGCCGTCGGTTGCGTATTCGGACCCGCATACCTATACGACTTCGGCGGCGCTGCTCGGACCCGGCGATGTCGTCGTCGCCATTTCCAATACTGGCCGCACAAAAGACATTCTCGACGCGTGCAAATCGGCAATGGATCGCGGCGCGAGCGTGATCGCTATCACGCATGGCAATTCGCCGCTCGCGCGCATGGCGAATATCGGGCTTTTCGCAAATGTCGACGAAGACACGGATATTTTCTCGCCGATGACTTCCCGCGTATCGCACTTGGCCATCGGCGATATTCTCGCGGTCGGCATGGCGTTGGCACGTGGCCCTGAGTTGGCTGCGCGTCTTGCCGAGGCCAAGGATGTGCTGGAACGAAGACGCGTCGACCTTTGATCGACGCAGCACACCGGCCGCGAATGTGACAGTTGGTTCAATCGGCTTACTTTGCCAGTACGATCATTTAGTATGAGCTTCAGCGATTAAGTGATCAGTAGAGCAAATGGAAACCAGCGGCGTATTTTCACTTGAACGTTTCGAGTCCTGTATCAATGGCGAAGACTTCGATGAAGCTCTCGCCCTGTTCGGCAAGTTCTCGGAACGGTTGGCAAGATTTCCGTATATGAATCTGGCCGACCTCATGTCCCACGGCGACGCCCGAGCGTTCGCCAATAGATCCGAGTCGGACGAGCATTTCGCCAGCCGCGTTTGTCATGCTTTAGGAAGCATGCTCGTGAATCCGCGATTCACCTGGACCGACGTTCGTTTGCAATCGTTGCAAGCGCAGCGTTCGCTCATCTGGAGCATCGCGGCTGCCACGTCGCCCGGTCATACCGACCATTTCGTGCGTGAGTTGCTTGCTCGTCGTCAAAGCAACGCCGACGCATCCACTCTTTCTGCCGACACCGCTCGACGCCTGAGCATTCTGTACAGCCCGGAATCACGCATCGACCTCGATATCGCGCAACTTTGGAACGCCGACCGCGCTTCGGCGTTGAGTCTTGCCATCGGTATCGGAGGAGAACAATTCGGCGGCAGCGCGGTTGCGTGTGCACGACGCATCCGCTTGCTCGAATGGCTGACCGGCTCGATCGACAAACTGAATGAGTCGCCGCCGCTCGATCTGACGAGTCTCTGGGCGCTGTATATGCATTGCACTTACACCGAGGGAAACCGACATGCCGTGAAACAAGGCATCAACGGTCTCGTGCGCCTGGGTCTTGCGAATTTCGGGCTGACCGATCTCGATACGACCAAGCCACCACCCGAGCGCGAACGGAACGCACCTCCGCTCATGCTGGTCGTCGCGGAAAGTTTCAACAGCGGGCATTCGATCGTGCGAACGCATTCCGCAACGCTCGCTGCGGCAAGACGTTGCTTCGAAACAGTCGCGTTCTGCGCACCTCGCTCTATCGACGATGCGGGTCGTCGGGTATTCGATCGAACTATCGATCTCCCGGAAGGCGCCAACGTGCTCGACCAAGTCCGCCTCATTCGCGACTTCGCGCAAACGGAGCACCCAAGCGTGCTGTACATGCCGAGCGTGGGCATGTCGGTTCTGACCATTTTCTTGTCAAACATCCGCGTCGCGCCGCTGCAAATTGCGGCGCTCGGGCACCCGGCGACGACGCATTCGGACTGCATCGACTACGCCAGTGTCGAAGATGATTATGTCGGCGACCCGGCTTGCTTCAGCGAAAAACTCATGCGGCTGCCGAAGGACGGACAGCCTTATATCGCATCAAGTTTATTGAGCGCGGTTCCGGCCCGCACGCCGGTTGGCAAGAACCACACTGACATTGCCATCGCCGCGACGCCGATGAAGTTCAATCCGTCCTTCTTCACTGCCTGCAGGGCAATCGTGCAGCGGGCAGGGCCGCATGTGCATCTGCATTTCATTGTGAGCGGCAGCAAGGTGTTCACCTTGATGCACCTGAATCGCGTGCTGAGCGAGTATCTTCCTTTTGGCTCATTCACGATCCACGGTTTCTTGCCCTACGATGAATACGCCGAACAGCTCGCCAACATGGACATGTTCCTGAGCCCCTTTCCCTTCGGCAACACAAACGGAATCGTGGATGCCTTCACCGTCGGCTTGCCCGGTATCTGCAAAACGGGACCGGAAGTGTTCGAGCATATCGACGGCGCGATGTTCGCACGCGCGTCGATGCCGGAATGGATGGTCGCAACGACTGTGGACGACTACGTTGAGGCTGCTGTCCGGTTGGCGAATAACCGGGATGAGAGAGAAGCGCTACGCGCGTGGATGCTTGAAACGAAAGTCGTGCAACGCTTCTTCGAGGGACGGCCGGAAGTATTCGGCGAAATGGCGCTAGCGCTACTTGAACAGCGCGACGCGTGAAAATGGCAAGCAGCTAAAAAGGCTTGACCACGACAAGCAACGTCGCGCCTAAAAGACCCAGCACCGGCAATTCATTGAACATCCGATACCACTTGTCCGACCGCTTATTCTCGCCACGTTGAAACGTGTGCAGCAAGCGCCCGCAATAAGCGTGATAAACGATGATCAGCGCAACGACGGTGAGCTTCGCATGCAGCCAGCCCTGCCCCGCGCCAATGCCTACCACGAGCCACAACCAAAGCCCGCACGCCAGGGCGGGCACCGCGATGAACGTCATGAAGCGAAACAGCTTGCGCGCCATGAGCAGCAAGCGAGCGGTTGCAGCCGCGTCCTTTTCCATCGCGAGATTCACGAAAATGCGCGGCAGATAGAAAAGCCCGGCGAACCACGACGCGACCAGCACGATATGCAGCGATTTGATCCAGAGCATCGCGTAACCTTACTGACGCACTTCGCCGCGCCCGAGCACGACGTATTTTAGTGACGTCAGCCCCTCCAGCCCGACAGGTCCGCGCGCGTGCAGCTTGTCGTTCGAGATGCCGATTTCCGCGCCGAGACCGAATTCGAAGCCATCGGCGAAACGGGTCGATGCGTTGACCATCACGCTCGCCGAATCGACCTCGCGCAAAAAGCGCATGGCGCGGTCGTGGTCTTCGGTGACGATGGCATCCGTATGATGCGAGCCGTAGATGTTGATGTGCTCGATCGCTTCATCGAGGTCCTCGACGACCTTGATCGCCAGAACCGGCGCGAGGTATTCCGTGGTCCAGTCGACCTCGGTGGCATCGACGAGCGAACCCACGTTCGCCGCTTCGAGCACCGCGCGCGCAAGTCCGTCCACACGCAGTTCGACATCCTTTGCCTGAAACGCGCGCGCGAGCGCCGGCAGTGCCTCATGCGCGATGCCTCGCCCGACGAGCAGCGTTTCCATCGTGTTGCAGGTGCCGTAGCGGTGCGTCTTCGCGTTGTCGCAGATCACCGCGGCCTTGGCGAGATCCGCGCGGTCATCGACATAAACGTGGCAGATGCCGTCGAGATGCTTGATCATGGGCACGCGCGCTTCTTCCATGAGCCGCGCGATGAGGCTCTTGCCGCCGCGCGGCACGATCACGTCGACGAACTCCGTCATGGTGATGAGCTTGCCGACCGCCGCGCGATCCGCCGTCTCGACGACCTGCACCGCATCTTGCGGCAAGCCGGCCGTTTCGAGGCCCTTGGCGATGAGCTTTGCAAGCGCCGTGTTGCATTCCAGCGCCTCGGAACCGCCGCGCAAAATGGTGGCGTTGCCCGACTTGAGGCACAGAGCGGCTGCGTCGATCGTCACGTTCGGCCGCGATTCATAAATGATGCCGATCACGCCCAGCGGCACGCGCATCTGCCCGACCTGAATGCCGCTCGGCCGATACTTGAGCCCGCTGATTTCACCGATGGGATCGGCCAGCGCCGCGACCTGTCGCAAGCCTTCGACCATCGTGTCGAGCGCCTTGTCCGACAGCGTCAGACGGTCGATGAACGCCGCGTCGTGACCCTTCTCGCGCGCGCGGGCGAGATCGCGGGCATTCGCCGCTTTGAGTGCTTCGCGTTCCTCGGCAATAGCGAGCGCCACCGCATGCAGCGCCGCGTTCCTGGCCGCCGTCGATGCCCGCGCCATGGCACGCGACGCCTTGCGCGCGCGCCGGCCAAGGTCGGCCATGTAGTGATCGATGTTCATCATGTGTCTCTTTGCGGGCCGCAGGCATCCGCAATGTCTGGATATCGCGCTCCGCCCGAACAACGGCGAGCGCTGAAAAAATCATTCTAAGCGGTTAAGCGTATTGCAACAGCGCCCGCTCAAGCGTCTAGCGACGAACTCGCGCCGGTGGCGCAACGGCGACGGCATGCGCGGCCTTGCTGGAATGCGCGACAGCCATGGCTAGCTCGAACATGCCGGCCCAGGGATCGGGCGGCGGTTCGCTGCCGCGCTTGCCCGCGCTCCCGGACAGCCCCTTCACCTGCCGATCCAGCCGCGCCGCCAGCGAAAGCGCCTTCTCCAGCGCTTCCTCGGTCACGCGCGAAAGCGCCGGGCCGATCAACCGTTCGCGCGGACCCCAGACGCGGTTCTCGCGCATGAGCGTGGCGAGCGGTTTGCCCGATGCCACGCCGCGCTTGATACGCAGCAGCGTACGCACCTCTTCGACCAGCGCCCACAGCACGAGCACGGCGGCTTCGCCTTCGCCCTTCAGACCGTCGAGCATGCGCGCGAGCCGGCCGATATCGCCGGTCAACATGGCCTCGTTGAGCTTGAAGACGTCGTAGCGCGCGACGTTCAGCACGGCATCGTGAATCTGCTCGAAACTCAATACGCCTTGCGGATACAACAGCCCGAGCTTCTGGATTTCCTGATGCGCCGCGAGCAGATTGCCCTCCACGCGTTCGGCGATGAACAGAAGCGCTCGCCGCCCTTCTTCGCCTGGCGCCACACGCTGGCCTTGCAACGAAAGCCGCTGACCGACCCACATGGGCAGTTGCGCGCGTTCCACTGGATCGATTTTCAGCGCGACGCCCGCGCCGATCAGCGCCGTGAACCACGCGGACTTCTGCGTCGCGCCATCGAGACGCGGCAAGGTGACGAGCGCGAGGATGTCGGGGTTATTGGCGGCGGCGAGCGTCTTCAACGCTTCCGCGCCTTCCTTGCCCGGCTTGCCCGTGGGGATGCGCAATTCGATCAGTTGCCGGTCGCCGAAGAGCGACATCGACTGCGTCGCGCCGATCAACCCGCTCCAGTCGAAACCGCGCTCGACGGTAAACACCGTTCGGTCCGTGAAACCCGCCGCGCGCGCCGCGGCTCGGATGCGGTCGCACGCTTCCTGCGCGAGCAGGTGCTCGTCGCCATAAACGACGTACAGACCCTTCGGACCTTTCGCGAGGTGCGCTTCGAGCGCGTCGAGCTTCAACTGCATGATGGTCGATGAGCGCGCGCGATCAAAGCGGCGGCGTCGGCAACGGCGCGCGTGGCGCGATGCCCGGCGTCTGCTCGCTCGGCGCCGGATGCAGCGAACGCACGACGGCAAGCCGGCGCGTCAACTGATCGACGGCGTCGTTACGCATGTCGTTGTAGAGCAGCGTCGCTTCCTGCGATTTCGCGAGCGTGTACTGGTCGCTGTAGGTCATTGCGCGATTCAGCGCGATGACGCTAGGCGGAATCAGCAACGTGCCGTCGGCGCCGAGCAGCGAATACGTCAGCCGGAAATCGAGCTCGTATTCCTGCACCACGCCCTGCGAATTCAGACTCAGCGTGCCCATGCCCGTGCCCTCGGACAGCGACAAAGTAGCGTCCGGCTTCTCGCCTGCCTTGACGATGACCGTATCGCTGCCGCCCTGCACCATGCGTTCGAGCCGCGCGACCATTTGCGGCGTGCCGCCCGAAATGGAGAGCCGCTTGAACGCGTAGTCCTGCTGTCCGCGCAATTGGAAGCCGCACGCGGATACGGCGAGCGCGCCGCCAAGCAGCGCCAGAAACGAACGCCTGCCCATGCCGGTTGCCTCGACTCGTTTTCCGGTCACATCCACTCCCTTGGCGCTCATCATCAGACGACCACGTTGACGAGGCGTCCCGGCACCACGACGACCTTCTTCGGCGCACGCCCTTCGGCAAACTTCTCGAACATCTCGTGCGCGATCGCGGCCTTTTCGATGTCTTCGCGCGATGCGTCTTTCGCGACCGTCAGCGCGCCACGCACCTTGCCGTTGACTTGCAACACGAGTTCGATCTCCGATTGTTCGAGCGCGGCTTCGTCGACCTTCGGCCACGGCGCATCGAGCAGCGGACCGAAGCTATCGGCGTAACCGAGTTCCGACCACAACTGAAACGTGACGTGCGGCACCACCGGATACAGCACGCGCAACAGCACGCTGAAGGTTTCGTTGAGCACGCCGTCGCTCGACTGCTTCGCGCTTTCGAGCGCGTTGAGCATCTTCATCGCGGCCGAAACGACCGTGTTGTACTGCAGGCGGCCGTAGTCGAAGTCGGCTTGCTTGAGCACCGTATAGATTTCGCGGCGCAGCGCGCGATCGGCATCGTTGAGTTTCGATGCATCGAGCTTCGCGTGCTGACGCAGCGCTTCAGCGTTGTCGTGTCCGAAATGCCACACGCGGCGCAGGAACCGGCTCGCGCCTTCCACGCCCGCGCCCGACCATTCGAGCGATTGCTCCGGCGGCGCGGCGAACATAACGAAAAGACGCGCCGTATCCGCACCGTATTGGTCGATGAGCGTCTGCGGGTCCACGCCGTTGTTCTTCGACTTCGACATCTTCTCGACGCCGCCGAGCACGACCGGCTGACCGTCCGCGTTCGAGGTCGCGCCCGTGGGACGGCCCTTGTCGTCGTGCGTGACGGTGACATCCAGCGGGTTGTACCAGGTCTTCTTGCCCGCCGCGTCTTCGCGATAGAACGTCTCGTTGAGCACCATGCCCTGCGTGAGCAGATTCTTCGCGGGCTCGCCGAACTTCACGAGGCCCATGTCGCGCATGACCTTGGTCCAGAAGCGCGAGTACAGCAAGTGCAGAATGGCGTGCTCGATACCGCCGATGTACTGGTCCATCGGCATCCAGTAATCGGTGCGTTCGTCGACCATGGTCTTGGCGTCCGGCGCGCTGTAGCGCGAGAAGTACCAGGAAGAATCGACGAAGGTGTCCATCGTGTCGGTCTCGCGCTTCGCCGCCGCGCCGCATTTCGGGCACGCGCAGTTCAGGAACGCTTCGGACTTCGCGAGCGGATTGCCCGTGCCGTCCGGCACGAGGTCTTCCGGCAGCACGACCGGCAAGTCTTTTTCCGGCACCGGCACGTCGCCGCAACTCGGGCAATGGATGATTGGAATCGGCGTGCCCCAGTAGCGCTGACGCGAAATGCCCCAGTCGCGCAGACGCCAGGTGATCTGCTTGTCGCCGAAGTCTTTCGCTTTCAAGTCGGCGGCGATCGCGTTGATGGCTTCCTCGGTCGTCATGCCGTCGTACTTGCCGCTGTCGACGAGACGCCCGGCGGTTTTGTCGCCATACCATTCCTGCCAGGCATCGGTCGAATAAGTCTTGCCTTCGACGGCGATGACCTGCTTGATCGGCAAGCCGTATTTCTTCGCGAACGCGAAATCGCGCTCGTCGTGCGAGGGCACGCCCATGACCGCGCCTTCGCCGTAGGACATCAGCACGTAGTTGCCGATCCACACTTCGACCTGTTCGCCCGTCAGCGGATGCGTGACGAAGAAACCGGTGGGCATGCCCTTCTTTTCCATGGTGGCGACATCGGCTTCCGCCACGCCGCCGCGCTTGCATTCCTCGATGAACGCCTGCAAGTCCGCGTTGTCGCGCGCAAGGCGCGTGGCGAGCGGATGCTCCGCCGCGATCGCCGCGAAGGTGACGCCCATGATGGTGTCGGCGCGCGTGGTGAACACGCGCAGCAGCTTCGCCTCGCCATCGATCTCATACGGGAAACCGAAATTCACGCCGAAGCTCTTGCCGATCCAGTTCTGCTGCATGATCTTGACGCGCTCGGGCCAGCCGAGGCCTTCGAGATCGTCGAGCAACTGGTCCGCATAGTCGGTGATGCGCAGGTAGTACATCGGAATTTCGCGCTTCTCGACGAGCGCGCCCGAGCGCCAGCCGCGCCCGTCGATGACTTGCTCGTTCGCGAGCACGGTTTGATCGACCGGGTCCCAGTTCACCGTGCCGGTTTTCTTGTACGCGATGCCCTTTTCCAGCATCTTGAGAAACAGCCACTGGTTCCACTTGTAGTACTCGGGCGAGCAGGTGGCGACTTCGCGCGACCAGTCGATGGCGAGACCCATCGACTGCATCTGCTTCTTCATGTACGCGATGTTTTCGTAGGTCCACTTTGCCGGCGGCACGTTGTTCGCCATGGCCGCGTTCTCGGCGGGCATGCCGAACGCGTCCCAGCCCATCGGCATGAGCGTGTTGTGACCGTTCATGCGCAGATAACGGTACATCACGTCGTTGATGGTGTAGTTGCGCACGTGACCCATGTGCAGCTTGCCCGACGGATACGGCAGCATCGAGACGCAATAGAACTTGGGCTTGGCCGACGTCTCGGTCGTCCGGTAGACGTCGTTCGCGCGCCAGTTGCTCTGCGCGGCGGATTCGACGTCGGCGGGTACGTATTTATCGTGCATGGTGTGGTGGCTTTACGCAAATGCTGGGAACGGACCTCGGACGCGCTTTGCGGCGTGTCGGTCTGGATTGGCGCTGCGCCCGGTGTTTCGTCCTGCTGCTGACGAGCAACGCAAAGCACGGGCAAAGGGCGATTATACCGTCGTGTCAACTTGCTCAGGCGATGGCGGCAGGCTTCGAGATGCGTGTCCAGGGCTTTCTGGCGGAGGCGGCGAGGTGCTTGGCGCCGATGCAAAGCTTCGAGCGCCCGCCGGTGAGAAGTCAAACGCCGCCAAGTAAGCCGATCGAGCGACATACGCGCAATGCAAGCTTGATCGAGGAGCGCATTGGAATTGTGCCGCGCTTCGCGTCTCCCGTCGCTGCAAAGCTCAAGTGTACGAAGCGGGAAAATACGTTTGACCGGCACGCTGAAGTTGCATCCCGCCCGGCGCCGCCAACCGCCGCAAAACTAAAAAGACGCGCCTACCGCGCCGGTTGCCCGACCGCTTGCGTAACGAACCCGATCCGCTCCAACCCCGCCTGCTGCGCCGCGCCCATCACCTGCGCGATGACCTCGTAGCGCGTCGCGCTCGACGCCCGCAAATGCACTTCGGGCTTTTGCGCGGCCTTGGCGGCATCCGCGAAACGCGCGCGCATGTCGTTCATGCTGATGGGCGCGTCGTTCCAGTAGAGCTTGCCCGCATCGTCGATGGAAAGCGTGATGGTCTGCGGCGTCTCGCGCGCCGGCTGCGACGCGACTTTCGGCAGATCGAGCCGGATCGCATGCGTGAAAAGCGGCGCGGTGATGATAAAGATGACGAGCAGAACGAGCATGACGTCGATGAGCGGCGTCATGTTGATGTCCGCCATTGGCGCGTTATTGGGCTTTTTGTCGAGTCCGCCGAACGCCATCGCCTCGCGCTCCCCTACTTGCCTTCACCGCACACGAACGTGTGCAGATCGTGCGCGAAGCCGTCGAGTTCCTCGGAAATCTGCCGCACGTAGCGCCCGAGCACGTTGTAGGCGAGCACCGCCGGAATGGCCACGACGAGCCCGAAGGCCGTCATGATGAGCGCCTCGCCAACCGGACCGGCGACGGTTTCGATCATTGCCTGTCCGCTCGCCGCAATGCTGGTCAGCGCGTGATAGATGCCCCACACGGTCCCGAGCAGCCCGACGAACGGCGCCGTGCTGCCCACCGACGCCAGCAGAACCTGCCCGAACTCCAGCCGCCGCTGTGAATTCAGCAACGCTTGCCGCAACGCGCGCAGCACGCGTTCGCTGCGTTCCACGCGCGCGAGCAACGCGCCCGGCATCTCGGCTTCCGATGCACGCCACGCAGCCTCGGCGAGCGGCAGATATACGCGCTCGCGATCGACTGCACGCAAGGCGCCGATGCCGTCCTTGAGCGTCGCCGCCTGCCAGAACCGCTGCACCCCGCGCGGCCCCTGACGCTTCGCGCGCGTGAGCACCCACGCCTTTACCAGCAGAAAACACCAGCTTGCGAACGACATGGCGAGGAGCACGCCCGCAATCGCATGCGTGACCGCATCGCCGCTTTGAAGATAATGAATGACGCCTGTGGCCGCCATGAATCTCAGCGCAGCCCGAGGACGTCCTGCATGTCGAAAAAGCCTTTGTCGTGGCTCGCGAGAAACCTCACCGCGCGCAGCGCGCCCTGCGCGTAAGACAGACGGCTCGCCGATTTATGCGTGATCTCGACGCGCTCGCCGATGCCCGCGAACATGACCGTGTGATCCCCGACGATATCGCCGCCGCGAATGGTCGCGAAACCGATGGTCGATGGGTCGCGTTCGCCGGTCACGCCTTCGCGCGCGTAGACGGCGCAGTCCTTGAGGTCGCGGCCGAGCGCCTTGGCCACTGCCTCGCCCATGGCGAGCGCGGTGCCAGAGGGCGCATCCACCTTGTGCCGGTGATGCGCCTCGATCACTTCGATGTCGTAGCCCTCCGCGAAGTGCTTCGCCGCGAATTCGAGCAGCTTGAGCGTGACGTTCACGCCAACGCTCATGTTCGGCGCGAACACGACGCCGATCTTCGCGCCCGCGGCTCGCAATTGCGCCTTCTGTTCATCGGAGAAACCGGTCGTGCCGATCACCATCTTCACGTTGTAACGCAGCGCGGCTTCGAGATGCGCGAGCGTGCCCTCGGGGCGCGTGAAGTCGATCAGATAATCGGCGGCAGCGAACACGCGTTCGATGTCGTCGGTGAGCAGGACGCCCGTGGTCTTGCCGAGAAACGCGCCCGCGTCCTGGCCGAGCTGCGGCACGCCGGGCCGGTCGAGGGCGCCGACGAGTTCCGCGTCGGGATCGTTGAGAACGGTTTCGATCAACATCCGGCCCATGCGGCCCGATGCCCCGGCGATGGCGATCTTCATGGCTGTCTCGTGTCGAAGCGCGCAACGGTCACGCGCTGGATGATGCAGATTGGAAGCAACGGGAACCGCGCGAGGAGCGCGCCGGTTCCCGTCGGCGCCGCGTTACTGCGGCATGGAGAACTGCGTCTGACTACCGGCGTTGGAAGGCGTGGGCGACGTGCTCGCCGGGCCTACCGCGCTGCTATCCGGAATGTTGATTTGCTGCGGCTTGCGCTGCAACTGGATCTGCGAGTTGCTGCCGCCCGCGCCCGCCGAACCCGGCGCACCGCCCGCGCTTTGCGGCGCGCTGCTGTAGGCCGAAGAGCGCTGACGGCCCGTTGGCGTATCCACCTGAGCGGTCGCGCGATTCGCGGCCTGCGCCGCTTGCTGGTTCGCGTCGCCCGAAAAAGCCGCCGCTGCGTTTGGCTGCGTGGAAGGCTCGCCCGCCGGAGCGGTCACGGCCACGGTGGATGCCGCGACCGGCGCGGAAGCGGGAGGCACCGCGGCCTTCGCGACCTTCACGCCCTTGTCGCCGTCGATTTCCGCGAGCAGTTCGAGGTTCGAAGGCAGATTCTCGCCGCCCGACCAGCTCACCACGCGCTCGCTCGCGAAGTTCACGACGAAGTCGCGCTGCTGCACGACCGACGTGGAACCGCGCTTGAAGTAAAAGACGTAGTCCCAGCGATCCGCGTGGAACATGTCGGTGAGAAGCGGCGTGCCGAGAATTTGCTTGACCTGATCGCGCGACATGCCGACCTGCATCTGGCTTGCTGCTTCTTGCGAAACGAAATTGCCTTGCACGACCGTGATCCGATACGGCGTGATGCTCTGCGCGATCTTCTGCGTGATGCTGTCGTAAGTCGAGCAACCGGCCAGCAATGCGGCCACGGTTGCAGCGATCATGGTTCCCCGCATGCGACGGCTCTCCCTGCAATTCGATAAAATTTTTGAGAACATTTCAACCTTTCGCGCGAGGCGTTTTCGAAGGCCGCGCCAATCCAAGCCAATCCAAGCCAATACGTGAGCCAATACGCGACAGTCACGTGCTCATGCGGACCGATCCGTGTCATTTCTGTTCATGATGTCGGGAACGGTCAAAACGCATTACTATGAGAACCTCAAATTGTACTCTAGGGATGCCTAGCCATGACCAATCCCGCCGATCTCAAAAATATCGGGCTCAAGGCGACCCTGCCCCGCCTCAAGATTCTCGAAATCTTCCAGCACAGTCCGGTGCGCCATCTGACCGCTGAAGACGTGTATCGAAACCTGCTCACCGAAGAGCTGGATATCGGTCTCGCCACGGTTTATCGCGTGCTCACGCAGTTCGAGCAAGCCGGACTTTTGTCGCGGAGCAATTTCGAATCGGGCAAGGCCGTCTTCGAACTCAACGAAGGTTCGCATCACGATCACCTCGTGTGCATCGACTGCGGCCGCGTGGAAGAGTTCTTCGACGCCGAGATCGAACGCCGTCAGCAGTCCATCGCGAAAGAGCGCGGCTTCAAGCTCCACGAGCATGCGCTGGCTTTGTACGGCGCCTGCACGAAAGAAAACTGCCCGCACCGTAAGCATTGAGCGGATGCGCCGGGTGCCCGGCGCGCAATAGGCAAAACCGCCGCCCATCGGCAACGATGGACGGCGGTTTCATTTCGCCTGTACGGTTTGCGAGATGCGTATGCGCACGATTCGCAATTACGTTTCACATACCTTGATCGATGAACGCGAATGCTCGGCGCGCGAGCAAGACAAGCATCGGCGTCTTCATTGAATTTCGCCGAAGACGCGCAGCCGCGACACGCCGCCATCCGGAAAAATATTGAAGCGCACGTGCGTCACGGGCCCGAGCTTCGCGAGCTCCTTCTCGAAGCGATGCACGTTGTCCATAGCGAGTTTTTGCTCGTCGAGCAGCACAGGCCAGAACATGGCTTGCGTCACGAGCGATTCATCCGTGCCGCCCTCCACACGCGCCGCCTGCAGCGAGCAGCGATCCGGGAAATTGCCTTTGAAATGCGCGGTATCGACTTCGATCGCGCGGATCACGCCAGGCGCGGCCAGCGCCACGATCGCCCAGTCGTTGCCAGGCTCGCGACGGCGACGCGTTTCCCAGCCATCGCCCATATTCACGCCGCGTCCCGGCATCAGCATTTGCGATGCTGGCCCGAAGTGCTGATTGTTCGCCGCGACCAGATACGCGCCGTTCTCGACAGCCGCGAGGTCCAGCAGCGTGCCGCGCTCGATGCGCGAAAAATCCGTCTTCGGCTGACCATACACACGTAGCCGCGCGATCCCGCCATCGGGGTAAATGTTCACGCGCAAGTGCGTGTAAGCGCGCGTATCGGCGATCTCGACATAGTGATGACGATTGCCCTGCAAGGTCGTCGCCGGCACGATCTCGCGCCAGTCGCCGTCTTCGGGCGCGCTCGCTGGATCGGCGTTCGGGCTGTAGCACGCCTCGACCGACGCGGCCGGCGGAAAGTTGCCCGTGAAATGACTCGTATCGATATCGATGCCGTGAATCGTGCCCGCGCGCGCGAGCTTGACGACGCAGAAGTCATAGCCCGTCGTGCGCTTGCGGCGCGTTTCCCAGCCGTCCATCCACTTGCCGTGTTGGTCGTATTTGCCGGGAATGAACACCGCCGGCTGCGGCTCCAGCATGCGTTCCTTCGGCGCGAAGAATTCGTCCGTGGCGAAGAGCGCCTGCGCGCCGAGACGCGGGTCCGCGAGGTTAATATAGCGGCGCGTGAAGGCGGGCGCGTCGGGATCGAGAATCGGGTTTGCCATTCGTATGTCCTTTTATTTGAAGATCGAGCGCAGCTTCGGCATCAGATCGCGTGCGCGTTCTCATGCCCATGCGAGGTTTCGGGCGCGGCCGGCACGAAGCGATAATCCGCGTCCTGGTCGAGCACACGCCTGGCGCGCGCCCGGTCGATGTCGTTCTCCCACACGGCCACGACCACCGTCGCCACGCAATTGCCGATGAGATTCGTCACCGCTCGCGCAATGCCGACGAACCAGTCGACCGGCAGAATCAGCACGAGACCGAGCACGGGAATCGCGGGAATGGCCGACAGCGTGGCCGCAAGGATCACGATGGCCGAGCCGGGAATGCCGTGCGCGCCCTTCGAAGTCACGAGCGACACGAGGACCACGACGATCAGGTCATGCAGCGAAAGCGGCGTGTTGGTCGCCTGCGCGATGAAGATCACCGCGAGCGTGAGGTAGATCGAGAAGCCGTCGAGATTGAACGAATAGCCGGTCGGAATCACGAGGCCGACGGTCGAGTCCTTGATGCCCATCCATTCGAGCTTGCGCATGATCTGCGGCAGTACGGCATCGGACGATGCAGTGCCGAGCACGATCGACAATTCTTCGCGCAGATAGCGCACGAGCTTGAAGATGGAGAAGCCCGCGAGGCGCATCACCACTGCGAGCACGACGAACACGAAGAGGAAGCAGCTTGCATAGAACACGGCCACGAGCAGGCCGAGTTGCTTCAACGATTCGACGCCGTACTGCCCGGTCGTGAACGCAATCGCGCCGAGCACGCCGAGCGGCGCCAGCTTGATGATGAACGCCATGATGCGAAAGAACACGTGCGAGAGTTCGTCGATCAGACCGGTCACGCGCTTCGCCTTGTCGCCGAGCAACGAGAGCGCCGAGCCAAATAGCACGGAAAACACCAGCACTTGCAGGATGTCGCCCTTGGCGAAGGCGTCGATGGCGGTATCGGGAATGATCTTCAGCAGAAAACCCGCCGTGTCCTTGAGGCTCTTCGCGTGTTCCGTGTAGGTCGTGAGCGACGACGCGTCGAGCGTATGCAGGTCGATATTCATGCCGACGCCCGGACGCGTCACCCACGCGAGGATCGCGCCGATCACGAGCGCCAGCGTAGTCATGATCTCGAAGTAGACCACCGCTTTCAGACCGACGCGCCCGACCTTCTTCAGATCGCCCGCGCTCGCCATGCCGCTGACGACGACGCAAAACACGATTGGCCCGATCACCATCTTGATGAGCTTGAGAAAGCCATCGCCGAGCGGCCGCAGCGACTGGCCGAAGTGCGGGAAAAGCGCGCCGACCACGATACCGATGACCAGCGCGATCATCACCCTGCCGAACAGCGAATTCAGGAATCTCGACACGACCTTCTCCTTGTCGTTGAAGGGTTTCATTTTCAGGCAACTGTTCCGACTGGTCGGACCAGTGATGTGATGAGGCATATTAGAAAGCCGATATAACCGCGTCAAGCAACGCGTGCTAACGGTTTACCCTGTTGCCTTCTGGCATGGAATCGCTTGATTCGAACCGGAGCACACGCGTACGAAAGGCGCGCATACAATGGCGGTCAGACCGGCCATTCCCAATTCTTCCTATGAAAAACGTTCCGCATACCGTGACCGATGCCGCCATCGCGACCATTCGCGAGCGTATCGAGTCAAGCATGTATCCCGTGGGCAGTTTGCTTCCCGCGCAGCGGCAACTATCGGAGGAACTGGCGATCAGCCGTGCTTCGTTGCGCGAGGCGCTGACCACGCTCGAAGCGCTCGGCATGCTGCACATCCGTCCCGGCAAGGGTGTGTATGTGAGCAGCGCGCAGGCGTCGAGCGCGCATGGCTGGCGGTTTGCCGATCAGGCGTCGTTGCCCGATACGTATCAGATGCGCTTCGCGCTCGAAGGATTCGTCGCGCGGCTGGCGGCGCATTCCATCGGCGATGCCGACATCGACTGGCTCGATGACAATCTGAACGCGCTGCAAGGCGCGCTCATGGCGGCGGAACTCGAGGAAGCCGCGCAACTCGACTTCGCATTCCATATGCGTATCGTGAGTCTCGCGGGCAATGCGGCCATCGAGTCCATCTTGCGTGGCAGCGCCGACATCATGAAAGAGAGCCAGCGCTTGCCGTTCTATCGGCGCGAGCTCGTGCTTTCGACTTATAACGAACACATGGTGATCGTCGAAGCACTCAAGGCGCGTGACGGCGAGAAAGCCGGCATTGCAATAGAGCGGCACATCGTCAACGCGGCGCAACGCGCGGGCGTGCATTTTCCGGTGCCACACCGAGCGTAGGTCCGGCATTTCCAGCGATGCGCTGTCGAATCGATCTCAGGGGCACGGCATCGGCGAACGCGGCTGCGGCGGCTGCGGCTTACGTCGTGTCGCATTGCCGGCAGCAATTTCGCGTAAGCCGGAACACGCGCGGGAAAAGAAAAGCCGCTCCGAAGAGCGGCTTTTTTTACGTCAGTTAGTGCAGCAAGCTTACTTCGCGTTCGCGAGCGCTACAGCCGTGTCCAGCATGCGGTTCGAGAAGCCCCACTCGTTGTCGTACCAGCTCGACACCTTCACGAGACGGCCCGACACCTTCGTGAGCGTTGCATCGAACGTCGACGAAGCCGGGTTGTGATTGAAGTCGATCGACACGAGCGGCGCCTCGTTGTAGCCGAGAATGCCCTTGAGCGAACCTTCCGCTGCTTCCTTCATGATCTTGTTGACTTCCTCGACCGTCGTATCACGTGCGGCGATGAAAGACAGATCGACCACCGACACGTTGATGGTCGGCACGCGAATAGCATAGCCGTCCAGCTTGCCGTTCAATTCCGGCAGCACGAGACCGACCGCCGAAGCCGCGCCCGTCTTCGTCGGGATCTGGCTATGCGTGGCCGAGCGCGCGCGACGCAGGTCTTCGTGATACACGTCGGTCAAAACCTGATCGTTCGTGTAAGCGTGGATGGTGGTCATCAGACCGTTCACGAGACCGATCTTGTCGTTCAGCGGCTTGACGAGCGGTGCGAGACAGTTCGTCGTGCACGACGCGTTCGAGATGACCGTGTCGGATGCCTTCAGCACGTGGTGGTTCACGCCATACACGATGGTCGCGTCCACGTCCTTGCCACCCGGCGCCGAGATGATGACCTTCTTCGCGCCACCCTTGATGTGCGCGCTCGCTTTTTCCTTCGTCGTGAAAAAGCCCGTGCATTCCAGCACGACGTCGACGTTCAACTCGCCCCACGGCAGTTCGGCCGGGTTGCGGTTGGCCAGCACGCGAATCTTGTCGCCGTTGACGACGAGGTAATCGCCGTCCACCGACACTTCGCCCGGGAACTTGCCGTGCGCCGTGTCGTACTGCGTCAAATGCGCGTTCGTCTTGGCATCGCCGAGATCGTTGATGGCGACGATCTCGATGTCGTGTTTCTTGCCGTTTTCGTAGAAAGCTCGCAGCGTATTGCGGCCGATCCGGCCGTAGCCGTTGATTGCAACGCGAATCGTCATGGTCAATCTCCTGATGGCTAAAAAAACCGTTGACTGCCGGGTTCAGGCCGCGAGCACGGACTTCGCCGTCTCGACGACATGTTCCACCGTGAAGCCGAAATGCTTGAACAGCTCGCCCGCCGGTGCGGATTCGCCGAACGTGTCGATGCCGACCACGCCGCCTTCGAGGCCCACGTACTTGCGCCAGAAATCCGTCACGCCCGCCTCGATCGCCACGCGCGCCACGCCCTTGGGCAACACGCGCTCGTGGTATTCGGCGTCTTGCTTGTCGAACACGTTGGTGCAGGGCATCGAGACGACGCGCGCGCCAATGCCGTCCTTCGCCAGCGCCTCGACCGCCTGCATCGCGAGCTGCACTTCCGAGCCGGTCGCGATGAGGATGATCTTGCGCGCCGGAATGTCGTCGTTCCAGTCGCGCAGCACGTAGCCGCCCTTCGCGATGTTCGCGATCTGCACGTCGTTGCGCGGCGAGAATTGCAGATTCTGCCGGCTGAAGATCAACGTGGACGGACCTTGATGTTCGATTGCATGCGTCCAGGCCACCGCCGTTTCCACGGTGTCGGCCGGGCGCCACGTCTGCAGTTGCGGAATCAGACGCAGACTCGACACGTGTTCGATCGACTGATGCGTCGGGCCATCTTCGCCGAGACCGATGGAGTCGTGCGTGAACACGAAGATGGAGCGCGACTTCATCAGCGCCGCGACGCGCAACGCGTTGCGACTGTAATCCGAAAACGTCAGAAACGTGCCGCCGAACGGGCGGAAGCCGCCATGCAGCGCGAGACCGTTGATGGCCGTGCTCATGCCGAATTCGCGCACACCGTAATTGATGTGGTTGCCCCACTGGATGCCCGCGTGACCGGGGTTCGCGTTTTCTGCGTCGCCGGCGGCGCGTACGGGCTTCGACGCTTTCCAGTTCGTGAGGTTCGATCCCGTAAGATCCGCTGAACCGCCCAGCAGTTCCGGCAACGCAGCGGCCAGACCTTCGATGGTCTGTTGCGATGCCTTGCGCGAAGCGACCGTTTCGGCGCGCTGGTTCGCATCTTCGATGATCTTCGCCGCGCTCGCCTTCCAGTCAGCCGGCAATTCGCCCTTCATGCGGCGCGTGAATTCGACCGCTTCGCTGCCGTACTTCGCGCGGTAGGCCTCGAACGCCTTGTTCCACTCGGCTTCGGCGTGCGTGCCTTGTTCCTTCGCGTCCCACGCCGCATAGACTTCCTGCGGAATCACGAACGGCTCGTAATTCCAGCCGAGGCCCGCACGCGTCGCCGCGATTTCCTTGTCGCCGAGCGGCGCGCCATGCGCGTCGTGACCGCCTGCCTTCGTCGGCGCACCCTTGCCGATGACGGTGCGGCAGCAGATCAGCGTGGGCTTGTCCGAGTTCTTCGCCGTGGCGATGGCGGCATCGACCGCTTCGACGTCATGGCCGTCTACCGCGCGGATCACGTTCCAGCCGTAGGCTTCGAAACGCTTCGGGGTGTCGTCGTGGAACCAGTGTTCGACGTGACCGTCGATGGAGATGCCGTTGTCGTCGTACAGCGCGATCAGCTTGTTCAGCTTGAGCGTGCCCGCGAGCGATGCGGCTTCGTGCGAGATGCCTTCCATCAGGCAACCGTCGCCGAGGAAAACATACGTATGGTGATCGACGATCTTCGCGTCGGCCTTGTTGAACTCGGCCGCCAGCAACGCTTCGGCGAGCGCCATGCCGACCGCGTTGCCGACGCCCTGACCGAGCGGCCCGGTGGTGGTCTCGACGCCCGGCGTCATGCCCACTTCCGGATGGCCCGGCGTCTTCGAATGCAGTTGGCGGAAGTTCTTCAGTTCACCGATCGGCAGGTCGTAGCCGGTCAGGTGCAGCAGCGAATACAGCAGCATGGAGCCGTGACCATTCGACAAAACGAAACGGTCGCGGTCGAACCAGTGCGGATTCGTGGGGTTGTGCTTCAGATGGCGCGACCACAGCGCGACGCCGATTTCGGCCATGCCCATGGGCATGCCGGGGTGACCGGAGTTGGCTTGTTGAACGGCATCCATGGCAAGCGCGCGGATCGCGTTGGCCATGAGGGCGGTCTGACTGGAGGGCTGGGTCGTCATGTCGTGTCGAGTGCTTGGAAAGCTCGGGAGCTTCCGGCTGGTCCTGAAATAATCCGCAGTGATTCTGCTACGCGCCGGACCCGCGGCACACAACGTTTTCAGGACCGGAACGACGAGAAACGACGAGGATCGGGAGGCCGTCATTCTAACAGACCGGTCCGATTGACAGGCCGCGAGCAAGCGCCAAAGCATCGCCGTTCGACGCGCATCGCTGACCATCGCGGCGGGCACGTTCCGTGCAGCGGCTGCTTCGCTTCGAGCGCCGGCGCCTGCGGATGGCATGCCGGGCTTCGTGGCAGAATGTCCCTCACCGTATTCGTGCAGCAAGGCTTGAAGGAGTGCTTTCGATGACAGACCCACGCCCGGCCGACGTGCCCTGGTTGACGCCCTATCTCACCGTGCGCGATGCGCGCGTGAGCATCGGGTTCTACGAGAAGGCGCTCGGCTTCGCGGTGCGCGACAGCGTGAACGACGATGGCAGCATCATCCACGTCGAGATGACGTATCGCGGCCAGTTGATCGTGATGTTCGCGCCGGAGGGCGCTTACGGCTCGCAGGCGCGCACGCCGAAGAGCTCCGGCATCATGGCGCCGCAGTCGTTCTATCTTTATGTGGACGACGTGGATGCCACCTTCGCGCAGGCCATCGCCGTGGGCGCGAAAGCGCTCATCGAGCCACAGGATCAGTTCTGGGGCGACCGCTTTGCGCAGATCGAAGATCCGGACGGCTATCGCTGGGCGATTGCGCGGCATTTGAACTAAGCGCTGTTTCATTCTCTCAAGGCAACTTCACTATCCGCGGGTTCTGCATCCGCGATCGTTACCTATGCCACGCTTTTACGTTGACGGCCCGCTCGCGGTGGGCCAAACCTTGCCCCTCCCCGACGATGTCGTGCGCCACGTGCACGTCCTGCGCCTCCAGACCGGCGATGTCATCACGCTCTTCGATGGCGAAGGCGGCGAGTATCGCGCGGAGCTGACCGAGATCGCGAAACGTGCGGCCAGCGCGCGGATCGACGAACACGACGAACGTGACGCGGAGCCGCCGTATCGCGTGATACTCGCGCAAGGCGTCGCAGGCGGCGACAAGATGGACTGGCTGATCGAGAAAACGGTGGAGTTGGGCGTCGCGGATATCGTGCCGCTGACCACCGAGCGCGGCGTCGTGCGGCTTGCGGGCGAGCGTGCGCTCAAGCGTCAGGCGCACTGGCAAGCGCTCGTGCGCGCCGCCTGCGAGCAATGCGGACGCAATCGCGTACCGCACGTCGCGCCGCCGCGCGATCTCGACGCCTGGCTCGCCGACTTGCCGCCCGCCTCCGATGGTGAGCTGCGCTTGCTGCTTTCGCCGCGCGCGGAACTCACGTTCGCGACGCTGCCCGCAAAAGCGCCGCGCGAACCGGTGACTTTGCTGATTGGACCGGAGGCGGGATTTTCGCCATTGGAAGAAAGTGAGATTGTGGCGGCGGGTTTCTCCGCGCTCGGTCTCGGACCGCGCGTGTTGCGCACGGAGACGGCGGGAATCGCGGTGCTGGCGGCACTGGCCGCGCGTTGGGGCGGCTGGTGAACGGGACGACAGCCCGCAAAACAAAATCAGCCCGATGAGCAAGACCCATCGGGCTGATTCATTTCAAACGTCGCGCGAGCAGCGCTCGCTTCAGCGCGTCACACGAACGAATAGAACACGCGGAACGCCACGCGCCGTTCGGCCCAGAACTCGGCCGCGTCGCGGAACACGTCGAGCAGCGTCTCGCGCCCTTCCTTGTCGAATTTCTGCGCAATCGGCAATTGCTCCAGCACGATCACGAAGCCCGGTTGCGAGCCCGCCTTGTGGACGAGATCGGTCAGCGAGTCGTACAGCGCGTCGTAGTTCTTGCCGAAGTGCTTGGGAAACAGGAACGACGTTGCAATGGTCTCCAGGATTTCCTGCTTGCTCTGCGCCTGCCCGAGATACGCGTAAAGAAAATGCTGTTCGAGTCGATTCGCTTCGTCGGCAAGTTCCTGAACACGGAACGCGCGGATGGATTGCACGATATTCGGCCGCACCGTCGCGAAAAGAGACTCGGATTCCTCCGCCGGTTCCTGAGAATGCGCCTGCACCGGATTCGGCTCGTCATCGGGTCTGTTGTCGTGTTCTGTCATGCGTAGCCGCAATACTCGCTGGAACAGGTTGCCATCGCCGGTTGCGAAAAGATCACTCGCGACGCCGTTGTCGTGCGCGTAGATGTTGTCGCTCATGCCGTTAATCCCTAGTTAGTCCGCAATGCGTTTGAAACTGGCGTAATGGTCGTCCGTGTAGTAGCAGTCGCCGGTCTGCCGCTTCGACCCGCCACACACGATTCGCCGGGCGCCCCGGTCACGCGAACGCGGCGTGGGCACCGTGTACTCGTGGTAATAACCACGCGGATGCCGCGGCAGCACACGCTCGCGATTGCCGAACACGACTCCGTCCTTTGGATAAGGGAAAGGGCCGCCCGCTTCGATCAGCCGCAATGTCGCCACTGCCTGCTTCGGCAACTGCGCAATGCCGATGGTGGCGAGCCCGTCACGCTCAGGCCGGCCGGATTCGGCAGACCGTTGCGTGGGTTCCCGCACCGGTCCCCGACCAAGAGACCCTGCCGATTCGGCGGGCGTTCCCGGCGCCTCGCTTGCCTGAATGGCAGCGGGACCCGCGGATGCCGCGTCTGGTGCGCCGCCACGGGATTCGTCCTTGCCACACCCGCCAAGAATGAGACTCAAGGCGACGATGGATGAAACCCATGCACGCATCACGAAACGGTTGTCCCCGCGTTATCAGAATTCGACGACCATGAAAGATGCAAGGGTATCGCTAATGACAAGGGGAAGCAACGTTCCGCGAGAAATCGGCAATTCTTCCTTAAAATTGCCAAAAAGCATGGAGATTGGCAAAAAATCAAGTCAATATTTAGCCCAAATCTGAGAGATTTTTATCTCGAACGAGATAATAATTTGTCCCGCAGAGCCGCGAAGCCATATGACGAGTCGCCTCACTTGTCGGCTTCACGGCAGGCGCTCCGCCGAGGCTCTGTTTTTGACCCTTGGAGGGCGAGTGAATCCCCTTTGCTCTTGCCTCGAAGCGTGCCAACGACCCACGGCACGCTTTTTTTTCGCCCGCGTTTTTTGTTGCCAAAAAAAAACGCGGCGGAAAATTCCGCCGCGTTCAATTGGCACGTCGTCGTACGGCAGACGCTCAGTTCATCCGTTCACCGTGCAGCCGTCGCGTCGGCCACGAGCAGCGCCGTCATGTTGACGATACGCCGCACCGTCGCCGATGCCGTCAGCACATGCACCGGTTTTGCCGCGCCGAGCAGCATCGGACCGATGGCAATGTTGTTGCCCGCCGCGGTCTTCAGCAGGTTGTACGAGATGTTCGCGGCGTCGATGTTAGGCAGGATCAGCAGATTGGCGTCGCCTTCGAGCGTCGATTCCGGCAGCACTTCCTTGCGCAGACGTGAGTCGAGCGCGACGTCGCCGTGCATTTCGCCATCGACGTCGAGATCGGGCGCGCGTTGCTTGAGGATAGCCAGCACGTCGCGCATCTTCTGCGCGGTCGGCGCGTTGCTCGTGCCGAAGTTCGAATGCGACAGCAGCGCGATCTTCGGCACGATGCCGAAACGCTTCACCTCTTCCGCCGCCATGATGGTGATTTCCGCGAGCTGCTCGGGCGTCGGGTCGACGTTGACGTGCGTGTCGGCCAGGAAAATCTGGCGGCCCGGCAACACGAGGCCGTTCATGGCCGCGTAGACCTTCGCGCCTTCCTTCTTGCCGATCACCTGATCGATGAAGTGCAAATGCCGATGCGTCGTGCTTACCGTACCGCAGATCATGCCGTCGGCTTCGCCCTTTTCCACCAGCATCGCGCCGATGAGCGTGGTGCGGCGGCGCATCTCGAGCTTGGCCATCTGCTCGCTGATACCCTTGCGCGCCATCATCTTGTAGTACGTCTGCCAGAAGTCGCGGTAGCGCTCGTCGTGATCGGTGTCGACCATCGTGAAGTCGACATCCGGCGTGAGACGCAGACCGAACTTCGTGATGCGCTGTCTGATGACCGCCGGCCGGCCGATGAGAATCGGCTTGGCGATTTTTTCGTCGACGGCGATCTGCACGGCGCGCAGCACGCGCTCTTCCTCGCCTTCCGCGAACACGATGCGCTTCTTCTCCGGCTCCACGCTGCGCGCGAGCTGGAACACGGGCTTCATGGTCGTGCCGCTGTGGTAGACGAACTGCTGCAAGTGCTGTTCGTAGGCGTCCATGTCCTCGATAGGACGCGTCGCCACGCCGCTGTCCATCGCGGCCTTGGCCACTGCTGGCGCAATCTTCACGATGAGACGCGGATCGAAAGGCTTCGGAATCAGATACTCGGGGCCGAACGACAAGTCCTGAATGCCGTACGCGGTCGCGACGATATCGCTTTGTTCCTGACGCGCCAGTTCCGCGATTGCGTTCACCGCCGCGATTTCCATTTCCTTCGTGATGGTGGTCGCGCCCGCATCGAGCGCGCCACGGAAGATGAACGGAAAGCACAGAACATTGTTGACCTGATTCGGGTAGTCCGTGCGGCCGGTGGCAAGCACGGCATCGGGGCGCACTTCGAGCGCGAGTTCCGGCAGGATTTCCGGCGTCGGATTGGCAAGCGCGAGAATGAGCGGCTTCGCGGCCATGCCCTTGACCATTTCCTGCTTGAGCACGCCGCCTGCCGACAAGCCGAGGAACACGTCCGCGCCTTCCATCACTTCGGCGAGCGTGCGCGCGCTGGTCTCGCGAGCAAAGCGTTCCTTGTCCGGGTCCATGAGTTCGGTGCGGCCTTTATAGACCACGCCGGCCAAGTCCGTGACGAAGATGTTCTCGATCTTCATGCCGAGATCGACGAGCAAGGTGAGACAGGCCAGCGCCGCCGCGCCCGCGCCGGACGCCACGAGCTTCACTTCGGCGATGTCCTTGCCGACCACCTTCAGGCCGTTGGTGATGGCTGCCGCGACCACGATAGCCGTGCCGTGCTGATCGTCGTGGAAGACGGGAATCTTCATGCGCTTGCGGCACTCGCGCTCGACGATGAAGCAATCCGGCGCCTTGATGTCTTCCAGATTGATGCCGCCGAACGTCGGTTCGAGCGCGGCGACCACTTCGACGAGCTTGTGCGGATCGCTTTCGTTGAGCTCGATGTCGAACACGTCGATGCCCGCGAACTTCTTGAAGAGCACGGCCTTGCCTTCCATCACCGGCTTGGAAGCGAGCGGACCGATGTTGCCGAGACCCAGTACCGCCGTGCCGTTCGACACGACGCCCACGAGGTTGCTGCGCGCGGTGAAACGTGCGGCGTTGAGCGGATTTTCAACGATCGCCTCGCACGCGAACGCGACGCCCGGCGAGTAAGCCAGCGCGAGATCGCGCTGGTTGATCATCTGCTTGGTCGGCGCAATTGCGATCTTTCCGGGGACCGGAAACTCGTGATAGTCGAGCGCGGCTTCGCGAAGCTTGGTATTGGCGTCAGTCGTCATAAGGCGGGCTAGCAGTGCGGGAATTAGAATGGAAGTTCGAACGCATTGTAGCGCCATTCGTGTAGCGCTTTAGCCCGCAGTCCATGCAATTCAGCTACAAGTGCCGTGACTTTAAAAGGTCTGATCCTGAAGCGCAGTAAGGCTTTCAGCGCATCGGCCGGCTTTTTCGAGACACGATGCGGGTACGTTTACCGCTCGCCGATGCATTTTGCCGTCCAATACATTTCTATCTTGCAGCGCAACAATCAGCCTTGACGCCCACGATGCTCTCCGAGTTTTCACTGATCGATCGATACTTCGCCCGCCGCGCGAGCCCGCCATCGTCACGACACGACAACGCGGCCGCCATGCCGCTTGGCATCGGTGACGATTGCGCGCTGATCGCGCCGCCCGCCGGACATCAACTGGCTATTTCCACGGACATGCTGGTCGAAGGCCGTCACTTCTTTCCCGATGTCGATCCGAACGCGCTCGGCCACAAGGCGCTCGCCGTGAACCTTTCCGATCTCGCCGCGATGGGCGCGAAGCCGCACGCGTTCACGCTTGCGCTCGCCTTGCCGCGCGCCGACGAAGCGTGGCTCGCCGCATTCAGCGACGGCCTCTTCGTGCTCGCGCAGCGCTTCGACTGCGCGCTGATCGGTGGCGACACCACGAGCGGTCCGCTCAACATCTGCATCACCGTTTTCGGCGACGTGCCGCATGGCGCGGCATTGCGTCGCGATGCCGCGAAGCCGGACGACGACATCTACGTTTCCGGCACCTTGGGCGATGCTCGCGCGGGACTCGGCGCAATACGCGGCGAATGGCCGGCGGCGTCGTCCGCATGGAACGTGGCGCTCGAACGCCCCGAGCCGCGCGTGGCGCTCGGTCTCGCGCTGCGCGGCGTCGCGCACGCGGCGCTCGATATCTCCGATGGCCTGGCCGGCGATCTCATGCATATCCTCAGGCGCTCGAACGTGCGCGCCATCGTCGATGCCGACGCCGTGCCGTGCTCCGATGCCGTTCGCGCGTTGCCCGAAGCCGCGCGCCGCCAATGCGCGCTCGCGGGCGGCGACGACTACGAACTCTGCTTCACCGCGCCGCGCGAGCGGCGTGACGCCGTGGCTCGCATTGCAGAACGCGTGGGCGTGGCGTTGACGCGCATCGGTACAATCGAAGCGATGAGCGCGCCGTGCACGACGAGTACGCCCGCCATCGACTGGCGCGACAACACGGGCGCGCCGCTTTCACTGACGTTGCAAGGCTTCGACCACTTTCATGCAGACTGACCCGACCCCGGCGCTCCCGGGCGATCCCCCCACTGCGCGCGGCGCGCCGCGCAAGCCGAGCGCGCGCTTCATGCTCACGCATCCGCTGCATATTCTTTCGCTCGGTTTCGGCAGCGGGCTTTCGCCGATCATGCCCGGCACCGTCGGTACGCTCTTCGCGTGGGTTTCGTTCGTCGTGTTCAATCAGTATCTGACGGTGGCCGAATGGGGCGCGTTGATCGTCATCGGCTTTGTTGCCGGATGCTGGTTCTGCGGCTTCACCGCGAAGAAGATGAATGTCGCGGACCCGTCGGCGGTCGTATGGGACGAGATCATTGCGTTCTGGCTCGTGCTGCTGCTCGTCACGCCCGCGACGTTCACCGGACAGTTGTGGGCGTTCGTCGTGTTTCGCTTTTTCGATATGGTCAAGCCACCGCCCATTCGCTATTTCGACCGCCATTTGAAAGGCGGCTTCGGCATCATGTTCGACGACCTGGTCGCGGCGTTCTTCTCGCTGCTCGTGATCGCGCTCTGGCGCATGACCGTCTGACGGTCGTTCTTCTCACCTTCAACCCTTCGGAACATCGTCATGGCAACCGATACCGTCGTTCACCAACTCGCGATTCGCGTCGGCAACAAGCTGCGCGACGAACGGCTGACGCTCGCGACCGCCGAGTCGTGCACGGGCGGCATGGTCGCGGCGGCGATCACGGATATCTCCGGCAGCAGTGCGTGGTTCGAGCGCGGCTTCGTCACGTATTCGAACCTCGCGAAGACCGAGATGATCGGCGTGCCGGCTGCGTTGATCGAACAGCATGGCGCGGTGAGCGAGCCGGTGGCGAAAGCAATGGCCGAAGGCGCCTTGCGCAACAGCCGCGCGCAGGTGGCGGTGTCGATCACGGGCGTGGCGGGGCCAGGGGGCGGCAGCGAGGCGAAGCCGGTGGGAACGGTGTCGTTTGCGTGGAGCAATCGGCTGCATACGGCTGTCGAGACGCAGTTGTTCAAGGGGGACCGCGAACAAGTACGCACACAGGCGGCGGCGCATGCGTTGAGGGGCTTGCTGGAGTTGCTGGAGCGCAGGGAGAAGTAAGCGCGATGTGGCTTCGATCGCATCGCGTTCTGACTTCGCGGTATTGGTCGTGAGTTGGCGTAGCGTTGAAACGCCGCGAATTCATCGATACCCGCTGATCCACGTTTCAGCGCGGCTTCTATGCATCGTCGCATTGCCGAAGCCGCGCATCGTTCTTATCGATACGCGTTGATCGAATCGCGCGTTTTCTTCGCCGCCTCCGCAGCGGCTTGAGCGTAATCCTCGCCCTTGCTCGCGTAGATGATCGCGCGCGACGAATTGATCAGCATGCCCGTGCCGTTGCCAGTGCGGCCCGCGCGCACGGTTCTTTCGACATCTCCGCCTTGCGCGCCGATACCTGGAATCAACAACGGCATCTCGCCGACAATGCAACGCACCGCTTCGATTTCCCTCGGAAACGTCGCGCCGACCACGAGTCCGAGCTGACCGTTCTTATTCCACCTTTCGGCCGCGAGCGTCGCGACCACGTGATAAAGCGGCCTGCCGCCTGTATCGAGAAACTGCAGATCGGAGCCGCCCGCGTTCGAAGTCCGGCACAACACGATCACGCCCTTGCCTTTATGCGCGAGATACGGCTCGATGGAATCGAAACCCATGTACGGGTTGACCGTGACCGCATCCGCACGATAGCGCTCGAACGCCTCGCGCGCATATTGCTCCGCCGTGCTGCCGATGTCGCCGCGCTTGGCATCCAGGATCACGGGAATGCCGGGATGCTTCTCGTGGATATGCGCGATCAGCGCTTCGAGTTGATCTTCCGCGCGATTCGACGCGAAGTACGCGATCTGCGGTTTGAACGATGACGCGTAAGGCGCGGTGGCATCGACGATATCGCGGCAGAACTCGAAGATCGCGTCCGAACGGCCCTTGAGCGCGGCCGGGAACTTCGACGGCTCGGGATCGAGACCGACGCACAGCAGCGATTGCGTGCGCGACCACGCGGCGTTGAGCGATTGAATGAAGGACATGGCGGGAGGCTTCTCGAAGAACGTCGATGGCACGCATTTTAACGTGCCGGCGTTCCACCCTACTCGTCCGAATCGTCCGGCATGCCGCCGCTTTGATCGCTTGCTCTCAGGCGTCTGTCATCTGGCTTTCCTTCAGCCATCCACGCGTGCATGCGTTGCGCGTGCCTTCGCCTTCGCGCCCGAACCCGCGCGGGCGCGCGTGCGTGGACTGGCCCGCCGCGACGCATCGCCCCGTTCGCTCGACCGTGAAGCGAAACGTACGCGCGAGCCGCTCGCCCGGTTCGAGCACCGTCATGCCGTGCGCCTCGCCTCCACCGGGCAGGTTCACCGCGTTGATCGGATGATCCACCGGCTCGAAGCAAAAGAAGTTCTCGCCGGGCGGCGCGTAAAGCACGTAGTAGTCGGTATCGGCGGCGATGATGAGCGACAGCCGACGCCTGGGCCACAGCACGCTCGTGCGTCCGCTCCAGCCGGTGAAGGCGTTGTTCACCATCTCGGACGGCATCGGGTATGCCACGCCGAACTGCCACGCGGGCGGCGCGGGAACGTGACGCACCGGCAGCCAGTCGTCGCCGCAAAGCCACAGACCGCCCGCCGCCGCGGATAACTCCGTATCCGCTTCGCGCATCAGAAACGGATGCAGCCCGAGACCGAACGGCAGCGCCTGATCGCCCGTGTTCTGAACGTCGAGTGTCACGACGAGCGTCGCGTCGTCCAAGGCATAAGTCTGCGTTGCGCGATACGAATACGGCTTGCCGTCGCGCCGGTCGAGCGTCATGCGCACATGGGCTGCGTCTGCGTCTTCGTCTTCCACTTGCCACGCGCCGAGCCAGCCGTCGCCGTGAATGGGCAGCGGTTCGCCCGCGCGGTTGCACGGCACGTCGATCGCGCGGCCGGAAAACTCGAACTGCCCATTGCCGATGCGATTCGAATACGGCAGCAGCGGATAGCAGGCGAGCTGATTCGGATCGGTGTCCGGGCCCGGTTCGATGCAAGGTCGAAAGATCGGCACGAGCGCGCCTTCATGACGCCAGTCGAATCGTGTGATGCCGCCGCCGAGCGAAGGCGCGACATCGAGCCGCAAATGCGCGTTTGCAAGCGTGATGCAGCCAGCGACGCCCGCGCTGCCGATAGCGACCGCCGCGGTGCCCGGGCCGGGGCGTATCGGCGGCTCCTTGGCGGCGGCGAGACGAGAACGGCGGGCGTTCGCCTGCGCCGTAGATGCGGATACCGCGTTCGATCCTGTTTCTGTGTGCGCAGCAGTCATGGCTCGTACTCCAGCGAGAGGCGAAACGGCCCGGCGTGGCCGGGCTTGGGCGCGCTTGAACGCAGAGCGCGGCGCCTTGGTTTTATGGCTTGCCCTGAAATACCGCTTCTTCGATTCCGCGCACACCCGGTGTGGCGATGAACACGCCGCCTGCATGCGGATCGGTCTGCAAGGCACGCTCGTTCAGTCCGACGCGCGCGCTCGTCACATACATCGAGGCGAAGTCCGCTCCGCCGAACGCGACGCAACTCGGTTGCGCGCTCGGCACATCGACACGCGCGCTTTCGCGGCCATCGGGTGCATAACGCACCACGCGATAACCGCCCCATTGCGCGTTCCAGAGCCCGCCATCGGCATCGACGATAGAACCGTCGGGAACGCCCGTCGCATCGCTCAATTCGACGAACACGCGGTCGTTCGCGAAGCTCGGGTAATCGCACGCGCGAATCTGGCGCGTCGGGGAATCGCAGTAGTACATCGTCGCGCCATCTGGGCTGAAGCCGATGCTGTTCGAGATCGCGCAGTCGGGAAGCGGCAACCGTTCGAGCGACAAATCGTGATTCAGCCGATAGAACCCGCCGACCGCCTGCGCATCCTCCACGTCGTGCTTGGTGCCGAACACGAAGCGCCCTTCGCGGTCGCAGCGGCCATCGTTCAGACGCGTCGGCAAATCGGCTTCGACGAGCATGATGGTCTCGATCTCGCGCGTCGTCAGGTCGAAGAACGCGAGCCGCGATGCAAGGCCGAGCAGCAAGCGTCCCGCATCGGCGCACGGCGTGAAGCACGCGAGCCGCTCGGGCATTTCGAAGGATTCGCTTTTGCCGTCGCGCGGATCGTAACGCCACAGACGCTTGCCTTCGATATCGGTCCAGTAGAAGCGGCCGCTTCGCGCGCACCACGTCGCGCCTTCGCCGAGCGCGCACTGGCTGTCGACGAGAAGGCGCGCTTTCACGCCCATCCTCCGTCGACGACGATATCCTGCGCGGTCAACATGCTGCTGTCGTCCGACGCCAGGAACAGCGCCGCGCGCGCGAGATGTTCCGGCATCAGTTCGGCGTCGATGCACTGGCCGAGCTTGATGGCTTCGCGGCCTGCGTCGTCGAGCCAGAGCGTCTTTTGCTTTTCGGTCATCACCCAGCCCGGGACGAGCGTATTCACGCGAATGCCGAACTTGCCGAGATCGCGCGCGAGGCCGCGCGTCATGCCCTGCACGCCCGACTTCGACGTGACGTAGACCGGGAAATTGCCTTGCTTGAGCATCCAGCTGATGGAGCCGAGATTGATGATCGAGCCGCCGCCGAGCTGCTTCATGTCTTCGATGACCGCCTGCGCCGCGAAGAACTGATGGCGAATGTTCACCGCGATGCCGGCATCGTACGATTCGGGCGTCACGGATTCGATCGAATGACGCTTGTCGTTCGCCGCGTTGTTGACGAGCACGCTGATGGGCCCGAGCGCCGAGCGCACATCGACGATGCCTTTACGCAAGGCGTCGATGTCGGTCAGATCGATACGCAGGAAGAGCGGCTTGAAACGGCCTTCGGGCAACGACGCGCCGAGCCGGTCGGCGAGCGCTTCGCCCGCGGCCGTATCGATATCGAAGAACGCGACCTTCGCGCCCTGACCGGCGAAGTTTTCCACGAAGGACGCGCCGATACCGGTGGCGCCGCCCGTGATGAGCACGGTTTTGCCCGCGAGGCTGGGATAAACGGCGAGCTTCTTTTCAGTGGCTGACATGGGCTTGTTCACAAGAGTTTGGCTTCGCGAAAGCCATATGGCTCTCGCGGCGATGCAAACGACACGACCGGAGGCTCAGTCCCGCGACCCGCGATTCTTCAGCTGATCGAGCAGCACGGCGGCCAGCAGGATCGCGCCGCGCACGAGGTACTGATAGAACGCGTCGATGTTCAAAAGGTTCATCACGTTTTCGACCGTGCCCATGATGAGCACGCCGATCACGACGCCCGAGATCGTCGCGCGTCCGCCGAGCAGCGACACGCCGCCCAGCACGCACGCGGAAATCACGTTCAATTCGAAACCTTCAGCGGCATTCGGCTGACCCGACGTGATCCGCGAAGCGAGAATGACGCCCGCGAGCGCGGTGACCGCGCCCTGGATCAGGAAGATCCACACGCGCGTGCGCTCCACGTTGATGCCCGCGAGCCGCGAGGCTTCCGGATTGCCGCCAATTGCGAGCGTATTGCGGCCGTACACAGTCTGGTTGAGCAATACGCCAAAAACGATGAAACATGCAAGCGTGACCCAGATAGGCAGGGAAATCCCCAACATAGAGAGTCCGCCGAGTTCGATGAAGGTGTCCGACGACACGCCCACCGCCTGACCGTGCGACACGATGAAGCCCAGGCCGCGCACGATTTCCATCGTGGCGAGCGTGGTGATCAGCGCGTTGATGCGCAGATAGGCGATCACCGCGCCGTTCACGAATCCGATCACCGAACCCGCCGCCACCGCCGCGATGATCGCGATGAACGTATTGCCCGTCGCGTTCAACACCATCGCGCAAAGCACGCCGGCGAAGGCGATCGTCGAGCCGACCGAAAGGTCGAAGTCGCGCGAGGCGAGGCAGAACATCATCGTGCAGGCCACCATGCCGATCTGCGAGATCGACAAGGCCAGTCCGAGCATGTTCTCGATCGAAAAGAAGTGATCGACCGTCAGCGACATCGTGGCGAACATCACCACGAAGATCACGATCAGACTGTATTCCGTCAGTTGCTGATACCACTTTTGCTTGTCGTTCTTCTGCGGAATCAGCGCGTTCGCCACCGCCTCACCCGCTTGCCCGACGATGTTTTCTCTTGCTTCCATGATGTGCTCCCCTGTCTTCTCTCTTTAAGCCGCTTCCGCGACCGTGTCCGATTGCGGCAGCGCCAGACTCAACACCGACTGCTCGTTCGCCTTCCCGCGCGGCAATTCGCCCGCTATACGACCTTGCCGCATCACGACGATCCGGTCGGACACGCCCAGCACTTCGGGCAGTTCCGACGAAATCATCACGATGGCGCAGCCGCGCTCCGCCAGTTGATAGATCACGTTGTAGATCTCGTGCTTGGCGCCGACGTCGATACCGCGCGTCGGTTCATCGAGGATCACGACCTTGAGATCCGGCTCCGCGAGCCAGCGCGACAGAATGGCTTTCTGCTGATTGCCGCCCGACAAAAAGCGGATGCGCTGTCTGCGGCTCGGCGTCTTGATCTTCAAGAGCTGGATGAAGCGATCCGCCGTCTGCGCTTCCTTCTTGCGATCGAGGAACAAACCCGCGCGCAGATAATGCCGGCGGCACGAGATGTTGATGTTCTCCGCGACCGTCGCCATCGCGACAATGCCCTCTTCCTTGCGATCTTCCGGGCACAGCACGATGCCGTGTCGAATCGCTTCGCCCGTGCTGCGCACCTTGATCGGCTGACCGTCGAGTTCGATCGCGCCTTCCTTCTTCTTGTCCGCGCCGTAGACGAGGTGCATCAATTCGCTGCGCCCCGCGCCCACCAGCCCGAAGAAACCGACGATCTCGCCGCGCCGCACTTCGAAATTCGCCGGCGCGCTCAGGGCTGCGCCTTGCAGGTTCTCGACCGAGAAGCGCACGTCGCCGAGCGGCCGCGCGCGATAGTTGTAGATATCGCTGATCTCGCGGCCGACCATCTCCTGAACCAGCGTGTCGCGCGGCAAGTCTTTCAGCGAAAGATGCGACGCGATCTTGCGGCCGTCGCGGAAGATGGTGCAGGCATTGCACAGTTCGTAAATCTCGTCCATGCGATGCGAGATATAGATGAGCGCGCGGTTGTCCGCCTTCAGATCGCGCACGAGCTTGAACAGCACTTCCGTCTCGCGATGCGACAACGAACTCGTCGGTTCGTCGAGCGCGATCACGCGCGCGTTGCGCAACAGCGCCTTGCAGATTTCCACCATCTGCCGCTGCGCGATCGAGAGCTTGCGCAGCTTGGCGTTAGGATCGAGATCGACGCCCATCGCCGTCAGCCGGTCGCGCACGTGCTTCTTCGCCTCGCGCTTGTTGACCCAGCCGAGCCGGTTCGGCAGCGCGCCGAGCAGCAGGTTCTCGGCCACGGTCAAGTCCGGCACGTACTGCAATTCCTGATGGATCACCGCGATGCCCGAAGCAATCGAAGCCGCGGCGCTTCCGAAATGCACTTCCTTTTCGTCGATGAGCACGCGCCCCGAATCGGGCTGATACTCGCCGCCGAGAATCTTGAGCAAGGTCGATTTACCCGCGCCGTTCTCGCCCATCAAACCGTGAACTTCGCCGGCGTTGACGTCGAACGACACGCCGTCGAGCGCGCGCACGCCTGGAAAAACCTTGCCGATATTGTCAAAACGCAGCGTCGCTGACACATCGCCTCCTTATGCTTCGAGCGAGCCACGCCACGCGCGGCCCGCTCTCGTCCAATGACTTAGTTCGATGCCAAGCCCATCTGCTGACGCACCGACGCCACGTTTTCACGCGTTGCCAGCATGCCGGTCGTGAGCGTGAGTGCCGGCGGCGCCTTGCCGTCCTTGATCCACGCGTACATCAGGTCCGAGGTTTCCTCGCCGTGACGCTTCGGGCTGATGATGACCGTGCCGTAGAAGCCCGTCGGGTTCGGTTTCTTGAACTCGTTGATCGCCGAATCCGAGCCGCCGATGCCGATGCCGATCATGTTGTCAGCCTTGAAGCCACGGCCTTCCGCCGCGCGCACCGCGCCGAGCACGCCTTCGTCGTTGAGCGCGTAGGCCACCCAGTGCTTGAACTGCGGGTTCTTCGTGAGCGCGATGTTCGCGGCGTTGAACGCGTTTTCGGTGTCGGTCTTCGCTTGCGGCGCCATGATGATGTTCGCCTTCGGAAAGCCCGATGCCACGAGCGCGTCGGTGGCGCCGGCCGTGCGGTCATGCGCGGTCGGCAGCTGTTCGTAAGTCACGTCGATGGCGCCGACTTCCTTCACGTCCCAACCGCGCTTCTTGATCTCGGCCGCAATACCGTCGCCGACTTGCTTGCCGATGTTGTAAGCCGAAATGCCCATGTGCGGCACGGCTTCGATCGGCTTGCCGGAACCGTCGACGAGACGGTCGTCCACCGTCATCATCTTGAGCTTGTCGGCCTTCGCCTTGGCCACGATGCCCGGTCCGAGCTTGACGTCAGGCGTGCAGATGATGAACCCCTGAGCCTTTTGCGCGGCAAGGTTGTCGATCGCGCTCATGACCTTTTCGCCCGACGGCGCGCCGATCTTCACGAGGGTGAAGCCCTTCGCTTTCGCGGCCATTTCGGCGAACTTCCATTCGTCCTGGAACCACGGTTCTTCGGGTTGCTTCACCAGGAAGCCGATCTTGACGTCGTCGGCGGCTTGCGCAACCGGCGCGGCGATCATGGTGGCGCTCGTGGCCGTCGCAGCGGCGAGAAGCGTAAGGAACAGTCTGCGTTTCATCGTTTTGTCTCCCGACTTTTTGCTCGAATCATGCCCGCGCACGGGCGCTCAGTTGGTTGGCGGCCGCGTTTTTGTAGTGATGCCGCACCACGGCCAGTGCGTCATTCGTGACTTCAGTCGTGGTAGAGCGCAGAGCGCCCGCCATCGATCGTGATGCAACTCGCGTTGATGAACGGCGCCTCGTCGGATGCGAGGAACACCGCCGTCATCGCCACTTCTTGCGGCTGGCCGATACGCTTCATCGGCTGCAAATCCAGTGTGGCCTGACGCGCGACCTGTGGATCGGGCTGGCCGTTCCACCAGTCGAGCGTCAGTTGCGTTTCGATATAACCCGGCGCGATGGCATTCACGCGCACGTTGTTCGGCGCGTATTCGATGCCGAGCGCGCGCGTCAGTCCGATCACGCCGTGCTTGGCCACCGGATACGGAAAGCAGCCGGGGATGATCTTGAACGAATGCGTCGAGGCAATATTCACGATGCTGCCCGCGCCGCGCTCGACCATGCCGGGCAGCGCCGCGCGGCAGCCGTTCCAGACGCCGTCGAGATCGACGGCGAAGCAGCGCCGCCAGTCTTCGTCGGTCATCGTGAGCGGGTCGCAGAACACGTTGATGCCCGCGTTGTTCACGAGCACGTCGAGCGGGCCGAACGCGCTTTCGGTTTGCGCGACCGCTTCCTTCACCGATGCGCTTTGGGTCACGTCCGTGCCGATCGCGACGACGCGCGTCGAATTCGCTTCCTTCGCGATGCGTTCAGCCGTCGCTTGCGCCGTCTCGATATCGAGTTCCGCGAGCGCGACCGCAGCGCCCTCGCGCGCAAACGCCAGCGCGATCGCCGCACCGATGCCGCGCCCGGCGCCCGTGATCATCGCGACCTTGCCGGCGAGGCGGTTCATTGCTTCTCGCCCCGTGTGGAATGCGCGACCGCTAGTCCGTCGATGAACGCTTTCGCATGCGATGCCGTCGCCGTTTCGCTCTGCCCCGGCTTGTACAGCGCCGAGCCGAGACCGAAGCCGTTCGCGCCCGCGCTGATAAACGGCCCCATGTTGTCCGGCGCGACGCCGCCCACCGGCACCAGCGGCACTTCCTTCGCGATCACCGCGCGCCACGCCTTCACGACATGCGCGCCGAGTTGTTCGGCGGGGAACATCTTCAATACGTCCGCGCCGTTCTTGAGCGCGAGGAACGCTTCGTTCGGCGTTGCCACGCCCGGCGCGCAGGCGAGCCCCTGCGCTTTCGCCGCGCGCACGACATCGGCGTCGCTGTGCGGCATCACGATCAGTTCGCCGCCTGCCGCGCGCACGCTGTCGACGTAACTCGCATGCAGCACCGTGCCCGCGCCGACGATGGCATCGGCGGGCAGCGCCTGGCGGATCGCCGCGATGCTGTCGAACGGCTGCGGCGAATTGAGCGGCACTTCGATGATGCGAAAGCCCGCTTCATACAGCGCGCGGCCGTGCGCCTCGGCTTCCTCGGGCGTGATGCCCCGCAGGATCGCGATCAGCGGACACGCGGCGAACGCTTTCGCGAGGCCGCCGTGCATGCCGTAAGGCGCGGGTAGATTGATGGGCGGTTGCATTCGTTTCTCCTTTCCGTGTCACATGCGCGCGGGCTTGGCGATCAACCCGGCCTGCAATGCGATTCGATAAAGCCCGGATTCGGTCGCTTGCGCCACCGTCTGCGCGTCGTTGCATCCGTATTGCGCGAGGGCCGCGCGATAGCGGTCGCACAGCGCATCGTTGCCGATCAGACGCAACGTCTTGCCGGCGAGCGTCGCGTTCTCGCGCGCCAGCACTTCGTTCAGGCCGCGCAGTTCATGGCCGATCAAAAGTCCCGACAGATAATCCGGCTGCTCGGCCGCCGTGAGCTGACCGGTCAGTCCGAGTGTGCGCGTGCTGAAGATCGTCGCCAGAAGGCCGGCATGACCGGCATCGCGCGCGGTATCGACGCCTCTCAGAAACGCCGCGCTATCCGGCTTCGCGTCCTGCTCCATCGTGCGGCCGAGGATGGTGTGATCGCGCAGTGCGCCGAAGGTCTCGCCCGTCATGAACGTATAGAAGCGTTCGATCCGTCCCGCTTGCACGAATGCCCACTTGGCATGCGTGCCCGGCAGACCGATGAGCGCGCCACTCGCCGTGTTCAGCGACGCATCGCTCGCGAGTGCGCCGAAAATCTGCGTCTCCTCGCCGCGCATCACGTTCGGCAGCGTGCCGCGTTCGAGCACGCCCGGCACGACATGAACGGTCGCGCCCCGCGCCGCCTTTACCGTGACGATGCCCGCGACGAGCGCGTCGGCATCGGCGGGCGTTTCGACGTAAGGCGCCTCCATCCAACCCTGCGCGCTGCCGACCATGCCCGCCGCGATGACGGGTAGTTGCGCATTTGCGCTCAGCCAAGCGCCGCAGGTTTCCTCGAAAGCCTGATCGAAGCCGCCAGCGGGCAGCTTCATGATTCCCGCCGACGAAGCGCGCGTGTCGAGCGCGGCGCCTGCGGCATCGAGCAGATAAGCGCGCAGGGACGTCGTGCCCCAGTCGAGCGCGATCAGAACGGGCGCGCTCATCGCTTGATCCTGCGGTTGGCTTGCGGCGCGCGCCAGCCGAGTTCCTCGGAGATCGCGCGCGCTTCGCGCTGCACGACCGGAATCAGTTCTTCCATGCGTTCGTGGGGCATATAGGGAATCGTGCTCGCCACCGAAAGCGCCGCGACGATCGCACCCGACGCATCGCGCACGGGCGCCGCCACGCAGCGGATCGACGCCTCGTTCTCTTCGAGATCGAAGGTGAAGCCACCTTGCGAATAGCGTGTCATGCGCTGCAAAAACGTGTCCATGTCCGGCCGGTTCTCCGGCTTGAAACTCGTGCGGGCGAGCGCGCGCAGCGATGCATCGAGCAGCTTCTTCCAGACGTTGGCTTCGAGGTCGAGCATCATTGCCTTGCCGATTCCCGTCGATGCCAGCGGCATGCGATGCCCCACGCGCGAGCGCATTTCCAACCCGCGCGTGCCCGGAATCTTGTCGATGTAGAGCACGTCGTCGCCGTCGCGCACGCCGAGGTGAATGGTGTCGTGCGTGTGTTCCGCAAGCGACTGCAAATGCGGACGCGCGACCGCCGTGAGCGGCATCTGTTCGAGCGCGATGGTGCCGAGTTCGATCAGTTTCGGCCCGAGCAGATAGCCGCCCTGCACTTGCCGGAGATAACGCGCCTGCACGAGCGAACTCACGAGCCGATGCGTCGTGCTGCGCGTGGTGCCGAGCGCCGCGCCGAACGAGCGCAGATCGCGCGCGCCGTTGGCGGCGGCTTCGAGAATCGCGAGGCCGCGCAAAAGCGTTTGCGTGCCTGCCTGTTGCGGCGTGATGTCGACGAGCGCGCTCGGCAGCGCGAAGGCGTCCGGATCGCGCCGATGATGGCCGTTGCTTTTCTTGTCGGCGCCGTCGTTCATGGCGTTGGCCGACATATCGCGCACGTTCGGCGCGGTGGATTCGGTTTGTTCGATTTTGGTCATGCCGCTCGTTCCTCGATGAACACGACGCGCGTCATGCGAAGCGTGCAAGCTGGACGGCGCGCGCGGCACGAGCCCAAGCGCCCGCCGAAGCGATGACGAATCCGAAAGATGAGGCGCGTGACGCGACCTGCGAACGCGGGCAGGCGATCGATTGCATGACTTGTCTCCGTTGTTCTGGATATTCTTCGTCGCGCCCGTCTCGGATGACTGACGCGTGTGCTTTTTATGCTGTGGTCGGATTGTAGTTCCGCCTATCTCGATAATTCAATATGTGATCGCACTGTTCACATAATGGGAGTAAAGCTGACGGCCGACAGCCTTTTGCAAACAAAAAAGCCCTGACAAATCAGGGCTTTAACTAGTTTAGCGCCGCTAGCTAAATTTCACTCGGGCAACTCGGCCGCGCCCATTCGCCGCGCGATTACGTTGGCGCGCCTGGTCAGATACGGCGTCGCGCGGTGATCGTCGAAGTATTTCGGACGCGGCAGCATGACGGCAAGCCGTGCGCTTTGCGACGCGGACAGCTTTGCCGCTGTCGTCTTGTAGTAATACTGGGCCGCCGCCTGCGCGCCGTAGACGCCATTACCCCACTCAACCGAATTGAGATAAATCTCGAAGATGCGCTGCTTGTCCATCAAAAGCTCGAGCATCGACGTGATGACGAGTTCCTCGGCCTTGCGGATATAGCTTTTCTCGCGCGACAAGAACAGATTCCGCGCGAGTTGCTGCGAAATGGTCGAACCGCCCGCGACGATCTTTCCGCGCGCCTTGTTCTTTTCCCACGCTTGCAAGATGGCGTCGGTTTCGTAGCCGTTGTTATTGACGAAGTTGGAGTCTTCCGACGCGATGATCGCGCGCTTCAGATTGCGCGAAATCTGGTCGTACGGAACCCACGTGCGTTGCAGTTCGATGCCAGGACGCTCTTTCGCGAGGGTCCAGGCGTCGGCGCGCATGAAGGCCGTCGCGCCGGGATTTACCACGGTCCAGACCGCGATCTGCGCGAAGAAGTAGAGCTGCGTCGCGAGCGCGGCGATAACCAGTACCGACACGCCATAACCGATCCAGCGCGCGGGACCGAGCCGCACCCCGCGCCGCTGCCGCGTGCGCGTGTGCTCGGAAATGGGTGCGGTCGTCATCAGACTTTGGCTGCGAGCACCTGGCGCAGCTCGCGCAATACCGCGCCGCCGTCCGGGCGCACGCCGCGCCAGATGAAGAACGATTCGGCCGCCTGTTCGACGAGCATGCCGAGGCCATCCGCCGCGCGCGCCTGAAGGCGTTCGGCGTGCTGCATGAACACGGTTGGCTTCGCGCTGTACATCATGTCGTAGGCGAGCGTGCCGGCGCCGAACGCGGCGGCGTCGCAGTCGGGCAAGGCGGCGTCGAGACTGCCCGCGGTCGCGTTGACGATGACGTCGTAGCGCCCTTCTTCCGCGCTCTTCGCGCTGCCGCCCGCAAACCGCACGTTCGACGCGAGCGCGGCTTCCGCGAACTGATCGACCAGTTGCAGCGCCTTCTCAGCCGTGCGATTCACGATGGTGAGCGCCGCCGGCGAGCGATCGAAGATAGGCAGCACGACGCCGCGCGCCGCGCCGCCCGCGCCGAGCAGCAACACGCGCTTGCCCGTGAGGCTCACGCCGAGATTCACTTCGATGTCGCGCACGAGGCCGACGCCGTCCGTGTTGTCGCCGCGCACGCCATCCGCACCGAACGACAGCGTGTTGACCGCGCCCGCAGCGGCTGCGCGCGGCGAGAGTGTATTGGCGAAAGCGTGGGCGTCGAGTTTGAAGGGCACGGTCACGTTCATGCCGCGTCCGCCCGACGCCATGAACGTTCTGGCTTGCTCCTCGAAGCCGCCGAGCGGCCCAAGGATGCGTCCGTACTCGATAGGCTCGCCGGTCTGGATAGCGAATTTCGCGTGAATCCACGGCGATTTGCTGTGCTCGATCGGATTGCCGATCACCACGTATTGATCGCGTTGCGTCATCGCGCGCGTCCCGTGAGTTGGCGCGCGGCGTGCGCGCTCTGGATCATGCCGGCGCGCGGCATCATTCCGCCCGCTCCGAAGACTCTTGCGATTCGCCTGCACCCTCGACTCCGTCGGCACCTTCGGCACCTTCGGCCGACGGCTCCGTCGCGGAGACTTCCGCCTGCGCTTCGGCTTCGCCTTCGGCGCTGAGATCGACGGTTTCGACGATCTCTTCCTCGGCTTCGTCTTCTTCCACCGGCGCGCTTTGCGTGGGCGCGTCGATCACGTGCAGCAGGCGGCACGACGCCTCGACGGTCAGTTCATCGATGGATACGACTTCGAGCATCAAACGCGTGCCGCGCGCATGCACGCCGAGTCCGGGCACATGCAGGATCAGCGGAATTTCTTCGAGACGCACCAGATCGTCCTTGATGACCGATGCTGGAACTTGCCGCTTGTTCTCCTGCTTGAGCCAGCGCAGACACCAGAAATACTCCATGCGGCGCTGATGATCGGCATAAGCGGTGTAGGTATCGTCGAAACCTTGCACCACGGCGAAGAGATCCGCGTCCTTCGGTTTGAACGGCGCGGCGAGCTTGGCCGTCACGCCATGCTGCACGCACGCGAGCAATTGCCACTGATTCACGAGATCGACATAACGGCGCAGCGGCGAGGTGCTCCACGCATATTGCGCGACGCCCAAGCCTTCGTGCGGCGCGGGCGTGGTCTGCATGCGCGTGCGCTTTGGACCGGGACCGCCGAAACCGCGCTGCGATCGGTAGATGCCCGGTACGCCGTGATCGTTGAGAAACGCGCCCCACGACGAATTCGCGAGAATCGCCAGTTCGGCGACGATCAGATCGAGCGGCGAGCCACGGCGGCGCGGCGTAATGGTGATGCGCTCGCCTTCGACATAGAAATTGAAGTCGTTGTTACGCTGCACTTCGCGCTTCAGACCGTAAGTGGCGCGCGCCTGCTGTCGCTTTTCGAAGAGCGCTTGAGCCAGCGGCCAGAGCACGGCAATGTCCGCCTTATGCGGATAATCGCCGCTGCCGTCCGCGAGCGTCTCTTCGGTGACGTGTTCGTCGAGATGGTTGTGGCGCAGATTCGACTTCACGAATACACGTTCGGCGCGCGTTTCGGTGGCGACGATCTCCTGCGTCTCGCGATTCACGATGATGTAAAGCGACAGCGCCGGGCGCAAGCCGCCTTCACCGAGCGTGAAAACATTGACGACGTCGTCGGGCAACATGGTGATCTTGTCGCCCGGCATGTAGACCGTGGACAGCCGGCCACGCGCAATGGCGTCGATCGCATCGCCCCGCGCGATGCCAAGCGCCGGCGCCGCAATGTGAATACCCACGCGCACGCGGCCATCGGAGAGATGCTGGACGGAGAAGGCGTCGTCGATTTCGGTCGTCGTGACGTCGTCGATGGAGAATGCTTCGACATCCGCTTCGGGCAAGTCTTCCGGGAAAGGCGCGGGTTGCAGCGACGGAAAACCGACGCCGTGCGGAAAGAACTCCGACAGGAACTTCGCTTCGTGCAAGGCGCGCGCCGAGGCAATTCCGCCGCATTCCAGCATGAGCCGCGCTTGCGAAATTCCGCGCGCGGCGGCGGCCGCTTCGAGCGCCTTGTACTCGATGGAGTTCTTGTCGGGCTTCGTAAGCAAACCGATTGCCTTGCCCGCGAGCGCCTCGGGCAACTTGCCCGCCTTCAGTTCCTCTTCGTAGCCCGCTTGCACGAGCGCCTGCTGACGCTTGCGTTCGAGCCCGGCAAGCGCCATCTGCAATTGCTCTTGCGGCGCTCGCTGATACTGCCCGCGCCCCTTGCGGCGAAAGTACACCGGCGCGCCATGCATGCGCAGCACGAGCGCCGCGCGTTCGGCCGCGCCGAATTTGTCGCCGAAGTAATCCGCGCCGAGCGTGGCGAACGGAAATTCGTCGTCGGGCGCGCATTCCCACAGGAAGTCGAGATCGATTTCCTGCGCGATGGCGTCGGCTTCCTGCATCAGCTCGCCCGCAGCGGGTTTATCGAATTCGATCAGCACGTCTTTCGCGCGCACTTTCGCACGCCGTCCGCCCGGCAATTCGACCTGGAAGGCATCGCCCTGTTTGGACAGCACCGATCCGGCCTTGAAACTACCCGATTCCTCGAAGAAAACGTTCACTCAATACTCTCGTAAAACGGTGGACCGGGTCGCGGCAAGCGCGCCGGCGGTTGAATGGGCTATGTCCTCGCGCCGCGCGTGTCACGCGGCCGCGGATGCGACGGCCGGCGGCGGTTCGCGTCCGCAGAACGCGAGCACGTCGTCCAGATAGTCGGGGAAGTCGCTGATGGCGTGATCGCCGCCTTCGATCAGCGTGGTGCGCACGCCGGGGTAGTGGGCGAGCATGGTGCGGTAATCGAGCACTTCGTCGCCGGTGGCCGCAATCAGATAGTAACGCTCGGCCTGCGTGATCTTCTCGACGGCGAGCGCGCGCAGTTCGTCCAGATGGCGCGGCAACACGGTGATGCTGCCGCCGCCATGCCACAACGGCTGTTCGCCGAGATAGTGGCTCAGATCGCGCTGCGGCACCACGGCGGGATTGAGCAGCACGGCGCGCCAGCCGTGCTTTTCGGCGAGATACGTGGCGTAGAAACCGCCGAGCGAACTGCCGACCACGGTGATTTCTGCAGCGGATGTATTCGCGACGAGCGATTCCGCCAGTTCGATCGCTTCTTTCGGCGAGACGGGCAATACCGGACACTGCCATTCGCTCAGCCGCCCGAGGTCCGCCAGACGCGCACGCATGACGCGCGCCTTGAAAGATTGGGGCGAGGAGCGAAAGCCGTGCAGGTAGAGAATCACGCGTTTCCTCCGGACGGACGCGCCGAAAGTGCGTCGAGCAGCTTTTGATGCACGCCGCCGAAGCCGCCGTTGCTCATCACGAGCACGTGGTCGCCGGGGCGCGCGGCGGCCGCGACCGCCTTCACCAACGGTTCGATCTCGTTGAATGCCTGTGCCTTGTCGCCGAGCGGTGCGAGCGCTTCCGCCAGATCCCAGCCGAGTTTGTCGCGGCCATCACGCGCGCCGTAGCCGAACACGAGATTCGCGTCGGCGAGACTGCCGGGCAACTGCGCTTTCATCGTGCCGAGTTTCATGGTGTTGGAGCGCGGCTCCAGCACGGCCAGAATGCGCGCGTCGCCAATACGCGTGCGCAGGCCGGCAACCGTGGTTTCGATGGCGGTTGGATGATGCGCGAAGTCGTCGTAGACGGTGACGCCATCCACGCTGCCCTTCACTTCCATGCGCCGCTTGACGTTGCGAAAGCTCGCCAGCGACTTGACCGCTTGCGACGCCGGCACGCCGACCGAGCGCGCCGCTGCGATCGCCGCGAGCGCGTTCATGCGATTGTGTTCACCCTGCACTTGCCACTCGACCACGCCTTGACGCTCGCCTTCCCAATACACCGCAAATTGCTCGTCGACGCGCGCGCCCTCGGTCGCGGGTAGCGCTTGCCAGCCGCCATCCACACCGAAGCGTTCGACGCTCGACCAGCAGCCGCGCGTCAGCACGCGTTCGAGCGCGCCTTCGCGCCCGTTCGTGACGATGCGTCCGATGCCCGGCACCGTGCGCACGAGATGATGAAATTGTGTTTCGATGGCGGCGAGATCGGGGAAGATATCGGCGTGATCGAATTCGAGATTGTTGAGCACCGCCGTGCGCGGCCGATAGTGGACGAACTTCGAGCGCTTGTCGAAGAACGCGGTGTCGTATTCGTCGGCTTCGATGACGAAGAAGCTCGAGTCGGTCAGTCGCGCGGAAATGCCGAAGTTGAGCGGCACGCCGCCAATGAGAAAGCCCGGATTCAAGCCCGAATCTTCCAGTAACCACGCAAGCATGGAGCTCGTCGTGGTCTTGCCGTGCGTGCCCGCAACCGCCAGAACCCACTTGCCCGCAAGCACGTGCTCGCCGAGCCACTGCGGACCTGACGTGTAAGGCAGGCCGCGGTCGAGAATGGCCTCCATCAGCGGATTGCCTCGCGACACCACGTTGCCGATCACGAATAGGTCGGGTTCGAGCGCGAGTTGCTCGACGCCGTAACCTTCGATCAGTTCGATGCCTTGCGCTTCGAGTTGCGTGCTCATCGGCGGGTAGACGCCGGCGTCGCAGCCGGTGACCTTGTGGCCCGCTTCGCGCGCCAGCACGGCGAGTCCGCCCATGAAGGTGCCGCAGATGCCGAGGATGTGGATGTGCATAAACCGTGTCGCGCCGCGTGGGCGAAGAGTGCGGGAAACATGAAACGGCGCCGCGTGCACGCCGTGCGCGAAGACGCCTGGAGGCGCATATTGTAACCGACGCACTCCGCCACCTTACGCCCGCCGGCAGCCGATGCAACCGGCGCGATCGAGGGCCGATCAACGCTCGATCGAGACCCGATCGAAGCCGTTCAACGATATCTAGTATTATTTCGCCATGGTTCGCAAATCACATTTCGATCCGCAGCGCGTGCGCGAGGAAATCGCCATCGCGGCCGCGAGAATGATCGCCGAAGACGGCCTCGACTACTCCACAGCCAAGCGCAAGGCGGCGCGGCAGGTGGTCGGCGAGGCGAAGATCGGCGGCGAGTTTTTGCCCGACAACGATCAGATCGAAGAGGAGATCCGCGAGTATCAGGCGATCTTCCAGAGCGACAGTCAGCCTGTCGTCCTGCGCCGCATGCGCGAGTTCGCGCTCGAATGGATGGAACGGTTGAAGCCCTTCGATCCGTATTTGACGGGCGCGGTACTCAACGGCACGGCGGGCGAGCATTCCGACGTCCACTTGCAATGCTTCTGCGACAACCCGAAGGAAGTCGCAATCTACTTGCTGAACGCGAACATTCAGTACGACGTGTCGGAGACGCGGCATTTCGCCGGGCGCGGTTACGTGGAAACGCTCAGTTTTTTGCAGCGCATACCCGGCGAGGAACCAATGGGCCTGCACATCGCGCTCTACGATCCTGACGACTTGCGCGGCGCCGTGCGCGCCGATGGCCGCGGTCGTCTCGCGCGGGCGAACGCCGCGACGGTGCGCACGCTGCTCGATCATCCCGATACCCCGTCGCTCGAAATCAGCGGCTGACTCTATTTTTCCTATGAACAGCAAACGGATTCTGGCGCTTCTAGTCGTCGCGGTCGCAGCGACGGTCGGCGGCTTCTACGCAGGGCATGTCTTCACCGGCGGCGAAACCGTGGCCGCGACACAGAACAATGGCAACGCCGTCGAACAATTATGGAAGGCCGCGCCGCCGGGAGCCTCGGGCACCGCGCAACCGCTTGCATCCTTCAAAGGAAAACCGGTCGTCGTGAACTTCTGGGCTTCGTGGTGCGGACCGTGCGTCAAGGAAATGCCGGAGTTGTCGGCGCTGCATCGCGAATATGAGAAAAAAGGCATCACATTCATCGGCTTGGGAGTGGACAGCGAGAAGAACGTTAACGATTTTCTCGGCAAGGTGAAGGTGGACTATCCCGTCTATGTGACGGGCTTCGGCGGCGCCGACCTCGCGCGCAGCTTCGGCAATAACGCGGGCGGTTTGCCGTTCACCGTGGTGATCGACGCAAAAGGCGTGGTCCGGTCGACCAAGCTTGGTGAAGTCAACGTCGCCGAACTTAAGCGTACACTCGACGCGCTGTAAAAATTCGCTGCGTTTTTAACCGAAGTGTCGCTCAATAAGCAGCAAGTTAGCAGGTTGAACGCCGATCTTGCCGGAACTTCGCTCTTTCGCTACGACTTGTCCGAACTTCTGCCCTACTGATCGGACCCTGTCGGAACGGTAAAACTAGACAAAATTCTCTAAAGAGCGCTAAAGTGCGCCGAATTCCGCACAACCCGAAGCGACCATGAACACTCAACCGGTGCCGCAAGGCGACATTGCTGTCGAAACCGACACGCGTTTGGTGTGCGTCGACCAGCCTTTTCGCAGGCCATCGGGGAGCGCGCTTCAAAACGATCACGATGACGCATTCGACATGAACGCGCCTTGCGTGCCAATCGATTCTGCCGCCGCAACTTCGGCTCACGTTTGGTCCAGCGCACAGAGCTTGCAACAAACGCGTGCCGAAGCGCTGGCCCTGCCGGTCCGCGGCTGACAGTCAGAACACCACAAAGTCAAGTCAAGCACCGGGGGCAGTCCCGGTCTCCAAGCATTGAAAGGGGAATTTTCGATGGACCTTCGTAAACTCAAAACGCTGATCGACCTCGTCTCGGAATCCGGCATCTCGGAACTCGAAGTGACGGAAGGTGAAGGCAAGGTTCGCATCGTCAAGAATGCGGCGCCGGTCTATATGCAGGCGCCTCAGCAATACGCGCCGCAAATGCAGGCCGCACCCGCGCCGTTCGCCGGCGGCGCAGGCGAAGGTTCGGCGGCGCCCGCCGCGAGCCCCGCTGCCGTCGCGCCGCAAGGACACATCGTCACTTCGCCGATGGTCGGCTCGTTCTACCGCGCGCCTTCGCCGGGCGCGGACCCGTTCGTCCAGGTCGGCGATACGGTCAAGGAAGGCCAGACCATCTGCATCATCGAAGCCATGAAGCTCCTGAACGAGATCGAAGCCGACAAGTCCGGCGTCGTAAAGGAGATCCTCGTCGAGAACGGTCAGGCGGTCGAATACGGCCAGCCGCTCTTCGTGATCGGCGACTGACGCGTTACGCCGGACGACGCCGGATGCACCTCATCACGATGGCTCGCACCGTGTTTTCGATCTCCGGCTGCCCGCCGTGTCCGCGCGCTTCGCATCGGTTTTCCCCGATGCCCGAACCGCGCGCCGCCGATTCGATTCCCGAGGGCGCGCCCGTCGCGCCCGTTGATGAGCCGACCCACAGCCATGTTTGAAAAAATCCTCATTGCGAACCGCGGCGAGATCGCGCTTCGCATCCAGCGCGCGTGCCGCGAACTGGGCGTCAAGACCGTTGTCGTCTACTCGGAAGCCGACAAGGAAGCAAAGTACGTGAAGTTGGCCGACGAAGCCGTGTGTATCGGTCCGGCGCCGTCGAACCTCAGCTATCTGAACATGCCCGCGCTCATCAGCGCGGCCGAAGTCACGGACGCCGAAGCCATCCACCCCGGCTACGGCTTCCTTTCCGAGAACGCCGATTTCGCCGAGCGCGTCGAGCAATCGGGCTTCACGTTCATCGGGCCGCGTCCCGAAACCATCCGCATGATGGGCGACAAGGTCACGGCCAAGCAAACCATGATCAAGACCGGCGTGCCGTGCGTGCCGGGCTCGGAAGGCGCGTTGCCGGACGATCCAAAAGAGATCGTGAAGATTGCGCGCACGGTCGGCTATCCGGTCATCATCAAGGCGGCGGGCGGCGGCGGCGGACGCGGCATGCGCGTCGTGCATACGGAAGCGGCGCTCGTAAACGCGGTAAACATGACGCGCGAGGAAGCGGGCCGTGCGTTCGGCAATCCGCAGGTCTACATGGAGAAATTCCTGGAGAACCCGCGGCATATCGAGATTCAAGTGTTGGCGGATTCGTTCCGCAACGCGATCTGGCTCGGCGAGCGCGACTGTTCCATGCAGCGCCGACACCAGAAAGTGGTCGAGGAAGCGCCGGCGCCGGGTATCGCGCGGCGGCTGATCGAGCGTATCGGCGACCGCTGCGCCGACGCATGCAAGAAGATGGGCTATCTCGGCGCGGGCACGTTCGAGTTCCTGTACGAGAACAACGAGTTCTACTTCATCGAAATGAATACGCGCGTGCAGGTCGAGCATCCGGTGACGGAACTCATCACGGGCGTGGATATCGTGCAGGAACAGATCCGCATCGCGGCTGGCGAGAAGCTCTCGATCCGCCAGAAAGACATTCAGTTTCGCGGCCACGCGATCGAATGCCGGATCAACGCGGAAGATCCGTTCAAGTTCACGCCGTCGCCGGGACGTCTTACGTCGTGGCACGCGCCGGGCGGTCCAGGCATCCGCGTCGATTCGCACGCCTACAACGGCTATTTCGTCCCGCCCAACTACGACTCGATGATCGGCAAGCTGATCTCCTATGGCGCGACGCGCGAGCAGGCGATCAACCGCATGCGGATCGCGCTCTCGGAAATGGTCGTGGAAGGCATTCAGACCAACATCCCGCTGCATCGCGAACTGATGATCGACGCTAAGTTCGTCGAAGGCGGCACGAGCATCCATTACCTCGAAAACAAGCTCGCCGCGCGCAAGGCGGCGGTGGCCGAAGAGTCGAAGGCATAAGCGAGTCGATTAGCATGAGTTACCGGGAATTGATCGCCGAGCTGGATCGCGAGCACGCGGAAGCGCTGTCGGATGCGTTGCTCGATGTGGGCGCGCTGTCGGTCTCCGTCGAGGACGCCGACGCCGACACGCCTGACGAGCAACCGCTTTTCGGCGAACCCGGCCTCACGCCGGAGAAGAGCGCGTGGAAGCGTTCGCGCGTCGTCGCGCTGCTCGCCGACGACGCCGATCCCGCCGTGCTTCTCGCGGCCGCCGCGAATGAGATCGGTCTTGCCGACACGCCCGCCTATTCCCTGCGCGAAGTCGAAGAGCAGGATTGGGTGCGGCTCACGCAAGCGCAGTTCGATCCAATTCATATCGGCGAGCGTATCTGGGTCGTGCCTTCGTGGCATGACGCGCCCGACCCGGACGCGCTCGTGCTCGAACTCGATCCGGGCCTCGCGTTCGGTACGGGCAGCCATCCGACCACGCGGCTCTGCATGGAGTGGCTGGAGCAGTCGGTGAAACCGGGACAGTCGTTGCTCGATTACGGTTGCGGCTCGGGCATCCTCGCGATTCTCGCGAAGAAGTGCGGCGCACAGCCGGTATATGGCATCGACATCGACCCGCAGGCGGTGGAATCCGCGCGTCAGAATAGCGAACGCAATCACGCCGACGTCACCTACGGTCTGCCCGACGAATGTCCTGCCGGCGAGTTCGATATCGTCGTTGCCAACATTCTGTCCAATCCGCTCAAGCTGATGGCGTCGATGCTCGCCTCGAAGGTGAAAGCGGGCGGCCGTATCGCGTTGTCGGGCATTCTCGCGCGACAGGCCGACGAGGTCGCGGCGGTCTACGCGCAGTGGATCGACATCGCTGTCTGGCGCGAGCACGAAGGCTGGGTGTGCCTCGCCGGAACTCGGCGCGAAAGCCTTTAGAATAACGCCATCGTCCACGACTAGGCCGCGAGGCCAATGGCACTCTCCTATGGCGCTGGCAACCCGCTGCCCACACTGCGAAACCGTCTTCAGGCTGGACCCGCATCTGCTCGCGCCGCATGACGGCCGCGTGCGTTGCGGCCATTGTCAGGAAGTCTTCGACGCCGCGCATCATCGCTTCGAGCTTCCGGAAGAGCACGCCGCGCCGCACGAGGCGCAACATGCGGCGATCATCGACGATGAAGTCGCCGTCGGTCCTGCAAGCTTTGCGTCCGATGCGAATGGCGATGCATCGGCGAATTCAGTGGCAGCGGAATCTCAGGGTGTCACGGCGCCGGCAACGCCGAAGATAGCGAAGGAAATAGAGAAGCCGGCGACGCCGAGTCCGGCAGCGCCTGCCGCTGTAAAGCCTTCGACGCCTCCCGCCGCCAAGCCGATCACGCGAAAGACACCTGCGCCGGTTCCAAGCGGACCGTCTGCATCTGCGCCTCGACCGCTCGATCTCGGCGCGAATAATCCGCCCGTGCCGCCCGTGCCTTTAGCGCCTGAAGAGGACAGCGACCGCACCGTCTACGCGAATACGCCTGCATCCACGCAACCAGCGCAGAACCATCCCGCGAAGCAGTTCGTTCGTGTCGATGCACCGCCAGCCGATCACGTCACTCCGGCCGCACAATCTCCAACGCGCCCTGTCCCTCCGCCCGAGACACCCGCCGCACGCTTCGTTTCGCCGGACGATCGCGCGGAGCCGTTCATCGGGCCGACGCCGACTGCGGCCGAACCGCCGCGTCCCGCACCGGAGCCCGCGCCCGCCGCCGACTGGGGCAAGGACCCCGAGCCGGCCTTCGGCGCAAAGTCACCGCGCCCGCCGGGCGCCGCGCACGCGGCCAGCGCCAACGAAGCGTTCCCGGTCATCCGCGAATCGCGCGATGCACTCGGTCCGCTCGATCCGCCCGATCCCGAATGGACGCGTCCGCGCACGGGCTGGCGCGCGGCGGGCATCGTGCTCTCGGTGCTGCTCGTGCTGACGCTGATCGGCCAGATATTGTGGTGGCAACGCGAATCCGTCATGGTCTACGTTCCCGGCACGCATTCGCTCTACGCGGATATCTGCTATCAGCTCGGCTGCACCATCGCGCCGCCGCGCTATATCGACGGGCTGCAGATCGAAAGCTCCGGGCTGCGTCAGGTCGACGGTCCGCACAAGCTCGAACTGAAGCTGTCGCTGCGCAATCGGTCGGATGTGTCGCTGGCTTATCCTGCGCTCGAACTCACCCTGCTCGACGACAAGAGCAACGTCGCCGTGCGCCGCGTGCTATGGCCGCAGGATTACGCCCGACCGGGTACGATATTCCCCATCGGCCTTCCGCCGCAAAGCGCGCAGCCGGTCGTCGTGAGGCTGGATACGGGCGATGCGGTCGCCGCGAACTACAGGGTTCAGGTTTTCTATCCGTGATGCGTGCCCGCGCGGCCGCACGAACCCTGTCCATTCTGACGCGCGCGTTAACATCGAAGATGAACGAACGCGCGCGCTTTCCCGTCAGCATCTGACACATTCTCTGGAGCGCAACATGAGTCAAGTTACCCTCGGCGGCAATCCTATCGACGTACGCGGCACGTTTCCGAGCGCCGGCCAGCAGGCGGCCGAATTCACGCTCGTCGGCGCCGATCTTGGCGACGTCAAGCTGGCGAATTTCGCGGGCAAGCGCAAAGTGCTGAACATTGTGCCGAGTCTCGACACGCCGACCTGCGCGACCTCGACGCGCAAGTTCAACGAAGCCGCCGCCGGCCTCGACAACACGGTCGTGGTGGTCGTCTCGGGCGATCTGCCGTTCGCCGCCAAGCGCTTCTGCACGACCGAAGGCATCGAAAACGTGGTGACGGCATCGACGTTTCGCGGTCACGAATTCGCGGAAGCTTATGGCGTGGACGTCACGAGCGGACCGCTCAAAGGCCTGACGGCACGCGCCGTCGTCGTGCTGGACGCAGACAACAAGGTGCTGCATTCGGAACTCGTGCCGGAAATCAAGCAGGAGCCGAACTACGACGCCGCGCTTGCTTCGCTCAAGTAAGGTTGACGGCATGCCGGACCGCCGCGGCGGTTCGGCGGTTCGGCGGTCCGCATACGGGACGCGGTGGACGCTCAAAAGGGTTTCACCGCCGCGCGCCGTATGCGCACCCTCTTCCTCGGCACCTAAACTTAAAGGACGTTCGCCTTGGCTACGCTTATCTGCGGCTCGCTCGCCTACGACAACATCATGACTTTCCAGGGCCGCTTCGGCGACCACATCCTGCCGGACCAGGTGCACATGCTGAACATCAGCTTCCTGGTGCCGACGATGCGGCGCAACTTCGGCGGCTGCGCGGGCAACATCGCCTACGCGCTCAAGCTACTCGGCGGCGATCCCAAGATCATGGCGACACTGGGCGCGGCGGATGCTCAGTTGTATATCGACCGGCTCGACGCGCTCGGTATCTCGAAAGAGTACGTGCGCGTCCTGCCGGACCAGCACTCGGCGCAATGCTTCATCACGACCGACCTGGCGAACAATCAGATCACCGCGTTCCATCCCGGCGCAATGATGGAGTCGCACCTGAACCGCGCCGACGAAGCGAAGAACATCTCGCTTGGCATCGTGGCTCCGGATGGCGCCGACGGCATGCGCGAGCACGCGGCGCAGTTCGCGTCGGCGGGCGTGCCGTTCGTCTTCGATCCGGGTCAGGGTCTGCCGATCTTGGAAGGTGTCGAGCTTTGTCGCATGATTGAACTTGCCACTTACGTGGCGGTCAACGATTACGAAGCCAAGTTGTTGAGCAACAAGACCGGATGGTCGATCGAAGACATCATGAGCCGCGTCGATGCGCTCATCATCACGCGCGGCGAGCATGGCGCGCAGATCTATCACGAGGACGGCGTGCTCGAAGTGCCCGCCGTGAAAGCGCGGCAAGTCGTCGATCCCACTGGCTGCGGCGACGCATTCCGCGGCGGCCTGCTGTACGGTATCGAAAACAAGCTTGGTTGGGAAAAGACGGGCCGTCTTGCAAGTCTGATGGGCGCATTGAAGATCGAACATCAGGGTCCGCAAACTTATGAGCCGGCACGTGCCGAAATTGAAGAGCGTTACAAGCAGGCTTTCGGAAGCAGCCTGTCGTGATTGAGTGGAGTAATGGAATGAAAACGATAAGTCGTATCGCGCTTGCAGTAGCGCTCGTCGGCTCGGTGGCGCTCACGGGCTGCGCCTACAACAGCAGTTCGCCGGACGTGTACACGGCTTCGCAGGCGCAACGTGAGGAGACGGTGCGCATGGCGACCGTCGAAAGCGTGCGTGGCGTGAAGATCAGCTCGAACAACGGTCAACCGACCGGTCTCGGCACCATAGGTGGCGGCGCGCTCGGCGGCGTGGCCGCAGCCAGCGTCATCGGCGGCGGCAACGGGTCGATCATCGCGGGCATCATCGGCGGTCTGGCAGGCGCGGTCGCGGGTAACGCGGTCGAGAACAACGTCGCCATGAAGAACGGCCTGGAGATCACCGTGCGTCTCGATAACGGCGACATGCGCGCCATCACGCAAACCTCGAACGGAGAAGTGTTCCAGGCAGGCGAGCGGGTTCGCCTGCTGTCGAGTGGCGGCGTCACACGCGTCACGCACTAAGGTATTCAGCGGAGGATTAGCCCTCGCGTGGGCTCGTCACTTCGAGCTCACGCAGGTCTTTCGCGTTCCGAACGAAGCGCATGTATCGAAAGATGCATGCGCTTTTTCTTTGGCTCACGAAAACGCGGCGAAGCCCCAAGTCATGCGAACGGAAAAACCCGCCGCCAGGTTTCCCTGAGCAGCGGGTTTGAGGCCGGGTAGGCCTACCCGGTCGAAAGGCACATCGGTGTGTGCCGTGGTCCTGCCAACTACGAACGTAAAGACTTACGGACGGCTGCCCGTCGGGAACGGCCATGCTGCCGCCGGATTCAACGCCGTCTTGACTGCGGCGGCCGGAGCCGGAGCAGGCGTCGATACGGTCGTTGCCGTCGTTGCAGGAGCGGCAGCCGTAGTCTTCTTCGCAGCAGCGGCCTTTTTGGCCGGAGCTTTCTTGGCTGCGGGAGCCTTCTTCGCTGCGGGAGCAGCGGAAGCAGGAGCGGCAGCGGGGGCAGGCGCGGCGGCGGGAGCAGGGGCAGCAGCGGTTTTGGCGGGAGCCTTTTTCGCGGCAGCCTTCTTCGCAGGAGCCTTTTTCGCGGCAGCCTTTTTGGCGGCAGCCTTCTTCGCGGGGGCCTTCTTCGCCGCAGCCTTCTTAGCAGGCGCCTTCTTGGCAGCAGCCTTCTTCGCTGCGGCCTTCTTCGCAGGCGCCTTCTTCGCGGCTACTTTCTTGGTGGCTACCTTCTTCGCTGCAGCCTTCTTGGCGGGCGCCTTCTTGGCAGCAACCTTCTTCGTTGCGACCTTCTTCGACGCTACCTTCTTTGCTGCCGCCTTCTTGGCCGGAGCCTTCTTCGCTGCAACCTTCTTCGCCGCGACCTTCTTCACCGCGACCTTCTTGGCTGCTACCTTCTTCGTGGCGACCTTCTTGGCTGCTACTTTCTTAGCCGGAGCGGCCTTCTTTGCGGTGACTTTCTTTGCTGCAACCTTCTTGGCTGCGGGTTTTTTCTTGGCAACTGCCATGGTTTTTCTCCTTCAGGTTTTCAGATGAGAGTCAGTTCAAACTACACCCTTCGTCAAAACCCGCTTCCCACGCGTCGCTTCTCAAGGCGCACGCTACGAAGCGGATTATTCATCGGCGTACGCTGATCCCACCTGCTTACGCTAATGAATACGGCAAGGCGCGCCGTGCCCTTTGGCACCGCGCGCCAGATAGTGTCAGCACCGCTGATACGCGGCGCCGGCCATCGCTTGATCGAGCCAGCGAGCTTGCCGCTGGCGTTTTCCGGGGGGAAGTTTGCCCATCCCATTGAAGGGATCGCAAAAGGCCTGTCTTCTATCGCAGCCGTGTACGAGCACGGGCTAGCTAAGTCACAAGGCGCACTCTGCATCAGGCGACCGTTCTCCTAAACCTTGTCGGCCGAGCGCGCGTGAGTGTCACGCCGCTGCCCGGCCGTCCCATCGATTTCGTCTGCAACACGTCCTGGGCTTGTTGTTATTCCCAGGTCAGCGCGCCGCCGGTTTGATACTCAATCACGCGTGTCTCGAAGAAGTTGCGTTCCTTCTTCAAGTCGATCATTTCGCTCATCCACGGGAACGGGTTTTCCTCGTTCGGGTAGAGCGGGTCAAGCCCGATCTGCTGGCAACGCCGGTTGCAGATAAAGCGCAGGTAGCTCTTGAACATCGACGCGTTCAGGCCGAGCACCCCGCGCGGCATGGTGTCTTCAGCGTAGCGATATTCAAGTTCGACCGCCTCCTTGAAGAGCTCGCGGATCTCGGCCTTGAAGTCGGCGGTCCACAATTGCGGCTCTTCGAGCTTGATCTGGTTGATGAGGTCGATGCCGAAATTGCAGTGCATCGATTCATCGCGGAGGATGTACTGATACTGCTCGGCAGCCCCCGTCATCTTGTTCTGGCGACCCAGCGCCAGGATTTGCGTGAAGCCTACATAGAAGAACAGCCCTTCCATGATGCAGGCAAACACGATCAACGACTTCAGCAATTTCTGGTCCGCTTCCAGCGTGCCCGTGGTGAAGGCCGGGTCCGTCAACGTCTGGATGAACGGAATCAGGAACTCGTCCTTCGCGCGGATGGAAGCGACTTCGTGATAGGCGTTGAAGATTTCGCTTTCATCGAGCCCGAGCGATTCGACGATGTACTGATATGCGTGCGTATGGATAGCTTCTTCGAACGCCTGGCGCAGCAAGAACTGGCGGCACTCGGGAGCGGTGATGTGACGGTACGTACCGAGCACGATGTTGTTCGCGGCGAGCGAGTCTGCCGTGACGAAGAAGCCCAGGTTGCGCTTGACGATGCGGCGCTCGTCGTCCGAAAGACCATTCGGGTCTTTCCACAGGGCGATGTCGCGCGACATGTTCACTTCCTGCGGCATCCAATGGTTCGCGCAACCCGCGAGGTACTTTTCCCACGCCCACTTGTACTTGAACGGCACCAACTGATTGACGTCGGTCTTGCCGTTGATGATGCGCTTGTCCGCGACGTTGACGCGCGCTTCGCTTTGCGCGGCGATGACGCCAGCGGAAGGAGTCGCGGCTGCGGGCGGAACGAAGCCATCGGAGAAGATGTTGTTCGCTTGCGCGATCTGATGAGCAGCTTGATGAGCTTGGGCAGCACGATGATCGACATGCGCTGTACCTTGCGTACCGAAAGTCGTGCCTTGAGCGTTCTGCAACGGGTTCTGTTGCGAAGCGCTCGAGGGAACTACGGCAGTGGTCTCGTCATCCCAGTTGAGCATAAATTCTCACCATCAATTTAGTTCGGTTTGTACCATCTTTCCATGAGCATTAAAAGAGTTTGCTCATGGAAATTCTCGTTTTCACGCGTTTTAGTTTCGGCGTTGCTTCCTGCATACAACATTTGGTTCATCACATCGTGTGTGAAGCGTCATGCAAGATCGGTGGAAGCGTGTGTGAAGCGGTCCTGATCGAGTGTGTTCGATGACACCGGCGAGTGCTTCGACCGTGTTCTCTCGAAGCTCTGAGAGCGTTGCAGCATAAGGCTTTGCGGCTGACGATCAAATCATGTCGCGTGACTTCGCGCTTGCTCGATGACTCTCTTCGCGATAGATGCCGCGTAGCGCTGACGTTCTTGCTTGCGATGTTCGAGCGATGCAATGTCGAGCGATGTCACAAGACTCAAGCGCTTGGATGATTCGTGGTGTCGATACGTCATCTCTGCATGCTCTTCGCCGTGCTTCGATGTGCTTTGCCGTGGTCTCGCGAGACGCGGATGCATGAGCTCGACGAGTGACTCGATGCAAGGGTTCGAAGCCTGTTCATGCATGCACCGAAGGCTGTTTTCGACCTCTCGGCAAAGCGCTCCGATGCGTCGAAACCGTTGCCGAAGTCTAGCATTTGGCGCATCCAATTTCCACTAGATATTGTGTCTTGCGTTCCTGGCAAATACAACCTATAGCGCTTGACGCACAGCCTCAGCGGCTTCGCAGCGGATCGAGCAGAGAGCGCAAATTGTTATGGTCGATCTCATGCATGAGGGCAAGCAGGCGACCCAGCTTGCCCTCTGGAAAACCCTCACGCGCGAACCACGCGAGATAGTGAGCAGGCAAGTCGGCGATGAGCCGGTCCTTGTACTTGCCGTAGGGCATCGTCTGCGTGACGAGTCGTTGCAGGTCTTGCGGGTCCATCGCTTCTTCACTCCTCTTCCATGTTCATCGCGGCGCGTTGCGAGTTTCGTACTCGTCGGCTGCTCCATATCGGTGCCATAATCGCCGCTCTCGCTGCCTCGTGTCGAACGCGATTCTCCATGCCGATCGCCAAAGCTCTCATCGCCCCTCTCATCGTCGCGTGCGCGATGTTCATGGAAAGCGTCGATGCCAATGTCATCGTCACTGCGATTCCCGAAATGGCGCGTGCCTTCGGGCGCGATCCCGTCACGCTGAAGATTGCCGTCACGAGTTATGTGCTCGGCCTCGGCGTCTTCATACCGATCTGCGGCTGGGTCGCCGACCGCTTCGGCGCACGCACCGTGTTTCGTGCGGCCATCGGCGTGTTCGTGGTCGGCTCTATCCTCTGCGCGGCGTCCACCTCGCTCGGACCATTCACGGTGGCGCGCTTCATCCAAGGCGTCGGCGGCGCGATGATGGTGCCGGTCGGGCGCATCATCATCTTCCGCTCGGTGCGGCGCGCGGACTTCATTCGCGCGATGAACTATCTCTCGCTGCCCGCAATGCTCGGACCCGCCGTGGGGCCGCTGCTCGGCGGTTTCATCACGACATATCTGCACTGGCGGCTGATCTTCTTCATCAACATTCCGATCGGCATTCTCGGTATCTATCTGACCAACCGCTACATCGCGGATTCGCGCGAGGAGCATCCGGGCAGGCTCGACTGGTTCGGCTTCTTTCTCTCGGCGGGCGCGGGCGTGCTGCTGCTGCTCGGCTTGTCGCTCGTGGGCGGCGAGCTCGTGTCGCCAAGCGTGGCCGTTGCGATGTGCGTCGTCGGCGCGCTCATGGTCTCGTTCTACATCATGCATGCGGCGCGCGTCGAACGGCCGCTGCTCGATCTGCGCTTCTTCAAGGTGCCGACCTTTCAGGCGAGCGTGATCGGCGGATCGCTCTTTCGCATCGGGCTTGGCGCGGTGCCGTTTCTGCTGCCGCTCGCGTTGCAGGAAGGGCTCGGCATGACGGCCTTCAAGTCCGGCGCGATCACCTGCGCTTCGGCTTTCGGCGGCATGTTCATGCGCTCGCTGGCGTCGCGCGTGTTGCGGCGCTTCGGCTTTCGACGCACGCTCTTCTTCAACGCGGCGCTTTCCGGCATTGCCATCGCCGCCTGCGGGACCTTCTTTCCGGGCACGCCGACCTGGCTGATCTGGGCAGTCGTGCTGCTTGGCGGCTTCTTTCCCGCATTGCAGTTCACGAGCCTCAACTCGCTCGCTTATGCGGAGATCGAAACGCGCGATGTCGGACGCGCGACGAGTCTCGCGAGCTTCGTGCAGCAGGTATCGCTCGGGCTGGGTGTGACGATTGCCGGCGTGACGCTCGAGTTCTCGCAGTATCTGAACGGACATTCGGCTGTGCAGTGGTCGGATTTTTGGCCCGCGTTTTTCGTCGTCGGAATGTTTTCGTTTTTGTCGATGCCGATAACCGCGCGATTGCCGCTCGATGCTGGCTCGGAGATTTCGCGAGGAACGCGAGGTTGATGAAAGCCTGAAGCGCCACGCTGCAAAGCCGCGAAGCAAACAGAACGATCGAACCAAAACGAAACCGGGCCGGCACCGCGCGCTTCCTTCAACGAAGCACGCAATGCCGGCCCGGCGTGAAACATAAAGCCCTACCTGATCGAACCGCCAGCAACTAGCTTACTGACAAGCTTCGCACTCGTCGAAGCCGGGGTCGCCGGGACGCATCATGCAGACGGGACCATCGGCTTCCGGAGCCGCTTCAACCGGCACGGCAGCAGCCACCGCCGCAGCGTTGAATCCGCCCGCCGCCGCACCGCCAATCGCGCCGCCGTTGAATCCGTCCACACCACCGGCGCCAGCGGCACCGCTACCGCCATCGCCTGAAGGAACCGCGTTGAGCGCGCCGTGCGCCACCGTCGACTTCTCGACGTGCGTCGCCGCCATCGTGCGGAGATAGTAGGTGGTCTTGAGGCCGCGCAGCCATGCGAGCTTGTAGACCTCGTCCAGCTTCTTGCCCGATGCGCCGCCCATGTAGATATTGAGCGACTGCGCCTGATCGATCCACTTCTGGCGACGCGCCGCCGCTTCCACCACCCACTTCGCGTCCAGTTCGAACGCGGTGGCGTAGATGGCGCGCAGATCGGCCGGAATGCGGTCGATGCGCGACAGCGTGCCGTCGAAGTACTTCAGGTCCGACACCATGACTTCGTCCCACAGGCCGCGCGCTTTCAGGTCGCGCACCAGGTAGTCGTTGACCACCGTAAACTCGCCCGACAAGTTCGACTTGACGTACAGGTTCTGGAACGTCGGCTCGATGCACGCCGACACGCCGATGATGTTCGAGATCGTCGCCGTCGGCGCAATCGCCACGCAATTCGAATTGCGCATGCCGTGCGTCGAGATGCGCGAACGCAGCACGGACCAGTCCATGGATTCGGACGTGTCGACTTCGACATAACCGCCACGCGCCTCGGCCAGCAACTGCAGCGTGTCCTGCGGGAGGATGCCGCGATCCCACAGCGAGCCGCGATAGCTCGAGTAACGGCCGCGCTCTTCCGCCAGTTCCGTCGACGCGTAATAAGCGTAGTAGCAGACGGCTTCCATCGAACGATCCGCGAACTCGACCGCCTCTTGCGACGCATACGGCGTGCGCAGCAGATGCAGGCAGTCCTGGAAGCCCATGATGCCCATGCCCACCGGACGATGCTTCAGGTTCGAGTTACGCGCCTTCGCCACCGCGTAGTAATTGATGTCGATGACGTTGTCGAGCATGCGCATCGCCACGCTGATGGTGCGCTTGAGCTTCGCGTGATCCAGCGCGAGCGTGCCGTCCGCCTGTTTCGCCAGGTGCGCGACCAGGTTCACGGAACCCAGATTGCACACGGCGATTTCGTTGTCGCTCGTGTTCAGCGTGATTTCCGTGCACAGGTTCGACGAGTGCACGACGCCCACGTGCTGCTGCGGCGAGCGCACGTTGCACGGGTCCTTGAACGTGATCCACGGATGGCCGGTCTCGAACAGCATGCCGAGCATCTTGCGCCACAGTTGCGCCGCGGGCAGCTTCTTGAACAGCTTGATCTCGCCGCGCGCCGCTTTCTCTTCGTAAGCCGTGTAGGCCTTTTCGAAAGCCGCGCCGAACAGGTCGTGCAGGTCCGGGCAGGTAGCCGGCGAGAACAGCGTCCAGTCGCCGCCTTCGTGCACGCGCTTCATGAACAGGTCGGGAATCCAGTTCGCCGTGTTCATGTCGTGGGTGCGGCGACGGTCATCGCCCGTGTTCTTGCGCAGTTCCAGGAATTCCTCGATGTCCAGGTGCCACGTCTCCAGATACGCGCACACCGCGCCCTTGCGCTTGCCGCCCTGATTCACCGCGACGGCCGTATCGTTCACGACCTTCAGGAACGGCACGACGCCTTGCGACTTGCCGTTGGTGCCCTTGATGTGCGAGCCGAGCGCACGTACGCGCGTCCAGTCGTTGCCGAGCCCGCCCGCGAACTTCGAGAGCAGCGCGTTTTCCTTGAGCGCTTCGTAGATGCCGTCGAGGTCGTCGGCGACGGTCGTCAGATAGCACGACGAAAGCTGGGAACGGCGCGTGCCGGAGTTGAAGAGCGTGGGCGTGGACGACATGAAGTCGAACGACGACAGCACGTTGTAGAACTCGATGGCGCGCGCTTCGCGGTCGATCTCGTTGAGCGACAGACCCATTGCGACGCGCATGAAGAACGCTTGCGGCAGTTCGATACGCTTGCCTTCCGTGTGCAGGAAGTAGCGGTCGTACAGCGTCTGCAGGCCGAGATAGCCGAATTGCAGATCGCGGCTCGCGTCGAGCGCGGCGCCGAGACGCTTCAGGTCGAATTGCTGGAGCTTGTCGTCGAGCAGTTCGGCTTGCACGCCCTGCTTGATGAATTGCGGGAAGTATTCGGCGTAGCGCTCGCCCATTTCGGCTTGCGTCACTTCGCCTTCGAGAATTTCGCGGCGGATCGTGTGCAGCAGGATGCGCGCGGTGACCTGGCTGTACGCCGGGTCTTTTTCGATCATCGTGCGCGCGGCGAGGATGGCCGAGTCGTAGACCTGGCTCATCGGCACGCCGTCGTACAGGTTCTTCACCGTTTCGGCGACGATCGGGTCGGCGGAGACGGCATCGCCCAGATTGGCGCAGGCCGAGACGATCAGAGCCTTGAGCGCGTCCAGATCGAGCGGATGCGTGACGCCGTTGTCCACCACGTTGATGCCGCTCGCGTTCGCCCGGACTTCCGGCGCGTGCGCGCGCTCTTGCGTGCGCTTCTCGCGATACAGCACATAGGCACGCGCGACGTTGTGCTCGCCGCCGCGCATCAGCGCGAGTTCGACCTGATCCTGAATGTCTTCGATATGGAACGTGCCGCCATGCGGACGGCTGCGCACGAGCGCGCGCACGACGGCTTGCGTCAGTCGGTCGACGAGTTCGCGCACGCGAGCGGACGCCGCGCCCTGACCGCCGTTCACGGCGATGAACGCCTTCGTGACCGCGATGGCGATCTTCGACGGCTCGAACGACACCACGCTTCCGTTGCGGCGGATGACTTTGTAGTCCGCGTACGTCGTGTTCGGCGCGAGCGCTGGCGCGCCCGATGCATTGGCGCCGCCCTGCGGCCGCGCGGATGCGCCTTCGAAGGAAGTCGTGGCGTTCTCGGTGGTTTGCATGTGCAAAACTCCTGATGTTCGAATGGTGCGGATGGTCCGCGGATTTATCACTTATGCCGCGCGCGTTTGCTGTCGTCGTTGAACCGATGCGACACGCGCGATGTTTGACGGTAAAGCCAGGCTGTGAATACAGCAGGCTCGGAACACGAATCGCGCAAAAAAATAACGCCGATAACGGCCCGCATTGTTTCTGGCGTCTCATGCGATGCCCGCGTTGGCGCGCGGTGTCGGTCGACGCGATTTCACGTTTCGACTCGCGTTTCGACTCACGTTCCGACTCACGTTCACTTGCATGCCTTCTTCTCGGTGCTTCTTGCTGGCGCTCGATACACCCGATGCCCCATTCCTCGCAGATGGAAGCGTCGCGCGCACCGCCCCGGGCCAGCCAACTTCTCTTACGCCGGAAAGCCGACGGCGCCGGCTCATTAGAGCGGGCGCCGCCTCAACAACACAAGATATAGTGCAAAGTACGTCTTTCGGCACCAAGTATAGTGGACTTTCGCACAGTCTCAAAAAGTTTTATTTGCTCTGACCATGCGCTCACGGGGTTGACTTTTGCTGCGTCAAAGCACGGCAAGGGATCGGGCGTGAGCTTGCTGCGGCGCAGCGAGACGGAGCTTCCGCGAGGCGTTTATAACGAAGTCAAGATGTGTGGACAGGCGTGAATCGGGCGCGTGATTGCGCTATACGCGAAGGCCGCTTCGAGTTTTTGCGCGTGCGGGACGTTCGCGCCGAAGCCATCCTGGCGATGGAGGCGTTTGCAGTCGGCGAGAGTTTAGATGTATGAGACTGCGCTCGCCGCAATATAGAGCCGCAAACCGCATCTCATGTTCACTGTCGGCCAAGTAGCCGCCGCATGCGCTTAGTGCGTGTCAAGGGAGGATGACCGTGCTTACCGCAGCATGGCCTTTGCGGGAACAGCGCGCCTTTGCAGTCTGCAAGACATCCTCGACGTGAGGCGGCGCATGTTCGTTTCGGCACCGAAGGCTCAACGCGCGTCGCGCCCTCGCGGGCTCGCGGCATGACGTCGCGCGTGTTCATCGCAACAAAAGCGCTGTCCCGCCACCACGATCGACTCGCTGCGTGGCGTATGCACGCCGCATTGCACGCAGCGGATGAGCGGATCGGTGAGCTGCGGAGCATCGCTCGCAGCGGCGCCGCCACGCGTGCGACGCGCACCAGTGGCACCCGCAGCACCCGCAGCGCCCGATGAACCCGGCGCGCCGCTTCCCGCCGACGAACGCGCATCGGCTTGAGCGCGCTCGTTGGCGCGGCGCAGTTTCTTCAGGAGCCATTGGGTCACGAAGAAGAGCGCGATCAGAAGAATGAAGTTTCGCATCGACTTGAACAGGTTGGAAATGCCGCGCTCACACCACTGCGCGATGCAGCAGCACTTCGAAGACGAACCGGCTGCCCACGTAAGCCAGCAGCAACGCGACGAACGAAGCGAGCACCCAGCGCAAGGCAGCGCGTCCGCGCCAGCCGGAAACGCGTCGCGCGGTCAGCAGTGCGCCGAACATCACCCAGGAAAGGAACGCGAACACGGTCTTGTGATCGAGACGCAGCGCGCGATCGACCAGCTGCTCGTTGAACGCGATGCCCGACACCAGCGTCAGCGTAAGCAGCACGAAGCCAGCCGCGATCAATCTGAACAGCAGCTTTTCGAGTGTAAGCAGCGGCGGCAAGGTATCGAGCCAGCTCGCGAGCCAGCCGCCATTGGCCGCATGACGCGTGTTGAGACCGCGCATGCGCTGCAGCCGGCGCTCGAGCAGCAACATGAGCACCGCATGCAGCGCCGCGATGGCGAACAGCCCATAAGCGATATTGGCGATCAGAAAATGCAGCTTGAACATTGGCGCGGCGGAATACGAGAGCACGCGCACGCCGCCGAACAGAAGCGGCAGCAAGGACGCCACGCAAGCGAGCGGCAACACGAGCAGACGCAGGCCGTCGAGCGGAAAGAAGAAGCTTTCGATCCAGTAGATGCCCGCGCCCAGCCAGAACATGGCCGAGAGCGCGAACGCGAAGCCGAAGATCATCGCGTTCTGCGGAAAGATGGTGGTGTGCAGCAGAACGCCGTGCACCAGCAATGCCACTAATAATAAAGCGCGCCCGACACCGCTCATGCCCGATGCGCGCGACGTCGATGTCATCGAGCCTACGCCCGCAGGCACGCCCGCCAGCGCCGGTTCGACGGCGGTATGACGATGCGCGCGCCACCCCGCCACGGCTAGTCCGCCGTAGAGAAGCGCAGTGAGGGCATACAGTACAATATCCATGTTCGAAGTTTACACTAGGCCCCGGTTCCGCGACGCCTTCACCCTTGCGCCAGCATAGTGCGCAGCGCGGTGAGCGCGCCATGTCACTGTGAATTCTGGGCCGCATTCTATAGCGCTCCCCATGCTCGACAACCTCACTCAACGGATGGCGCGCGTCGTCAAGACGCTGCGCGGCGAGGCCCGCCTCACCGAGGCCAACACGCAGGAGATGCTGCGTGAAGTGCGTCTCGCGCTTCTCGAAGCAGACGTGGCGCTGCCGGTCGTGCGCGAATTCATCGCCAAGGTGAAGGAAAAGGCGCTCGGCGAGGAAGTCCTGTCGAGCCTTTCGCCGGGCCAGGCGCTCGTCGGCGTCGTGCAGCGCGAACTGACTGCCGTGATCGGCGGCGACTACGAAGGCAAGGCCGCCGAACTGAATCTCGCGGTCACGCCGCCCGCCGTCATCCTCATGGCCGGCTTGCAGGGCGCGGGCAAGACCACGACCACCGGCAAGCTCGCCAAGCTGCTGCGCGAAAAGAGCAAGAAGAAGGTGCTGACGGTTTCTGTCGACGTGTATCGTCCGGCGGCTATTCGTCAGTTGCAGACGGTGACCGAGCAGGTCGGCGCGGACTTCTTCCCGTCCGAGCCGGATCAGAAGCCCGCGGATATCGCGCGCGCGGCAATCGACTGGGCCAAGCGCCACTACCATGACGTTGTGATCGTCGACACGGCCGGCCGTCTCGGTATCGACGAAGCCATGATGAAGGAGATCAGCGAGCTACACGCGCTGCTCAAGCCCGCCGAAACGCTCTTCGTCGTCGACGCCATGCTCGGTCAGGACGCGGTCAACACCGCCAAGGCGTTCAACGACGCCCTGCCGCTCACCGGCGTCGTGCTCACCAAACTCGACGGCGACTCGCGCGGCGGCGCGGCGCTCTCCGTGCGTCATGTCACCGGCAAGCCGATCAAGTTCGTCGGCGTCGCGGAAAAGCTCGACGGTCTCGAAGTGTTCCATCCGGATCGCATGGCGAACCGGATTCTCGGCATGGGCGACATTCTCGCGCTCGTCGAGGAAGCGCAGCGCGGCGTCGACACGCAAGCCGCGCAGCAACTCGCCGACAAGGTCAAGAAAGGCGGCGACTTCGACCTGAACGACTTCAAGGCGCAGCTCTCGCAGATGAAGAAAATGGGCGGCCTCTCTTCGCTCATGGACAAGCTGCCCGCGCAGTTTCAGCAAGCGGCGCAAGGCGCGGACATGAACAACGCCGAGAAGCAGATGCGCCGCATGGAAGGCATCATCAATTCCATGACGCTTCAGGAACGCGCGAAGCCCGAGCTCATCAAGGCCGCGCGCAAGCGTCGTATCGCGGCGGGCGCGGGCGTGCATGTGCAGGAAGTCAACCGCATGCTGAACCAGTACGAGCAAATGCGCGGCATGATGAAGAAGCTCAAGGGCGGCAACCTGCAAAAGATGATGCGCGGCATGAAGGGCATGATGCCCGGCATGCGCTAGGCGCGACAGAACAGGCCCGCGCTCGCGCCGAACGCCGCGAGGAGCGCGGGTTTATCATAGGGCGCACGCCGCCGTTTCTTTCCACACTAAGTAGTCCGCCTCCCCGCTTCCCTCTATGAATCGCGAAGAAGCTCTCCATATTTTCAGCCACTCCGAAGAGATCGTTTCGGTCGAAGCCGTCAACGCATCGATCGAACGCATGGCTGCAGCCATCAAGGCGGCAACGAGCGACGATTTTCCGCTCGTGCTTTCGGTCATGGGAGGCGCGGCCGTTTTCACCGGCATGCTGCTGCCGCATCTCGACTTCCCGCTCGAGTTCGATTACATCCATCTGACGCGCTATCGCAACGCCATCAAGGGCGGCAGCGAAATGCAGTGGCGCGTGGCGCCGGCCGAATCGGTGAAAGATCGCGTGGTGCTCGTACTCGACGATATCCTTGACGAAGGCGAAACCATGGCTGCTATCCGCGACCGCATCATGGCGATGGGCGCGAAGCAGTTTTTGTCGGCGGTGCTGTGCGAGAAGATCATCCCGAAGGCGAAACCGCTGCGTCCTGATTTCTGCGGCTTCGAAGTGCCGGACCGTTATGTGTTCGGCTGCGGCATGGACGCGAAGGGTTATTGGCGGAATCTACCAACCATTCGCGCGCTAACCGAAGGCGCATGAGCGTTCGTTCGGTAGTCAGTGAAAAAAAGCGGCCGAGGCCGCTTTTTTCATAGCTGATGCACGAAGGTCCGTATGCCCGTGAGCATCATCTCGACCGAAATGGCCACGAGCACGAGCCCCATCAAGCGCTCGAATGCCGTCACCGCGCGCTCGCCGAGCCAGTGTTGAATCTTCTCGGCCAGCACGAGCACGATGGCGCACACGACCATGGTGACCGTGAGCGCGCCGATCCATTCCAGCATCTTCCCCGGCGCTTGCGATGTCAGCAGCATTACAGTGGCAAGCGCGGACGGTCCCGCAAGCGCGGGAATGGCGAGCGGCACGATAAGCGGTTCGCCGCCGCGCGAGTCGCCGCCCATCGGGCCGTCGGGATGCGGAAAGATCATCCGCAGCGCGATCAGAAACAGCACGATCCCGCCGCCGATACGCAACGACAGATCCGTCAAGTTCATCGCGCGCAGGAAGCGGTCGCCGGCCAGCATGAACACCAGCAGGATCACGAACGCAATCGCCACTTCCCGCAAGATCACGACGCGGCGCCGCTCGATAGCGACGCCGCGCAGTGCGTTGATGAAGATTGGAATATTGCCGAGCGGATCGGTAATCAACAGAAGCAGAATCGTCGCCGACAGGAAGTTGTATTGCACGTTACTTCGCGAGCGCCTCACGAATCTTGGCCGTCACCATGCCCGCTGCCTCGTCCACCGGCACGAGCGTGGCTTCGGTATCGCGGCGCGCCTGATATTCCAGCTTGCCGTCCTTGAGCCCGCGATCGCCAATGACGATGCGATGCGGCACGCCGATCAACTCCCAGTCCGCGAACATCACGCCCGGGCGCTCACCGCGATCGTCGAGAATTACGTCGAGGCCGGCTTCCTGCAAGGTCGCGTAGAGCTTGTCGGCCTGCTCGCGCACGGCTTCGCTGCGGTCGTAGCCCATCGGGCAGATCACGACTTCGAAAGGCGCAATGGCTTCCGGCCAGATGATGCCCTTGTCGTCGAAGTTCTGTTCGATGGCTGCGCCCAGAATACGCGTGATTCCGATGCCGTAGCAGCCCATCTGCATGGGCGCCGGCTTGCCGTTTTCGTCGAGGAAGGTCGCGCCCATCGAATCCGAGTACTTGGTGCCAAGCTGGAACACGTGGCCCACTTCGATACCGCGACAGATTTCGAGCGTGCCCTTACCGTCCGGCGAGGGATCGCCCGCGACGACGTTGCGGATATCCGCGACTTCCGGCTCGGGCAGATCGCGGCCCCAGTTCACGCCGGTCGTGTGGAAATCCACTTCGTTCGAGCCGACCACGAAGTCGCTCATGTTCGCGACCGTGCTGTCGGCGATCACGCGCACCGGCTTTTTCGTGCCGATTGGGCCGAGATAGCCCGGCGGCGTGCCGAACCATTCGACGATCTCCGCTTCCGTCGCGAAGCGATAACCCTTGAGGCCTGGCAACTTGCCCGTCTTGATGTCGTTCAACGAATGGTCGCCGCGCAGCATCAGAAGCCAGATGGTCGGCTCGGCGCCTTCGTTGTCGGTGGCGAGAATGATCGACTTGATCGTGCGCTCGAGCGGAATGCCGAGATACTCGGCGACGGCTTCGCACTTCGCCTTGCCGGGCGTCGGCGTCTTTTTGAGCTCTTCGGCGGGCGCGGCGCGCGTGGCGATGAGCGGCACGCCTTCGGCAGCCTCGACGTTCGCCGCGAAATCCGAAGCCGGGCAATACGCGATGTCGTCCTCGCCCGTCTCGGCGATCACGTGAAATTCATGCGAGCCGCTGCCGCCAATCGAACCGTTGTCCGCCGCGACGGCGCGAAACTCCAGGCCGATGCGCGTGAAGATGCGCACGTAGGCATCGAACATTTTCCGATACGACTCGGCGAGGCCGGCCGTGTCTTTATCGAACGAATACGCGTCTTTCATGATGAACTCGCGGCCACGCATGACGCCGAAGCGCGGGCGGATTTCATCGCGGAACTTCGTCTGCACCTGATAGAAGTTTACCGGCAACTGCCGATAGCTCTTGATTGCGCTGCGCGCGATCTCGGTCACCACTTCCTCGTGCGTCGGGCCCATGACGAAGTCGCGGTCGTGACGGTCCTTGAAGCGCAGCAGTTCGGGGCCGTATTGTTCCCAGCGTCCCGATTCCTGCCACAGTTCGGCCGGCTGCACGGCGGGCATCAGCAGTTCGAGCGCGCCCGCGCGGTTCATCTCTTCACGCACGATGGCCTCGACCTTGCGTACCGAACGCAGGCCAATTGGCAGGTAATCGTAAATGCCGCCCGCGACGCGACGGATCATGCCGGCGCGCATCATGAGCTTGTGGCTGACGATTTCGGCCTCGGAGGGCGCCTCTTTCAGGGTGCCGATGAAGAAACGGGATGCTTTCATTCAAGTTTTCCAAATGCGCCACGCGCTCCGAAAGCTCTGACTCTCGAAACTGGCGATACGTGTGAACGACGGGACGGACGACGGCTTTGTACGGAGCAGAGGCAGCGCGTCGATGCGCTACTTCGGCCAACGGAAGAAGATTTTGCCGCACGCGGAGTGCTCTGGCAAAAAGTCGCTTATGCGTGCTTCGAACCCGGGCTAATGACGAAGGCCGGTTCCGCGGGTTGATTCCAATACGCCGTGCCCGTTATCTGTTTATAATCAAAGCAATTTTAAAGGATTCGAAGGTGGTTGTATGCTGGATCGTGAAGGCTTTCGCCCGAACGTCGGCATCATCCTCTTGAACGCGCGCAACGAAGTGTTTTGGGGTAAGCGGCTGCGTGAACATTCCTGGCAGTTTCCGCAAGGGGGCATCAAGTACGGTGAGACCCCTGTGCAAGCGATGTATCGGGAGTTACACGAAGAAACCGGCTTGCTTCCGGAGCACGTCAAGGTCGTCGGTCGCACGCGCGACTGGCTGCGTTATGAGGTGCCGGATAAGTTCATCAAGCGCGAAGTGCGCGGACATTATCGCGGACAGAAACAGATCTGGTTTCTGCTGCGCATGGTGGGACGCGACTGTGACATTTGCCTGCGCGCGACGGACCATCCGGAATTCGATGCCTGGCGCTGGAACGAATACTGGGTCCCGCTGGATGCGGTAATCGAGTTCAAGCGTGACGTTTATCAACTGGCTCTGACCGAGCTATCCCGCTTCTTGCGGCGTACCAACTCCCGCGTCGAACGCGGCGAGCGCGTCGCGCATCACGGACCGCGCTATCCACGCGTCGTCCAGACGATGACGATCGAAGCACCTGCTGTAACCGTCGCTGGCAACGAGGTTCAGGCAGAATGCACGATCAGCGAGGAAGTGCATATCATCGTGCAGCGGTCTTCGTGCGACTGATCACTGCGGTTCTTCTTTTACTTTGACACTGAGCACGGCACGGCGAGCAATTCGCCGTGCTGTTGCCGTATGCGCACCTGTTTTCGGGAAGATCGAATTGAAAGCCATTGGTTCATTTGCGTTGTCCGCTGCGGTATCCGTGGCCATGCTGGCCACGCTCGCTGCCTGCTCCAGCAACAAAGGCCCGTCCACACAGGACGATGGCGTCTTCACCTATCTGCTCGACCAGAAGCCGGAGTGGACCGAGGAAAAGGTCGATACGCTTCCGCCGCTGCCCGAAGCCTCGAATCTGCTTGCGTTCAACGTGTCGCAGAATACGCCGCTGATTTTCGCCGTCGACAAGACTTCGCTTTCGGTCGGCAAGGATGGCGTCATTCGCTACGTGATCGTCGCGACGAGCCCGAGCGGCGCGCGCAATGTGAATTACGAAGGCATTCGCTGCGATACCTACGAATGGCGCCGCTACGCGAGCATCAACGATAACGGTACGGCTTGGGATCGCGAGGTCGCATTCGACTTTCGCCGCATAGAAAATGGCGAATTGAATGCGTATCAGGCGGCGCTGTATCAGGATTATTTCTGCACGAGCAAACTGCCGGTCGGCACGGCCAAGCAGATCGCCAGCAACATTCAGTACAAACGCACACAGAGTTCCATCAACGTGCGCTGAAGTTGGGTTACGTTGAGTTGCGTCGAACGTGCGCTCATGCGAAAAGGCCCGCTTTCAAGCGGGCCTTTTACGTATCAAGTCTCAGACGAGCACCAGATTATCGCGGTGAATCAACTCCGGCTCCAGCATATAGCCGAGCACCGTTTCGATCTCGCCGCTCGGCCGCCGATGAATCAGCCGCGCTTCTGAACTGCTGTAATTCGTGATACCGCGCGCCACTTCGCGTCCTTCGTCGTCCAAACAGGCGATGACCTCGCCGCGATCGAACGCGCCCTTCACGTCGATCACGCCGATCGGCAGCAAGCTCTTGCCTTCGGCTGTGACCTTCTGAACCGCGCCGTTGTCGATCACCACGTGACCGCGCATTTGAAGGTGATCCGCCATCCACTGCTTGCGCGCCGCAATGCGCGCCGTACGCGCGATGAGTTGCGTGCCGATCATCTCACCGGAAGCGAGCCGCGTGAGCACATCGGCTTCGCGGCCGCTTGCGATCACCGTGTTCGCGCCGCTATGCGCCGCGCGCTTCGCCGCGAGAATCTTCGTCAGCATGCCCCCGCGTCCGAGGCTCGAACCCGCGCCGCCCGCCATGGCCTCGAGTTCTGGCGTGCCGGCGTCCGCCTGTTCGACGAGCGTCGCGCTCGGGTCCTTGCGCGGATCGGCGGTAAAGAGGCCGCGTTGGTCGGTGAGAATGACGAGCGCGTCGCCTTCGATCAGATTCGCCACGAGCGCGCCGAGCGTGTCGTTGTCGCCGAACTTGATTTCGTCGGTGATGACCGTGTCGTTCTCGTTGATGATCGGCACCGCGCCCAGACGCAGCAGCGTGAGCAAAGTGGAACGCGCGTTCAGATAGCGCTCGCGGTCGGCCAGGTCGGCGTGCGTCAGCAGAATCTGCGCGGTGCGAATGCCGTGCGCGCCGAAGCTGCTCTCGTAGACCTGCGCGAGCCCCATTTGCCCGACGGCGGCGGCGGCCTGCAATTCGTCGATTTCGCGCGGACGTTTGGTCCATCCAAGCCGATGAATGCCCTCCGCGATCGCGCCGGAACTCACCAGCACGACTTCCTTGCCCTGCTCGCGCAAGGCCGCGATTTGCGCCGCCCAGCGATTGATTGCCGCATGATCGAGCCCGCGCCCGTCGTTTGTAACGAGGCTGGACCCTACTTTCACTACGATTCGCTTCGCAGCGGCGATGACCGAACGCATCGTGCGCATTCTCCTCGGGTGTCGCGGCCCACGCGGGCGGGCCGCGTCGTTACTCTTCGTCTACGTCTTTGTCTGCTTGCTCTTTCACAGGCGTGTCGCGAAAGCGCACGTCCGCCGCGAGATCCTCGGCCTCGGCCGCGCGCGACGCGTCCGAGTTCTGCGAAATGTAGTCGTAGATTGCGTAGATGAGCGCCTCGCAACCCTGACCGGTCAGCGCCGAAATCTCGTACACCGGCCCGGTCCATTCGAAACGCTCGACGAAGTCGTCGATACGCGCGCGACGTTCGTCTTCCGGCACCATGTCGAGCTTGTTCAGCACGAGCCAGCGCGGCTTTTCGTAGAGCGACTCGTCGTATTTGCGCAGTTCGTTGACGATGGCCTTCGCCTCGGCAACGGGATCGACGTTTTCATCGAACGGGGCGAGATCGACCAGATGCAGCAGCACGCCCGTGCGCTGCAAGTGACGCAGAAAGCGATGCCCAAGCCCCGCGCCTTCCGCCGCGCCTTCGATCAGGCCGGGAATGTCCGCGATCACGAAGCTCTTGCTCGGACCCACGCGCACCACGCCGAGATTCGGCGCAAGCGTGGTGAAGGGATAATCGGCGATCTTCGGCCGCGCGTTCGACACCGACGCGATAAACGTGGATTTCCCCGCGTTCGGCATGCCGAGCAGACCGACATCCGCGAGCACCTTCAGCTCGAGCTTGAGCATGCGGCGCTCGCCCGGCTTGCCGTCGGTCTTCTGACGCGGCGCACGGTTCGTGCTCGACTTAAAATGTAGATTGCCGAGGCCGCCCGAGCCGCCTTGGGCAATCAGAATCTGCTGATTGTGTTCGGTCAGATCGGCGATGAGTTCGCCCGTGTCCTGATCCGTGATGATGGTGCCGACCGGCATGCGCAACGTGATGTCGTCGCCACCTTTGCCGTAGCAGTCCGCGCCGCGACCGTTTTCGCCGTTGCGCGCCTGATGCTTCTTCGAGAACCGGTAGTCGATCAGCGTATTGATATTGCGATCCGCAACCGCGTAGACGCTGCCGCCGCGACCGCCGTCGCCGCCGTCCGGTCCGCCGAACGGGACGAATTTTTCGCGGCGCATCGACGCGCTGCCATCTCCCCCGTCGCCGGCGATGACTTCAATTCTCGCTTCGTCAATGAACTTCATGCGTTGCTCCGTCCCGTGTTTCTGCTCGATAAGACCGGAACATGCATTGAAGCTCAAATTCCGGTCGAGATACTATTTTGCCGTGACTGACGTGCGCCAGCCATGGTGATGAAGAATTCCTGGCGATGCGGCGTTTCGCGCATCCAAAAAACAAAAGGCCCCGCGAACTTCGCGGGGCCTTTGTCGGTCCTGAAGCCCGTGCAGTAAAACTTAAGCTGCCGGGACGACGACGACCGTGTGCTTTCTTGCTGCGCCCTTCGTCACGAACTTGACGTGACCGTCGGCCAGCGCGAACAGCGTGTGATCCTTGCCGATGCCGACGTTTTCACCCGGGTGCATGCGCGTGCCGCGCTGGCGAACGATGATGCCGCCTGCATTGATTGCCTGGCCGCCATAAACCTTCACGCCGAGGCGTTTCGATTCTGAGTCGCGGCCGTTGCGGGAAGACCCGCCTGCTTTTTTGTGTGCCATTTGATTAGCTCCTTAACCGATTTCCGCGTAACGATAACGATGCGACCACGCCTTAGGCGTTGATCGCGTCGATGCGCAGTTCGGTGTAGTTCTGGCGATGGCCAGCGTGCTTTTGGTAGTGCTTCCGGCGACGCATCTTGAAGATGGTCACTTTGGCATGACGACCTTGGGAGACCACGGTAGCCTTGACGGAAGCCCCACTGACCAGCGGCGCACCGAACTTAATCGATTCGCCTTCGCCTACTGCGAGAACCTGGTCGAGCGTGATTTCAGCGTCAATGTCTGCCGGTATCTGTTCTACTTTCAATTTTTCGCCAACGGCAACTTTGTACTGCTTGCCGCCGGTTTTTATGACCGCGTACATTGAGAACCTCACTCTGAATTCATTTTTCCACGCACCGCGCGAGGAAAACACGAGATTATACATAGGGTTAGAGGCTTCGTCAAAACGCATTGACAATCCCGTGCGTTGTGCATGACGGCGCGATCCTCGGCGAAAACAGTCCGATTTGACGCCGATTTCGCGGGCAAACGCCTCCGATGCTCGCGCCCGACACGCGTGGTCAGTCGGATTCGCCTTATAATCCGCCGCATCACCTTATTAGCCGATCATGTCGTCCACCGCCACTTCCCCTCCCAACGCCGCCGCACTGCTTGCCCCGATCGCCGAGGACATGCAGCAGGTCAATCGCGTCATCCGGCAGCGCCTGGCATCAGAAGTGATGCTCATCAACCAGATCTCCGAGTACATCATCGGCGCGGGCGGCAAGCGCTTGCGGCCGGCGCTCTTGCTGCTCGTCGCGGGCGCGCTCGGGGACACGACGGGGCACCGGCATGAACTGGCCGCCGTGGTCGAGTTCATTCATACGGCGACGCTTCTGCACGACGACGTGGTCGACGAATCCGACCTGCGTCGCGGCCGCAAGACGGCCAATGCGCTCTTCGGCAATGCCGCGAGCGTGCTGGTCGGCGACTTCCTGTATTCGCGCTCGTTCGAAATGATGGTGACCGTTGGCAAGATGCGCGTGATGGAGATTTTATCCGTCGCGACCAACGTCATCTCCGAAGGCGAAGTGCTGCAGCTTCTGAACATGCACGATCCGGACGTGGACGAAGCGCGTTACATGCAGGTGATCCGCTACAAGACGGCGAAGCTTTTCGAAGCGGCGGCCCAGCTCGGCGCGGTACTTTCAGGCTCTGACGCGCGCACGGAAGCAGCGGCGGCGGAATTCGGCCGGCGCATCGGCACCGCGTTTCAGATCATGGACGACTGGCTCGATTACACCGGTACGCCTGAATCCATGGGCAAGAATGCCGGCGACGACCTGCGCGAAGGCAAGCCCACGCTGCCGCTCATCTATTTGATGGAGCACGGCACGCCGGAGCAAGCGACACTCGCGCGCGAGGCGATCGAGCAAGGCGGCACGGATCGATTCGATACGATCTTCCACGCCATTACGACTTCCGGCGCGCTCGATCACACGCTGGAGTGCGCGCGCAAGGAAGCGCACGCCGCGGCAAGCGCGATTTCTTCGTTTCCAGATTCCATTTACAAAGAAAGCCTGATAGAATTATGTTCTTACTCGACATCGAGGCAGTCTTGAAAGAGACTAAACCGCCTCTAAAGTCCAGGTAAAACAAATTCGGGGTGTAGCTTAGCCTGGTAGAGCGCTACGTTCGGGACGTAGAGGCCGGAGGTTCGAATCCTCTCACCCCGACCAGAATTGCTGAAAAACCCGCATGGTCCGCCATGCGGGTTTTTTGTTTTGCGCGGCTGATTTACGCGTCTGCCATGGGTCCGCCAAGCGCGTGCACGCAGCAGGCAAGTCAATAAAACCGTCTGTTATAGTCGTCCCCATCACCGCCCCTACTCGATCAACGCGTGGACAACCTTCCTTTATGGGCGCAAATTTGCGCCATCTTTCTGCTGCTCATTCTTTCCGGTTTTTTCTCGATTTCCGAAACGTCGATGATGGCGCTCAATCGCCATCGGTTGAAGTTCCTTGCTAGCCAAGGATCGCTGCGCGCGCGCACCACGCAAGGACTACTCGCCAAGACCGATCAACTGCTTTCGGTCATTCTCATCGGCAACAACCTGATCAATACGATCATCCCGGTTCTCACCACGTCGATTGCGCTCAAGACTTTCGGCCACAACAACATGGTCCTGTCGATCACGACGGGCATGGTCGCGTTTCTCATCATCGTGTTCGCGGAAATCGCGCCGAAAATAGTCGGCGCAACATATCCCGAAAAAGTCGCGTTGCCCGCGAGTCTGATCCTTTCGCCGCTCATGCGCATCGCGCGGCCGCTCGTGTGGTTCGTGAATCTTTTCGCCAACGCCATTCTGAGCGCGTTGCACATCAACACGAAAGGCGGCCGCGATCAGCGCATTTCGCCGGAGGAATTGCGCACCATCGTGCTGGAATCGGGCAGTTTCATGCCGACCAAGCACCGCAGCATCCTGCTGAATCTGTTCGATCTGGAGAACATTTCCGTCGATGACGTGATGATCCCGCGCCGACGCATTGAAGCGCTCGACTTCGATGCGCCCTTCGACCAAATTCTGCATCAGCTCGAAACCTGCTATCACAATAAGCTGGTGGTGTTTCAGGGCGATATCGACCGCGTGCTAGGCGTGCTCCACGTGCGCAAGACCTTGTCCGCGCTGCATAACCAGGAACTCGAACGCGAGACGCTGCGCGCGCTGCTCGCCGAGCCTTACTTCGTGCCGACCGGAACGCCCGTGTTCCAGCAGCTTCAGTACTTTCAGGAAAGCGGCCAGCGAATCGCGATCGTCGTCAACGAATACGGTGAATTGCAGGGGCTCGTGACGCCGGAAGACATCATCGAAGAACTGATCGGTGAATTCACGACGACGATTCCGCGCGGCGCGGGGTCGCGCGGCGGCTGGGACGACAAAGGCGAGTGCATCGTGGCGGGCAGCATGCCGCTGCGCGAACTCAACCGCTGGCTCAAGCTGACCCTGCCGACCGATGGCCCCAAGACGCTCAACGGTCTGATCCTCGAAACGCTGGAGGACATTCCGGACGGCGACGTGTCGGTGCGAATCGCGGGCGTGTATTTCGAAGTCATGCGCAGCGACGATCAAGCCATCCGCACGGTCAAGATTTTCCGCCCCGTCGCGCCGGTCAAACGCCCGCAGCGTTAGCCATTCGGACGACTACGCACGCGCCGTGCGCCGCGAGATGATCGGAGCCTTCCGACATCGACCGGCTCACGCGCATGAATTCTCCCTTTCGCCTTGCTTCAACCGCCGATCCGGCACCCGATTCCCCTTCCGATCAAGACGCGCCCGCGGTCACGCTCGTCGCCGATACGTTGCGCGAAGCGGCGTCGCGCGGCGCGTCCGATGTCCACATCGAGCCGGGCGAGCATGGCTGGCGCGTTCGTTTGCGTGTCGATGGCGTGCTCCATGTGTTGCGGCATCCGCCAACGCATCTGCGCGATGCCGTCATCACGCGAATCAAGGTGCTGGCGCGGATGGATATCGCCGAGCGGCGCGTACCACAGGACGGGCGGCTGCGCCTCGCGCTGGCGGGCGGGCAGATTGGCGACTATCGCGTGAGTTCGCTGCCGACCGTGTTCGGCGAAAAGTTGGTATTGCGCAGGCTCGACGCGCTGCCGCCCGATCTTTCGCTCGATGCCCTCGGGCTCGATGCGCAGCAAAGCCGCACGGTCGAGTCCGCCATTCGCGCGCCGCATGGTCTCGTGCTCGTGACGGGTCCGACCGGCAGCGGCAAAACGCTCTCGCTCTATTGTTTCCTGCAGATGCTCAACGCCGAGGCGCGCAACATCTGCTCGGTCGAGGACCCGGTGGAGATTCAACTCGCGGGTATCAATCAGGTGAACGTGCGCGACAAGGCGGGGCTCAACTTCGCCGTCGCCTTGCGCGCGTTCATGCGGCAAGACCCGGACATCGTGATGGTCGGGGAAATCCGCGATGCCGAAACCGCCGACGTCGCCGTGAAAGCCGCGCAGACCGGCCATCTCGTGCTCTCGACGCTGCACACCAACGACGCGCCCGCGGCTATCGCACGGCTGATCGATATCGGCGTCGCGCCGTATAACCTCGCATCCGCGCTGCGGCTCGTCACCGCGCAAAGGCTCGTGCGCAAGCTGTGCGAGGCGTGTCGCGCGCCCGCGCCACTTACGCTAGATGACGGCATCCGGCCGTTCGAACCGCGTGGGTGTCCGGCGTGTCATGGCATCGGATATCGCGGGCGCGTCGGCGTGCATCAAGTGATGCCGGTTTCCGATGACATCCGCGAACTCATCGTCGGACGCGCGGCGACGCACGCCATTGCCCGCACAGCGCAACTGCACGGCATGCCCGCCTTGCGCGATGCCGCTTTCGCACGCGTTCGCGAGGGCGTGACGAGCGTCGCGGAAGCCACCGAGGCCACGGAAATCGCATGATGCGCGACGAATCCACGGACACGCGCTTCGCGTGGCGCGGCGTCGATGCCGACGGCCGGCGCCGCAGCGGCAAGACCATCGCCGCCGATGCCGCGTCGGCGCGCGCGTCGCTTCGGTCCAGCGGCGTGATCGTCATTGGGCTGGAGGCACTCGGCCGGGCCCCGGCGCCGCGCACGAAAGGGATCGAGATCACGGTCTTTACGCGTCAGCTCGCCGGTTTGCTGCGCGCGGGACTGCCGCTCGCAAATGCGCTCGACATGCTATCCAACGCCGGTTCGCGCGGCGGATTGGCGCGTCTCATGCGCACGCTCGCCCGCGACATCACACGCGGCGTGCCGTTTTCGGCGGCGCTTGCGCGTCATCCCGCTTCGTTCGATGCGCTGTATTGTCAGCTCGTCGCGGTCGGCGAAGTGGCGGGCGCGCTGCCTGCCGTACTCGGACGTATCGCCGATGACCGCGAGCGCAGCGCGTCGCAACGCGCGAAGCTGCGGGCCGCGCTGACCTATCCAGTGATGGTGCTACTGCTGTCGCTCGCGATCACGGCGGGGCTTTTGATCGGCGTCGTGCCGACCTTCAAGACGATCTTCGACGGCTTCGGCGCCGCCCTGCCCGCGCCGACGCGCTTCGTGCTCGCGTTATCGGACGGCGTCGCGCGTCATGGCGTGCCGTTCGTGGTGGTTTGCGCGTGCGTGGCGCTGATCGGCGTACATCGGCTGAAGCGGTCACCGCAGGCGCGACGGCGCGCGGATCTCGCCGCGCTGCGCTTGCCGCTCGCGGGCACGTTGCTGCGCTCGCTTGCGGTGGCGCGCTGGAGCCGCGCGCTCGGCACGCTGCTCGCGGCCGGCACGCCACTCTCCGACGCATTCGATTCGCTCACGCAGGCCACCGGCAATCGCGTGTTCGACGACGCCACCGTGGAGATCGCCGTGCGTCTGCGGCGCGGCGAGCGTCTCGCGGCCGCCATGCGCGCGCTGCGGTGCTTCCCCGATGACGTCGTGCAGCCGATCGCCGTCGCCGAGGAATCCGGCTCGCTCGACGCCATGCTGCTCGATCTCGCGAGCCTTGCCGACCGGCAGGTGGACGATCGCATCGGCACCTTTGCGAGTCTGTGCGAACCCGTGGTGATCGCCGTGCTGGGCGCGCTCGTGGGCGGTCTCGTCATCGCGATGTATCTTCCCATCATTCAGCTCGGCAACGTGGTGTAGCATCGCGGGCCAAAGCCATCGTTTCACTAACATGCAGCCTTTGTTCGATCCATCCGCCGTTCACTACGCCAGCCGCTATTTCGCGGCTTTTGCCGCGCTTCCGTACGCCGTTCAGTACGGCTTCGCCATCGTGTTCGGCCTCGTGATCGGCAGCTTTCTCACCGTCGTCGTGCACCGCTTGCCGGTCATGCTCGAACGCGCCTGGCGCGCCGAAGTCGATGCAGCGCTTCCAAATGCTCCGCAGCCCGAAGGCGATTCCTACCCAGAACGCTTCAACCTCGCCGTGCCGCGCAGTGCGTGCCCTCATTGCGGTCACGTCCTGCGCGCGTGGGAAAACATTCCCGTCGTCAGCTATCTCGCTCTGCGTGGAAGATGCGCGTCATGCGGCGCGCGCGTGAGCCCGCGTTACCCGCTGACCGAACTGACGACGGGCACGTTCGCCGCGCTTTCGCTCTACGCGTTCGGACCGGACTGGCCCGCGTTCGCCGCGTTCGGGCTGTGCGCGACGCTCTTGGCGGCCAGTCTCATCGATTACGACACGCGCTATTTACCCGATGTGCTGACGCTGCCTCTGCTTTGGGCCGGGCTAATCGTCAATTTCGGCGCGGGCGGGTTTGCGACGCTGCACGATGCCGTGACCGGTGCCATCGCGGGCTACCTTTTCCTGTGGTGCGTCTATTGGCTCTTCAAACTCGCGCGCGGCGTCGAAGGCATGGGCTATGGTGACTTCAAGCTACTCGCGGCTATCGGCGCGTGGCTCGGCTGGGAAGCGCTTGCGCAGGTCGTGCTGATCTCGGCGGTCGCGGGCGCGGCCTTCGGCATCGTGGCGACGTGGCGCGGGCGCATGCGCTTCGAAGAACCGCTGCCATTCGGGCCGTTCCTCGCGGCGGGCGGCGCGATCACGCTTTTTTTCGGTACGCCGCTTTATGCTTTGTTCGGATGACGACAAGGAGCCACGGATGTTCAGCATCGGTCTGACGGGCGGCATCGGCAGCGGCAAAAGCACGGTCGCTGATCTTTTCGCGGCGCGCGGCGTGCCGCTAGTCGATACCGATCTCATCGCGCATCAGGTGACAGCGCCGGGCGGCGTCGCAATGCCGCTTATCGCGAATGAGTTTGGCCGAGAGTTCGTTGCAACCGACGGCTCGCTCGACCGCACGAAAATGCGCACGCTCGTCTTCTCCGACGATACCGCGAAGGCCCGGCTCGAAGGCATCGTGCATCCGCTGATTCGCGCGGAGACCGAGCGTCAGCGGCAGGCTGCAACGGGCGCGTACCACATCGTCGTCGTACCGCTTCTGGTGGAATCGGGCAACTGGAAGACGCGAGTGTCACGCGTGCTGGTGGTCGATTGCCCGGTGGAAACGCAGATCGCGCGCGTCATGCGGCGTAATGGCTTTGCGCGCGAACAAGTGCTCGCAATCATTGCGAAGCAGGCAATGCGCGAAGCACGCCTCGAAGCAGCGGACGATATCGTCATAAACGATGAAACATCCACGCTGGACACGCTCGCCCGTCATGTCGATACCTTGCACGCCTGCTATCTCGCGCTGGCGTCCGAATGAGCGTTCGTTGCGGCCGGCATGGGCGAAATTATCGAAATGCTTCGAAATCGACCTAAATGTGGCGCGATTTGCTAGGGTAGGGATGCAGCATTAGAATGTCCTGACTTCCCTGCCGGGGAAGCAACCGACCTACGCCGAGGCGAGCGCTTGATCCTTTACGAGTATCCCTTCAACGAGCGAATCCGGACGCTGTTGCGTCTCGAAGACCTGTTCGAGCGCTTCACGTTCTTTCTGACTCAGGAAGATCCGCGGGAGCATCATGTCGCGTTGATCACGCTCTTCGAGATCGCCGAAGTAGCGGGCCGTACGGACCTCAAAGCCGATCTCATGAAGGAACTGGAGCGTCAGCGTCAGACGCTTGCGCCCTTTCGCGGCAATCCCGGGATCGAACAAGAAGCGCTGGAAGCGGTGCTGGGCGAGATCGAACAGACGCTCGCGGGCCTTGCGGACATGCACGGCAAGACCGGCCAGCATCTTGCGGACAACGAGTGGCTCGCGAGTATTCGTAGTCGTACGATCATTCCCGGCGGTACGTGCAAATTCGATTTGCCCTCGTATTACGCGTGGCAGCAGTTGCCGGTGGAAGAGCGCCGGCAGGACATCGCCAAATGGGTCATGCCCATGCTCGCTTTGCGCGACGCCGCCGCCATCGTATTGCGGCTTGCGCGCGAATCCGGCCAGGCGTCTAAAGTCATGGCCATGCAGGGCAGCTATCAACAGATGTTGTCCGGCAGAACGTATCAACTAATGCAGGTGCGGGTGTCGCAAGAAGTTCGCGTGATTCCCGAAGCAAGCGCAAACAAATACATGCTGTGGGTGCGTTTCACCGTGCAGGACGGCGATCTCAAGCCGCGCGCCGTCGATGTCGACGTGCCCTTTCATCTGACGCTTTGCAGCCTTTGAACCCGAGCATTTCGGTTTCGTATCGAGGATAGATCGAAGCCCGCTCCATTCGTTACGTCTCATCGTCATGACCACTGTCGTCAAATGCCCGACCTGCGCCAAGGAAGTTCGCTGGGTACCGGAAAACCGTTTTCGTCCGTTCTGCTCTGAGCGTTGCAAGCAGATCGATCTGGGCGCCTGGGCCACCGAAAAGTACAAGATCGGAGGCAACGCTCAGGAAACGCCGCCTGACGACGACACGCGCGGCAGCCTGAACTAGGCTTCTTCGGCGAGCCATTCCAGAATGGGAATCGCTGCGGGTAGCAGCGGCGCCACGTCCACCGGCAGAGTCTGCCAAGAGATAGCCTGCCCTTCGCGCCCGAGCGGCTCGCCCTTCCACTCCGTCACTTTGCAGAAAAACAGCCGCACGTAGGCATGCGGATAATCGTGTTCGAGCGTGCGCCAAAGTTCACAGGCGACCACGTCGATTCCCAGCTCTTCATGCAACTCACGGCCAAGCGCAGCCTCGACGCTCTCTCCTCGTTCCAGCTTGCCGCCCGGAAATTCCCAGTAACCTTCGTATGGCTTGCCCGGCGGACGCTGCGCAAGCAGATAGCGCCCGTCCGGCTGAACCATGACGCCGACGGCCACTTTCGTCACCTTGCGCCCATCGGGCGCAAGATCGATGGTCGCCTCGTTCTCGTGCCTGGCGTCGGTCATGTCCGTCATTGCTTGCGTCCCGACCAGTCGCGCGCGAACTGCCATGCAACACGGCCCGAACGCGAACCGCGCTCGAGCGCCCAGACGAGCGCATCGCCACGAGCGCCGGCAATCTCGGCTTCATCGACGCCGAAATGCTTCAGCCAATGGCCGACGATCGCCAGATAATCGTCCTGCTTGAATGGATAGAAGCTCACCCACAGCCCGAAACGCTCCGACAGCGAAATCTTCTCTTCGACGACTTCGCCCGGATGAATCTCGCCATCGGACGTGTGCTTGTACGTCTCGTTTTCGCTCATGTACTCGGGCATCAAGTGCCGGCGATTCGACGTCGCGTAAATGAGCACGTTGTCAGACTGCGCGGCAACCGAGCCGTCGAGCGCGACTTTGAGCGCCTTGTAGCCAGACTCGCCTTCCTCGAAGGAAAGATCGTCGCAGAACACGATGAAGCGTTCCGGCCGCGTTGAAATGAGATCGACGATATCGCCAAGGTCGTGCAAATCGTCTTTGTCGACTTCGATCAGACGCAGGCCGTCTTTCGAATACGCGTTCAGGCAAGCCTTGATGAGCGACGATTTACCCGTGCCGCGCGCGCCCGTCAGCAACACATTGTTGGCGGGCAGCTTCTGCACGAACTGGCGCGTATTCTGTTCGATCAGGCCTTTCTGACGGTCGATGTTCTGGAGATCATCCAGCGCAATCTGCGAAACAGCCGTCACCGGCTGCAGATAGCCGCGCCCCTGGCGCTTGCGCCAGCGAAACGCCACTGCGGATTCCCAGTCGATTTCCGGCGCCGCGGGCGGCAACATGCCTTCGATGCGCGCCAGCACCGCTTCGGCGCGCGTGAGGAATTGTTCGAGCTTGTCCATGGTGTCTTTTTCTTGGGCGCGCCGGATCAGGAGCGATAGTCGGCGTTGATGCTCACGTAATCGTGCGAAAGGTCACACGTCCAAACGGTGGCTTGTGCGTCGCCACGGCCGAGCAGCACGCGAATCGCGATCTCGCTCTTTTTCATCACGCGCTGGCCGTCTTCCTCGCGATACTCGGGGTTACGCCCGCCCGCTTTCGCGACGAGCACGTCGTCGAGGTAAAGATCGACCTTGCCGACGTCGAGGTCCGCCACGCCCGCATAGCCGATTGCCGCGAGAATACGCCCGAGATTAGGGTCCGACGCATAGAACGCGGTCTTCACGAGCGGTGAATGGCCGATTGCATAAGCAATCTGGCGGCATTCCGCGACGTCCTTGCCGCCTTCGACGGTGATCGTCATGAACTTGGTCGCGCCTTCGCCATCGCGCACGATGAGCTGCGCCAGTTCCTGCGCGACGGCAGTGACCGCATCGCGCAAAGCGGCGTAAGCGGGTGAATCCGTCGAAGTGATTGCCGGCAGGCTCGATTTGCCCGACGCGATCAGGATGAATGAATCGTTGGTCGAGGTATCGCCGTCGATGGTGATGCAGTTGAACGAGCGATCCGCAACGTGCTTAACCAGTTCGTCGAGCACGGGTTGCGCGACGTTGGCATCGAAGGCGAGGAAACCGAGCATGGTGGCCATGTTCGGCTTGATCATGCCCGCGCCCTTGCTGATGCCCGAAAAGGTCACCGTGTGGCCGTCGATCCGCACCTGACGCGACGTGGCTTTCGGCAGCGTGTCCGTGGTCATGATGGACTGCGCGGCTTCGAACCAGTGCGCGGCCTGCTGATTGGCCAGCGCGGCAGGCAAGCCCGCTTTCAGACGATCGAGCGGTAGCGGCTCGAGAATCACGCCCGTGGAGAACGGCAGGATCTGCTGCGCGTCGAGGTTCGCGAGGCGCCCAAGCTCCGCGCAAGTCTCGCGAGCGATCACGAGGCCCGGCTCGCCGGTGCCCGCATTCGCGTTGCCCGTGTTGATGACGAGCGCGCGAATGCCCTTGCCGCCCGCGCGAACGGCTTCGAGATGCTCGCGGCAGACGATTACCGGCGCGGCGCAAAAACGATTTTGCGTGAACACACCCGCCACGGTAGCGCCTTCATCGACGCGAATGACCAGCACGTCCTTGCGATTGGGCTTGCGAATGTTCGCCTCGGCCCAGCCTAGCGTGACGCCGGCGACGGGATGAAGCGCTGCGGGATCGATCGAGGGGAAATTGACGGCCATGTTCGCGACTCAGCTGTAGGTGACGCGTGCCGGTAAGAAGACCAGGCCGGCACAGAATGAAGGACTGACGCGCGCCGGGAGCGGAGCGACGCCGTGAAACGCGCGCGAAAGCGCCAGATGGACAAACGACGCATTGCTGCGTCGCTTGGTCCGTTTCGTCTGAGCAGCCTATTAAGCCAGCTTGCCGTGACAGTTTTTGTACTTCTTCCCGCTGCCGCACGGGCACGGGTCGTTGCGGCCGACCTTCGGCAGATCGTCGGCTGAACGTGTGACGACGCTGACGTCGTCGCCTGCGGACATAGCCTGATTGACCATCTGCGCGGCGGCGGTTGCCGCCACCGCGGCCGGCGCCGGCGCTGCCGCCGGCGCGTTGAAGTCCGCGTGCGTGAACGACACGTTCTCCAGATGGCTGCCGCGCTCTTCGTACTGTTCGGCGGCTTCTTCGAGCTGCTCCGGCGACTGGATCTGCACGTTCATCACGACGCGCGTGACTTCCTGCTTGACCTCGTCGAGCATGGCCGCGAAGAGTTCGAATGCCTCGCGCTTGTATTCCTGCTTCGGGTTCTTCTGCGCATAGCCGCGCAGATGGATGCCCTGACGCAGGTGATCGAGCGCGGCCAGATGTTCGCGCCAGCGGCTGTCGAGCGTCTGCAGCATGATCGAGCGTTCGAACGCGCTGAATGAATCGCGGCCGACCATGGCGACCTTCGCCTCGTACGCTTCGTCGGCGGCGGCGAGCACGGCTTCGTTGATTTCCTCGGCGTCGATGGAGTTCGACTCGTTGATCATCTCCTGCACGGCGAGATCGAGCGACCAGTCATTGCGCAGCACTTCTTCGAGCTCGGGCGCGTCCCACTGTTCCTCGATACTGCCCGCCGGCACGAAGTTGCGCACGAGGTCGCCGATCACGCTCTGACGCATGGCCGCGATGGTTTCCTGCACGTCCGTCGCTTCCAGCAACTCGTTGCGCTGCTGATAGATCACCTTGCGCTGATCGTTTGAGACGTCGTCGTATTCGAGCAGTTGCTTCCGGATGTCGAAGTTGCGCGCTTCCACCTTGCGCTGCGCCCCTTCGATCGACCGCGTGACCATGCCCGCTTCGATCGGCTCGCCTTCCGGCATCTTCAGGCGGTCCATGATCGCGCGCACGCGGTCGCCCGCGAAAATGCGCAAAAGCGGATCATCCAGCGAAAGATAGAAGCGCGACGAACCCGGGTCGCCCTGACGGCCCGCGCGGCCGCGCAACTGGTTGTCGATACGGCGCGATTCATGCCGCTCGGTCCCGATGATATGCAGGCCGCCCGCTTCCTTCACGGTGTCGTGCAGCATCTGCCATTCGTCGTGCAGCTTCTGAATCAGCCGGGCCTTTTCGCCTTCGGCAATCGAAAGATCCGCCTCGATGAACGAAGCCTGCTTCTCGACATTGCCGCCAAGCACGATGTCCGTGCCGCGACCGGCCATGTTGGTCGCAATGGTCACGGCGCTCGGACGCCCCGCTTCCGCGACGATGGCCGCTTCACGCGCGTGCTGCTTCGCGTTCAGCACTTCGTGGCGAATGCCTGCCTGAGTGAGCAGGCCGGAGAGCAATTCCGACGCTTCGATGGACGTCGTGCCGACGAGCGTTGGCTGACCGCGTTCGACGCACTCGCGAATGTCGCGGATGACGGCGTCGTAACGTTCCTTCGATGTCTTGTAGATTTGATCCTGCTTGTCGACACGCTTCGGCGCCCGGTTGGTCGGGATCACGACCGTTTCCAGACCGTAGATTTCCTGGAACTCGTAGGCTTCCGTGTCAGCCGTGCCGGTCATGCCGGACAGCTTGGAATACATGCGGAAATAGTTTTGCAGCGTGATGGAAGCGAGCGTCTGGTTTTCGCTCTGAATCTGCACGTGCTCCTTGGCTTCCACTGCCTGATGCAGACCGTCCGACCAGCGGCGGCCCGTCATCATGCGGCCCGTGAATTCGTCGACGATAACGACTTCACTGCCCTGCACGACGTAGTGCTGATCGCGGAAGAACAGCGTGTGCGCGCGCAAAGCGGCGTACACGTGGTGCATCAAGGTGATGTTCTGCGGCGCGTAGAGACTTTCGCCCTCGCCGATCAAACCCCATTCGGCAAGCAGACGCTCCGCCTTTTCATGGCCCGATTCGGTGAGGAACACCTGACGCGCTTTCTCGTCGAGCGTGTAGTCGCCCGGCTTTTCGACGCCCGTGCCGTCCGCCTTCTCCTCGCCGATCTGCTGTTCGAGCAGCGGCGGGAGCGCATTCATGCGCACGTAGAGGTCGGTGTGATCTTCGGCCTGACCGGAAATGATGAGCGGCGTACGCGCTTCGTCGATGAGGATCGAATCCACTTCATCGACGATGGCGAAGTTGAGCGGCCGCTGCACGCGCGCGTTGGTCTCGTAGACCATGTTGTCGCGCAGATAGTCGAAGCCGAATTCGTTGTTCGTGCCGTAAGTGATGTCCGCCGCGTAGGCTTCCTGCTTCTGGCCGTGTTCCATTTGCGACAGATTCACGCCGCACGAAAGACCCAGGAAGTTGTAAAGACGCGCCATCCATTCGGCGTCGCGTTGCGCGAGGTAGTCGTTCACCGTCACGACGTGCACGCCGCGGCCCGACAGCGCGTTCAGATACGCGGCGAGTGTGGCGACGAGCGTCTTGCCTTCGCCCGTGCGCATTTCCGCGATCTTGCCGTAATGCAGCACCATGCCGCCGATCAACTGGACGTCGAAGTGGCGCATTTTCAGGACGCGCCGACTCGCTTCGCGACAGACCGCGAACGCCTCGGGCAGAAGCACGTCGAGCGATTCGCCGCTCGCGACGCGCTGGCGGAACTCGTCCGTCTTCGCGCGTAGCTGATCGTCCGTGTATTTCTCGACGGTCGGCTCGAGGGCGTTGATCGCCACAACGGTCTTTTGGTACTGCTTGACCAGCCGCTGATTGCGGCTGCCAAAAATCTTCTGAAGGAAACCGGTGGTCATCGGATCAGTGTCTGCGTCGCGGCTTCGGATGGGCGCATGTTGCTTGCTGCGTCCGAGTTCGGAGAACCCCGGCGACTTAAGTCCATTGGGTGAAATCGAATCGGGAATTTTAGCACGCGAGTTTGGCAGACCTTACGTCCGCGTGGGCTCGCGCGCGTCGGGGGAACGCGACAGTCAACCGTTTGAAAGTTTGTTCCGGCGCGGTTGCCGAATAAGGCTTGCGCGTCGGGGAAGCGCGCGGGCGCGCGTTACAATCGAACCATTGCGTCGGGCGTTCTCAAGCCAAAAATGAGCCGTTTTTCTACAAATTCAAGATCTGGACCGGAGCGGTTCGATCCGCGCAAGCCACAGGCGCTGGCCGATGTCCTCGATCGCACCGATGCCTTTCGCGCTTTGCGGGCAGGCGTCGAGCAAGTGGCGGCACTGCAGCGCGATCTGAGCACGCTTCTGCCGGATTATCTCGCGGCCAATGTCGAGCCCGGTTTCATCAAGGAAGGCGTGCTAGCGCTTTTCGCCGCGCATAACGCGCTCGCGGCGCGGCTGCGCCATATCGAGCCCACTTTGCTCGCCGATCTGCAGCAACGCGGCTGGGCGGTCAACTCGCTGAGAGTGCGCGTGCGTCCGCAATCGATGCAGGACGCGGTGCCGCCCAAGCAAGCGCGGATGTCGGCGGCGGGTGCATCGGCGCTGCACGAGCTTGCCGAGACGCTCGCGCCTTCGCCGCTACAGGAAGCGCTCGCGAAAATGGCCGCGCGTCATCGAGGCAAAGGCGAAAAAAAATGAGCGATGCTTTCGCACCGCTCATTCGCTTGAAACTCGCTGCCTGAAGTGACTCAGGCAAATGCCGTCTGCGTGTCGAAACTGAAACCGCGCGGCGCCTTCTGAATGTCCTCGAAGGTGACCATTTCGTAAGCGTCTTCGTTTGCGAGCAATTCGCGCAAAAGCATGTTGTTCATGGCGTGGCCGCCCTTGTACGCCTTATAGGACGCGAGCAGGGGATGCCCCACGACATACAGGTCGCCAATGGCGTCCAGCATCTTGTGCTTCACGAATTCGTCGTCGTAGCGCAGGCCGTCGTTATTCAGGATGCGGTACTCGTCGAGCACGATCGCGTTGTCCATGCTGCCGCCGCGTGCGAGACCGAGTTCGCGCATCATTTCAACTTCGTGCGCAAAGCCGAACGTACGAGCACGCGCGATTTCACGCACATATGACGTAGTCGCGAAATCCACTTCCAACGCCTGACCGGTCTTGTCGACGGCCGGGTGACGGAAGTCGATGGTAAAGCTCAGTTTGAAGCCGAAATACGGGTCGAGACGCGCGAATTTATCGCCGTCGCGCACTTCGACGGGCTTCGTCACCTTGATGAATTTCTTCGGCGCGTTCTGCTCTTCGATACCCGCCGATTGAATCAGAAACACGAACGAAGCCGCGCTGCCGTCCATGATCGGGATTTCCTCGGCGGTTACATCGACATACAGATTGTCGATACCGAGTCCCGCGCATGCCGACATCAAGTGCTCGACGGTGGAAACGCGCGCGCCGTCCTTCTGCAGCACGGACGCCAGGCGCGTGTCGCCGACGGACATCGCGGACGCGGGAATGTCGACCGGCTGCGGCAAGTCGATACGCGAGAACACGATGCCCGTGCCAGCCGGTGCGGGCTTGAGCGTCAGTTCGACCTTCCGGCCGGAATGGAGCCCGATCCCCACGGTCTTGACTACAGTCTTGATTGTTCGCTGCTTCAACATGATTTTCTTCTTCCGATATGAATTCCCAATAAAGAGAATTAATCGCACTATATAAGCTAATAGGCCGAAGTATACTCCATCCAGTGCACGTCGTCGCGCTCCGGGAGGTTTCAAGTGTTTCCCGGTGTTACCTGCCGATGACAGATTTAATGAAGTAGAACGGGCCGATGGCCGGAATGGAGGCATTTCCGGTCATCGGCCCCAAGTTGCGGCTGTTTGAGAGTGCGTCTGCGGCGTTGTACAGAGACAACGCGACGCCGCTTCACTCAGCGCAACGTCGCCAGGATGCTTTGAGCGTCGCTGACTTCGAACTTGCCGGGCGCTTCGACATTAAGCGTCTTGACCACGCCATTGTCGATCACCATCGCGTAGCGCTGGGAACGAATTCCCATGCCGCGCTCGGTCAAATCCTGATCCAGTCCGAGTGCCTGGGCAAAACGCGCACTGCCGTCCGCGATCATCTTCACCTTGCCCGCGGTTTGAAGATCGCGTCCCCACGCGTTCATGACGAACGCGTCGTTGACGGAAACGCACCAGACTTCGTCGATACCCTCAGCGGAAAACTCCTCCGCCGCCTCGACGTAGCCGGGCACGTGTCTGGCGGAACACGTCGGCGTGAACGCGCCCGGCAATCCGAAGATCACCACGCGCTTGCCAGCGGTCCGCTCGCGCGCCGAGAACCCGTTCGGTCCCACGGCGCAGCCTTCGCTCGGCTCCTCGATGAACTCGAAGAGACGCACATCCGGCAACGTTTCACCCACTTTGATCATGCTCGGTCCTTCCCTCGTCAGTGCCCGCACATTCCGGCGAAGTGCATCGTCCCGCGCTTGACGCTTTATCGCGAAGTTCGACGACACCGGCTTCATCTGCACAGTGGCAAATTCGTGGAGAGCGCCTGGCCACGGCCTGGCGTCCGATTCGATACGTCCTCGAACGCGGCCTTGGACAGTCGCCCCACGTGAAGCCTGCATTGTCGCGCTTCTCGATTCAGCGCGCGTGATAACGGGTGCTACGGCTTCGCTCGTCGCCATATTTCGGCGATGAGGCCCGTCTTAGTCCGCTTGCTTGCGCAGGAACGCCGGGATGTCGTAAGTGTCGACGCCCTTTTCCTGCAATGCCTGCACATGCGAAGCCGCCGTTTCCCGCGTCGAACGCCACACTGCCGGCGTGTCCAGCTGACCGTAATCCGTCGGCTGACCATGCTGCGGCGAATACGTGTTGTGCGTTGCGTGCGCATGCGCGACCGGCTGATTGTCGGTGCCCGTGCGCAGGAGGGTCATTGGCGCTTGCTGCTGCTTCTTCGCCGCGCGGCCCAGGCCCGTTGCCACCACCGTCACGCGTAGGGCGTCGCCCATTGCGTCGTCGTACACCGCGCCGAAGATCACAGTTGCGTCGTCGGCCGCGTAGCTCTTGATGGTATTCATCACTTCACGCGTTTCCGACAAACGCAGCGAACGGCTCGACGTGATATTCACGAGCACGCCGCGCGCACCCGACAAGTCCACGCCTTCGAGCAACGGGCTCGCCACGGCCTGTTCCGCCGCGAGACGCGCGCGATCGACGCCGGCGACTGTCGCCGTGCCCATCATCGCTTTGCCTTGCTCGCCCATCACGGTCTTCACGTCTTCGAAGTCGACGTTCACGAGACCATCGACGTTGATGATTTCCGCGATGCCCGCGACAGCGTTGTTCAGCACGTCATCCGCGCACTGGAAGCACTTGTCCATTTCGGCGTCGTCGCCCATCACGTCGAACAGCTTGTCGTTCAACACGACGATGAGCGAGTCGACGTGATCTTCCAACTGCTGCGAGCCGGCTTCCGCCACGCGCATGCGGCGGCCGCCTTCGAACTCGAACGGCTTGCTCACGACGCCGACGGTCAGAATGCCCATTTCCTTCGCGATCTGCGCGACCACTGGCGCCGCGCCCGTCCCCGTGCCGCCACCCATGCCCGCGGTGATGAACACCATGTGCGCGCCACGCAATGCATCGGCGATACGCTCGCGCGCGTCTTCCGCCGCTTCCTTACCCTTGTCCGGCTTGGCGCCCGCACCGAGACCGGTCATGCCCAATTGCAGAACCGCCGGCGCGCGTGAGCGAGCCAGTGCCTGCGCGTCGGTATTCATCACGATGAAGTCGACGCCTTGTACACCTCTGTTGATCATGTGCTGCACGGCGTTGCCACCCGCACCTCCGACACCGACCACCTTGATGATCGTTCCGTTGGTTTCCGTTTCCAGCATTTCGAAATCCATGTTGCCTCCGTCAAGAATGAAGATCGGCGTTATTCGGCGAGAGATCGGGCAACCCCTCACCGCGCGCCAGCCGCCGGTACTGGCACGAATTATATTCAGCGTCTGCTGCTTTTTCTTTCGTGCTACTTATGTTTCTTATTCGATTCAGAAGTTTCCGAGAAACCAGTCTTTCATGCGCGTGAATACCTGGCCCATCGATCCGTTCTGTACCGCGACCTTGCGGCCGCGCATGCGTTGCGAGCGTCCTTCGGCGAGCAGGCCCATGGCCGTCGAATAGCGCGGATTGCGCACGACATCTGCAAGGCCGCCCGCGTATTCCGGCACGCCGATACGCACTGGCTTCAGGAAAATGTCTTCGCCGAGTTCGACCATGCCGGGCATCATCGCCGCGCCGCCGGTCAGGACGACGCCGCTCGACAGCAATTCTTCGTAGCCGGATTCGCGCACGACCTGCTGCACCAGTGAGAACAGTTCCTCGACACGCGGCTCGACCACTGCTGCGAGCGCCTGACGCGACAGCGTGCGCGGACCGCGTTCGCCGAGACCCGGCACTTCGATCATCTCGTCGGGATCGGCGAGCGCCTGCTTCGCGATGCCGTAGCTCACCTTGATGTCTTCCGCGTCCGGCGTCGGCGTGCGCAGCGCCATCGCGACGTCGCTCGTGATTTGATCGCCGGCGATGGGAATCACGGCCGTGTGACGGATCGCGCCTTCGCTGAAGATGGCGATGTCCGTCGTGCCGCCGCCGATATCGACGAGCACTACGCCCAGTTCCTTCTCGTCTTCCGTCAACACCGCCAGCGACGAGGCGAGCGGCTGAAGAATGAGGTCGTTCACTTCGAGCCCGCAGCGGCGCACGCACTTCACGATGTTCTGCGCCGCGCTCACCGCGCCCGTCACGATATGCACCTTTACTTCGAGCCGGATACCGCTCATGCCGATAGGCTCGCGCACGTCTTCCTGACCGTCGATGATGAATTCCTGCGTGAGGATATGCAGCACCTGCTGATCGGTCGGGATGTTGATGGCCTTGGCCGTTTCGATCACGCGGGCGACGTCCGTCTGCGTGACTTCCTTGTCCTTGATCGCCACCATGCCGCTCGAATTGAAGCTGCGGATATGGCTTCCCGCAATGCCCGTGAAGACATTCGTGATCTTGCAATCCGCCATCAGCTCGGCTTCCTCGAGCGCGCGCTGAATGGATTGCACCGTGGCCTCGATGTTGACCACGACGCCCTTCTTCAACCCCTTCGAGTCGCTCTGACCGAGTCCGATCACCTCGTAGTGGCCCTCGCCTTTCAGTTCGGCGACGATCGCGACCACCTTCGACGTTCCAATGTCGAGGGAAACCAGCAGGTCTTTGTAGTCTTTGCTCATAGCGTGCTCATGCCCGTTTTGTCTGCTTACTTCTTGGCCTTGTCGGTGTCATTGATGAAACGCATTCCAGCTGCTCGTATCGCGAAGCCATTCGGGTAACGCAAATCCGCGTATTCGATGTCGTTGCCCCAACGCCCCGTCACCGACGGCCACGACGCAACGAAGCGCCGACTGCGTTCGAGCAATGTGTCTTCATTGCGCTCGCGGCCCAGTTCGAGCTGCGTTCCGTTCGAGAGCTTGACCGTCCATGCGAATCGCGGCGACAGCGTCACTTCCTCCGGCTGCGCGTCGAGCGGCGCGAACCACTTCTGAAAATCGTGATACCGGGCGACCACTTCCTTCGCCGTGCCCTCGGGACCGTCGAACGCGGGCAGGTCGTCGTCGAGTTCGCCCTGGTTCGCCGTGAAGAGTTCACCGTCCACGCTCACCAACTGGTCGTTGCCCCAGGTGCCGAGCGGCTTGTATTCCTCGAGTGTCACTGCGAGCGCATTCGGCCAGACGCGCCGCACGCTTGCATGACGCACCCACGGCATCTGCTCGAACGCGGCGCGGGCCGTATCGAGATCGACCGTGAAGAAATTGCCCTTCAGATGCCCCACCACGCTCGCGCGCACCGTCGGCGTGTTGATGTGCGCCGTGTCGCCGTCGATCTGGATACCCCGCAGACGAAACTCGGGACGCTGTATCGCCCAGATGCCCGCGGCGGCCAGCAGCATAAGCACGAGCATCAAGTGCAGCGCGCTGGCGGCGAGGTTCATTTGGCGAACGTTGTTCCACATGGTTCGTTTGCTTGTGTCCTGTGCGAATGTTTAGTCTTCGAGCGTCAACGACAACACCTTCACAACCAGATCCTTGTAGCTGATGCCGACCGCGCGCGCCGCTTTCGGCGGCAACGAGTGGTCCGTCATGCCCGGCGCCGTGTTGACTTCGAGAAAGTACGGATTGCCGTCGAGGTCAAGCATGAAGTCGGCGCGGCCCCAGTCCGTGCAGCCGAGCATGTCGAAGGCGCGCTGCGTCAGTTGCTTCATGCGCGCTTCCTCCGCTTCGGTCAGGCCGCAGGGAATCAGGTACTGGGTGTCGTCGGCGACGTACTTCGCGTGATAGTCGTAAAACTCGCCCGCCGGCACGATCTTGATGACCGGTAAATCCAGATTGCCGGCGATACAGCACGTGAACTCGCCGCCGCCTTCGATGCTCTTCTCCACGATCACGATCTTGTCGTACTTCGCGGCTTCTTCGAGCGCGGGCGCGAGCGTTTCCGCGCTCTTCACCTTGATGACAGCGACGCTCGAGCCTTCCGTCGCCGGCTTCACGAAAAGCGGCAAGCCGAGCTTCGCAATGATCTCGTGCGTGCGCGCGTCGTAGTCTTCACCGCGATACACGGTCTCGAACGGCGGCGTGGGAATGCCGGTCTGCTGCCACACGAGCTTGGTGCGCAGCTTGTCCATGCCGAGCGCCGAACCGAGCACGCCGCTGCCCGTATAACGGATGCCGTAAAAGTCCAGCGCGCCCTGCAACTGGCCGTTCTCTCCATAGCCGCCATGCAGCGCGATAAACACGCGCTCGAAACCTTCCGCCTTCAAGTCCGAGAGCGGACGCTCCGCCGGATCGAACGGATGCGCGTCGATGCCCGCTTCGCGCAAACCTTCGAGCACGAGCCGTCCCGAGTTGAGCGAGACTTCGCGCTCGGCCGAGTTACCGCCAAGCAGCACGGCGACCTTGCCGAAGACCTTGGGATCGAGTTGATTCACGTTGCTTTTGGTTGCGTCTTTCATGTTCAGTTCTGGCTCAGCGCGAGCCGCCCGCATACACCGCCGATGGAACCCGCGCCCATGGTGATCACTACGTCGCCGTTGCGCGCAAGCGTCGTCACGGCATCGGGTACTTCGTCCACGGTTTCGACGAACACCGGTTCGACCTTGCCCGCCACGCGGATGGCGCGCGCGAGCGCACGGCCGTCGGCGGCGACGATGGGCGCTTCGCCAGCGGCGTAGACATCGGTGAGCACGAGGGCATCGACGGTGGACAACACCTTCACGAAATCCTCGAAGCAGTCGCGCGTGCGCGTGTAGCGATGCGGCTGGAACGCGAGCACGAGCCGGCGATCCGGAAACGCGCCGCGCGCCGCCGCGATGGTCGCGGCCATCTCGACCGGGTGATGACCGTAGTCGTCTATCAGCGTGTACGCACCTTCGTTGTCGTTCGCCTTCACTTCGCCATAACGCTGGAAGCGCCGGCCCACGCCGTTGAACTCGGCGAGCGCACGCTGGATATCGGCATCCGCGACTTCGAGTTCGGTCGCAATGGCAATGGCGGCGAGCGCGTTCTGCACGTTGTGCGTGCCCGGCAGATTCAGTTCGATATCGAGCGGCGGCGCGTCTTCGCGCAGCGTCGTGAACTTCATGCGGCCGCCGCGCGCTTCGACGTTCACCGCGCGCACTTGCGCTTCGGCGCCGAGACCGTAGCGGATGATCGGCTTCGACACGAACGGCAGGATTTCGCGCACGTTCGGGTCGTCCACGCACAACACGGCAATGCCATAGAACGGCAGGCGATGCGTGAATTCAATGAACGCCTGCTTCAGCCGCGCGAAGTCGTGGCCGTAGGTGTCCATGTGATCGGCGTCGATGTTCGTGATGACTTCGATCACGGGAAAGAGGTTGAGGAACGACGCGTCCGACTCGTCCGCTTCCGCGACGATGAAGTCGCCGGTGCCGAGCCGCGCATTCGCGCCCGCGCTGATCAGCCGGCCGCCAATGACGAAGGTCGGATCGAGTCCGCCTGCCGCCAGCACACTTGCGACGAGCGACGTGGTCGTGGTCTTGCCGTGCGTGCCGGCAATGGCGATGCCCTGCTTCAGGCGCATGAGTTCCGCGAGCATGACCGCGCGCGGCACGATAGGCACGCGACGATGACGCGCGGCCAGCACTTCCGGATTGTCTTGCCGCACGGCCGTGGATACGACGACCGCGTTCGCGCCTTCGATGTTCTGTTCGTGATGCCCGATAGCCACGCGCGCGCCGAGCATCTTGAGGCGCTCGGTGATTGCGTTGTTCGACAGGTCCGAACCGCTGACCTGATAACCGAGATTAAGCAGCACCTCGGCGATGCCGCTCATCCCGACTCCGCCAATGCCGACAAAGTGAATGTGTTTGACGATATGTTTCATGACTTAATGTGCCTCTCGAGCTTGCGCGTGGGTACGCGCACCGGCCACGTCGGCGCAAACCTTCGCGACCCGTTCGGTCGCGTCCGGTTTCGCCAGCGCGCGCGAACGCTCGGCCATTGCCGTAAGCGTTTCGCGCGACTGCATACGCAACCAGCCGGCGAGCCTTTCCGCCGACAAATCGCGTTGTTGTATCAATTCCGCCGCGCCGTTCCTGGCGAGGAACGCGCCGTTGGTCGTCTGGTGATCGTCGACGGCGAACGGGAACGGCACGAATAGCGCCGCTACGCCGACCGCCGCGACCTCGGAGACGGTCATCGCGCCTGAACGGCAGATCACGAGATCGGCTGCCGCATAAGCGCTTGCCATGTCTTCGATGAACGGCATGAGTTGCAAGTCGCCGCCACGCGAAAAACCTGCCGCGGCGTAATTCGCTTCGAGCGCTTCGATATGCTTCGCGCCTGCCTGATGCACGATGCGCGGACGTTCTTCGTCGCTCAACAGGGCAAGCGCCTTCGGCACCGTTTCGTTGAGCGCAGCCGCGCCGAGACTGCCGCCGACCACGAGCACGTTCAACCGGCCCGAACGCGCGGCATAGCGTTCTTTAGGTGGCAATGTGCGCGTTAGTTCCGCACGAATGGGATTACCCGTCCATTCGGCATTGGGCAGCGCGTTCGGAAAGGCGACGAGCACGCGCTTCGCAAGATGCGCGAGCACCTTGTTCGCGAGTCCCGCGATGGAATTCTGTTCGTGCAGCACGAGCGGGCAGCCGGCGAGTCTCGTCATCACGCCCGCCGGGAACGTGATGTACCCGCCCATGCCGAGCACGACATCCGGCTTCACCTGACGCAGCACGCGCAGACTCTGCGAACACGCGCGCAAGAGATTCACGGGCAACATGAACTTGGTCTTGATGCCCTTGCCGCGCACGCCGCCGAAGCGCACGGACTCCATCGGAATACCGTGCTTCGGGACGAGCGTCGCTTCCATGCCGCTCGCATTGCCGAGCCACACCACGCGCCAGCCCTGCGCCTGCATCCAGTGCGCGACCGCGAGACCGGGGAACACGTGGCCCCCGGTGCCGCCCGCCATGACCATCAGCGTGCGCGCGTTCGCAGTGGATGAGCCTTGCACGGTCATACCTTGCCTCCGCGCATCAGCACCCGGTTTTCATAATCGACGCGCAGCAGTACCGCGAGCGCGACGCAGTTCAAAAGAATGCCCGAGCCGCCGTAGCTTACGAGCGGCAACGTGAGACCCTTGGTCGGCAAAAGACCGAGATTCACGCCCATGTTGATGAAGGTCTGCGCGCCGAACCAGATGCCCACGCCCTTGGCCATCAGACCGGCGAAGGTGCGATCGAGTGCGAGTGCCTGACGGCCGATCTCGAACGCGCGGCGCACGATCCAGTAAAACAGCAGGATCACGCAGATCACGCCGACGAACCCGAGCTCTTCACCGATCACCGCGAGGATGAAGTCGGTATGCGCTTCCGGCAGATAGTTGAGCTTCTCGACGCTGCCGCCGAGGCCCACGCCGAACCATTCGCCGCGTCCGAATGCGATGAGCGAGTGCGTGAGCTGATAAGCCTTGCCTTGCGCGTAACGGTCGTCCCACGGATCGAGGTAAGCGAAGATTCGCTCACGACGCCAAGGCGATGCCCACACGAGCAAGGTGAAGGTGCCGACCGCCGTCGCCACCAGGCCGCCGAACAGCTTGCCGTTGACGCCGCCGAGGAACAGCACGCCCATGGCGATAGCCGCGATCACCATGAACGCGCCCATGTCCGGTTCGAGCAGCAAGAGCGCGCCGACTGCGCCGACCGCGACCGCCATCGGCAAAAAGCCCTTGCCGAAGCTATGCATGAACTCTTGCTTGCGCACGGTGTAGTTCGCGGCGTAGATGGTCACCGCGAGCTTCATGATTTCCGACGGCTGCATGTTCGTGATGCCAAGCGGAATCCAGCGGCGCGCGCCGTTCACGCCCTTGCCCACATGCGGCACCAGCACGATGACGAGCAGCACGAGCGCCACGAGAAAGAGCTTCGGCGCGTACTTGTCCCAGGTCTTGATGGGAATCTTGAACGCGATGACCGCGCCGACGAGCGCCGTTGCTATCGAGATCAGATGGCGCACGAGGAAGTGATAGTCGCGATACTGCGCGTACTTCGGCGAATCGGGCATGGCGATCGAAGCCGAATACACCATCACGATGCCAAGGCCGAGCAGCGAGATCATCACCCACAAAAGCGAGTAGTCGTAGTCGAGCATGCGCGAGCGCGCCGGACGCACGCCGTTGACCGCGCTCGAAATGCCGCCCGCGGTTTCGGGACGTCCGACGCGCACCGAAGCGCCCGCGCGACCCGCAAGCGAATCCTGCGGAACCGCGTTGCGCTGGCCAGTCAATTTCGATCCAAAGCGTTCCGACCAGCTCATAGCATGACTCCCCGCGCGGCGGCAATTTCTTCGACCGCGCCGCGAAATACGTCGGCGCGATGTGCATAGTTTTTGAACATGTCGAGGCTCGCGCAGGCGGGCGAGAGCAGGACGGCATCGCCCGGTTGCGCGAGGCGCGCGGCGGACTGCGTCGCGGCTTCGAGCGTGGCGTGATCTTCGAGCGCGACGCCGGTGGCTTCGAGCGTTTCGCGAATGCGCGGCGCGTCGCGGCCGATCAGCATGACGGCGCGCGCCCAGCGTGCGACCGGTGCTTCGAGCGGCGAGAAATCCTGGCCCTTGCCGTCACCGCCCGCGATCAGCACGATGCGTTGCGCGAGACCGTCGAGCGCGGCGACCGTGGCGCCGACGTTGGTGCCCTTGCTGTCATCGACGTAATCGACGCCTTCGATCTGCGCGATCACTTCGACGCGATGCGGCTCGCCGTGATATTCGCGCAAGCCGTGCAGCAAGGCGGCGAGCGGCAGATCGACCGCACGTGCGAGCGCCAGCGCCGCCAGCGCGTTGGCGGCGTTATGCAGACCGCGAATGCGCAGCGCGTCGGCAGGCATGAGGCGCTTGCTCACCACGTTCGGCGCGGCGGCTTCCTGCTTGCGACGACGCGAGCTGACCGGTTCGTCGGCGGCGTCCTGATCCACGCCTTGCGCGAGCCAGACCATGCCGTTCTCGCGCAAAAGCCCGTAGTCGCCCACGTTGACCGGCTCGTCCAGACCGAAGCTCACCACGCGATTCGCCGCGACGTTCTTCGCGAGCGCCATGGTGCGGGCGTCGTCGCGGTTCAGCACGCGCGTCGTGCGCGCGCCGAAAATGCGGCCTTTCGCGGCGGCGTAGGCGTCGAGACCGCCGTGCCAGTCGAGATGATCCTGCGTAATGTTCAGCACGGCGGCGGCGTCCGGCGCGAAGGTGTGCGCGGTTTCGAGCTGGAAACTCGACAGTTCGAGCACCCAGACGTCGGGCAGCGCGGTTTGATCGATGGCTTCCGTGAGCTTGTCGAGCATGGCCGGGCTGATGTTGCCCGCGACCGCCACGCGCTTGCCCGCGCGTTCGCACAGGAGGCCCGTGAGCGCGGTCGTCGTGGTTTTGCCGTTCGTGCCCGTGATGGCGATCACCTTCGGCTGATAGCCGTCCATACCGAGCTTGGCCAGCGCCTGCGCAAACAATTCGAGTTCGCCCCACACAGGAATGCCGCGTGCTTTAGCAGCGTCGATCAGCGGCGCGAGGTCCGGCGCGAGCGGCGAAAGTCCCGGGCTGATGGCGACGATCTCGATACCGCCATCGAGCAATTCAGTCGAGAACGGGCCGCCGACGAAGTCCGCATCGATCTGATGGATGGCGAGCTCGGAAAGATTGGGCGGCAGTTCGCGCGTGTCGGCGATGCGCAGGCGGCAGCCGTGCCTGGCGCACCAGCGCGCCATCGCGAGACCCGATTCACCGAGTCCCAGCACAAGCACCATCGGACTTTGCCGACCCACAAACTTCTCGCCAAACATCGCTTTACCTTTGACCTGAAACGAAAATTCAAGAAACCTTCGAGCGTCGCACCATCGACACGAAAATCACCGCGAAATCAACGCAGCTTCAACGTCGACAAACCAAGCAGACACAGCATCAACGTGATGATCCAGAAGCGCACCACCACTTGCGTCTCGGTCCAGCCGGACAGTTCGTAATGGTGATGCAGCGGCGCCATCTTGAAGAAGCGGCGGCCCTCGCCATAACGGCGCTTCGTGAACTTGAACCAGAAGACTTGCAACATGACCGAAAGCGTTTCGGCCACGAAAATGCCGCCCATGATGAACAGCACGATCTCCTGACGCACGATCACGGCAATGGTGCCGAGCGCGCCGCCGAGCGCGAGCGCGCCGACATCGCCCATGAACACTTGCGCCGGGTGCGTGTTGTACCAGAGGAAAGCGAGACCGGCGCCTCCCATGGCCGAACAGAAGATCAGCAATTCGCCCGCGCCGGGAATATGCGGGAACAGCAGGTACTTCGAATACACGGAGCTACCCATGACATAAGCGAACGCGCCAAGCGACGCGCCCACCAGCACCACGGGCATGATGACCAGGCCGTCGAGGCCGTCGGTGAGATTCACCGCGTTGCTGGCGCCGACAATCACCAAGTACGTCAGCGCGATGAAGCCCCATACGCCGAGCGGATAGCTGATCGCCTTGATGAACGGCAGCATCAAGTCGGCACGCGCTGGCAGACCCATGGAAAGACCGCTGCGCACCCACGCCATGAAGAGATCGAACACGCGCGCGTTGTTCGCCTCGGACACGCTGAAGGCGAGGTACACCGCGGCGAAGAGACCGATGACCGACTGCCAGAAATACTTCTCGCGCGACGACATACCGCGCGGGTCCTTGTACACGACCTTGCGATAGTCATCCACCCAGCCGATCACGCCGAAGCCGAAGGTCACGAGCATCACGATCCACACGAAGCGGTTGGTGAGGTCGGCCCACAACAGCGTCGAAATGGCGATACCCATGAGGATAAGCACGCCGCCCATGGTCGGCGTGCCGGACTTGACGAGGTGCGATTGCGGGCCGTCACGGCGCACGGCCTGACCGACTTTCAACGCGGTCAGTTTGCGGATCACCCACGGACCGCAGACGAGCCCGATCAGGAGCGCCGTCGCCGTGGCGCCCACTGCGCGGAACGTGATGTAGGTAAACACGCGCATGAAGCTGGCGTCATTCTGGAGCCATTGCGCGAGTGCGAGTAGCATGCTGGTCCTTCTCTTTCAGTTCAGTGTGCCGCGGGCGTGGTGCCCGCGACGGGTGGTTGTGGACTTGTCACGGCGTCCACCACGCGCTCCATCTTCATGAAGCGCGAGCCTTTCGCGAGATACGTGGCGCCGGGTCCGAAGCCGGCTTGTTGCACTGCTTGAATCAGGGCGGCGACATCGTTGAAATGCGCGCCGGCCTGCTTCGATGCCGCAGCGTTGAATGCGTTCACGGAATCGACGCTCGCGTCGCCCAACGCGAAGAGCGCGTCGATTCCGCGTTGTGCCGCATAAGCGCCGACTTCGCGATGGAACGCTGGACCTTCTTCGCCTACTTCGCCCATGTCGCCCATGACGAGCACGCGCGGCGATGCCTGCGATGCGAGCACGTCGATGGCCGCGCGCATGGAGTCGGGGTTGGAGTTGTACGTGTCGTCGATCACGGTGGCGCCGGAAAGCGCGCCAAGCACCGCGCGCTTCACTTGCAGACGTCCCTTGACCGGCTGAAATGCTTCGAGACCGCGCTTGACGGCATCGAGCGATACGCCTGCAGCCAGTGCCGCCGCCGTTGCGGCCAATGCGTTGCGCGCGTTGTGATCGCCAAGCACGGCAAGCGCGATGTCGATCTCGCCTTGCGGCGAGCGAACGTGCACCGTCGTGCCGTCGAGCGTGCCGGTGACGGCCGCCTTCGCTGCGTCCTCGCTCAATGCGAAGTCCATGATCGGATTGCCGGTCGCGGCCACGCGCCAGATGCTCGCGTAGTGATCGTCGGCGGGAAACACGGCCGTGCCGGTTTCGCCGAGCGCGTGAATGACCGATGCATGTTCGAGCGCGACGGCTTCCACCGTTGCCATGAATTCCTGATGCTCGCGTTGCGCGTTGTTCACCACGGCGACGGTCGGCGCGGCGATCTTGCCGAGCACACTCGTTTCGCCGGGATGATTCATGCCGAGTTCGACGACCGCGAGCTTGTGCGCCGCGTTCAGGCGAAACAACGTGAGCGGCAAACCGATGTCGTTGTTGAAGTTGCCGGCCGTGGCGAGCCGCGCATCTTCGCCGACCGCGGCCGCGAAGATCGACGAGATCATTTCCTTGACCGTGGTCTTGCCGTTGCTGCCGGTAACGGCGACGAGCGGCATGGCAAAGCGCTCACGCCAGCCGTGTGCCAGCGCACCGAGCCCGATGCGCGTGTCCTTTACCTTGATGACTGGCAGCGGCCAGGCATTCCCGGATGATGGCTCGCGCGAAACGAGCGCCGCCGACGCACCGCCCTTTGCAACCTGATCGAGGAAGTCGTGCGCATCGAAACGATCGCCCTTCACCGCTACGAAGAGATCGCCGGCCTGAACCGCGCGGCTGTCGGTGACGATGCGTTCGATCGCGAGGTTTTCATCGCCCTGCAAAACGGCGCCGGGAATGAGCGCTGCGGCTTCGCGCAAGGTGAACATGGTCATTCGCCGCCTCCGCGCTGCTGCGTGGCACGTGCGGCAAGCGCGAGGCGTGCGTGGTCCTGATCCGAGAAAGCGCGTTTCTTGCCCATGATTTCCTGCGTGGCTTCGTGGCCCTTTCCGGCCAGCACGACGACGTCTTCGCGCGCCGCCGCGCGAATCGCCTGCAAGATCGCGCTCGCGCGATCTTCGATACGGCGCGCTTTCCTGGCGTCCTTCATGCCGCCCGCGATCTGGTCGATGATCGCTTGCGGGTCTTCGCTGCGCGGGTTGTCGCTCGTGATGACGATCTGATCGGCAAGGCGCTCGGCAATCGCGCCCATGAGCGGGCGCTTGGTCGCGTCGCGGTCGCCGCCGCAACCGAACATGCAGACGAGTTCGCCGCCGCGCGCAGTCGCGATTGGACGCAAGGCGGCGAGTGTCTTGTCGAGCGCGTCGGGCGTATGCGCGTAGTCGATCACGACGAGCGGCTCATCGCTTTGCGGCCGTCCGCCGAGCCGCTCCATGCGGCCGTTCACCGATTCGAGTTTCGCGATGCGTGCAAGCGCGGTGTCGAACGGCACGCCGACTTCGAGCAGCACGCCGAGCACGGAAAGCAGATTACTGACGTTGAAGGCGCCGAGCGTGCCGACCTCCACGTCGGCTTCGCCCCAGTCCGACGAAAGATGAAACGCGGTGCCCGTTGCGGTGGCGCGCACGTTGGTCGCGAGCAAAAGCGCATCGGCGCTTGGCACGGCGTTCACGGGAATGTCGACGCCGTATGCAATCGTGCGCACCTTGCCGCGCAGCGATTCGATCAAACGTTGTCCCGCCGCGTCGTCGCGATTGACGATTGCGGTTTTGAGCGTGGGCCACGCGAAAAGACGCGCCTTGGCGGCTTCGTATGCGTCGAAAGTGCCGTGATAGTCGAGATGATCCTGCGTGAGGTTCGTGAAGATGGCGAGGTCGAAATCCGTGCCGTTCACGCGCCCTTGATGCAGCGCATGCGACGAGACTTCCATCGCCACGCCCTCCGCGCCCTGCGTCTTGAGTTGCGCGAGATTGCGCTGAAGCTGTGCCGCGTCGGGCGTGGTGAAGCCGGTATGCACGAGCTTGCCCGGCATGCCGATACCCAACGTGCCCACGATTGCGCACGGCCGGCCGAGCGCGGTGAGCGCGGTGGCAATCCACTGACTGCACGAAGTCTTGCCATTGGTGCCCGTCACGCCAACGGTGAGCATCGACGCGGTCGGCTCGCCGTACCAGGCAGCGGCAATCGGGCCGGCAAGTTCGTTGAGTTTTGCGACGGCGAGCGTCTTCGACGCATCCGGCTTGCCCGTGAAGTTTTCCGGCTGATACAGCGCCGCCACCGCGCCCACTGCGAGCGCGGCATTCAGATAAGAACGGTTGTCCGCGCCATCGACGGCATAGGCCAGAAACACGTCGCCGCTCTTGAGTGAGCGCGTGTCGGCATGCAGGTTCGCCGAGGGTTGCGCATGTGCGCGCAGCCATTCGACCGCGTTCGATATCTGGCGGGCCTGCGCGCTCATCGCACGACTCCCGGATGCGTCTTCGTATTGCTCGACACTGCGTATTTCTTCGCGGCTATTGCGTTGTTGGCGTTGTTCGCGGGCTGCTTCGCCGGCGGTTGCGTTGCGGAGTTCGAATCGTCGGTCACGACCATTTGCTTGACCGGCATGTCGGGCGGCACATTGAGCGCACGCAGCGTGTCGCCGGCGATGGCCGAGAAAACGGGACCCGAAACCTGGCCGCCGAAGTGACTGCCCGCCGTCGGTTCATCGACCGATACGGCCACGACGATGCGCGGATTCGGCATTGGCGCCATGCCGACGAACGACGCGCGATACTTCGAATGGTCGTAACCGCGACCCGCATGCTTGTACGCGGTGCCGCTCTTGCCGCCGACGCGATAGCCCGGCACCGCTGCATCCGGCGACGTGCCGCCCTTCGACACCACGGTTTCGAGCATGGCGCGCACTTCACGCGCGGTGGTTGGCGAAAACACTTGCTGACCCTGCGCCGGTTGATCGCCCGGCGTGCGGAAAATGGACACCGGCATGACCTGACCGTCGTGCGCAATCGCGGTATAAGCGCGTGCTAGCTGAAACAGCGAAGCAGACAAGCCGTAGCCATAAGACATGGTTGCCTGCTCGATGCGCCGCCAGCTCTTCCACGGCCGCAACCGTCCCGTCACCGCGCCAGGGAAACCAACCTTCGGCGCCTGACCAAGACCGAGGCTCGTGTACATGTTCCACATTTCTTCGGCGCGCAATTGCATCGCAATTTTGGTCGCGCCGATATTGCTCGATTTCTGAATCACTCCACCGACAGTGAGCGTGCCGAAACCCGAATCGTCCGTGATGCGCGCGCCGTCCAGCACGAACGTGCCGCCGCCCGTTTCGACGAGCGTATTCGGCGTCACGCGATGCAAATCCAGCGCGAGCGAAACGGTGAACGGCTTCATGATCGAGCCTGGCTCGAAAGTGTCCGTGAGAATGCGGTTGCGCAACTGCTCGCCAGTCATGCGCGTGCGGTCGTTCGGGTTGTACGTGGGATAGTTGACGAGCGCGAGTACTTCGCCCGTTTTGGTGTCGATCACAATTGCAGCGCCAGCCTTCGCCTTCGACTTCTCGACCGCAGCCTTCAGATTCGTGTACGCGATGTACTGAATCTTGCTGTCGATCGAGAGTTCGACGTCCGTACCATTATGCGGCACGACCTGCTCGTCGACATCCTCGACGATATGACCCATGCGGTCCTTGATGACGCGACGCATGCCAGGCGTACCCGCGAGAACACCTTGGTCGCCGAGTTCGACGCCTTCTTGTCCCTTGTCTTCAATATTAGTAAAGCCGATCAGATGCGCAGTGATTTCGCCTTCCGGATAGAAGCGCTTGTATTCGCCGCGCGAATAGATGCCGGGAACGTCGAGCTCCGCGACCTTTTGCGCGACTTCGAGCGGCACCTGACGCTTCACGTAGACGAAGGTCTTGTCCATCGAGAGTTTCGCGCGCAGATCTTTCTGCGTCATGTCGAGCAACTTTGCGAGTTGCGCAAGCTTGTCCGCGCCGAGGTCGTTCGGCACGGCTTCGGGAATCGCCCAGATGGCCTTCACCGGCAGACTCGTGGCGAGCACGAGACCGTTACGGTCGCGAATCTGGCCGCGCGTGGCGGGCATTTCCAGCGTGCGTTGATAGCGGCTTTCGCCTTGCTTCTTGAAGAACGCGTTGCCCGGACCCTGGATCCAGAATGCCCGCCCGGCGAGCGCGACGAACGCCATGAACAACATGAACACGACCAGCTTCGAGCGCCACATGGGCAGACGCACTGCAAGGATCGGATTCGGCGTGTAGGCGACGTCCTTTTGTTTCGCGGATTTTTTCATCGTTTGGCTCCGCGTGCGGGCGGCGCCGACGCGGGCAGCGGCGGCGGCATGGGCGCGTCGGCGGCCTTGAAGGTCGCCGGGTCGTAGGTCAGGTATTGCGTGCGGCCGGTAGCGACGGGCTGCATCTTCAACGAGTTAGTAGCCAATTGCTCGATGCGCGAGGTCTTCGACAACGCGCTCTGCTGATACTGAAACTGCGCATAATCCTGCTGCAACTGACGCTCTTGCGACTGCGCTCTTTGCAATTCGATGAACACTTGCCGCTGCTTGTTGGTGGCGCTGACGACCGACAACGCGCACCCGAGCACGACGATCAACAGGAAGATGTTGAGGCGATTCATGGCGCGATCCGCTCCGCGATACGCATGACCGCGGACCGGGCGCGCGGGTTGGCGGCGACTTCAGCGTCGCTCGGAAACACGCGGCCCACGACCCGCAACGGCGGGCTGGGAAGATCGACCGCGCGGATCGGCAAGCGACGGTCCACGGCGGGCGCGCTGGCATGCGCCTGCATGAAACGCTTGACGATCCGGTCTTCGAGCGAATGAAAGCTGATCACGACCAGCCGCCCCCCTTGCTCCAACAACGAAAGTGCCGACTCAAGTACTACTTGCAGCTCCGCAAGCTCTTGATTGACGTGAATCCGTATAGCTTGAAAGGTGCGAGTTGCCGGGTCCTTGCCCTTCTCACGGGTTTTGACGACGTGACCCACGATTTCGGCAAGCTCGCTCGTGCTGTCGAGAGGCCCAAGACGCTCGGACTCTGCCCTGCGAGCAACAAGCGCCTTTGCAATCTGAAAAGCAAACCGTTCTTCCCCATAATCTCTGATCACCTCCGTGAGTTCCTGCACCGTTGCCCGCGCGAGCCACTCTGCCGCCGACTCCCCTCGAGTCGGGTCCATGCGCATGTCGAGCGGACCTTGCGCGCGAAAACTGAAGCCGCGCTCCGGGTCGTCCACTTGTGGCGACGACACGCCCAGGTCCAGCAACACGCCCGACACTCGCCCCATCCCACGCTCGCTCGCCGTATCGCGCAGGGCAGCGAAACTGTCATGCACAATCGAAAAGCGTGAGTCTTGTATCTGTTGCGCCGTGGCGATTGCGAGCGGGTCTTTGTCGAAGGCGACGAGCCGCCCCGCTTCGCCCAGCCGATCCAGAATGCCCCGGCTATGTCCGCCGCGCCCGAAAGTGCCATCTATATAGATGCCGTCCGCGCGCGTGATCAGCCCGTCAATTGCTTCGTTTAGCAGCACCGTGCGATGCTGCAGTTCATTTCTCATCGCAGGTGCCATGTTTTTAGCGCCGCGTCAGAAAGTGAAATTCTTCAGCGCGTCGGGCATGCCCTGCGCCATCGCCGCGGCTTCCTTCGCCGAATAGGTCTGCGAATCCCATAATTCGAAGTGCACGCCCATGCCGAGCAGGGTCACTTCTTTTTCAAGCGATGCGGCAGAGCGCAGTTCGGGCGAGACCAATACGCGGCCGGCGCCGTCCATTTCCACATCCATTGCGTTGCCGAGAAAGATGCGCCGCCACCACATGGCTTCCATGGGAAGCGCGGCGACTTTGGCGCGAAAGACTTCCCACTCCGGGCGAGGAAACAGCAACAGGCATCCATCCGGGCTCTTCGTGAGCGTCACCCGGCCTTCTGCCTGCCCTTGCAGCGCTTCCCGATAGCGAGACGGAACCGACATCCGTCCTTTCGCATCGAGCGTCAGCGCCGACGCTCCCTGGAACACTCGCCCTTCTCCCTGTGCTGACGCCCCCGTTGGCGCCCGTCTTTTTGCGAAGTAGCCTTAAAGTGACTCCGAAATCACACAAAAGACCACTTTCTGACACTGTCTCCCACTTTAGTGGAAGGCATTTCCTCGGTCAAGACGCGAAACTTTTTTTCGAGTAGTTTTTGCCCGTTAGAACAAGGACTTAGCGCAGGAGCTTAAAGTAGCACAAAGTAGAAAAGCGTTATAAATTATAGAGCTAGTGGACGATGTGAAAGTGTTACGTGAATTTGACCGACAAAATGAATGAAATGTAACCGTTCTTATAGGCGGATTTGCCGCCTCCGCGCACGCGCAAAGGTAATTTGGTCGATGGAGCAGGCCATCGACCATAAGACTGCCGTCTAAATATAGTAAGCGGTGCGGGTCATGATCTTCGATGCTGCGCGCATCAACGCTCGCACGGGGAACGGAACCTCACCACCGCCCGCTCCGATAGCCGCGGCAGCATGTGCGGCTTCGTCCTGCCGCATCTGCTCGACGATCGCGCGCGACGCGTGATCGTTTTGCGGCAGCGTCTTCATGTGGCCATCGAGATGTTGCTCCACCTGACGCTCGGTTTCAGCCATGAAACCCAGGCTCGCGCGATCGCCGAGGCGTCCGGCTGCAAAGCCGATGGCCAGTGCGCCTGCGTACCACAACGGATTGAGCAGGCTCGGGCGCGAATCGAGATCGCGAAGGCGCTTGGACGTCCATGCGAGATGGTCTTCTTCCTCGCGCGCGGCGTGTTCGAAGCTCGCCTTCAGCTGCGGGCTATTGGTCGCCAGCTTCTGGGCCTGATAAAGCGCTTGCGCGCAGACTTCGCCGACATGGTTCACGCGCATCAGACCAGCGGCGTGCGACCGCTCCTTCTCGTCGAGCGCGGGTTCGTCGATGCCCGGAAGGCTCATCTCCGACTGACCGAGCGCGTTCGGCTCCGGAACCGGCCGCGACATGCGGCTGATACCTGCCATGGAACGCAGGCCGCGGTCGAATTCGCTGATGACTTCGTCTAGCGTCATGGTTTTTCTCCCTCATCTCGTTGCGCGGAATTCGATGCTCTTCGCCTTCTTTCAGCAAGCCACATTCTCTGGCAAGAAATATCCAAAGCAGGCTTTTTGAACTAATCAAATTTTGAATTAGGGCAAACGCGAGTCATAAAATTACTGCAAAACCAAGATTTTAGCGCATGTTGCAAAAACGTCACACGAGGTGCGCAGACCGGCCCCTTTTCCTTTGTCGCCCAAGGCCTCTTTGTTACATTACGTCTCAACTTCATTCAGAAGTGCCCGGCAGGGACGTCAACACACTGGCGCTAGAACAGTGACCTTGCCCAAAAGTCGCAAACACTCCTTGGAGATCTATTCAATGAAAAAGTCGCTTCTCGCTTTGGCCGCTTTGGGCACCTTCGCTGGCGCCGCCCACGCGCAAAGCAGCGTGACGCTGTACGGCATCATCGACGCTGGCTTCCTGTACTCGAACAATAGCGCTGGTCAGAAGTTGTATGCCTTGAACAGCGGCAACGTGCAGGGCAGCCGTTGGGGCCTGCGTGGTACGGAAGATCTTGGCGGCGGTCTGAAGGCCCTCTTCGTGTTGGAAAACGGCTTCAACGTGTTCAACGGCGCGCTGGGTCAAGGCGGCGACGAGTTCGGCCGTCAGGCTTACGTCGGTCTGTCGACGGCGCAATACGGCACGGTCACGTTGGGTCGTCAGTACGACTCCGTGGTTGACTTCACCGGCGCGTTCGAAGTCGGCAGCCAGTGGGCGACGTACTTCGGTGCGCACCCGGGCGACCTCGACAACATGAACAACTCGTTGCGCGTCAACAATTCGGTCAAGTTCACGAGCGCCAACTACGCCGGCTTCACGTTCGGCGGCTTGTACAGCCTGGGCGGCAACGCAGGTCAGTTCAATCGCAACCAGATCTGGTCGGCTGGCCTCGGCTACTCGCAAGGCCCGTTGCAATTGGGCGCTGCGTACTTGAACGTCAAGGACCCGAACTATTCGTTCTTCGGCAACAACACGACCTCGCGCACGGCTGCAACGGCCGGTACGGCTTCGAACTTCCCGAACAGCCGCGTGATCTCGGGCTTCGCATCGGCTCACACGCAACAAGTGATCTCGGCGGGCGGTGCTTATACGTTCGGCGCGGCAACGGTCGGCGCGACGTACAGCAACACGCAGTTCAAGGATGTCGGCCGCGAAGCCGGCGCCGGCCTCAACCCGGCTGCTTACACGGGCGGTTCGGGCAAGTTCCACAACGCCGAACTCAACTTCAAGTATCAGTTGACCCCGGCTCTGCTGCTCGGCGTCGCTTACGACTACACGAAGGGCTACGGCCTGGCCGATGCCAAGTACCACCAAGGCATGCTCGGCGCGGACTACTTCCTCTCCAAGCGCACGGACGTGTATATCGACGGTGTGTACCAACACGCAACGGGTACGGATTCGACGCAACGCGCAGCAGTTGCAAGCATCAACGGTCTGTCGCCGTCGTCGACGTCGAACCAGGTCGCGGCACTGGTCGGTATTCGCCACAAGTTCTAACAAGTCTTAACATAGCGGTATCTCTTGAAAGGCGCCTTTGGGCGCCTTTTTTATATGGCATGGCGCGTCGGGCATAACCGCTTCTATGCGATGCAAAGAAAAAAGCCTTCGGTCTTTCGACACGAAGGCTTTTCCATTTGCCAAATCGATTCTTCAGGCCGTGCCGTCGCGCAATTCGCGCCGCAAAATCTTGCCGACATTGCTCTTCGGCAGGTCGTTGCGAAACTCGATGATGCGCGGCCGCTTGTACCCCGTCAGCCGCTCCTTGCAGAACGCCACGACATCCGCTTCGGTCAGGCTCTGATCACGGCGCACGATGAAGAGCTTCACCGCCTCGCCCGAGTTCTGATCCTTCACGCCGACCGCGGCCACTTCGAACACGCCGGGCAGCATGGCGACCACGTCCTCGATCTCGTTCGGATAAACATTGAAGCCGGACACGAGAATCATGTCCTTCTTGCGATCGACGATTTTCACGTAACCGCGATCATCGAAGACGCCCACGTCGCCCGAGCGGAAGAAGCCGTCGGGCGTCATCACCTTTGCGGTTTCGTCGGGGCGGTTCCAGTAGCCCGCCATGACTTGCGGACCGCGAATGCAGATTTCGCCGGGCTGACCGAACGGAACGTCGTTGTTGTCGTCGTCGCGAATGACGATTTCCGTCGATGGCAACGGCAAGCCGATCGTCCCCGTATATTCCATCGCCGTGACCGGATTGCAGGTCACACAGGGTGACGTTTCGGACAACCCGTAGCCTTCGACAATCGGCACGCCCGTCTTCGCGAACCAGCGTTTGGCGACGGCTTCCTGCACCGCCATGCCGCCGCCATTCGCCGCGATGAGCTTGGAGAAATCCAGCTGGTCGAAATCGGGATGATTCAACAGCGCGTTATAGAGCGTGTTGACGGCCGGAAACGTATTGATCTGTATGCCCTTTAGTTCCTTGATCGTCCCCGCGATATCGCGTGGATTCGGAATCAGCACGCCAAGTCCGCCGGTGCGGATCGTCAGCATGCCGCACACCGTCAGCGCGAAGATGTGATAAAGCGGCAACGCGACCACGCAGATGAACTGGTCGATATCGGGCCGGCGCTTGCGTGCCGGATCCAGCCAGACTTCGGATTGCAACACGTTCGCGATCAGGTTGCGATGCAAAAGCGTCGCGCCCTTGGCGACGCCCGTCGTGCCGCCCGTGTATTGCAGGAACGCGACGTCATCGGGACTTTGTTCGACGCTATGAAACGTGGCGCGTCCACCTTCGCTGAGCGCGTCATTGAAGCGAACCCGTCCGGGCAAACTCCACTCGGGCACGAGCTTCTTCACGCGCCGCACGACCAGATTGACGACGAGCCCTTTCAAACCCATGAGGTCGCCGAGCGCGGCGACAACCACGTGTTTGATGGCCGTGTTCTTCACCACGGCTTGCAGCGTATGCGCGAAATTCTCGAGCAAGACGATGGCTTCCGCGCCGCTGTCCTTCAACTGATGTTCGAGCTCACGCGGTGTGTACAGCGGATTGACGTTGACGACGATATAACCCGCGCGCAGAACCGCCGCAATCGCGATCGGATATTGCAACACGTTGGGCATCATCAACGCGACGCGCGCGCCGGGCTTGAGACCCTTCGTCTGAAACCATGCCGCGAGCTTTTTCGACATGTCGTCGAGTTCGCCGTAGGTAATCGACTTGCCCATGCAGACGAACGCGCGCCGGTCGCGGTTCTTGCGGAAACTGTCTTCGAGCAACTGGGAAACCGACCGGTACGCGGAAACGTCGATTTCAGCCGGTACGCCGTCCGGGTAGGACTTCAACCATGGTTTTTCCATGCGGCGTCTCCTTCTTATTGGAATTTAGAATGATCGTGCGAAAACGAGATGCTAGCTGCTTGCCTCGCTTCCGACAATTGGGTTAGACGCCGCCTTCCAGACTCGTTCCGGCCTGCTCTTTCATTACGACTCAATGCATTGACTCCACTTCAACCAGGCAGTCGTAAAACGTCGCCGATCCCCCCAGATCGGTCAGTGCCTGGCTCGTTACCTGATTGGCGTTACGGCCATCGGGGGACAACTTCTTCCACCAGATCGACAACCCGACCACGACGCCCTCCTTCGCGCGTTCGGTTACACGGGCGCGCGCCTGCATCGAGCCGCGATCGTTGAAGATGCGAACCAGCACGCCGTCTTCGATACCGCGGAGTTCGGCATCGGCAGGATGGATATCGAGATGCGGCTGGCCTTCGGTCGCGCGCAGACTCTCGACGTTCACGAAACTGCTGTTCAGGAAATTGCGCGCGGGCGGCGAGATCATCGCGAGCGGATAGCGCGCCGCGAGTTCGGGCGAGCCGTCCGTCGATTCGTACGGCGGCAGATAATCGGGCAGCGGATCGAGTCCTTCGTTTTTCAGACGTTCGCTATAAAACTCGCACTTGCCCGAAGGCGTGCGAAAGGCGCCTTGAGCCAAGGGCGCATCGGCAAGATTGAGTTTCAGCCAACCCGTCTCTTTGAGCGCGTTCCAGTCCTGACCTTGGAGCGTCGCATCGGCCCAGCGAAAGGCTTTCGATGCAATCTGTTCGTCGGTCTCGAAGAGTGCCGGTTCGGTGAGGCCCATGGCGCGCGCGAGACCTCGAAAGATGTCTGTATTCGTGCGCGCTTCGCCGACCGGTTGAATGGCCGGCAAGTTGGCCATCACATGCGTATGCCCGTAAGACTTATGGACGTCCAAGTGTTCGAGCTGTGTCGTCGCCGGGAAAATCAGATCGGCATAGTCAGCCGTATCGGTCTGAAAGTGTTCGAGGACAATGGTGAACAGATCGTCACGCGCAAAGCCCGCGGCGACTTTCGCGGAGTCGGGCGCCACGGCCACCGGGTTCGAGTTATAGACGATCAGCGCTTCGATCTTCGGGCCGAATGCGTCGTCTCCGGGGTTCAGCAGCGCGTCGCCGATAGCGTTCATATTGACGATGCGCGGCAGTTTCGACGGCCAGCCGGGCGACAGGTTCGGACGTTCGAGCGCGTTTCCATCGACCGGTGTCCAGCCCGACGACGACAGCAGCAGTCCGCCCGCGCGCTCACGCCATGCGCCCGTGAGCGACGGCAGACAGGCAATGGCGCGGACCGCATTGCCGCCGCCGCGCACGCGCTGCATACCGTAATTCAGGCGAATCGACGCCTTCCTGGTAGAACCGAATGCGCGCGCGAGATCGATCACCGTCTTCTCGTCAAGACCGCATATCGACGCCACGCGCGAAGGCGGAAACTGCGCCGCGCGCGCCTTGAGTTCTTCGAAGCCGAGCGTGTGAGCATCGACATATTCGCGGTCGATGAGATCCTCGCGAATCAAAACGTCGATCATGCCGAGCGCGAGCGCAGCGTCCGTTCCGGGCCGCAGCGCGATATGTTGATGACACTTTTCCGCCGTCAGTGACCGATACGGATCGATTGCGATCAACTTGGCGCCGCGCCGCTTTGCTTCCTGCGCACGCGTCCAGAAATGCAGGCTCGACGCGATCGGATTCGCTCCCCAGATCAGGATGATCTCGCTTTCCTCGAAAAACTCGGTATGCATGCCGAGGCTCGCGCCGTATGTGTAGCGCAAGCCGGCAGTCCCGGCGGCGGCGCAGATCGTCCGATCGAGCCGCGACGCGCCGAGCACATTGAAAAAACGCGCCGCAATGCTCTCGCCTTGTACCAGTCCCATCGTGCCTGCATAGCTGTACGGGAGAATCGCTTCGGGCGCGCGCTGTGCAATCGACTTCAGCTTGTTGGCAGCCAAGGTGAGCGCGGCATTCCAGCTAATTGCCTCGAAGCGCCCTTCGCCTTTCCGGCCGACGCGGCGCAACGGCGTGAGCAGTCGGTCTTTATGATGCGTGCGCTCGGCATAACGCGTCACCTTCGTGCAGAGCACGCCCTGCGTCGGCGGATGATCCGGATCGCCGCTGACCTTTACCGCTTTGCCGTCCTTGACCGTGACGCGCATTGCGCAGGTATCGGGACAGTCATGTGGGCAGACGGCTCGGGCGAACTCGGTTGGAGCGTTCATGGCATGGGTCCGGGATTACCAGATGAAAAGCGTCAGATGAGTCGATTTTATTATGGTCGCCGTGGGAACGACCGTTCAAATCATCAAATAATGACGGCGTAGAATGCAAGGACCGACGCAGTGTCAATGCGCAACGTCCGAATTCAAACGTGAGAACGGTTCCAAAATGAATCTGATCCCTGAAATCGAAGCATCGCACGAAGAAATCAAAGCTCTCCGACGAACGATTCATGCTCATCCGGAGCTGCGTTACGAAGAGACGGGGACGAGCAAGCTTGTCGCGGAAAGCCTCGAGCGATGGGGCATTACTGTGCATCGTGGGCTGGGAAAGACGGGCGTCGTCGGCGTGCTCAAGCGTGGCTCCGGCAACGGGTCGATCGGACTACGCGCCGATATGGACGCACTGCCCATTCAGGAAATCAACACCTTCGAGCATCGATCGACCCACCCCGGCCGCATGCACGCGTGCGGTCACGACGGGCACACTGCCATGCTGCTCGGCGCAGCAAAACATTTGGCGGAGCATGGCAACTTTAACGGCACGATTGTTTTCATCTTTCAGCCGGCCGAGGAAGGTGGCGCAGGCGCGCGTGCAATGATCGAAGACGGCTTGTTCAAGCGTTTCCCTGTCGATGCCGTCTTTGGGATTCACAACTGGCCGGGAATGCCTGCGGGGCACTTCGGCGTGGTTTCCGGTCCAATCATGGCGTCGAGCAATGAGTTTCGGATCACGATTCGCGGCATCGGCTCGCATGCGGCAATGCCTCATAACGGACGTGACCCGGTATTCACTGCTGTGCAGATCGCCAATGGGTTACAGGGCATCATTACTCGAAACAAGAAGCCTATCGATACTGCCGTGCTTTCGATCACCCAAATTCATGCTGGCGACGCGGTCAATGTCGTGCCGGATGAGGCATGGTTAGGTGGCACGGTGCGCACGTTCACGGTCGAGACTTTAGACGTTATCGAAGAACGTATGCGCAAGATCGTCGAAGCGACGGCATCGGCTTACGATTGCGAGGCGGAACTGCATTTTCATCGAAATTATCCACCGACGATCAACGACGCTGAGCAGACGAAGTTTGCGGCGGAAGCGATGACTGCCGTTGTAGGCAAGGATAAGGTGAACGCCTCAGTCGAACCAACAATGGGCGCGGAGGACTTTTCGTTCATGTTGCTTGAAAAGCCCGGGTGTTATGCGTTTCTCGGGAATGGCAACGGCGGTCATCGGGATCATGGACATGGTGCCGGTCCCTGCATGTTGCATAACGCCAGTTACGATTTCAATGACGATTTGTTGTCTGTCGGCTCGTCTTACTGGGTTCGATTGGCAGAGCGGTTCTTAGCTCGATAACCTCGATTTTTTATTTTGGCGCTGCTCAACCAAGCAGCGCTTTGCTTTGCGCGCCAATGCTGCAGAAATGCAAAAACCCCACCTGTTTGGGGGTGGGGTTTTTGTTGCTGCATGAGGAGCCTGACGATTACCTACTTTCACACGGGAGATCCGCACTATCATCGGCGTGGAGTCGTTTCACGGTCCTGTTCGGGATGGGAAGGGGTGGTACCAACTCGCTGTGGTCATCAGGCATGACTTGTTGTCGTGCGCCGGGTGGGCACACAACCAATCCGGGAAGAAGCAGTAAATGTTGGGTGGCGATTGTCGCACACGCATAACTCGCCAGTGGTTCAAACACACTGGTTATAGGATCAAGCCTTACGGGCAATTAGTATCAGTTAGCTCAATGCATTACTGCACTTACACACCTGACCTATCAACGTCCTGGTCTGGAACGACCCTTCAAGGGGCTCGAAGCCCCGGGGATATCTCATCTTAAGGCGAGTTTCCCGCTTAGATGCTTTCAGCGGTTATCTCTTCCGAACATAGCTACCCGGCGATGCCACTGGCGTGACAACCGGTACACCAGAGGTTCGTCCACTCCGGTCCTCTCGTACTAGGAGCAGCCCCCTTCAAATATCCAACGCCCACGGCAGATAGGGACCAAACTGTCTCACGACGTTTTAAACCCAGCTCACGTACCTCTTTAAATGGCGAACAGCCATACCCTTGGGACCGGCTACAGCCCCAGGATGAGATGAGCCGACATCGAGGTGCCAAACACCGCCGTCGATATGAACTCTTGGGCGGTATCAGCCTGTTATCCCCAGAGTACCTTTTATCCGTTGAGCGATGGCCCTTCCATACAGAACCACCGGATCACTATGACCTGCTTTCGCACCTGCTCGACTTGTCGGTCTCGCAGTTAAGCACGCTTATGCCATTGCACTATCAGCACGATTTCCGACCGTACCTAGCGTACCTTCGTACTCCTCCGTTACACTTTGGGAGGAGACCGCCCCAGTCAAACTGCCTACCATGCACTGTCCCCGATCCAGATCATGGACCAAGGTTAGAACCTCAAACAAACCAGGGTGGTATTTCAAGGACGGCTCCACCGAAACTAGCGTTCCGGTTTCATAGCCTCCCACCTATCCTACACAGATCGGTTCAAAGTCCAATGCAAAGCTACAGTAAAGGTTCATGGGGTCTTTCCGTCTAGCCGCGGGGAGATTGCATCATCACAAACACTTCAACTTCGCTGAGTCTCGGGAGGAGACAGTGTGGCCATCGTTACGCCATTCGTGCAGGTCGGAACTTACCCGACAAGGAATTTCGCTACCTTAGGACCGTTATAGTTACGGCCGCCGTTTACCGGGACTTCAATCAAGAGCTTGCACCCCATCATTTAATCTTCCGGCACCGGGCAGGCGTCACACCCTATACGTCCACTTTCGTGTTTGCAGAGTGCTGTGTTTTTATTAAACAGTCGCAGCCACCAGTTTATTGCAACCTCTTCACCCTTCCAGCGCAGGCTGGTTAAGCTACAGAGGCGTACCTTATCCCGAAGTTACGGTACCAATTTGCCGAGTTCCTTCTCCCGAGTTCTCTCAAGCGCCTTAGAATACTCATCTCGCCCACCTGTGTCGGTTTGCGGTACGGTCACTATTAGACTGAAGCTTAGAGGCTTTTCTTGGAACCACTTCCAATTGCTTCGCTTCCGAGGAAGCTCGCGCCACACCCTTGAATTATGTGCCCGGATTTGCCTGAGCACCTTCTCCAATGCAGCGACCGGGACGTCCAACACCCGGACAACCTTCCGCGATCCGTCCCCCCATCGCATCTAACAATGGTGCAGGAATATTGACCTGCTTCCCATCAGCTACGCATTTCTGCCTCGCCTTAGGGGCCGACTCACCCTACGCCGATGAACGTTGCGTAGGAAACCTTGGGCTTACGGCGAGGGGGCTTTTCACCCCCTTTATCGCTACTCATGTCAGCATTCGCACTTCCGATACCTCCAGCACGCTTTTCAACGCACCTTCGCAGGCTTACGGAACGCTCTCCTACCATGCATATAAATATGCATCCGCAGCTTCGGTGACTGGCTTGAGCCCCGTTACATCTTCCGCGCAGGACGACTCGATCAGTGAGCTATTACGCTTTCTTTAAAGGGTGGCTGCTTCTAAGCCAACCTCCTGACTGTTTTTGCCTTCCCACTTCGTTTCCCACTTAGCCAATCTTTGGGACCTTAGCTGGCGGTCTGGGTTGTTTCCCTCTTGACACCGGACGTTAGCACCCGATGTCTGTCTCCCGTGATTGCACTCTTCGGTATTCGGAGTTTGCTATGGCGTAGTAATCCGCAATGGACCCCACAACCATGACAGTGCTCTACCCCCGAAGGTGATACACGAGGCACTACCTAAATAGTTTTCGGAGAGAACCAGCTATTTCCAAGTTTGTTTAGCCTTTCACCCCTATCCACAGCTCATCCCCTAACTTTTCAACGTTAGTGGGTTCGGTCCTCCAGTACGTGTTACCGCACCTTCAACCTGGCCATGGATAGATCACTTGGTTTCGGGTCTACGCCCAGCAACTGATCGCCCTATTCGGACTCGCTTTCGCTACGCCTGCCTTAATCAGTTAAGCTCGCTACTGAACGTAAGTCGCTGACCCATTATACAAAAGGTACGCCGTCACCCCTTGCGAGGCTCCGACTGTTTGTATGCATGCGGTTTCAGGATCTATTTCACTCCCCTCCCGGGGTTCTTTTCGCCTTTCCCTCACGGTACTGGTTCACTATCGGTCGATCACGAGTATTTAGCCTTGGAGGATGGTCCCCCCATCTTCAGACAGGATTTCACGTGTCCCGCCCTACTTGTCGTACCCCTAGTTCTTCCACGCTGTTTTCGCTTACAGGGCTATCACCTGCTATGGCCGCACTTTCCAGAGCGTTCAGCTAACAACACAGATAAAGAGTACAGGCTGATCCCATTTCGCTCGCCACTACTCTGGGAATCTCGGTTGATTTCTTTTCCTGCGGTTACTTAGATGTTTCAGTTCACCGCGTTCGCTTCACTAAGCCTATGGATTCAGCTTAGGATGACCCATTCGGGCCGGGTTTCCCCATTCGGATATCGGTGGATCAAAGCTCGTTTGCCAGCTCCCCACCGCTTTTCGCAGGCTACCGCGTCCTTCATCGCCTGTGATCGCCAAGGCATCCACCACATGCACTTGTTCGCTTGACCCTATAACGAGTGTGTCTGCCAGCATTGCTGCCTTCAAGCCCACCGTCATAGGTTGAGTATTCGCGTTGTGCCGTATTCCAAAGCAATCTTTCGATCACCTTTTCATACTTGATACAATCACAACCCTGATTACCCTACTCACACCCATCTCTAAGTGCTTTCGAATAATCTCTTTACTACTTCTTCCAGATTGTTAAAGAACGACAGCCGATAGCGTGATCAATTCGATCACCTACCCGCGCTGACTGGCTCAATCGCCAATGCGCAACGTTGAACCCCGCGTTCAGCGCTGTGCATTGAGGATTGGTGGAGGATGACGGGATCGAACCGACGACCCCCTGCTTGCAAAGCAGGTGCTCTCCCAGCTGAGCTAATCCCCCCGTGTGTGCCTGACTCAGTCTGCTCGCTTGGTCGTTTTAAGCACCGCTTGCTCGGGTGGTGGGTCTGGTTGGATTCGAACCAACGACCCCCGCCTTATCAAGACGGTGCTCTAACCGACTGAGCTACAGACCCTTAGCCTGTCTTTCTGACAGCCGATAAGCGTGAACACTTGAGTGGGCGAGCGTTTAAGCTCGAGAAAGGAGGTGATCCAGCCGCACCTTCCGATACGGCTACCTTGTTACGACTTCACCCCAGTCATGAATCCTACCGTGGTGACCGTCCTCCTTGCGGTTAGACTAGCCACTTCTGGTAAAACCCACTCCCATGGTGTGACGGGCGGTGTGTACAAGACCCGGGAACGTATTCACCGCGGCATGCTGATCCGCGATTACTAGCGATTCCAGCTTCACGCAGTCGAGTTGCAGACTGCGATCCGGACTACGATCGGTTTTCTGGGATTGGCTCCACCTCGCGGCTTGGCAACCCTCTGTTCCGACCATTGTATGACGTGTGAAGCCCTACCCATAAGGGCCATGAGGACTTGACGTCATCCCCACCTTCCTCCGGTTTGTCACCGGCAGTCTCCCTAGAGTGCTCTTGCGTAGCAACTAAGGACAAGGGTTGCGCTCGTTGCGGGACTTAACCCAACATCTCACGACACGAGCTGACGACAGCCATGCAGCACCTGTGCGACGATTCTCTTTCGAGCACCCCAGGCTCTCACCCGGGTTTCGTCCATGTCAAGGGTAGGTAAGGTTTTTCGCGTTGCATCGAATTAATCCACATCATCCACCGCTTGTGCGGGTCCCCGTCAATTCCTTTGAGTTTTAATCTTGCGACCGTACTCCCCAGGCGGTCAACTTCACGCGTTAGCTACGTTACTAAGGAAATGAATCCCCAACAACTAGTTGACATCGTTTAGGGCGTGGACTACCAGGGTATCTAATCCTGTTTGCTCCCCACGCTTTCGTGCATGAGCGTCAGTATTGGCCCAGGGGGCTGCCTTCGCCATCGGTATTCCTCCACATCTCTACGCATTTCACTGCTACACGTGGAATTCTACCCCCCTCTGCCATACTCTAGCCTGCCAGTCACCAATGCAGTTCCCAGGTTAAGCCCGGGGATTTCACATCGGTCTTAACAGACCGCCTGCGCACGCTTTACGCCCAGTAATTCCGATTAACGCTCGCACCCTACGTATTACCGCGGCTGCTGGCACGTAGTTAGCCGGTGCTTATTCTTCCGGTACCGTCATCCCCACCCGGTATTAACAGGCAGGTTTTCTTTCCGGACAAAAGTGCTTTACAACCCGAAGGCCTTCTTCACACACGCGGCATTGCTGGATCAGGGTTGCCCCCATTGTCCAAAATTCCCCACTGCTGCCTCCCGTAGGAGTCTGGGCCGTGTCTCAGTCCCAGTGTGGCTGGTCGTCCTCTCAGACCAGCTACAGATCGTCGCCTTGGTAGGCCTTTACCCCACCAACTAGCTAATCTGCCATCGGCCGCCCCTATAGCGCGAGGTCCCGAAGGATCCCCCGCTTTCTTCCGTAGATCGTATGCGGTATTAATCCGGCTTTCGCCGGGCTATCCCCCACTACAGGACACGTTCCGATGTATTACTCACCCGTTCGCCACTCGCCACCAGGGTTGCCCCCGTGCTGCCGTTCGACTTGCATGTGTAAGGCATGCCGCCAGCGTTCAATCTGAGCCAGGATCAAACTCTTCAGTTCAATTCCTGTTACTGTTTTCGGTTGTTTTACCAACCGGTCGCTCACTCAACGTACTGACGATGATCAATCCGTCTTTCGACAGATAAACCTTCCTCTAATACTGTGTGAGACTTGATAACTTTCGCTAAACGTCCCAACCCCGAAAGGTCAGAACCGCTCGCGCCATCAAGTGCCCACACTTATCGGCTGTTAGTTTTTAAAGAGCACATTCGCCAAGACTGCCTGCCAAGCGCACCAAGCATTTTGCTCAGCACCGCTTCGTCTTGCGTCGCTGCATCTGCAGCAGAGAAACGAGATTATGTACGCCGTTTCAGTTACTGTCAACAAGAATTTGAAGCTTTCTTTTCTTGCCCACCGCGCTTCGGAGCGAATACCACCTTTGCCCGCCTCGCCTACTGAAACCACCTCCCGCTTCCTTCGCGTTCATCGAATCGCGAAGGAACGGAATTCTAGTGGGCGCCGGCGAGAATCGCAAGCCCTTGCGTCGAAGAAACTTAACGGTGTTTGAAGACGGGCTTGCGCTTCTCGACGAACGCGGCCATGCCTTCCTTTTGATCTTCCGTCGCGAAGAGCGAATGGAACAGGCGACGTTCGAAATGAACGCCTTCCGCCAATGTTGTTTCGTAGGCGCGATTGACCGCCTCTTTCGCCATCATGACCGCTGGCAGCGAGAAAGAAGCGATGATCGTCGCGGCCTCGACGGCCTCATCGATCAGACGCTCCGCATCGACGACGCGCGACACCAAACCCGCCCGCTCCGCCTCGCTCGCGTCCATCATGCGCGCGGTCAGGCACATGTCCATCGCTTTTGACTTCGATACCGCGCGCGTCAGCCGCTGCGTGCCGCCCGCACCCGGGATGACGCCGAGCTTGATTTCCGGCTGGCCGAACTTCGCGGTATCCGCGGCGATGATGATGTCGCACATCATGGCGAGTTCGCAGCCGCCGCCCAGCGCGAAGCCGCCGACCGCCGCGATGATCGGCTTGCGAATCGAGCGGATGGTTTCCCAGTTGCGCGTGATGTAGTCGCCCTTGTAGGCGTCCATATAGGAATAGCCGGCCATCATTCCGATGTCCGCGCCCGCTGCGAACGCCTTCTCGCTGCCGGTCACGACGATCGCGCCGATATCCTCGTCGGCGTCGAATGCCTTCAACGCCGCGCCCAACTCATCCATCAGCGCGTCGTTCAGCGCGTTGAGCGCCTTTGGCCGATTGAGCGTGATCAGTCCAACCCGCCCGCGCGTCTCCACCAACAGATTCTCGTAAGCCATGCACTCCTCCTTTCGATCCTCAGGTAAGCCCTAATGAAATCACTTGCTTCGCGCTATCTCGATAATGCTAACATTACCAACCAACCGGTCGGTTAATTATTCGACCCGCCGCCATCCGCCGTTCTTACTGCTCGCGACCATGACACATCCGCTCTTTACGAAACATGAGGCGACGCTCGACCAAGCGCTTGCCGCCATCGAGACACGCGGCTATTGGAGCCCGTTCGCCGAAATGCCGAGCCCCAAAGTGTACGGGGAAACAGCAGCCGCGGATGGCGAAGCCGCGTTCAAGGCGCATCTCGGCAAGATGTTCGAACTCGACCAGCCCTCGACGGGAGAGACGGTCGGTGACGAACGATCGCCTTTCGGCATCGGGCTTGGCATCAAGTATCCCAAGTCTGATCCCGACGCGCTCATTCGGGCCGCTTCCGAAGCGCAATCTGCGTGGCGCGCCGCTGGACGGAAAGCGTGGGTCGGCGTGAGTCTCGAGATTCTTTCGCGACTGAACCGCGCGAGCTTCGAAATTGCGCAAAGCGTGATGCATACGACCGGTCAGGCATCCATGATGGCCTTTCAGGCAGGTGGCCCGCACGCGCAGGATCGCGGGCTCGAAGCCGTGGTCTATGCGTGGGACCAAATGCGCCGAATCCCTTCCGAAGCGCATTGGGAAAAGCCACAAGGCAAGAATCCGCCGCTCGCGATGCAAAAGCGCTTCACCATCGTTCCGCGCGGCACGGGCCTCGTGCTTGGCTGCTGCACGTTCCCGACGTGGAACGGTTATCCCGGCCTGTTCGCCGATCTCGCGACCGGCAACGCGGTCATCGTCAAACCGCATCCGGGTGCGATCTTGCCGCTTGCGATCACTGTTCGCACCGCGCGCGAAGTACTGCGGGATGCGGGCTTCGATCCGAATCTCGTCACGCTGCTCGCCACCGCTCCGAATGACGGCCCGCTCGTACAAGAACTCGCCGTGCGGCCCGAAATCAAGCTGATCGACTTCACGGGCAGCACGCAGAACGGCACCTGGCTCGAACGCAACGCGCATCAGGCACAGGTCTATACGGAAAAAGCGGGCGTCAATCAGATCGTCATCGATTCCGTGGACGATCTGAAGGCAGCGGCACGGAACATTGCGTTTTCGCTCGCGCTCTATTCCGGCCAGATGTGCACGGCGCCTCAAAACATCTACGTGCCGCGTGACGGTATCCGCACGGCCGACGGACACGTGAGCTTCGACGATGTCGCCAAGGCGCTCGCCGTTTCCGTCGAAAAACTGACCTCCGACCCGGCGCGCGCCGTCGAGCTGACCGGCGCGATTCAAAACGATGGCGTCGTCAATCGCGTAGCCCAAGCACGCGAACTCGGCGCGGTTCTCCTCGATAGCCAGACGCTCGCGCACCCGGCATTTCCCGAAGCGCGAGTGCATACGCCCCTCGTGCTCAAACTCGACGCGCGCGCCGATGAAGCCAGCTTCACCAAGGAATGGTTCGGCCCGATCTCCTTCGTCGTCGCGACGGACTCGACCGCGCAGTCGTTGGAACTTGCCGGCTCGATCGCGCAAGAACACGGCGCGCTGACCTTCGCCGTGTACAGCACGGACGACGCAGTGATCGAAGCGGCCTATGACGCAGCCATTCGCGGCGGCGTCGCCCTGTCCATCAATCTGACGGGCGGCGTTTTCGTCAATCAGACCGCGGCGTACTCGGACTTCCATGGCACCGGCGCGAATCCCGCGGCCAACGCTGCGCTGTCCGACGCGGCTTACGTCGCCAATCGCTTTCGTGTCGTGCAAAGCAGAGTCCATGTTGCGCCGAAGGCCGCGACTGCGGAAGCTAGCCAAACGGCATAGGCAAAAGCGACGGTGCAAAAGGCCTATGCCATTCGGCCGAATGGCAAGGGCTCGGGCGCACGGCTAGTATCGATTCGAACGATTGGTGATTGAGGAGACGCCATGTCCGGGAAGTCCGTCCTGTTTCATATCGATGCAACGACGCGCGTCGCAACGGTGACGCTCAATCGTCCCGACAAGCTGAACAGCTTTACCCGCGAGATGCATATCGAGCTGAACGACGCGTTGAACGAAGTCGAAGCGAGCAACGCGCGCGCGGTCATCATCACCGGCGCGGGACGCGGCTTTTGCGCGGGTCAGGATCTGGCCGATCTCGACTTCACGCAAGGCGCCACGCCCGATCTCGGCGAGCTGATCGAGGCACACTTCAACCCGCTCGTGCGACGTCTTCAGGCAATGCCATTGCCGATCATCGCCGCTGTCAACGGCACGGCCGCCGGCGCCGGCGCGAATCTGGCGATGGCGTGCGATCTTGTCATTGCCGCGCGCTCGGCCAGCTTTATTCAGGCGTTCGTGAAGATCGGTCTCGTGCCCGACTCAGGTGGAACGTGGCTTCTGCCACGACGTGTCGGCGAAGCGCGCGCGCTCGGGCTCGCGCTGACGGGTGAGAAGCTCGGCGCGGAAAAAGCGCAAGCGTGGGGCATCGTTTGGCGCGTGGTGGAAGACGCCGACTTGACCGACGCCGCGACGCAACTGGCCGCACAACTCGCGCAGCAGCCCACGAAGGCGATAGCGGCGATCAAGCAGGCGCTTCGCGCGAGCGCCAACAACACGTTCGATCAGCAACTCGACCTCGAACGCGATGTTCAACGCGAGTTGGGCGCGTCCCACGACTTCATGGAAGGCGTCGCCGCGTTCAAGGAAAAGCGCGCACCGCGCTTCGAAGGTCTGTAAGAGCCGCAAGGAGAAACCCGTGACGCCTCAACAACTGGCGGAAGCGACCGCCAAGGCAATGTATGAAGCAGACGCCTGCACGCGCTCGCTCGGCATTGAACTCGTCGAAATCAGGCCTGGCTATGCGCGGCTGCAGATGAACGTGCGCCCCGACTTCCTGAACGGTCACGCGATCTGTCACGGCGGCTTGATGTTCACGCTTGCCGATTCCGCCTTCGCCTTTGCATGCAATTCGTACAACCTCAGCACGGTCGCGGCGGGCTGTTCGATCGAATTTCTGCGTCCGGTTCAAGGCGGCGATCGACTGACCGCCGAAGCGATCGAGCAGACTTTGAGCGGCCGCACCGGCATCTACGATATTCGCCTGACCAACCGCGAAGGCGAAACAGTCGCGATGTTTCGCGGCAAGTCCGCGCAGATCCGCGGCACCGTCATTCCGGTCTGACTGGACCGACCCGAGCAGGCGGACGCGCCAGACATGGCCCCGCTGCATGGCGAGCATGAAGGAGACAACGATGACCACAACGCTGCCGCTCGAGCCCATAGAAAAGGCGAGCCGCGACGAACTTCTGGCGCTGCAACTCGACCGTCTGAAATGGACGCTCAAGCACGCCTATGAGAACTCGCCGGTGTATCGGCGCAAGTTCGATGCAGCCCACGTACACCCGGAGGACGTGCAGTCGCTCGCCGATCTCGCCCGCTTCCCGTTCACGACGAAAAAAGATTTACGTGACAGTTATCCGTTCGGCATGTTCGCCGTGCCGCAAGAGCGAATCTCGCGAATCCACGCTTCGTCCGGCACGACCGGGAAGCCGACTGTTGTGGGTTACACGGCGTCCGATATCGACATCTGGGCGAATCTCGTGGCGCGCTCGATCCGCGCAGCCGGCGCACGACGCGGCGATAAGGTCCACGTGAGCTACGGCTACGGTCTCTTCACGGGCGGCCTCGGCGCGCACTACGGCGCCGAACGCGCGGGACTCACGGTAATTCCCTTCGGCGGCGGTCAGACCGAAAAGCAAGTGCAACTGATCCAGGACTTTCGTCCGGACATCATCATGGTGACGCCGAGCTACATGCTCTCCATCGCGGATGAACTCGAGCGGCAAGGCGTCGATCCGGCGAGTTGCTCGCTGCGTCTCGGCATCTTCGGGGCGGAACCGTGGACGAACGACATGCGTCACGCGATCGAGGCGCGCATGGGTATCGACGCGGTCGACATCTACGGGCTTTCGGAAGTGATGGGGCCAGGCGTGGCTTCGGAGTGCGCGGAAACCAAGGACGGCCCGACGATCTGGGAAGACCATTTTTATCCCGAGATCATCGACCCGGAAACGGGCGAAGTGTTACCGGATGGCGAATTCGGCGAACTCGTCTTCACCTCGTTGACGAAAGAAGCGCTGCCGATCATCCGCTATCGCACGCGCGATCTCACACGGCTTTTGCCGGGCACCGCGCGCACGATGCGCCGCATGGAAAAGATCACCGGCCGCTCGGATGACATGATGATCGTGCGCGGCGTCAACGTGTTCCCCACGCAGATAGAAGAGTTGCTGCTCAAGCGCCCCGTGCTCGCGCCGCACTACCAGATCGTATTGACGAAGGAAGGTCCGCTCGACGTCCTGACGCTGAACGTCGAGCCTTGCCCCGAATCCGCGCCCGATACCGTCGCGCTCGACGGCGCCAGGGACGCGCTTACCTACGACATCAAGGCGCTGATAGGCGTCAGCGCTATCGTGAATGTGCTCGCGGTGAACGGCATCGAGCGTTCGGTAGGCAAGGCGCGACGCGTCGTCGACAAACGCGCCCGCTAGGAATTCGGCAGCAATAGCCACATCCGGCCGCCCTGCTTCATGCGGCCGGCAAGATCGCCGGCGTCGTCGCCCAGGCCCCAGAAGTAGTCGGCGCGCACGCCGCCCTTGATTGCGCTGCCGGTGTCTTGAGCAAAGACGAGGCGGTTCATCGGCTGATTGCTGAGCGGGCGCGTGGTCTGGAGGAACACGGGCGTGCCGAGCGGGATCGCGGACGGATCGACCGCGATCGAACGTTCGGGCGTCAGCGGCACCCCCAAGGCGCCAACCGGGCCGTCGCCGAGACTCGCGGACACCACGTCGGCCGACGGCATTTCGCGGAAAAACACGAAGCGCGGATTCACGTCGAGGAGCGCATCGACGCGCGCGGGATTTGCCTTCGCCCACGCCTTGATGCCCTGCATGGTCGCCTGCACCGGCGTGATTTCGCCGCGATCGAGCAACTCCTTGCCGATCGACCGATACGGCTGGTTGTTCGTGCCGCCGAAGCCAACGCGCATCACGCTTCCGTCTTCCATGACGACGCGTCCCGAACCCTGAACCTGCAAGAAGAACGCTTCGATCGGGTCGTCGACCCAGACGAGTTCGTTGCCAGTCAACGCGCCCGAACGTTCGAGCTGCGCGCGCGCAGGCAACGCCGAGCCTTGCTTATAGCGATACGGCCATCGATAAAGCGCGTACTGATAGATGCCATGCCGCGTACGCGCGCCGCGCAACAACGGCTCGTAGTAGCCGGTTACGAGGCCGTCGAGCGTGCCGTCGGTATTTGCAAGCTGATAAGGCGTGAAATAGCTCTCGAAGAAGCTGCGCGCCGCCGACATGTCCAGATCGTCGAGCTGCTGTGCCGCCGCGCATGCTCGCTGCCACGGTGCCTGACGCGCGAGACGGCTGCAATTCTGACGCAGCGCGGCCGTCGCGCCGATGAGTGAATCGTCCTGCCAGCCCGGCACTTGCTGCCAGCTCACCGGCGAAAGACGCGAAGCCGCGCGCTGTCCCGTGATGATCGGCGCGCCAGTCGGTGCATTCGCGCCTGGCTTGGTATAAGAGCCGCCTCCGCACGAGGCGACGAGGACCGCGGTTGCAATCGATGCGGCCAGCGCCGCCACGCGCGCGGCTGACCGCGTGAAACGCATACAATGCTCGTTCTTGATGGGAACCGCCATGTCTGATCTGTTCGACGAATATCCAATGCTGGTTTTCGGGCTCGAGGCGCTGGTTGCGCTCGGCTTGCTGATTTTTATCGTCGTGTGGACGAATTCAGGCAAGAAGAAACACCAGAACCGCCAAAACGACGCTGCGAAGCGCCGCTGATTGCCACTAAAACTCCGCGTTCAATGCAGGGTGCGCGGCATGTGCAGCGCGAACTCCGCGACCGGCGCTTCGAAGCGCTCGCCATCTTCCGCCACGCAGAAATAGGAGCCGCGCATCGTGCCCACGGGCGTCGCGATGACGGCCCAGCTCGTATATTCGAAGCGCTCGCCCGGCGGCAGAAGCGGCTGATGCCCGACCACGCCGAGCCCTTTTACTTCCTGCACGTGATCGTCGCTATCGGTGATGATCCAATGACGGGAGATCAGTTGAGCGGTGACCTGACCCGTGTTACGGATCGTCAACGTGTAGGCGAACGCGTATTGACGGTTGTCGGGATCTGACTGGTCCGGCAGGTAGCGCGTCTCGACCGCGACGCTGAATTCGTACTGGCTCATCGTTGTTCCAATTCTATTCGTCGCTGCGCCGCCATTTAGCGCGCAGGTGCCTCATTGTTTCATCGCTTTGCTTCCACTGGTCAAGCATTCTGCTTTATGCAATTCACACTCGCAATACGAATTGCGTGCTCGAGTCAAATCCAAAACTCGCGGCATTTCATTCTGAGTAGCACGTATTAGGCCGTTCAGCCGGGTAACGTGCTGAAAAAACGCGGGTTAGAATCGGTGTTCCAGACATCGAGCCTTAATCCGGCAATGCTTTCGCCGGACGCGGGCCAACTCACTCCACACGTCCATGAAGCAATTCCATATCGCTCCTAGCATCCTGTCTGCCGACTTCTCGCGCCTTGGCGAAGAAGTCCGTAACGTCGTCGCGGCCGGCGCCGACTGGGTTCACTTCGACGTGATGGACAACCATTATGTGCCGAACCTGACGATCGGCCCGGTGGTGTGCGAGGCGCTTCGCCCGCATGTGGACGTGCCCATCGACGTGCATTTGATGGTGCGCCCGGTCGACCGTATCGTGCCGGACTTTGCAAAAGCCGGAGCTAATCAGATCAGTTTCCATCCGGAAGGTTCGGATCATATCGACCGGACCTTGTCGCTCATTCGCGATCACGGCTGCAAGGCGGGCCTCGTGTTCAATCCGGCCACGCCGCTCATTTATCTGGATCACGTGATGGACAAGGTCGATCTCGTGCTCATCATGTCGGTGAACCCCGGCTTTGGCGGACAGTCGTTCATTCCTGAAGCGTTGAACAAGATTCGCGAGGCGCGCACGCGTATCGACGCTTACCGCGAGCGAACGGGCCGCGATATTCATCTCGAAGTGGATGGCGGCGTGAAGGTGGAGAACATCGGCGAGATCGCGGCCGCGGGCGCGGACAGCTTCGTCGCGGGCTCGGCCATCTTCGGCAAGCACGACTACAAGCAAGTAATCGACGCCATGCGCGCCGAACTTGCCAAAGTGGGGAACGCGCAGTGAGCGAACTCACCACCTTTTCGATACGACCCGCGCGACCGATCCGCGCGGCCATCATCGATCTCGACGGCACCATGGTCGATACCGCCGACGACTTCGTCGCCGCGATCAACGGCATGCTCGTGCGCATCGGTCTGGAACAGCAGCCGGTCGCGCGCGATGAAGTCGTGGGTTACGTCGGCAAGGGCTCGGAGAATCTGATCCGCAGCGTGCTCGCCGTGCGCCTGCCGCGCACCGAGGCCGCCGCGCAATTCGACGACGCCCTCGCTATCTATCAAAGCGAATACGCGAAGATCAACGGCCAGTACTCGGCGCTCTTTCCCGAAGTGAAGGAAGGTCTGGAAGCCATGCGCGAGCTCGGCATCGCGCTCGCGTGCGTGACCAACAAGCCGCATCGGTTCGCCGTGGAGTTGCTGGCGCACTTCGGCATTGCCGAGTATTTCAAGGTCATTCTCGGCGGCGATTCGGTCGCGCAGAAGAAGCCCGATCCGCTTCCCATGCTCACCGCGTGCGAGCGGCTCGACGTGCTGCCGCGCGAAACCGTGGCGGTCGGCGACTCCGAAAACGACGCTCTCGCGGGCCGCGCCGCGGGCATGGCGACGCTCACCGTCCCCTACGGCTACAACCACGGGAAAGATGTGCAATCGGTGAAATCCGATGGTATAGTTTCCACGCTGCGCGCCGCCGCAATGGCCATTTCCACTACGCTGGCGCCGCCCAATACCACACTGACTGAATAGTCCATCTCATGTTTCTCAACAGAAAACGGAGTCTGAGCAGCATCGACCGGGGAGCCTGGCCCTGGCGTCGCTGGTCGCGCTAACCTCGCCTGAGGTACGCTGAAGCCATCATGTTCGAGCACGCTTCAGCATCCGTTTTTTGTTTCGCTGCGCATTCCCGCGCCGTTTCCTCTGACTTGTCGCACCGCTTGCTTCGGAACCAATTCCGGCGCAACGCACGATAACCGCGTCGTTCTTCAAGACGTCTCTCCTTGCGAGAAACGCCCGCGAAAACGCGTGTCGTCGCGCACCGTTCGACAGCATGGAAAACCGGCCGATCGCAGTGCCCCGCTTGTCCCGATGCCGCGCTCAATCAAAAGAATGCGCGGCACGCAAAGGATCGCAAGATGACCGAACTCGAATTCCAATCGCTGGCGAACGAAGGCTATAACCGCATTCCGCTCATCGCAGAAGCGCTCGCCGATCTCGAAACGCCCCTGTCGCTTTATCTCAAGCTCGCGCAGTCCGAGCGCAATGGCGCCAACTCGTTCCTGCTGGAATCCGTCGTGGGCGGCGAGCGCTTCGGGCGCTATTCGTTCATCGGCCTGCCGGCGCGCACGGTGGTGCGCGTACAGAACGGCGTGTCGCAAGTCGTGACCGACGGCGACGTCACCGAGACCGATGAAGGCGATCCGCTCGCGTTCATCGAACGCTTCCAGAAGCGTTTCAAGGTTGCCATGCGTCCTGGTTTGCCGCGCTTCTGCGGCGGCCTGGCGGGCTACTTCGGTTACGACGCGGTGCGCTATATCGAGAAAAAGCTCGCGCATACGGCGCCGCACGACGATCTCGGCCTGCCGGACATTCAGCTTCTGCTGACCGAGGAAGTCGCGGTCATCGACAACCTCGCGGGCAAGCTCTACCTGATCGTCTATGCCGATCCTACCAAGGCCGAGGCGTATGCCAAGGCGAAGCATCGGCTGCGCGAACTGCGGGCGCGTCTGCGTGCTACCGTCCAGCCGCCCGTGACGTCGGCGAGTGTGCGCACCGAAACGTTCCGCGAGTTCGCTAAAGAGGATTATCTGAACGCCGTGCGACGCGCGAAGGAATACATCGCGGCGGGCGAACTAATGCAGGTGCAAGTCGGCCAGCGGCTCGTCAAGCCGTTCCGCGACAACCCGCTCTCGCTGTATCGCGCGCTGCGTTCGCTCAATCCGTCGCCGTACATGTACTACTACAACTTTGGCGGCGACGTTCACGTGGTCGGCGCATCGCCGGAAATTCTCGTGCGTCAGGAACAGCGCGCGGGCGAGCGCATCGTGACCATACGTCCGCTTGCCGGCACGCGACCGCGCGGCAACACGCCCGAGCGCGACGCCGAACTCGCCACCGAACTGCTGAACGATCCGAAGGAAGTCGCCGAGCACGTGATGCTGATCGACCTCGCGCGCAACGACGTGGGCCGTATTGCGCAGACCGGCTCGGTTTCGGTGACGGACAAGATGATCATCGAAAAGTATTCGCACGTTCAGCACATCGTGAGTTCGGTCGAAGGCACGTTGAAGCCCGGCATGAGCAACTTCGACGTATTGCGCGCGACCTTTCCCGCCGGCACGCTTTCCGGCGCGCCGAAAGTGCGCGCGATGGAATTGATCGACGAACTCGAACCTGTGAAGCGCGGCTTGTATGGCGGCGCGGTCGGTTATTTGTCGTTCAGCGGCGAAATGGATCTGGCGATTGCCATTCGCACCGGCCTCATTCACAAGGGCAATCTCTATGTGCAGGCGGCGGCGGGTGTCGTTGCCGACTCGGTGCCCGAGTCCGAATGGCAAGAGACGGAGAACAAGGCGCGCGCCGTGTTGCGTGCCGCCGAGCAAGTGCAAGATGGCCTCGACAGCGACTTCTGAGGAGAAAAGACCATGCTGCTGATGATCGACAACTACGACTCGTTCACCTATAACCTGGTCCAGTACTTCGGCGAACTCGGCGAGGACGTGCAGACGTTTCGCAACGACGAAATCTCGCTCGATGAAATCGCCAAGCTCAATCCCGCACGCATCTGCCTGTCGCCGGGACCGAGCAATCCGCAGCACGCGGGCATCACGCTCGACGTACTGCGCGAGTTCTCCGGCAAGCTGCCCATTCTCGGCGTGTGCCTCGGCCATCAGGCCATTGGCGAAGCGTTCGGCGGACGCGTGGTGCGCGCGCAGACCATCATGCACGGCAAGGTGAGCGCGATCGAAACCGACTGTAAAGGCGTGTTCTCCGACCTGCCAAAACACTTCAACGTCACGCGCTATCACTCGCTGGCGATTGAACGCGAGTCTTTGCCCGACTGTCTTGAAGTGTCCGCATGGACGCCTGATGGTGAAATCATGGGCGTGCGCCACCGGGAACTCGAAGTGGAAGGTGTGCAGTTCCATCCGGAATCCATTCTTTCCGAGCATGGTCACGCGCTGCTCGAAAACTTCGTGAAAAACACGGCATCGGGAAAGCGAGCGTGACTGCCATGACGATCACCGCACAAGAAGCGCTGCAACGCACGATCGAGCATCGCGAAATCTTTCACGACGAAATGCTGCATCTCATGCGCACCATCATGCGCGGCGAGATGTCGCCGGTGATGGCCGCTGCGATCATCACCGGCTTGCGCGTGAAGAAGGAAACCATCGGCGAGATCGCGGCCGCCGCGACTGTCATGCGCGAGTTCGCCAATCACGTCGAGGTGGCGGACAACTCCCATTTTGTCGATATCGTCGGCACGGGCGGCGACGGCTCGCACACTTTCAACATTTCCACGGCATCGATGTTCGTTTCCGCCGCCGCCGGCGCTAAGGTCGCGAAGCACGGCAATCGCGGCGTGTCGAGCAAGTCGGGCAGCGCGGACGTGCTCGAAGCGCTTGGCGTGAATATCGATCTGACGCCGGAACAAGTCGCCGCCTCGATTGCCGAAACCGGCATGGGCTTCATGTTCGCGCCGAACCATCATCCGGCAATGAAGAACATCGCGCCCGTGCGCCGCGAGCTCGGCGTGCGGACCATCTTCAATATTCTCGGGCCGCTGACCAATCCGGCGGGCGCGCCGAATCAGCTGCAGGGCGTGTTCCATGAAGACCTCGTCGGCATCCAGGTTCGTGTGATGCAGCGGCTCGGCGCAAACCACGTGCTTGTCGTGTACGGCAAGGACGGGATGGACGAAGTGTCGCTCGGCGCCGCGACCAAGGTCGGCGAATTGAAGAACGGCGAAGTGAACGAGTACGAGATTCATCCCGAAGACTTCGGTCTTCAAATGGTCTCGAACCGCTCGCTGAAAGTGCAGGACGCGCAGGAATCGAAAACCATGCTGCTCGGCGCGCTGAACAACAAGGCGGGTGTAGCGCGCGAGATCGTCACGCTGAACGCGGGCGCGGCGCTCTACGCGGCCGACATCGTCGATTCGATCGCCGAGGGCATGGCCGCCGCGCGCGAAGCCATCGCCAGCGGCGCGGCGCGCGAAAAGGTCGAAGCTCTCGTGCGCTTCACGCAGCAATTCACCAAATAACGGACATCACCATGAGCGACATTCTGGATCGCATCATCGCGGTGAAGCGCGAGGAAATCCGCGCCGCCGAACAAAGCGCGCCGCTCGAAGAACTCAGGCTCGAAGCGAGCGCGCGCGACTTGCGCGATTTCGTCGGCGCGCTGCGTGCGAAGCATGCTGAAGGCCGGGCCGCGGTCATTGCGGAAGTGAAGAAGGCGAGCCCTTCCAAAGGCGTGCTGCGCGAGCACTTCGTGCCGGGCGAAATTGCACGCTCCTACGAGCAAGGCGGCGCCGCGTGCCTTTCCGTGCTCACCGACGTGCAGTTCTTCAAAGGCAGCGTCGCGTATCTCGAAGAAGCGCGCGCCGCGTGCAGCCTGCCGGTGCTGCGCAAAGACTTTATCGTCGACCCTTATCAGATCATGGAAGCGCGCGCGATGGGCGCCGACTGCATTCTGCTGATAGCCGCCGCGCTCGAACTTTCGCAGATGCAAGATCTCGAAGCCTATGCACATTCGCTCGGACTCGCGGTGCTAATCGAAGTGCACGACGCCGACGAACTGCGAGACGCGCTCACGCTGAAAACGCCGCTCATCGGCATCAACAATCGCAATCTGCGCACGTTCCAGACGACTATCGATACGACCATCGGCATGCTCGAAGCGGTGCCGGACGACCGCATCGTGGTGACGGAATCGGGCATTCTCTCGCGCCACGACGTGGACCGGCTGCGAGCGATGCACGTGCATACGTTCCTCGTCGGCGAAGCGTTCATGCGCGCCGACGATCCGGGCACGGAACTCGCGCGAATGTTCTTCTGACTCTAAAGACGGGACCGAATTTTGGGCATCGAACAGGAAATCAAGCTCGCGCTGCCGCCTTCGCAGCACGACGACGTGGCGCGCTTTTTCGACGAGCGCACCGGTGCGGGCAAGCCGATGGAACTGGCGAACGTCTATTTCGACACGCCGGATTGCGCGCTCGCCAAGGCGAAGTCCGCATTGCGCCTGCGCCGCACGCCCGACCAGTGGCTTCAGACGTACAAGGTGCTGGGCGAATCGAAAGCCGGCTTGAGCCGTCGTCACGAATGGGAGATGCCGGTGGCGGGCGAATCGCTTGAAATCGATGCGCTCCTTGTTTCCTGCGAAGACGAAGCGGCCCGCAAGGCGCTGCAGGACGCCGCGCCGAATCTGATCGCCCTGTTTCGCACGGACTTCCGGCGCATCGTGTGGGACATCGAGCGTGAAGGCTCGCAGATCGAAGTCGCGCTCGACGCCGGCAAGATCACGGCGGACGTGGATGGCGAAAACCATCACGCGGAAATCAGCGAGCTGGAACTCGAGATCAAGTCCGGCGACGCCAAAGCGCTCTCCACGCTCGCCGCCGAATTGCGCGGCGCTTTTCCCGAACTCGACCCGGAAGATTTGAGCAAGGCGGAGCGAGGTTATCGGTTGCGCGAGCGTCCGGAAAGCGCGGTAGACGACGCCGAAGCATGAACCAGCAGTCTTCTCTTTTCGACGAGCCTCGCACGCACGCTGGCGGCTTCATCACGCTCGAAAGCCAGTTCGAAGCGCTGCCCGCTGAATGGCGGCGGCATCTGAAAGCATTTATCGACAGTCCGCGCTATGCGTCGTTGTGCGCTTTCGTGGATTCCGAGCGCGCCGCCGGCAAGACCGTTTATCCCGCCGATGTTTTCCGCGCATTGCGCCTCACCAGTCCTGGCGAGGTCAAAGTGGTGATTCTCGGTCAGGACCCGTATCACGGTGAAGACAAAGGCGCGCCGCAAGCGCATGGGCTTGCGTTCTCCGTGCCCGCGCCCGTGCGCCCGCCGCCGTCATTGCGCAACATCTTTAAGGAGATCGCCGCGAGTCTGGATATCGTCGCGCCCGCTCACGGCTGCCTCGATTCGTGGGCGAAACAAGGCGTGCTCTTGCTCAACACGTCGCTGACCGTCGAGCGCGATAAAGCGGGAAGCCATGCCAAGCGCGGCTGGGAACAGTGCACGGACACGCTGATCCACGAAATTGCCGAGCGCCACGATGGCGTCGTGTTCATGTTGTGGGGCGCGCACGCTCAGGCAAAACGCGCGCTGATCGACGGCACGGGAAAGGCCCATTGCGTGCTGGAAGCGCCGCATCCGTCGCCGTTGTCGGCGCATCGCGGATTTCTGGGGTGCGGGCATTTCGTCGCCGCGAACGAATATCTGAAGCGGCATGGGCGCGAGCCGATCGACTGGCGCTTGCCCGCCGAGGCACAGTTGCTCGCCTGAGCATCCGCATCAATGCAACGCAATGCAAAGAGCCCGCCGCGGTCCGAAGACCGGGCGGGCTCTTTTACTTCGGCGTCGAGCTTAAGCCTTACAGCGCCGCGATCGAATCGCGTGCCGAAGCGAGCGCTGCGCTCGCGGCGTCCGGCCCCATCGCCAGGCCTTCGGCGTAGATGAAGTTCACGTCCGTCATGCCGAGGAAGCCCAAGAACGTCTTGAGATACGGCGTTTGCGAGTCGTTCGGCGTGCCTGCGTACTTGCCGCCACGCGCCGACACCACGAACACCTTCTTGCCCTTCACCAAGCCTTCGGGGCCGGTCGCGGTGTAGCGGAACGTGATTCCGGCCCGCGCGATCCAGTCGAAATAAGCCTTCAGTTGCGACGACACGCCGAAGTTATAAAGCGGCGCCGCGATCACCACGATGTCGGCCGCTTGCAGTTCGTCGATCAGCGCTTCGCTCTTCGCGTTGATGGCGACTTGTTCCGGCGTGCGTTGTTCGGCGGGCGTGAAGAACGCGCCAAGCGTGGCGTCGTCGAGGTGCGTGAGCTGGTCGGCGAGCAGATTGCGGACGACCACGTTCGCGCCCGGATTGCTTTGTTGCAGCTTCGCGGTGAGTTCGTCGGCGAGCAGCGTCGATTGAGCGCCTTGCGAGCGGGCTGCGGAGTTGATCTGGAGAATCGTCGTCATGATGGCTTCCTTGATGGAGGAGCGGGAGCCGTCGGCGCCCGCGTTGGAAGCATTCTTCGTTGTTCGGCGTTCCGGAAAAAGCCGTCCGGCCGTGAAGGATCGTTGCACCAGTAGGACAATCCCCGGTGGGCGCAGCCTTTCAGCCCTTCAGCCAGCGCTCGCGCCATTGTTTCGACGGTCCGCGCCCGTCGATAGCCGTCAGCACGTAACGCGACACTTCGGGGCCGTCGAGCTTCACTTCGGTACGACGCAGTTCGTCGCGGCGAAACGCGTGTACTTCGACCTTCGCACCCGGCAGATAACGCGACAACAGCGCCTCCAGATTCGATCCCGTCACACGCAGACCATCGAGGGCCACTAGAACATCGCCCGCCGAAAGCCCCGCCTTCTGCGCGGCGCTGCCGTCGTGCACGACCGCCAGCGTGCAATCCGCGCTGCCCCGCACGCGCACGCCGAGCGACGGCTTGCCGGCCGTGCCGCTCGTCGGCAGATCGGGCGCGAGTGCTATGCCGAACGGCTCGAGGAGCGCGTCGAGCGGCAAGTCGCGCGTGCCGCGCACGCCGTCGCGGAAGAGCGAGCGCAGATCCGCGCCGGTGGCCTCGGCGAAGAGCGCTTCCACTTCGTCCTCGCGGATGCCCCGTGCCTTGCCGAGATAGAAGTCGCGTCCGTAGCGCTGCCACAAGAGACGCATGACATCGTCGAGCGACTTACGGTTGTCCGTCTGCGCGCGGATCGACAAATCGAACGCGAGCGCGACGAGCGAACCCTTCTGGTAGTAACTGACGATGGCGTTCGATGCGTTCTCGTCGGCGCGGTAGTACTTCACCCATGCGTCGAACGAACTCTGCGCCACCGACTGCTTGAGCCGCCCGCTTCCGCGCAACACGCCGCCGATGGTCTTACCGAGCATCGAGAAGTAATCGCTCGCGGAAATAAGGCCGGTGCGCACAAGGATCAGGTCGTCGTAATACGACGTGAAGCCTTCGAAGAGCCACAAAAGCGACGTGTAATTTTCCTGCGACAGATCGTACGGCGCGAACGCCGCCGGCTTGATGCGCTTTACGTTCCACGTATGGAAGTATTCGTGGCTGCAGAGGCCAAGATAGGTGCGATAACCTTCGCTGACTTCGGGTCGGCCAAGCACCGGCAAGTCGCCGCGATTGCAGATCAGCGCCGTGGATGCGCGATGTTCCAGCCCGCCGTAACCATCGCTGACGGCGACCGTCATGAACACGTAGCGATCCACCGGCGCTTTCTTCGTGCGCGGTTCGAAGAGCGCGATCTGCGCTTCGCACACGCGTTTGAGGTCCGCCGCGAGCCGGTTCATGTCGAGCCCGATCACGCGTCCCGAAATCACGATGTCGTGCTTCACGCCATGCGCGGTGAAACCGCCGAGCGCGAATTCGCCGATCGTCACCGGATGATCGACGAGTTCGTCGTAATTCGCGGCCTCGTACGCGCCGAAACCATGGCGCTTCGTGCCACGCGCTTCGGCAAGCGCCGTGGCGACGCGCCAGTTGCGCAGCGCTCCGCCCTGCGGCGCTTGAATATCGACGATACACGGCGCAGCCGACTGCCCCTCCACCGCGAGAAACACGCTCGTGCCGTTGAAGAAGCCGACGCTGTCATCCAGATGCGCGGCGCGTACCGACATGTCCCACGCGTACACCTCGTAACGCAGCGTGATGGGGCCATCCGCCGGCGCGGCTTGCCACGCGTGCTTGTCGATTTTTTCGATACCGATCTTGCGCCCTGCCGCGTTGAACGCCTGCAACGTGACGATATTGCGCGCGAATTCGCGAATCATGTAGCTGCCCGGAATCCACACCGGCAGCATGAAGCGTTGTCCCGCCGGGTCCGGCGCGGCGACCGTGAGCGTGACTTCGAAGATATGCGCGGCCGGGTTCTTCGGAACGATGCTGTAGCGCACCGGTCGATCGAGCGTAGTCGTTGCCATGTCGTGTCCTTTGTTCTTGTTGTGGGCGCGCGGTCGGTGCGCCTTTGAAACCAAAAGAGGCGCCTCTCATGCGCCTCTCGTCGTGGGTTCGGGCCGCCTCAATGCGCGGTCGAAAGTTCCTTCTCCAGCCGGTCGGCGGGAACGGCGCCTGGCAGACGGCGGCCGTCCGCGAGGAACACGGTCGGCGTGCCGCTCACGTTCATCGTGTGGCCGAGCTTCAGGTTCTTGTCGATGGCGGTGGTGTCGCACGAGGCGGCCGTGGTCGGCGCCTTGCGGTCCAGCATCCAGCCTTCCCAGCTCATCGCGCGATCTTTCGAGCACCAGATCGACTTCGACTTCGCGGTCGAATCCGGCGAGAGCACGGGATACAGGAACGTGTACACGGTGACGTTATCGATGGACTTCAAGGTCGATTCGAGTTGCTTGCAATACGGGCAATTCGGGTCCGAGAACACCGCGATCTTGCGGCTGCCGTTGCCCTTCACCACTTTCACCGCGTTCTCGAAAGGCAGCTTCGCGAAGTCGATCTTGTTGGTCTCGGAGAGCCGCGCTTCCGTGAGATTCTTGCTGCTGCGCGTATCGACGAGATCGCCGATCAGCACGTAGTTGCCGGTGGCGTCGGTATAGACGATCTGCGAGCCGAGGTTCACTTCATAGAGCCCTGGAATGGGCGTCTTGTCGACACTCTTGATGTTCGCGTCGCCCATGCGCGATTCGAGCGTGGACTTGATCTTGTCGGTGGTCTGGTCGGCCTGCGCCGTACAGCCGAGACCAAGCGTCACGGCGAGTGCCGCGGCCGCTGCGAGTGCCGTTCGAAGTGTGCGTTTCATGTTCTTTTCCTGTATGTGCCTGGCGTGTCTTTAACCGAGCGCGGCCGAAACCAGCCAGCGCTTGACGAGTGGCTGCGCGCCCACGAGCGCCATGCCGGTATTGCGAACCGCGCGCGCAAGCGTGCCCGGCACCGAGAAAAGCCGTTGCAAGCCGTCTGTCGCCAACATGAGTTTTTGTATGTCTTCGCGGCGCGCGCGTTCGTAGCGGCGCAGCAAAATGGGATCGCCAAGATTGCGAAAACCTTCTTTATTGGCGATGACATCCGCGAGCGCGGCGACATCGCGCAAACCGAGGTTCATGCCTTGCCCGGCTAGCGGATGAATCAGATGCGCGGCGTCGCCGATAAGCGCGACACGTGGCGCGATCAGCTTGTCGACCGTTTGCAACGCGAGCGGGAAGCCTTGCGCGGGCGTCACGCATTCGAGCGTGCCGAGCATGTTTTGCGTGGCCTGTTCGACTTGTGCCGCGAGTTGCGCGGGATCGAGCGCGAGGAGTTCGTCGGCGTGTTCGGTGCGCGCGGACCAGACGAGTGAGACGTGATCGCCCGGCAGCGGCAGCAGCGCGATGATTTCCGAGTCGCGGAACCATTGGTAAGCGGTCTCGCCGTGTGGCCGCTCCGCCTTGAAATTCGCGACCACGCCCGTCTGCCGATAATCGCGCCGGTCGACCTTCGCGCCCATTTGCGCGCGCACCCAAGAATGCGCGCCATCCGCGCCGACGATCAGATCCGCTTCGAGCGTCTCGCCGCTTGCAAGCGTGACGTGCGCGGCATCGTCCTCGACCGTCATGCCCTGCGCGCGCGATTCGAACCACGACAGACTCGGCTGGAAGCGCAGCGCGGCGTCGAGCGACTGTTCGATCAGATTCGACTCGACGATCCACGCGAGCTGCGGCACCGAGGCCTGGAACGCGGAGAAGTGCAGTTCCGCGTGCGTGTCGCCGAACACGCGCATGTCGAAGACGGGCCCGAGCCGCGTGCGATCGAGCGCTTGCCAGACGCGCAGCCGTTCGAGCAGCGTCTGCGAACTCGACGAGAGCGCGTAGATGCGCGAATCGAACGCGGCGCCCGCGGGCAAGGCGGCGGCTTGCGGCGCGAGCAACGCGGTGCGCAAGCCGGATTGCGCGAGCGCGAGCGCAGCGGTCTTGCCAACGAGCCCGCCGCCGACGACAACTGCATGAAAGGTCAGGGGATGCGAAGTCATCCGGCCATTATAGCCGTGAGGATTGCAGCGTATTTGGCGCCTGCGCGGCGCTGCGGCGGGCCGTCGCGGAAGGCGGCGCGAAACGCCGCTGCCCGGCGCGGCGGTACAATGGCGGTTTGCCTGGCCGCTCGACGCGGCCGTTGCGCTGGCGGGCGTTTTTGCCAATTCAGCCTTTGCCCGGCGCGCGACTTTTGACGAAACCCGCGCGGCCTGCGCCGTCTCACCAGTTCGAAGGATTCCATGAGCCTCCAATGCGGCATCGTCGGCTTGCCTAACGTCGGCAAGTCCACTCTATTCAATGCTTTGACCAAGGCGGGTATTGCCGCCGAGAACTATCCGTTCTGCACCATCGAGCCGAATGTCGGCGTGGTCGAAGTGCCGGACGCGCGCCTCACCGCGCTCGCCGAAATCGTGAAGCCCGAGCGTATCCTGCCGGCCGTCGTCGAGTTCGTGGATATCGCGGGTCTCGTCGCGGGCGCGTCGAAGGGCGAAGGTCTCGGCAATCAGTTCCTCGCGAACATCCGCGAGACGGATGCGATCACGCACGTCGTGCGCTGCTTCGACGACGAGAACGTGATCCACGTCGCGGGCAAGATCGATCCGCTGGACGATATCGGCGTCATCAACACGGAACTCGCGCTTGCGGATCTGTCGACGGTCGAAAAGGCGCTCACGCGTTATTCGAAGGCGGCGAAGTCGGGCAACGACAAGGAAGCGGGCAAGCTCGTCGCCGTGCTCGAAAAAGTGCGCGCGCAGCTCGACGAGGCCAAGCCGGTGCGTGCGCTTTCGTTGAACGAAGACGAGCAGGCGCTCATCAAGCCGTTTTGCCTCATCACGGCGAAGCCGACCATGTATGTGGCGAACGTGAAGGACGACGGTTTCGAGAACAACCCGTATCTCGACGCCGTTCGCAAGCATGCGGACGCGGAGAACGCGCCGGTCGTCGCGGTGTGCGCGGCAATCGAAGCGGAAATCGCCGATCTGGACGACGCGGACAAGCAGGACTTCCTCGCCGACATGGGCATGGACGAGCCGGGCTTGAACCGCGTGATCCGGGCGGGTTTCAAGTTGCTTGGCTTGCAGACGTACTTCACGGCTGGCGTGAAGGAAGTGCGCGCGTGGACCATTCATATCGGCGATACGGCGCCTCAGGCCGCTGGCGCCATCCATACCGATTTCGAGCGCGGCTTCATTCGCGCGCAGACCATCGCGTTCGATGACTACGTCGCGTTCAAGGGCGAGCAAGGCGCAAAGGAAGCCGGGAAGATGCGGGCCGAAGGCAAGGAATACGTCGTGCACGACGGGGACGTGATGAACTTTTTGTTCAACGTTTGAGCGCCGTCAAGCGTCAAGAATCGTCAAATCGTCTTGCATGAAAAAGCGGAGTGCCCGATAAACGGGGCTCCGCTTTTTTCATGAGCGGTACCCGATAAAAATAAAGAGAGACAAAAAGAAGATGAAAGGACCCGCGTTTCTGCGTTCGCTCGCTGTCACGTGTTGCATTGCGTTGTCCGCGAGCGTCATCCCTTGCACACCGGCGCACGCGTACGCGAACAGCGCGAACGCGAACAGCTTCAACCCGCAACCTGACGAAAACGACCTCGACAGACATGGCCATTACGTCAACCGCGACGGCAACGTAATCCATGCGCCCTCTCGCTCGCGTTCGGGTGCGGTACCCGAAGGCGCGACCGCGCAGTGCCGCGACGGCTCGTACAGCTTCAGCCGCCACCACGGCGGAACGTGTTCGCGGCATGGCGGCGTGGCGCGCTGGCAATAGCCTGAGCACGCCCGAAGTACAATGACATTCGATCCCGCGCGGCACACGCGCCGGAAAGCGCGTCATCCCGCGCCGACGATTCGCGTCGAATGCCGATAACGCGGCGTGCGCGTCCAGCACGCAACCGCCCGCGCCCGGCGTTCGCACTCTTCACCACACCATTACAGACAACATCGACATGGCCCAATACGTCTTCACCATGAACCGCGTCGGCAAGATCGTCCCGCCGAAGCGTCAGATCCTGAAAGACATCTCCCTCTCGTTCTTCCCCGGCGCGAAGATCGGTCTGCTCGGTCTCAACGGTTCGGGCAAGTCCACACTCATCCGGATCATGGCGGGCGTCGATAAGGACATCGAAGGCGACGCCACGCCGATGCCCAATCTGAACATCGGCTATTTGCCGCAGGAACCGCAACTCGATCCGCAACAAACCGTGCGTCAGGCAGTCGAAGAAGGTCTCGGCGATGTCTTTCAGGCAACCAAGAAGCTCGACGAAATCTACGCCGCTTACGCCGAGCCCGACGCCGACTTCGACAAGCTCGCCGCCGAGCAAGCGAAGTACGAAGCCATCCTCGCGACGAGCGACGGCGGCAGCCCCGAGCAGCAACTCGAAGTCGCCGCCGATGCGCTGCGCCTGCCCGCGTGGGACGCGACCATCGAACATCTTTCGGGCGGCGAAAAGCGCCGCGTCGCGCTGTGCAAGCTCCTGCTGCAAAAGCCCGACATGCTCCTGCTCGACGAACCGACCAACCACCTCGACGCCGAATCCGTCGAATGGCTCGAACAGTTCTTGACGCGCTATCCGGGCACCGTCGTCGCGGTCACGCACGATCGCTACTTCCTCGACAACGCCGCCGAATGGATTCTCGAACTCGACCGCGGTCACGGCATTCCGTGGAAGGGCAACTACAGCAGCTGGCTCGACCAGAAGGAAGAGCGCCTGAAGCAGGAAGAATCGAGCGAATCCGCCCGCCAGAAAGCCATCAAGAAGGAACTGGAATGGGTGCGCCAAAATCCGAAGGGACGTCAGGCGAAGTCGAAGGCGCGCATCGCACGCTTCGAGGAACTCAACAGCCAGGAATATCAGAAGCGCAACGAGACGCAGGAAATCTTCATTCCCGTGGGCGATCGTCTCGGCAATGAAGTCATCGAGTTTAAGAATGTCAGCAAGGCGTATGGCGACCGGCTGCTGATCGACAACCTTAGCATGAAGATTCCGGCGGGCGCGATCGTCGGTATCATCGGGCCGAACGGCGCGGGCAAGTCCACGCTGTTCCGCATGCTGACCGGCAAGGAGCAGCCGGATTCCGGCGAGATCGTGCAAGGGCCGACGGTCAGGCTCGCCTATGTCGATCAAAGCCGCGACGCGCTTGGCGCCGACAAGACCGTGTTCGAGGAAATCTCCGGCGGCGCGGATGTGCTCACGGTTGGCAAGTACGAAACGCCGTCGCGCGCGTATATCGGCCGCTTCAACTTCAAGGGCAGCGATCAGCAGAAGCTCGTCGGCAATCTGTCGGGCGGCGAACGCGGACGTCTGCATCTGGCGAAAACGCTGATCGCGGGCGGCAACGTCTTGCTGCTCGACGAACCGTCCAACGACCTCGACGTCGAAACGCTCCGCGCGCTCGAAGACGCGTTACTCGAATTCGCCGGCTCGGTCATGGTGATCTCGCATGATCGCTGGTTCCTGGACCGTATCGCCACGCACATCATCGCGTTCGAAGGCGACTCGCACGTCGAGTTCTTCGACGGCAACTATCAGGAATACGAGGCCGACAAGCGCAAGCGGCTCGGCGAAGAAGCCGCGAGGCCGAAGCGTCTGCGCTACAAGCCGATCACGCGCTGATCCTTTGCGTGAACGGATGAGACGAGGAACGCGCGCGCCTATGCGCGCGCGCGCACCGACATCGGACACGAATGCGGCGACTGTCTGAGGCACGTCGCCGCCAGTCTTCACCGCATCTTTGCGACACGCTAGCGGCGCGACAGAGGCTGAAAAGTACGCGCTCACTTAAAAAAACGATGCACGCGAAACGGCTTACCGCCGAGTGAGCCTCAGGCAGAACCAGTATTCGGGAGACATAGCAGATGGCGCGATCGAAAGCGCAACGGGGAGCGCTTTGGGCAGTCGGAATCGTCGTGGCGATCATCGTCGTGGCGGTTGGCGGGTGGCTCTTCGTCGCGCATCAGATGAAGGAGCGCATTCTCGAAACGCTCGGGCCGAACGGCTCGGCCGAAGAGATCGATGTCGGCTTCGGCCACGTCACACTGTCGCGCGTGCGTCTGCGCGGCCCGCAGGACTGGCCCGCGAGCGACGCCATGCGCGCCGAGCGCATCGTGCTCGACATCGACATGCACGAAGCGCTGCGAAACCGCGTGCATCTGCATGGCGTGAGCGTGGACAACTACTATTTGTCGATCGTGCGTTCCGCCGATGGCCGCGTGCAGATTCTGCCCGGTCTCAAGGAAACCGCGCGCGTCGCCGACGCCAAGCCCGACGCGAAGGAAGACGCGCGCTCGCAAGAAGAGAAGCTCATCGATCGCGTGTCGTTCGAACGCGGCTCGATGGAGTTCTTCGATTCATCGGTGCAAAAGCCGCCGTATCGCGTGTTGATCAGCGATTCGCGCGCGACCATCGACCATCTGCATCTCCCCGCGCTCACCGACCGCACCAATCTGTCGATGTCCGGTTCGATCAAGGGTCCGTCGCATACGGGAACGGTTTCGTGGGGCGGCTGGATGGTCATCGCCAACAAGGATTCGCAGACGCGCGCCGTGCTGAGCGGCGTGGATATCGCGTCGCTCGACCCGTATCTGCTGAAAAAGGCTGGCGCGCGCGCGGCGGTGACGGGCGGGACCATCGACCTCACCGTGGACGCGAACATCCACGATTACCGCATTCACGCGCCCGGCACGCTCACGCTGAATCACTTGCAGATCAGCGACACCGGCAACGGACTCGACACCTTCCTTTCCATTCCGACGAAAGCCGCTGTCGCCGCGCTGAAAGACCGCAAGGATCAGATCAAGCTCGACTTCGTGCTCGACGGCGATCTGCGCGATCCGAAGTTTTCGCTGCAGGAAAGTCTGTCGAAGAAACTCGCCGCCGGTTTTGCGAAGGCGCTCGGTGTGAGCGTCGAAGGCGTGGCCAAAGGCACGGGCGATACCGTGCGCGGTATTGGCAACGCGCTCAAGAGTTTGCTCGGTCAGTAAGCTTCAGATAGGCACGGCGAGCGCGCGCAGCTTCGTTTCGGTTTCCATCGCGCCCGTGTAGTGTATGCCGTGCCAGCCGAGATCCGTGGCGGCCTGCGCGTTCTTCGCGTTGTCGTCGATGAAGACGAGTTCGTGCGGCTGAATGCCCGGCAGATGCTTTTCGATCTCCGCGCGCATCAGCGCGAAAATCTGCGGGTCGGGCTTGACGATTCCCACGCGCCCCGAAACGATGATCTCGCGAAACCGCCGCAACACGTCGAAGCGTTCCCATGCATACGGGAACGTCTCCGCCGACCAGTTCGTCAGGCCAAATAGCGGTACGCCTTCCGCGTCCAGCCGGTCGACGAGCGCCACGCCCTCTTCCAGCACGCCCGACACCATCTCGTGCCAGCGCGCATAGAACGCGCGAATCAGCGCTTCGTGATCGGGATAGCGCGCGATCAGTTCGGCGGTGCCTTCTTCTATGGTCTGCCCGCCGTCCTGCTGCACGACCCAATCCATCTTGCAGACGTTGTCGAGAAACCAGCGGCGCTCGGTTTCGTCCGGAATCAGTTGCCGGTACAAATACTCGCGATCCCAGTCGATCAACACGCCGCCGAAGTCGAATACGACTGCCTTGATGGTCATGGTTTTGCTGCTCCTTCTTGTTTCGGATCAGATAGCCTGCGTACGTTTTTCGAGCCACGCCAACGCCGTGCCCGACACATGCGGCGACACGCGCCGGCGCACTTCCTCGTGATACGCGTTGAGCCACGCGCGCTCGTCCTCGCGCAGCAAGGCCAGGTCGATGCAGCGGGTATCGATCGGGCAGAGCGTGAGTGTTTCGAAGTCGAGGAAATCGCCGAATTCGGTCTTGCCCGCGCTTCGGTTCAGCACCAGATTCTCGATGCGAATGCCCCACTTGCCCGGCCGATAGATGCCCGGCTCGATAGACGTGATCATGCCCTCCTCCATCGCCGTCCAGCTTTCGGCGGGCGCGTAGTGCGAGATGACCTGCGGGCCTTCATGCACGTTCAGAAAGTAGCCGACGCCGTGCCCGGTCCCGTGGCCGTAGTCCGCGCCGGCTTCCCAGATCGGCGCGCGCGCGATGGAATCGAGCATTGGTGAACGGATGCCACGCGGAAAGCGTGCGCGCGACAGCGCCATCGTTCCTTTCAGCACGATGGTGAAATCGCGCTTGTGCTCGGCCGTGATCTCGCCGACGGGAACCACGCGTGTAATGTCCGTCGTGCCGCTCACATACTGTCCGCCCGAATCGATCAAGAGCAAGCCATTGCCTTCTATCACCGAATGCGACGCTTCGGTTGCGCGGTAGTGCGGCATCGCGCCGTTGGCATTGAAGCCCGCGATAGTGCCGAAGCTCAGCGTCACGAAGCCCGGACGCCGCGCGCGCGCCGCCGTGAGCTTTTCGTCGATGGTGAGTTCCGTAATGCGCTCGCGGCCCAGCGCATTCTCGAACCAGGCGAAGAATTCGGCGAGCGCCGCGCCGTCCTGTTCCATCGTCGCGCGGATATGCTCGGCTTCCGCCGCCGTTTTTTGCGACTTCGCGAAGGTGGACGGATTCACGCCTTCCACGATCGTCACCGCCGAGGGCACTTGCTCCAGCAAACCATGCGTGATGCGGCGCGGGTCGATCAGGAGCGTGGCTCCGGCGGGCAGCGCGGCGAGTGCGCGGGGCGCATCGGCGTAAGGCGCGACGCGCACGTTGTCGCGCGCGAGCGATTCCTCGAGCTCGGCCGACACCTTGCCATCGGCGATGAAGATCGTCGCGTCGTCAGTGCCGATCAACGCATGCGCGACGAACACGGGGTTGTAGCTGACATCGCCGCCGCGCAGATTGAAGATCCACGCGAGATCGTCGAGCGTGGACACGAAGTGCCACTGCGCGTCTTTTGCGCGCAAGGCTTCGCGCACCTGCGCGAGTTTGTCCGCGCGGCTCACGCTGGCGTGCGGCGCGGCATGTTCGTAGATGGGCGCGTCAGGCAAACCGGGACGCGTCGGCCAGATGGAATCGAGCAGATCGACATCCGTGCGCAGTACGATGCCGCGTGCCTTCAGCGCATCCGCAAGCGAGCGCGCCGCCGCCACGCCGAGCACGGCGCCATCGACGCCGACGACATCGCCCGAATCGACATGCGCCGCCAGCCATTCGACGTGCGGCGCGGTTTGCTGGCCGCCCATCATCTTCATGAGCACGATGCCGGTGCCCGCCAGTTGCGCCTCGGCTTGCGTCCAATAGCGGCTGTCCACCCAGACGCCCGCGAAATCCGCCGTCACCACGAGCGTGCCGACCGAACCGGTGAAGCCGGACAGCCATTGCCGCCCTTGCCAGCGCTCCGGCAGATATTCGGAAAGATGCGGGTCTGCCGACGGAATCAGCACGGCGGCAAGATTGTCGAGCGCCATCTGGCCGCGCAGCGATTCAATGCGCCGGGCGAACTCGGCTGCGTCGGGAATGGCGGAATGTGCGATGCGGTCGTTCATGAAGTCACCTGCATGGAATGCGTGAGGAAGCGCCGGCGAGCGCGGGTTTAGCGACGCGCGGCAAGGCCGACTGTCACCGTCACGACGACGAGCGCGAACACCGTGCACGCGAACCATTCGAGCGTATCGCCGTCGTGATACAGGTTGATGATATTGCCGAACATGCGCGCGACGATTATCGCCAATATGCCCGCGACGATGGCCGTCCAGATGCGCCCCGCCGCGCCTGTGCCCACGCGCCCCGCGCGCCGCAGCGGATGCAGCCACCAACCCGTCGCGCCGATTACCGCGCCCAAAAAGATCAAGCCCGTCCAGCCCATCAGCTACCGCGCCCCTTTGATTGCGATCGAACCGGCGCCGCGCGCCGTTAGCGGTCGAGTTTAGGGGGCCAGGTTGGCGATGGCAAGTGCGTTTCCTTGAACGATTTATGCGACTAAGCTTAAAAATGAAAATATGCCGGGCCGGTAAAATGACCGCTTTAGCCACGCTGATTTAAGGGCGATACTCTAAGGAGTCATTGCCCAAGTTCGCGGCATCGATTTAATGGGTTTACAGCGGAAAACAAAGCACCATGATTGAGAAAAGCCTCATAACGCTAAACGGTCTGGAATTCGTCATGACCTACCGCGGTTCCACGCTGGAACGGCGTGAAAATCTGCGCGGCATATTGCGCCATCTCGATTCGACTTATTCCGACTACACGGTTTATCTCATCGAAGCCGATGCCACGCCCACCTTTCACTGGTCGGGCCTCGGCGACGAAAAGATCAGGCATGTCTTCGTATACGACAACGGCCCCTTTCCAAAGGCGCGCCTATGCAATCTGGGCGCGCGAATGTGCACCGGCGACATCATTTGTTTCCATGACGCGGACATGATTTCCAATCCGGATTATCTGCCGCTTTGCATCAACGCGATTCGTCATGGAACGGCAAGCGACGCACTTTGCCCATTCACGAACGTGATTAACGTTACGGGTGTTTATCGCGATGCCTTCATTGCTTCCGGAGATTACGCAATACTAAAACCGTTTCTCGAAAGCGACCGGCCCGAAGAAATGGAAATTCTCTATGCGAATACGCCGGGCGCCATCGTGCTCATAAAACGCTCGGATTACATGCGTGTTGGCGGCTACGATCCGCGCTTCATTGGCTGGGGCGGCGAAGATGACGACCTGCTCACGCGCGCGGTGCGGCTCGGCGTTCGTTGGCATTCCGTGCCCGATGCAAACGCGTCGCTGTTCCATCTGCATCACGACAATACTTCGCGGCACGCGGCCATTGCCGCCGCCGAACGAAATCGCGAAGCGGCTGCCGAGACGCATGCATTGTCGCAAGAGGAACTCGAAGCGCGCGCCGCCGAGCTGGCAAAGTACTTCGATTGAGCGCGGCGCTGCGTCCTGGCGTCGCACGAGCGTGCGGCTTCACACCAGCTGCAAGCGGCGCGAGCGAACACCAGCCATCCCCTATGCCGCCTATAAATGAAGAGATTGGTAAAACGCTATAATATTGCGCTATCTGAAAGGCCATCGGCTTAGGCCCATTACATGCAGCTCCTCACGATCGGAATCAATCACCACACTGCGCCTGTCGCCTTGCGCGAACGCGTGGCGTTTCCGCTCGAACAGCTGAAGCCCGCTCTGGGCGCGCTGAAGGACATCTGGCTTGGGCCGCTCGCCAAGGTTTCGCCCGAAGCGGCGATCCTCTCGACCTGCAATCGCACCGAACTTTACTGCGCCACCGACGACGCCGCCGCGCGCGACGCCGCCATTCAGTGGATGTCGAAGTACCACAATCTCCCCGTCTCGGAACTCGCGCCGCACGTCTACGCGCTGCCGCAGTCCGAGGCCGTGCGCCACGCCTTCCGCGTCGCCTCGGGGCTGGATTCCATGGTGCTCGGCGAAACGCAGATCGTCGGACAAATGAAGGATGCCGTGCGCACCGCGTCGGAAGCGGGCGCGCTCGGTACTTATCTCAACCAGTTGTTTCAGCGCACCTTCGCGGTGGCCAAAGAAGTGCGCTCCACGACCGAGATCGGCGCGCAGTCCGTTTCCATGGCCGCCGCCGCCGTGCGACTCGCCCAGCGCATCTTCGAAAACATTTCGAGTCAGCGCGTGCTTTTCATCGGCGCGGGCGAAATGATCGAACTCTGCGCCACGCACTTCGCCGCGCAGAATCCGCGTGAACTGGTGGTCGCAAACCGCACGGCCGAACGCGGCGAAAAGCTCGCCGAACGGTTCAACGGCCGCGCCATTCCGCTTTCCGAGCTGCCTACGCGCATGCACGAGTTCGACATCATCGTGTCGTGCACGGCGTCGACGCTGCCTATCATCGGGCTGGGCGCGGTCGAACGCGCGGTGCGCGCGCGCCGGCATCGGCCAATCTTCATGGTCGATCTCGCCGTGCCGCGCGATATCGAGCCGGAAGTCGGCAATCTGCAGGACGTGTTCCTCTATACCGTCGACGACCTCGGCGCGATCGTGCGCGAAGGCAATGCGTCGCGGCAAGCTGCCGTCGCGCAAGCCGAAGCGATCATCGAAACGCGTGTGCAGAATTTCATGCAGTGGCTGGATGCGCGCAGTATCGTGCCGGTCATCCGCCACATGCATACACAAGCCGACGCGCTGCGCCGCGCCGAAGTCGAACGCGCGCGCAAGCTGCTCGCGCGCGGCGACGATCCCGCCGCCGTGCTCGAAGCATTGTCGCAATCGCTCACCAACAAGCTCATTCATGGTCCGACGCACGCGCTCAATCGCGCGACCACGGAAGAGCGCGCCCAACTCATCGACCTGATGAGCGGCTTCTACCGCCACGGTTCGTCAGACAAGCCGCAAGACGACACGCCTTCGGCGCCTGAATCATCGCAGTCTCCGGACCGTTAGCGGCTTTCCTCGCTGTTCTCCAATGCCGCGCGGCGCTGACGCGCAGGCATTTCTGATTCCACAATTCTCCGGAGCATCGCTCCAACTCCGCCCGATGAAAACGAGCATGCAAAGCAAGCTCGACCAGCTTGCAAAACGGCAGGTCGAACTCAACGAATTGTTGAGCCGCGAAGACGTGACCGCCGATATGGATCAGTATCGGAAACTCACGCGCGAACATGCGGAAATCAGTCCGGTCGTCGAGCAGTACGCGCTCTGGCGTCAGGCGCTCAACGACGAAGCGACCGCGCAGGAATTGCTGTCCGATCCGTCGATGCGGGATTTCGCCGAAGAGGAAATCGGCGAAGCGCGCGAACGCATGGCGACGATCGAAAGCGATCTGCAGACCATGCTGCTGCCGACCGATCCCAACGACGAGCGCAATATCTTCATCGAAATTCGCGCGGGCACGGGCGGCGACGAATCCGCGCTGTTCGCGGGCGACCTGCTGCGCATGTATCTGCGCTATGCGGAGCGCAACCGCTGGACCGCCGAAACCATGTCCGAGAGCGTGTCAGACTTGGGCGGCTACAAGGAAGTGATCGTGCGGATTGCGGGCCACGGCGCCTTCTCGCGGCTCAAGTTCGAGTCGGGCGGGCATCGCGTGCAACGAGTGCCGGCGACGGAAACGCAGGGGCGCATCCATACGTCCGCGTGCACGGTCGCGGTCATGCCGGAAGCCGATGAAATCAGCGAAGTGGTGATTAACCCAGCGGATCTGCGTATCGATACCTTCCGAGCGTCGGGCGCGGGCGGGCAGCACATCAACAAGACCGATTCGGCCGTGCGCGTCACGCACTTGCCGACCGGAATCGTCGTCGAATGTCAAGACGACCGCTCGCAGCACAAGAACAAGGATCGCGCGCTGAAGGTGCTCGCCGCGCGCATCAAGGACAAGCAGTATCACGAGCAACACGCGAAGGAAGCGGCGACGCGCAAGAGTCTGATCGGTTCGGGCGACCGCTCCGAGCGCATTCGCACCTACAATTTTCCGCAAGGGCGCATGACGGATCACCGCATCAATCTGACGCTCTACAAGCTCGAATACATCATGGACGGCGATATCGACGAACTGATCGGCGCGCTCGTGAGCGAGCATCAGGCGGAATTGCTCGCGGCGCTCGGGGAAACCGAGTGACGACCGCAGTCGATCTGCTGCGTGCGTGTGCGCTGCCGGCGCTCGAAGCGCGCGTCTTGCTGATGCACGTGCTCGGCTGGCGACGCACGCAGCTCATCACGCGCGACCGCGAAGCGCTTGGCGCCACCGCGGTTAGCCGCTTCGAGGCGCTCGTCGCGCGCCGTGTCGCGGGAGAACCGATCGCGCAGCTGACCGGAACGCGTGAATTTTTCGGGCTCGAATTCGACGTGACGCCCGATGTGCTGATTCCGCGCCCGGAAACCGAATTGCTGGTGGAAACGGCGCTCGACGCCATCGCGAATACGCCGAACGCGCGCGTGCTCGATCTCGGCACGGGAACCGGCGCCATTGCGGTTTCGCTCGCGCATGCACGGCCCGACGCGCGCGTGTGGGCCGTGGACCGCTCAGGCGCCGCGCTGGATGTCGCGCGTCGCAATGCAGAACGGCTGCTCGATCCGGCGCGCGCGGGCGGGCCGCTCGCGTTCGTCGAAAGCGACTGGACCGCGAAGGTCGATCCTTCGCTGCTCTTCGAAGCCATCGTGAGCAATCCGCCGTATATCGCAAGCGACGATCCGCATTTGCAGCAAGGCGATCTGCGCTTCGAGCCGCGCGACGCGCTCACCGATGACGCCGACGGTTTGTCCTGCATCCGGACCATTATCGAGCGAGCGCCGTTTCTGCTTGCGCGCCGTGGCGTGCTGTGGCTCGAACACGGCTACGATCAGTCCGACGCCGTGCGCCGACTGCTCACGGCGCGCGGTTTCACCGATGTGCATTCGCTGTGCGATCTGGCGGGAATCGAGCGAATCAGCGGCGGCGTTTTCAATGCCTGAGCGCGGCGGGCGAGCCAGGCAGCGGTCAGCCCGGAATAGCGAAATCCGCTATCATTTCAACACTTAGTCCCCACCGACATCAAAGCGCAGGAACATCATGGAAACGCAAGAACGCATCAAGCAACTCGTCGATCAAAACGCGGTCGTCCTCTTCATGAAGGGCACGGCGCAGTTCCCGATGTGCGGTTTCTCCGGCCGCGCCATTCAGGTGCTGAAGGCGTGTGGCGTCGATCAGATCACAACCGTGAACGTGCTCGAAGACAACGAAATTCGTCAGGGCATCAAGCAATTCTCGAACTGGCCGACCATTCCGCAGCTTTACGTGAAGGGCGAGTTCATCGGCGGCTCGGACATCATGATGGAGATGTACGAATCCGGCGAACTGCAACAGCTCTTCGCCGCTGCCTGAAGTTATCTTCGAAGTGAACGCGCCTGCCGCCCGACGACGGCTCATCGTCGCCATCACGGGCGCCACGGGCGCAATTTACGGCGTGCGTCTGCTTGAAACGTTGCGCCGTGTTCCCGGCGTGGAAACGCATCTGCTCGTTTCCAGCGCCGGCTGGCTCAATATCCAGCACGAGCTGGAACTCGATAAATCCACGGTTCACGCGCTCGCGGACGTTGTTCATAACGTGCGCGATGTCGGCGCGAGCATCGCGTCCGGCTCGTTTTCCACGGAAGGCATGATCGTCGCGCCGTGCTCCATGCGAACGCTGGCAAGCATCGCGCACGGACTCTCCGACAATCTCATCACGCGCGCGGCGGATGTCGTGCTCAAGGAGCGTCGCCGTCTGGTGCTGCTGGTGCGCGAAACGCCGCTCAACCTCGCGCATCTGCGCAATATGACCACGGTGACGGAAATGGGCGGCGTGATTTTTCCGCCGCTGCCGGCGTTTTATCAGAAGCCGGCGAGCATCGACGAGATGGTGGATCACACCGTCGCGCGGGTGATCGATCTGTTCCAGATCGCATCGCCGGCCGCCGCTGCATGGGAAGGAATGCGCGGCGAAGCGGACTGAGCGTCGATTTGATTGCAAACGCCGACGACACAATTCATTGCTTCAGCGGCCGTTTATTTCCACTGGTCCCGGCCGTACATTGGTGGCATCCAACTCAATACGCGACGCCATGACTTCCCTTCCCTCCGTTTTCGTTTCCCACGGCGCGCCGACGCTGCCTATCGACCCGTCGATGCCTTCCGGCGAATTCGCCTCGCTCGCTGAAACGCTGCCGCGCCCGCGCGCCATCCTCATGCTTTCGGCTCACTGGGGCACGACGCAACCCGTTGCGAGCATCGCCGAGCGGCCGGAAACCATCCACGATTTCCACGGTTTTCCGCGCGCGCTCTATGAACTGCGCTATCCCGCGCCCGGCGCGCCCGATCTCGCCCGCAACGCCGCCGCGCTGCTCGGCGAGCACGGCATTGCTGCGAGCACGATGGAGCACGGCCTCGATCACGGCGCGTGGGTGCCGCTTCTGCTCATGTTTCCCAACGCCGACATCCCAGTCGCGCAACTTTCCATTCAACCGCGCCTCGATGCCGCGCATCACTTCGGTATCGGCCGGGCGCTGCGCGATTTGCGGCGCGACGGCGTGATGATCGTCGGTTCCGGGCAGATCACGCATAACCTGCGCATGGCGGATTTCGGCGCGCGTCCTGAAGATGCCGATCCGCGCGTCGATGAGTTCACGCATTGGTTCGAGGCGCGTCTTGCCGATCGCGACATCGACGCGCTGCTCGACTATCGCGCCCGCGCGCCGCACGCCGCGCTGATGCATCCGACCGACGAGCATCTGCTGCCAGTATTCGGCGCACTAGGCGCTGCGGCGGATGACTATCAGTTGCGCATACAGTCGCTCGGCACTTTCCAGCGCGCGCTCGCCATGACGAACTACGTGTTCGCGGACGCCTGAGGCCTGAACGTACGAGCCGCGCAGGAAAGAGCGAAGCCCCGCCTGATTGCTCAGGCGGGGCTTCGTTTTACCGCTTCTCGTCGACGATCTGCTTACGCGCCGACTCCGTGCTGAATGTCTTCGTGCGCTTCGCGTTCATCCAGATAGTCCGTCCTATAACCGGTATGCACGCCCCAGAAGTAAAACACGAGCGCGAGCACGGCGACGAGCGCCATGTCCCAGCCATACGGCAACACGCCACTTCCGCCGAATTCCTTGCTGCCGATGAGCGACATGACGGCCATTGTCGGCAGATACGCCACCAGCCACCACGCGGCCTTCAAATCGCGGCCCCATCCCGCGAAGCCGGTCTTGCCCTGGAAGTAGAAGTACACGGGCAGCGCGACGACCATCAACAGGATGATTTCGCCGGTCAGCGGCCACTTTGCCCAGTACAGGACGAGCGACGCGCAGACGAACGCGAACGGCGCGACCAAGCCCATTAAGGGCAAGCGGACCGGCCGTTCCAGATCCGGCGCGGCGCGGCGCAGCGCCATCAGGCTCACAGGCCCGGTGAGATAGGAAATGACCGTCGCCACCGAAATCACCGCCGCCAGCGTGCCCCAACCACGGAAGAAGAACAGGAACACGAACGCGACGAACAGGTTGAACCACATCGCGGGACGCGGCACGCCGTAGAACGGATGCACGTTGCCGAATATCTTCGGCATCGTGTTGTTGCGCTCCATCGCGTAAATCATGCGCGTGGTCGTCGCCATGTAGGTGGTGCCGGTGCCGCTCGGGCTCACGAAAGCATCGACATAAAGAAGCACGGCGAGCCAGTTCAAATTCAGCGCCAGCGCCAGTTCCGCGAACGGCGACGCGAAGTTGAAATGCGACCAGCCCTTCGCGACATCGGCGGGATTGACCGCGCCGATGTAGGCCACTTGCAGCAATACGTAGATCACGAGCGCGATCAGAATCGAGCCGATCACGGCGAACGGGATGCTCCGCGACGGATTGCGCGCCTCGCCCGCGAGATTGACCGGGCTCTGAAAGCCGTTGAAGCTGAACACGATGCCGCTCGTCGCCACCGCCGTCAGCACGGCCGGCCAGCCATAGGGCGCGAAGCTCGACACCGTGCCGAAGTTCTCGGAATGGAACCCTGTATAGATGAGGCCCGCGATGGTCAGGCCGGGAATCAGGAACTTGAAGACAGTGATTGTCGAGTTGGCGCGCGCGAACACCTTCACGCCCCAGTAGTTGAGCATGAAGTACACGACCACGAGCAGCGCCGAGAGGATCAGCCCTGAAGTCGTGAGCGTTTCATTCACGAAGAGCGCATGCGCCCATTCATAGGGCCACGTGCTCATATATTGAATGGATGCCTCGGCCTCGATCGGAATGACCGAGACGATGGCAATCCAGTTCGCCCACGCGCTGATGAAACCGACGAGCGCGCCATGCGAATAGCGCGCGTAACGCACCATGCCGCCGGATTCGGGAAACGTCGCGCCCAACTCCGCGTAAGTAAGAGCGATCGCCATGATGACGACCGCGCCGATCACCCACGCGACCATGGCTGCGGGACCGGCGATCTTGGCCGCTTTCCACGCGCCGAACAACCAGCCTGAACCGATGATGGAACCGAGGCCGGTAAGCATGAGTGCTATCGGCCCGATATTTCGTTGTATCGAACTCTTCACATTGTTCTCCAGTGTCTCTCGCCTTGCGCTTGGAGGTCAGGCGCACGAATGCACATCCGCCGCGCGCGATGCCGGCCTACGGTCCGGTGATAGGGCGATTTTGGTGCAACCTTGGCAGGTTGGCGCGTAGTGTAACGGTTGCACCTTTCGAATGCAGCGAAGGATTGTCAGCTTTCATCAGTTTTTGCGCGATGAAAGCTACCACACGGCGGTGATAGACAGTTGGCAGTGAAATTATGAAAGATTCGTAAGATACGTTGCGATATCTCAAAAAGTCCCTGCGCGGCAGTCGGATATTATTTGACCGCGAAAACGATTAGCCGTATAAACCTTCTTGCAGGATTTCAAGTGGCGAGTGACTTGTGGTTCTTTCGTAGTTCGCCATCGCGGTACTCCGGTTGGTCCCATTGCCCCTTCCTTGATCTTCATGCACCCTTGGCTTCGGCCTCATTCATCAATTTTTTGGAATAAGTAACATGGAAACCGGTACCGTCAAGTGGTTTAATGACGCAAAGGGCTTTGGCTTCATCACCCCGGATGGCGGCGGCGAAGATCTGTTCGCACACTTCTCGGAAATCCGCATTGAGGGTTTCAAGACACTTCAAGAAAACCAAAAGGTTACCTACGAAGTGAAGACTGGCCCCAAGGGCAAGCAAGCAGCGAACATCAAGCCGGCGTAAGTTTTTATCCGGCTTAAAAAAAACCCCGCCTCGGCGGGGTTTTTTGCATCTGGAACGAGCGCGATCAGGTAAAGACGCGTTGCGCGTAAATACCGAGACCCGTCGCCACGCTGGCAAGTCGATCGCCGAATACGGCTCGTGCGCCGGGAAAAGCCGCCGCGAGCGCATCGGACAGAAAGCGCAAACCGGTGGTGCCGCCCGTGAAGTACACGGCGCCGACATCCGCGTTCGCCACGCCCGCGCGTTTCACCGTTTCCAGCGCCGCTTCGACGATACGCCGCGTCTCGTCCGCTCCTGCTTCGATCAGCTGGGCTTCGTCGAATGCGACGCGCAGCGCTTCCTCCACCTCTTCCATGTCGATCTCGGTTACGCCGCCCGCCGCCACGTCGATCTTCGCTTCCTCAGCGTGCGCAGTCAGCGCATGACCGAGCCTGCGATCGACGACGCGCATCAGCCGGTCATGCAGACGCGGTTCGGTGTAAAGGTGGCGCATCAGTTGCAATTCGCTCACGCGCTTGGGCGTGTAGACGGTATTGATCAGATGCCACGTCGCCAGATCGAAATACACGCGGTTCGGCACTTCGCGCCCTTGCGGATCGAGCGTCTGATAACCGAGTTCGCGCAAAACGGTCGTCAGCTCGACGCGCCGGTCGAAATCTGTGCCGGCCACGTGCACACCGTGATGCGCGAGGACATCGCTTTTTCGGTCTAGCTGGCGAGCGCGCTCGGGCCCCACGCGAACGAGCGAGAAGTCGGACGTACCGCCGCCGATATCCGCGACCAGCACGAGCCCTTCCTGCGTCAGGCGCGCTTCGTAATCGAATGCGGCGGCGATCGGTTCGTATTGAAAGTGAATCTCGCGCAAGCCGATGGCGTGCGCGCACGCTTCGAGTTGCGACTGCGCAAGGCGGTCGGCGCGCGGATCGTCATCGACGAAAAAGACCGGACGGCCGAGAACCGCGCGATCGAGCGGACTTGGCGAGACCGCCTGCGCTTTCTGTTTCAGATGTTGCAGAAAAAGCGTGATGACGTCCGTGTACTTGATGGCGGAGCCGTCGCCGAGATCGGTGCTAGTGTCGGCGAGCGGCGAGCCGAGAATGCTTTTCATCGAACGCATGAGGCGGCCGTCGAAGCCGTCTATATACGATTCGAGCGCGGCGCGGCCATAGGACTGGCTGTTTTCGTCCGTGTTGAAGAAGACGGCCGTCGGAAGCGTGGTTGCCTCGCCCTCGACGGGAGCCAGCCGGATCGAATGGCCACCCTGCGTCTGCGCCTGAATCGCGGCAGGCACGGCGACGGCGGAATTCGACGTGCCAAAATCGATCGCACAGTAGGTCATGGACATCGAGGCAGCGTTACGAGGCAACGCCGCATTCAAAAGTGGACAGGGTTTGTAGCATGTTCGGCGGCATGCATCAACCGCATTCGAACCCGTCTGGAACCGCCACGACGCTTCAACCGACGCGGAATGCAACTTGCTCGCCAAAGCGGCAATTTATTCACTGTTGCGCGCGCGGATGCGGCGGGCACGAGCCAATGAACGACACTACCTTACCGCAGGAAAATCGTTCGACTGCGAGCGCCAGCGATCGATCCGACATCATAGAAACCGATTTGCCGGGACGGCTCGACCGTCTGCCCTGGGGCCGGTTTCATACGTTGATCGTATTCGCGCTCGGCATCACGTGGCTGCTCGACGGGCTCGAAGTCACGCTCGCGGGCGCGGTGGCGAGCGCATTGAAGTCGAGCCCGGCGCTGCACTTCAACAACACGGATGTCGGCATCGCCGGCAGCGCGTACATTGCGGGCGCGGTGGTCGGCGCGCTTGGCTTCGGCTGGCTCACCGACCGGCTCGGACGACGCAAGCTCTTCTTCATCACGCTCTTTCTCTACGTGGCCGCGACCGCCGCAACCGCGTTCTCATGGGATCTCGCAAGTTTCGTGCTGTTCCGCTTTCTGACGGGCGCGGGCATCGGCGGTGAATACACGGCCATCAATTCCACGATCCAGGAATTCACGCCCGCGCGTTTGCGCGGCTGGACCGATCTCGCCATCAACGGCACGTTCTGGATCGGCGCGGGCATTGGCGCGGCCGGTTCGCTCGTTTTGCTCGATCCGGGCCTGATGCCGCCCGATTGGGGCTGGCGCGGGTGCTTCTTGATCGGCGCAGCGCTCGGTCTCACCATTCTCTTCATGCGGATGTGGGTGCCGGAAAGTCCGCGCTGGCTCATCACGCATAACCGCGTCGATGAAGCGAAGCAGATTGTCGAGGACATCGAAGCGCATTTTCGCAAGCACGGCGTCGAAATACCGAACACGCCGATCAAGCCGCTGCGCCTAAAGATGCGCGAGCACACGCCACTTTCGGAAGTCGCGCACACGCTGTTTCATGTGCATCGGAGCCGCTCGCTGGTCGGCCTCATGTTAATGACCGCGCAGGCGTTCTTCTACAACGCAATCTTTTTCACTTACGCGCTCGTGCTGACGGACTTCTATCACGTGCCAGGCGATCACATCGGCTGGTACGTGCTGCCGTTCGCAGCGGGCAATTTCCTCGGCCCCGTTCTGCTCGGCAAGCTATTCGACGTGCTCGGCCGACGCCGGATGATCGCCTTCACTTACGCGATCTCGGGCGTGCTGCTCACGATCAGCGGATGGATGTTCATGCACGGAATGCTTTCCGTGACCACGCAGACCATAGCGTGGATGGTAATTTTCTTCTTCGCGTCGGCGGCGGCGAGTTCGGCCTATCTGACGGTCAGCGAGACGTTTCCGCTGGAGATTCGCGCGCTTGCCATCGCCGTGTTTTATGCGTTCGGTACGGCGCTCGGCGGGATCATCGGGCCGGCGCTGTTCGGGCAACTCATCGATACGCATCAGCGCGGCGCGGTGTTCGTCGGCTATCTGATCGGCTCGGCGCTGATGATCGCGGCCGCCGTCGTGGCCGGCATCTGGGGCGTGGCGGCGGAGCGCAAGTCTCTGGAAGATGTTGCGCGGCCGCTGTCATCGGCGGATGAGGGGTGATGTCGTACACATCCGCAGTCAAGCGCACCCGCGCCGCGTAAGCCTGGCTTCACTCGAAACTCTTTCCCCACGCGCCTTCGAACGAGGTCTCGCCCAGCGCCTTGCGTGCTCGCGGCGCGGCCTCGCGTTCGCGAAGCGCGTCGTCGAGAAGATTCGCGTCGCCGTGATGACCGACTGCGATCATCGCGATGATCTCCACCTCCGGCGGAATCTCGAACGCCGCGCGGAACGCGTCGCGATCGAAGCCGCCCATCTGATGCGTCGCGAGCCCGAGCGCGTGCGCCTGGAGCACGAGCGCCATCGCGGCCGCGCCGGTGTCGTAGAGCGCGGTGCGGCTGACATCGCCCTTCGGCGTGAGCGTCGACGCAGTCACGCAGACCAGCACGGGCACGCGAACATTCCATGTCCGATTGGACGGCGCGAGCGTTTCGAACGCGCGCTGGAACGCGGCTTCGTCGCGATGCCGATCGAACGCGATGAAACGCCAAGGCTGCAAATTGCTCGATGAAGGCGCCCAGCGCGCCGCTTCGAGCAGGCTATGCAGATGCTCGCGGCTCAGCGGCGCGTCGGAGAACGCGCGCGGGCTCCAGCGGCCCGCGAGTAGTTCGTGGATATCGACTTCGGTTGCGGCGGGTTTGGCGGTCATCATTGGAATCCTTCAGCGATTGGAAGAAGCGAGGCCTGCCCATCACGGTAAGGGCTTTGCAGCAGGCGACCGCACAACGCTACCACTTCAATTCAGCACCGTTGCCTCGCGCCGCCCTCAAAAGCGCAAACGGCGCGCATCGGCCCGATGCGCGCCGTTCAGGTATCGAACGACAAGGATAAGTCACGGACTCACACGTCCGCAAAAGCGCTCAAGTGGCGGCGATGCCCATCGACCGCCCCGCGCGATTGATCCGCAACACCGTGACGGCTGCGACGAGGCAAAGACCGCCAGAGATCATCGTCGCCACGGTGTAGCTGCCGAGGCTCGACCGCAGCATGCCGCCGCCCAGCGCCGCGAACGCCGCGCCGAGCTGATGCCCCGCCACGATCCAGCCGAAGACGATCGGCGCCGACTCCTTGCCATAGACATCGGTGGCGAGGCGCACCGTCGGCGGCACGGTCGCGATCCAGTCGAGCCCGTAAAACACCGCGAAAAGCGGCAACCCAAAGAAGTCGATGCCAAACGCATACGGCAGATAGATCAACGACAACCCGCGCAGGCCGTAGTACCAAAACAGCAGCAAGCGCGCGTTGAAGCGATCCGAAAGCCATCCGGAAAGCGTCGTGCCGAACAAATCGAAAATGCCCATCGCCGCGAGCAAGGTCGCGCCTTGCACCTGCGTCATGCCGTAGTCGGAGCACATCGCGATCAGATGCGTGCCGACATAACCGTTCGTGCTCGCGCCGCAGACGAAAAAGCTGAAGAACAACAGCCAAAAATCGCGCGTCTTGCTCGCCATGCCGAGCGTGCCGAATGCGACCTTGATCGGATTTTTCGGCGGCGGAATGACGGCGGGCGGCGCGTCCGGGCTTTCGCCGACGGGTCGCAGCGCGACATCCGACGGACGCTCCGGCAGCAGCCACGCGACGAGCGGCACGACGACTGCCGTCGCTATCGCCACGACGAAAACCACCGGCCGCCAGCCGTGATGCTCCGACAACGCCGCGAGAAACGGCAGAAACACGAGCTGCCCGGTCGCCGAACTGGCGGTGAGGATGCCCATTGCAAGCCCGCGATGCGTCGTGAACCAGCGATTCACCACCGTCGCCGAAAGCGTGAGCGCCGCCACGCCCGTCGAGCCGCCGACCATCACGCCCCAGATCACGATCATCTGCCAGGGCGCGGTCATCATCGAGGAGAGGCCGACGCCCGCGGCCAAGGTCGCAAGCGCGGCGAGCAAGGTCGGACGCACGCCGAAGCGCTGCATGGCGGCAGCGGCGAACGGTCCGGTCAGGCCGTAAAGCGCAAGGTTGATCGAGATGGCGAGCGAAATGGTTCCGCGCGACCAGCCGAACTGTTTTTCGAGCGGCAACATCATCACGCTCGGCGTCGCGCGCGTGCCGGCCGCCGCCAGCAAAACCAGGAAAACGACGCCCACTGCGATCCAGCCGTAATGCACGCGGCCGCCAAGCCGTCTCGCTACCCAATTCATCGCTGCTCCGTTCCGTGAATTTCGTGTTTTACGCGCCGTGACGTTACCGACCTGTCACATCAGAGTTGCGAGCTTAGTTACCGATCGGTAACATGTCAAGACCCAAGCAATATTCAAGGATGCGACTGTGACACGAACTCCCGCCGACCAGCCGAAAACCCCTGCTCGCCGCGGTGTGCGAACCGACGGCGTGCAGGCTCGGGAACAATTGCTCGATGCCGCGCAGGAACTGTTTTATCGCGAAGGCATCCGCGCGATTGGCGTCGATGCCGTCGTCGAACGCGCGGGCGTCAACAAGATGAGCCTGTACCGGCGCTTCGCATCGAAAGACGAACTCGTCACCGCGTATCTGCAGCGCATGGACGAAAGATTCCGCAAGCGCTTCGAGGCAAGCGTCGAGAAGCATCCGGGCGCGCCGGCCGAGCAACTCGTTCAATCGCTTGAGGATCTCGTCGGGCGCGCGTCGGCGCCGGATTATCGCGGCTGTCCGTTTCTCAACATCGCGTGCGAATTCGGCGATCCGGCGCATCCCGCGCGGCAATCCGTCGAGCGCAACAAGCACTATCTGATCACGCGGCTCACCGAGATTTCGGCTGCTGCGGGCGCCGCCGACCCCGTCGAACTGGCAGAATCGCTGGCGTTGCTCGTCGATGGCGTCTACGCGACGAGCCAGACTTACGGTCCCGGTTCGGGGCCGATGCGCGCGGCGCCTCGCATTGCGCGCACATTGATCGACGCGGCCTGCAAGCCGCTTATTCAGGATGCACCATGAACGACCGTAGCACCCGCGAAGAAGAAGTGATCGCGGCCACGCGCCACTGGCTCACCCGCGCTGTCATCGGCTTGAACCTGTGTCCTTTTGCCAAGAGCGTGCATGTGAAGGGACAGATTCGCTATGTCGTGAGCGACGCGCGCGGCGTGGAAGATGTCGTCGCGGAACTCGCGGACGAACTGCGCCTTTTGCGCGAAAGCGATGCAAAAGACATCGACACGACGCTTTTCATCACGCCGCACGCCTTTGCGCACTTCACCGATTACAACGACGCGCTGTTCTTCGCCGACCGCTTGTTGAACGACATGGGCCTTGCCGGAGAACTGCAGATCGCGAGCTTTCATCCGCAATATCGCTTCGAAGGCAGCGAGCCCGACGACATCGAGAACTTTACGAATCGGGCGCCGTATCCCATCTTTCATTTGCTGCGCGAAGCGAGCATCGACCGCGCAGTGGATGCCTTTCCCGACGCCGCCGATATCTACGAACGCAACATGGAAACGCTGCGTCGCCTCGGTCACGAAGGTTTCGCGGCGTGGATGAAAAGCGACTGATCAGTGCGCGAAGAAGCGCTCGCGCAACTCGTCCAGCCCGAGCGTTTCAAGCACATCCGACAGCCGTTGCGCGGGCCGGGCGCGCGGCAAGTCCTTGAACTGAGCGATGATGAGCTCGTTTTTCATCGAATGTTCCCAGCCTACGAGTTCCGTCACGCTGACCTGATATCCGTGCGATTCGAGCTGCAGGCAGCGCAGTACATTCGTAATCTGGCTGCCGAATTCGCGCGTATGCAGCGGATGCCGCCACATCTCCGTCAGCACGTTCTTCGACAGCGCATGCCCCTTGTTCTTGCGCAGCACTGACGCGACTTCCGCCTGACAACACGGCACCACGACGATGTACTTCGCGTTCTTCTGCAGAGCGAACTGGATGGCGTCGTCCGTCGCGGTATTGCAGGCGTGCAGCGCGGTCACGACATCGATGGAATCCGGCAGCAGATTCGATTCAATCGATTCGGCCACTGACAGATTCAGAAACGACATTCCCTCGAAATCCAGCCGCTTCGCCAATTCCTCCGATTTTTGAACAAGATCCTCACGCGTCTCAATACCGTAGATGTGTGACCGATCGCGCAGAGTCTTGAAGAACAGATCGTAGAGAATAAACCCAAGGTAAGACTTCCCCGCGCCATGGTCGACAAGCGACACCGAACCCTGGCGTTCGTGAACGTCGGCAAGCAGCGGTTCGATGAACTGATAGAGGTGATAGACCTGTTTCAGTTTGCGGCGGCTGTCCTGATTCATCTTGCCGTCACGCGTGAGGATATGAAGTTCCTTCAGCAGTTCGATCGACTGACCTGGACGGATTTCGTGCTTTGTAGCGGGGTCGGGGGTGCCCGGAGCCGACGCGGAGGACTTCTTGGCCATCGTGAAAGTGACGTGGAAATTAAAAAACGAGGCTAGTTTGCGCCGAATGTGCGCTAACCGCTGGTTCTGCCGACTCGAAAGGAGAAGTTTACCCAAAAGCGCGAAGACGCTCTTGTTTCGCCCAAGTCGACCGGCGATGCAAGACGGCTAGAAAACGCTTGGAACACTTCGTGCATTGTCCGGTATGCAGATCTGGCCGGGACGATGCACAGCGTGGGGAAGAAGCCCGGCGCGCCAATGCAGCAAGGAAGAGCAACAAGCAGGTAGCAAAGCCACGCCTCGACAACGCAGTACGCGTCGTCACCCGCGAGCGGCTTTCGTTACGTAACACCTAACACTCAGCGCGGCGATTGCGACTCGCCGGCGCCATGAACATGGAGAGGACGGCGATGGACGCGATCCCCGACAAGAAAGCAGAAAAGCAGTTTCAGGAGATGCTCGCGGCGCTGACCACGATGCCCGCCTGGAGCGAGAAGCAACAACTCGAACTCGAAATGGCTCGAGAGATTTCGGTGGAGATGCTGCGTCTCGCCGAATCGATGCGCGACGGCTCCACGGATATCGAATCGTGTCTGACCATGCTGAAGTACGCCAAGGTGATGGACTTCGTCCTGACCACGCTCGCCTCGCGCCGCGAGATCGCGCCGCAGACACTGCGCGTGATCTTCAAGCTGGCTGGCCTGAAGGTCGATGAAGCGTACCCCGGCTAACGCGGGCTAACTTTCGAGAGAACCGGTTCGTCTTTGAAGGCGCACCGGTTTCAGCCTTTGCGCCGTGTCATCAGACGTTCGGCCGACTTGCGCATGTGCCGCTGCATCGCGGCTTGAGCCTGCACCGCGTCCCGCGCTTCGAGCGCCTCGAGAATCTCGAGATGTTCGCCAAGCGCGGCCGCCCAGGTTTCCTCCCCCTCGAAATGTCCGCGTAACGTGGATGACAGCGGACTATGCCGTTCGTCATAGAGACTGCCCACGGTTCTGACCAGCACGTCGTTGCCCGACATCTGCGCGATCGCAACGTGAAACGCGCGGTCGGCGCTCATCGGCACTTGTCCCGCTTCGACTTCGCGCGCCATGGTCTCGTAGACGGCGCGTAGCGTCTTCAATGCCTTTGGCTTGGCAAACGGCGCGACATTCGCGGCAATCGCGCCTTCGATCACGCTGCGCGCATTCATGATCTCGATCGGGCTCTCGCCCAGTTCCGCCTCGGTGGCGGGCGGCTTCGCCACAGGCGTCGCGCAGATATAGACGCCCGAGCCCATGCGAATCTCGACTCGCCCTTCCAGTTCCAGCGCAACCAGCGCCTCGCGCACCGAAGGCCGCGACACGCCCAACGTCTGCGCGAGTTCGCGTTCGGAGGGTAACCGGCCGTTCGGCGCAAAGTCCTGCTGTTCGATCAGAGCGCGCAGCTTGTCGGCGATCTGAAGGTAGAGGCGACGCGTTTCGACTGGTTTGACACTCACGTGCACACTCCTGCATGTCTCGGGGAAAACGTGGATTGTAATCAGCGGAAGGGTTGACGCACCGTACGAAGCGCGTTCGACGGTTTTCAAACGCTTACAAGTGGCTTGACCAATTCCAATTCGAGCCACTAGTATGCATTTCGGTAAGGCCAGATGGGCCATATTTTTTACGGCTGTCTGGAACCGTTCCCAACGACAAAACCCCCTATGTACTTCGCCGTCGCATCGAGCGATGGCGCGATAGCCGCCCGACATGACCAATCCGATTCTCCAGTTCGGCACGAGCCGTTTTCTGCAAGCGCACGCTGACTTCTTCGTGGCCGAAGCCGCGCGGCGCGATCCTGCGAAAGCGCTCGGCAAGATCACCGTCGTGCAGACCACGTCGAGTCCTGACAGCCGCGCGCGCGTCGATGCGCTGCGCGCCACGGGCCGCTATCCGGTACGCATTCGCGGACGCGAGCGCGACGCGACCGTCGACACCACCATCGAATGCGATTCGATCACCGAAGCGCTGCACGCCAACGACGACTGGCCGCTGTTGCTAGAACGCATGGAACGCGACGTGAAGGTGATCGTCTCGAACACGGCCGACACGGGTTACGCCCTCTTCGACGAAGACACGGCCGACCTGCTCGATGGCGCGCGTACGCCGCGCGGATTCGCGGCCAAGCTCGCCGTGCTTTTGCTCGCACGCTTCAAGGCGGGCGCGGCGCCGATCACGCTGTTGCCGTGCGAACTCGTCTCGCGTAACGGCGACACCTTGCGCGACCTCGTGCTCGACTTGGCGCGCAAATGGAATGCGGACGACGCGTTCATCGCTTACTTGTCGAACGATTGCGTCTGGGTGAATTCGCTCGTGGACCGCATCGTGTCGGAGCCGATCCTGCCGGTCGGCGCGATTGCCGAGCCTTACGCGTTGTGGGCAATCGAGCGGCAAGCGGGCATGACCTTGCCGTGCGAACACGAAGACATCGTCGTCACCGACGACCTCGCGCACTACGAGCGCCTGAAACTGCTGCTGCTCAACCTCGGCCACACGATGCTCGCGGAAATCTGGCGCACGCGCGGCGGCGCGCCCGACATGACCGTGCTCGACGCGATGCGCGATTCCGCGTACCGCGAGCCGCTCGAAGCCACCTGGCGCGACGAAGTGCTGCCGGTGTTTGTCGCGCTCGGCAAGGGCGACGTGGCAAGCGACTATCTCGCGAGCGTGCGCGACCGCTTCGAGAACCCGTTTCTCGTGCACAAGCTCGCGGATATCGCGCGCAATCACGACGAGAAGAAAGTGCGGCGTTTTCAACCTGTGATCGATTTCGCCGCCGGACTCGAACTCGATATCGAACAAAAGCGCCTGCGCGATGCATTGAACGCGCATTGAGATCCGCCAAAGAACGCGGACTCCCGTCACACCGTTTTTGAATCACGGCTCACCGCGTCGGCATGGCGGTTCGGGCCGGCAGATATGAAATGCCATCATCCCGAGGAGACAAACGATGCGCAAAATGCGTTGGGTAGTGATATTTCTGGCCTTTCTGGCCATTGCGATCAATTACATCGATCGCGCGAATCTGGCCGTGGCTGCACCGCAGATTGAGAAGGCGCTCGGCATCGGGCCGGCGGAAATGGGCTTCATCCTGAGCGGCTTCTTCTGGACCTACGCGCTCATGCAGATGCCTTTCGGTTGGTTCGTTGACCGCGTGGGCGCGCGAATCGCACTGCCGCTTGCGGTGGGCTGGTGGTCGGTGTTCACGGCGCTCACCGCCACCGCGACGAGCGTCGCGGGCATGTTCGGCTGCCGGCTGATGCTGGGCGTCGGCGAAGCGGGCGCGTATCCGTCGTGCGCGAAGCTCGTCGCGCAGTGGTTCAAGCCGCAGCAGCGCGCGTTTGCCACCAGCATCTTCGATAGCGGCTCGCGTGTCGGTTCCGCGCTGTCGATTCCCGTCGTTGCGCTCATCATCAGCTCGGTGGGCTGGGAAGCGTCGTTCGTCATCACTGGCGCACTCGGCGCGGTGTGGATCTTGGGCTGGTTCCTCATTTACCGTAATAAGTCGCTCGGCGACCTCACCGGTCCCGTGGATGTCCCGCCGCAACCGGTCGCGCCGAAGAACAAGGTCTCGTGGGGCTCGCTCTTCAAGTACCGCACGCTGTGGGGCATGATGCTCGGCTTCTTCTGCCTGAACTTCGTGATCTACTTCTTCATCACCTGGTTCCCGAGCTATCTCGTGCAGACGCATGGCTTCTCGCTCAAGTCGCTCGGCACGCTCGGCATGATTCCGGCGCTGATGTCCATCCCCGGCGGCTGGCTCGGCGGCGTCGTGTCCGACTCGCTCTTCAAGCGCGGCTGGAGCCTCACGGCGGCGCGCAAGACCTGCATGGTCGGCGGCATGCTGCTGTCGTCGGTCATCACGCTCTCGGCGTTCACCACGAACATCTATCTGATGCTCGGCTTTTTCGGCGTTGCATACGGCAGCCTCGCGTTCGCCGCGGCCAGCATCTGGTCGCTGCCGGGCGATGTTGCACCGACGCCGGGGCACGTCGCGTCCATCGGTGGCATTCAGAATTTCGCGTCGAACCTGGCGGGTATCGTCATCACGACGTTCACGGGCGTCATGGTCGAAATGACGAAAGGCTCGTTCACCATTCCGCTGTGTGTTGCAGGCGGCTTCTGCTTTCTCGGCGCGTTCAGCTATCTTGTGATTGTCGGCAAGATCGAGCCGCTCAACCGCGCCGAAACGGAAGCCCTCGCCGACAAGCGCGCTCCCTCCACGATCTAAGAAAACATCATGTCCACCACATCCACCGACCATGCGGTCATCCGGCTGCATCCCAAAGACGATGTCGTCATCGCGACACGTCAGCTGCTCTCCGGCGCGCGCATCGCGTCGGAGGATCTCGTCGTCATGGGCCTGATTCCGCCGGGCCACAAGATCGCGACGCGCGCCATCGCCGCGGGCGAGCCCGTCAAGCGCTACAACCAGATCATCGGCGTGGCGAAGGACGCCATCGCACGCGGCCAGCATGTCCATACGCAAAATCTGTCGATGGCCGAGTTCGCGCGCGAGCACGAGTTCGGCATCGACAAGCATCCGACACCTTTCGTCGATGAACCCGCGACGTTCATGGGCATTCGCCGCGACGACGGCCGCGTGGCGACGCGCAATTTCGTAGGCGTGCTGACGAGCGTCAATTGCTCGGCGACCGTCGCGCGCGCGATTGCTGATCACTTTCGGCGCGACGTTCATCCGGAAGCGCTGGCGGACTACCCGAACGTCGACGGCGTGATTGCGCTCACACATGGCTTGGGATGCGGCATCGACATGCAGGGCGATGGCCTTGCCATCTTGCGTCGCACGCTGGCCGGATACGCGGTGCATCCGAATTTCTATTCGGTGCTCTTCGTCGGCCTTGGATGCGAGACCAATCAGATTTCCGGCGTGCTCGAAGCAAGCGGACTGAAAGACGGCGAGCGTCTGCGCAGCTTTACGATTCAGGACAGCGGCGGGACGAGAAAGACGATCGAGCACGGCATCGCATTGGTCAAGGAGATGCTCACGGAAGCGAATCGCGTCAAGCGCGAGCCGGTGCCGGCGTCGCACCTGATCGTCGGTTTGCAATGCGGCGGGTCGGATGGCTACTCGGGCATTTCGGCGAATCCGGCGCTCGGCGCGGCCGTCGATAAACTCGTCGCGCATGGCGGCACGGCGATTCTCTCCGAGACACCGGAGGTTTATGGCGCGGAACATTTGCTGACGCGGCGCGCGGTCAGCCGTGAAGTCGGCGAGAAACTGCTGACGCGTATCAAGTGGTGGGAGGACTATTGCGCGCGCAACGGTGCGGCGATGGACAACAATCCGTCGGCGGGCAACAAGGTCGGCGGGCTGACCACGATTCTCGAAAAGTCGCTTGGCGCGGTGGCCAAGGGCGGCACGACCAATCTCGTCGAGGTTTATGAGTACGCGCAGCGCGTCGACGCCAAGGGCTTCGTGTTCATGGATTCACCCGGCTACGATCCGATGTCTGCAACGGGTCAGGTTGCTTCGGGCGCGAATCTCATCTGCTTCACGACCGGACGTGGTTCGGCTTACGGCTGCGCGCCTTCGCCATCGCTCAAGCTCGCGACGAACACCGCGCTCTGGGAGCGGCAAGAAGAGGATATGGATATCAACTGCGGCGGCGTGATCGATGGAACGGCGAGCATTGGGCAACTCGGCGATCAGATTTTTCAGATGATGCTGGATTGCGCGTCGGGCGTGGCATCGAAGAGCGAACTGCACGGGTATGGGCAGAGTGAGTTCGTGCCTTGGCAGGTGGGCGTGGTTACTTGAGGTTTTTTGGATGCGGATGAAAGGGCGCAACGGTGACGATGCGCCCTTTTTCGTTTTGGAGGCAATGGGCGTTGGTTATGTCTCTTCGACGTTTGCATGGACAGCAAATGAGTCACGACGTTACCGGACGGCCGCCTCATGTTCCGCCATCATCCTCAACGCGACGGCCTCCGCGACTTCGATTCCGTCGATCGCCGCTGAATAGATCCCGCCCGCATAACCCGCGCCCTCGCCCGCCGGATACAAGCCTTCGACATTGACGCTTTGGTAATCGTCATTATTGCGGCGCACCCGCAGCGGCGACGACGTGCGCGTCTCGACGCCAGTGAGAACGGCGTCGTGCATCGCGAAGCCGGGGATCTTCTTATCGAGCTCGGGCAGTGCTTCTCGGATGGCTTCGATCACATAATCGGGCAACGCGGTGCTGAGATCGGTCGGCTTGACGCCTGGCTTGTACGAAGGCACGACCGATCCAAGCGATGTCGAAGCGCGCCTCGCGATGAAGTCGCCCACAAGCTGTGCAGGCGCGCTGTAATCGCCGCCGCCCAGTTCGAACGCACGCTCTTCCCACATGCGCTGGAAGGCGATGCCCGCGAGTGGACCGCCCGGATAATCTTCCGGCGTGATGCCGACGACGATGCCCGCGTTCGCATTACGTTCGGCGCGCGAGTACTGGCTCATGCCATTGGTCACGACTCGGCCGGGCTCCGACGTCGCCGCGACAACCGTTCCGCCAGGACACATGCAAAAGCTGTAGACAGCGCGGCCGTTGCTGCAATGGTGGACGACTTTATAGTCCGCGGCGCCAAGCCGTTCGTGACCGGCGAATTTGCCGAAACGGCTCCGATCGATAATGCCCTGCGGATGCTCGATACGAAACCCGAGCGAAAACGGCTTCGCCTCCATGAAAACGCCGCGATCGTGCAACATCTGGAAGGTATCGCGCGCGCTATGTCCCACGGCAAGCACAACGTGATCGCAGCGCAGCGTTTCTCCGCTCGACAGACGTAGACCGCGCACCTTGCCATCGTCGATGTCGATATCCTCGACGCGCTGCTCGAATCGTACTTCGCCGCCGAGTTGATGAATATTCGCGCGCATCTTTTCGACCATGCTGACCAGTCGAAACGTGCCGATATGCGGCCGGCTCAGATACAGGATGTCTTCAGGCGCGCCCGCTTTAACGAACTCGTCGAGGACTTTGCGGCCGTAGTGCTTCGGATCCTTGATTTGACTGTAGAGCTTGCCATCGGAGAAGGTGCCAGCGCCGCCTTCACCGAACTGCACATTGGATTCCGGGTTAAGCTCGTTTCGGCGCCACAGACCCCAAGTGTCTTTCGTCCGCTCGCGCACGGCTTTTCCACGCTCGAGGATGATCGGGCGAAAACCCATTTGCGCGAGAATCAGCCCGGCAAACAGCCCACACGGCCCCATGCCGATGACGACGGGGCGAAGCTGGCTCGATGCTTCAGGCGCCTTGGCCACGAAGTGGTAAGCCATATCCGGCGTAATGCCGACATGCGGATGCGGCCGGGCCTTTAGTCGCGCGAGCACCGACGCTTCATCCGCCAACTCCACATCGATGATGTACGTAAGCTTGATGTCGGCGCGCTTGCGTGCATCGTGCGCGCGGCGAAAGACATGGAAGCGCACGAGTTCGCTTGACGTCACGCCGATTTCTCCAAGGCGCGCGATGACCGCAGGCTTGATGGCCGAATCAGGATGATCGAGCGGAAGCTTGATTTCGCTTAAACGTAGCATGGGAACTCGAATGGCAATCGACTGCGCAATGTTTTGCTGATTTTATCGCGCGATCAAGGCATGCACGGCTGATTGAATCTGGCAGATCAGCCCAATGCTGCAGAAATGCAAAAACCCCACCTGGTTAGGGGTGGGGTTTTTGTTGCTGCATGAGGAGCCTGACGATTACCTACTTTCACACGGGAGATCCGCACTATCATCGGCGTGGAGTCGTTTCACGGTCCTGTTCGGGATGGGAAGGGGTGGTACCAACTCGCTGTGGTCATCAGGCATGACTTGTTGTCGTGCGCCGGGTGGGCACACAACCAATCCGGGAAGAAGCAGTAAATGTTGGGTGGCGATTGTCGCACACGCATAACTCGCCAGTGGTTCAAACACACTGGTTATAGGATCAAGCCTTACGGGCAATTAGTATCAGTTAGCTCAATGCATTACTGCACTTACACACCTGACCTATCAACGTCCTGGTCTGGAACGACCCTTCAAGGGGCTCGAAGCCCCGGGGATATCTCATCTTAAGGCGAGTTTCCCGCTTAGATGCTTTCAGCGGTTATCTCTTCCGAACATAGCTACCCGGCGATGCCACTGGCGTGACAACCGGTACACCAGAGGTTCGTCCACTCCGGTCCTCTCGTACTAGGAGCAGCCCCCTTCAAATATCCAACGCCCACGGCAGATAGGGACCAAACTGTCTCACGACGTTTTAAACCCAGCTCACGTACCTCTTTAAATGGCGAACAGCCATACCCTTGGGACCGGCTACAGCCCCAGGATGAGATGAGCCGACATCGAGGTGCCAAACACCGCCGTCGATATGAACTCTTGGGCGGTATCAGCCTGTTATCCCCAGAGTACCTTTTATCCGTTGAGCGATGGCCCTTCCATACAGAACCACCGGATCACTATGACCTGCTTTCGCACCTGCTCGACTTGTCGGTCTCGCAGTTAAGCACGCTTATGCCATTGCACTATCAGCACGATTTCCGACCGTACCTAGCGTACCTTCGTACTCCTCCGTTACACTTTGGGAGGAGACCGCCCCAGTCAAACTGCCTACCATGCACTGTCCCCGATCCAGATCATGGACCAAGGTTAGAACCTCAAACAAACCAGGGTGGTATTTCAAGGACGGCTCCACCGAAACTAGCGTTCCGGTTTCATAGCCTCCCACCTATCCTACACAGATCGGTTCAAAGTCCAATGCAAAGCTACAGTAAAGGTTCATGGGGTCTTTCCGTCTAGCCGCGGGGAGATTGCATCATCACAAACACTTCAACTTCGCTGAGTCTCGGGAGGAGACAGTGTGGCCATCGTTACGCCATTCGTGCAGGTCGGAACTTACCCGACAAGGAATTTCGCTACCTTAGGACCGTTATAGTTACGGCCGCCGTTTACCGGGACTTCAATCAAGAGCTTGCACCCCATCATTTAATCTTCCGGCACCGGGCAGGCGTCACACCCTATACGTCCACTTTCGTGTTTGCAGAGTGCTGTGTTTTTATTAAACAGTCGCAGCCACCAGTTTATTGCAACCTCTTCACCCTTCCAGCGCAGGCTGGTTAAGCTACAGAGGCGTACCTTATCCCGAAGTTACGGTACCAATTTGCCGAGTTCCTTCTCCCGAGTTCTCTCAAGCGCCTTAGAATACTCATCTCGCCCACCTGTGTCGGTTTGCGGTACGGTCACTATTAGACTGAAGCTTAGAGGCTTTTCTTGGAACCACTTCCAATTGCTTCGCTTCCGAGGAAGCTCGCGCCACACCCTTGAATTATGTGCCCGGATTTGCCTGAGCACCTTCTCCAATGCAGCGACCGGGACGTCCAACACCCGGACAACCTTCCGCGATCCGTCCCCCCATCGCATCTAACAATGGTGCAGGAATATTGACCTGCTTCCCATCAGCTACGCATTTCTGCCTCGCCTTAGGGGCCGACTCACCCTACGCCGATGAACGTTGCGTAGGAAACCTTGGGCTTACGGCGAGGGGGCTTTTCACCCCCTTTATCGCTACTCATGTCAGCATTCGCACTTCCGATACCTCCAGCACGCTTTTCAACGCACCTTCGCAGGCTTACGGAACGCTCTCCTACCATGCATATAAATATGCATCCGCAGCTTCGGTGACTGGCTTGAGCCCCGTTACATCTTCCGCGCAGGACGACTCGATCAGTGAGCTATTACGCTTTCTTTAAAGGGTGGCTGCTTCTAAGCCAACCTCCTGACTGTTTTTGCCTTCCCACTTCGTTTCCCACTTAGCCAATCTTTGGGACCTTAGCTGGCGGTCTGGGTTGTTTCCCTCTTGACACCGGACGTTAGCACCCGATGTCTGTCTCCCGTGATTGCACTCTTCGGTATTCGGAGTTTGCTATGGCGTAGTAATCCGCAATGGACCCCACAACCATGACAGTGCTCTACCCCCGAAGGTGATACACGAGGCACTACCTAAATAGTTTTCGGAGAGAACCAGCTATTTCCAAGTTTGTTTAGCCTTTCACCCCTATCCACAGCTCATCCCCTAACTTTTCAACGTTAGTGGGTTCGGTCCTCCAGTACGTGTTACCGCACCTTCAACCTGGCCATGGATAGATCACTTGGTTTCGGGTCTACGCCCAGCAACTGATCGCCCTATTCGGACTCGCTTTCGCTACGCCTGCCTTAATCAGTTAAGCTCGCTACTGAACGTAAGTCGCTGACCCATTATACAAAAGGTACGCCGTCACCCCTTGCGAGGCTCCGACTGTTTGTATGCATGCGGTTTCAGGATCTATTTCACTCCCCTCCCGGGGTTCTTTTCGCCTTTCCCTCACGGTACTGGTTCACTATCGGTCGATCACGAGTATTTAGCCTTGGAGGATGGTCCCCCCATCTTCAGACAGGATTTCACGTGTCCCGCCCTACTTGTCGTACCCCTAGTTCTTCCACGCTGTTTTCGCTTACAGGGCTATCACCTGCTATGGCCGCACTTTCCAGAGCGTTCAGCTAACAACACAGATAAAGAGTACAGGCTGATCCCATTTCGCTCGCCACTACTCTGGGAATCTCGGTTGATTTCTTTTCCTGCGGTTACTTAGATGTTTCAGTTCACCGCGTTCGCTTCACTAAGCCTATGGATTCAGCTTAGGATGACCCATTCGGGCCGGGTTTCCCCATTCGGATATCGGTGGATCAAAGCTCGTTTGCCAGCTCCCCACCGCTTTTCGCAGGCTACCGCGTCCTTCATCGCCTGTGATCGCCAAGGCATCCACCACATGCACTTGTTCGCTTGACCCTATAACGAGTGTGTCTGCCAGCATTGCTGCCTTCAAGCCCACCGTCATAGGTTGAGTATTCGCGTTGTGCCGTATTCCAAAGCAATCTTTCGATCACCTTTTCATACTTGATACAATCACAACCCTGATTACCCTACTCACACCCATCTCTAAGTGCTTTCGAATAATCTCTTTACTACTTCTTCCAGATTGTTAAAGAACGACAGCCGATAGCGTGATCAATTCGATCACCTACCCGCGCTGACTGGCTCAATCGCCAATGCGCAACGTTGAACCCCGCGTTCAGCGCTGTGCATTGAGGATTGGTGGAGGATGACGGGATCGAACCGACGACCCCCTGCTTGCAAAGCAGGTGCTCTCCCAGCTGAGCTAATCCCCCCGTGTGTGCCTGACTCAGTCTGCTCGCTTGGTCGTTTTAAGCACCGCTTGCTCGGGTGGTGGGTCTGGTTGGATTCGAACCAACGACCCCCGCCTTATCAAGACGGTGCTCTAACCGACTGAGCTACAGACCCTTAGCCTGTCTTTCTGACAGCCGATAAGCGTGAACACTTGAGTGGGCGAGCGTTTAAGCTCGAGAAAGGAGGTGATCCAGCCGCACCTTCCGATACGGCTACCTTGTTACGACTTCACCCCAGTCATGAATCCTACCGTGGTGACCGTCCTCCTTGCGGTTAGACTAGCCACTTCTGGTAAAACCCACTCCCATGGTGTGACGGGCGGTGTGTACAAGACCCGGGAACGTATTCACCGCGGCATGCTGATCCGCGATTACTAGCGATTCCAGCTTCACGCAGTCGAGTTGCAGACTGCGATCCGGACTACGATCGGTTTTCTGGGATTGGCTCCACCTCGCGGCTTGGCAACCCTCTGTTCCGACCATTGTATGACGTGTGAAGCCCTACCCATAAGGGCCATGAGGACTTGACGTCATCCCCACCTTCCTCCGGTTTGTCACCGGCAGTCTCCCTAGAGTGCTCTTGCGTAGCAACTAAGGACAAGGGTTGCGCTCGTTGCGGGACTTAACCCAACATCTCACGACACGAGCTGACGACAGCCATGCAGCACCTGTGCGACGATTCTCTTTCGAGCACCCCAGGCTCTCACCCGGGTTTCGTCCATGTCAAGGGTAGGTAAGGTTTTTCGCGTTGCATCGAATTAATCCACATCATCCACCGCTTGTGCGGGTCCCCGTCAATTCCTTTGAGTTTTAATCTTGCGACCGTACTCCCCAGGCGGTCAACTTCACGCGTTAGCTACGTTACTAAGGAAATGAATCCCCAACAACTAGTTGACATCGTTTAGGGCGTGGACTACCAGGGTATCTAATCCTGTTTGCTCCCCACGCTTTCGTGCATGAGCGTCAGTATTGGCCCAGGGGGCTGCCTTCGCCATCGGTATTCCTCCACATCTCTACGCATTTCACTGCTACACGTGGAATTCTACCCCCCTCTGCCATACTCTAGCCTGCCAGTCACCAATGCAGTTCCCAGGTTAAGCCCGGGGATTTCACATCGGTCTTAACAGACCGCCTGCGCACGCTTTACGCCCAGTAATTCCGATTAACGCTCGCACCCTACGTATTACCGCGGCTGCTGGCACGTAGTTAGCCGGTGCTTATTCTTCCGGTACCGTCATCCCCACCCGGTATTAACAGGTAGGTTTTCTTTCCGGACAAAAGTGCTTTACAACCCTAAGGCCTTCTTCACACACGCGGCATTGCTGGATCAGGGTTGCCCCCATTGTCCAAAATTCCCCACTGCTGCCTCCCGTAGGAGTCTGGGCCGTGTCTCAGTCCCAGTGTGGCTGGTCGTCCTCTCAGACCAGCTACAGATCGTCGCCTTGGTAGGCCTTTACCCCACCAACTAGCTAATCTGCCATCGGCCGCCCCTATAGCGCGAGGTCCCGAAGGATCCCCCGCTTTCTTCCGTAGATCGTATGCGGTATTAATCCGGCTTTCGCCGGGCTATCCCCCACTACAGGACACGTTCCGATGTATTACTCACCCGTTCGCCACTCGCCACCAGGGTTGCCCCCGTGCTGCCGTTCGACTTGCATGTGTAAGGCATGCCGCCAGCGTTCAATCTGAGCCAGGATCAAACTCTTCAGTTCAATACCTGTTACTGTTTTCGGTTGTTTTACCAACCGGTCGCTCACTCAACGTACTGACGATGATTAATCCGTCTTTCGACAGATAAACCTTCCTCTAATACTGTGTGAGACTTGATAACTTTCGCTAAACGTCCCAACCCCGAAAGGTCAGAACCGCTCGCGCCATCAAGTGCCCACACTTATCGGCTGTTAGTTTTTAAAGAGCACATTCGCTAAGACTTCCTGCCAAGCGCACCAAGCATTTTGCTCAGCACCGCTTCGTCTTGCGTCGCTGCATCTGCAGCAGAGAAACGAGATTATGTACGTCGTTTCAGTTACTGTCAACAAGAATTTGAAGCTTTTCTTATTGACTTGCCTTTCAGCTTCCTCAGACCACTGCGGAACAAACAACCCGCTCAAACCAAATGGGTCGTGCGGACATCGCACGACCCGTCGACGTTAGTCTTGGTGCCGGCTGCAGGACTCGAACCCGCCACCTGATGATTACAAATCAACTGCTCTACCAGATGAGCTAAGCCGGCGAAGGACGGAATTCTACTTCATTTGACGACTTTGAGGTGCGATCGCCCAGATGATTTTGAAGCATCGTCATCCGAGCTTGCCGTAACGTCGTCGCTCGACGAAGTCCCGTCGGCGTCGGACAGTTCCTCTACCGCGTCTTCCGCGATACTTTCGTCTCGCTCGACCGAATGCGGCGCGGTGCTCGCGCCCGACGCGTCGATAGCCGTTTGCGATGAAGGCTCGACCGGGAACGCCATTCCCTGCCCGTTCTCTCGTGCATAGATGGCCAGCACGTTCGTAACCTGCACTTCGATCTTGTGCGACTTACCCGAGAAACGCGCGCTGAATTCGATCCATTCGTTGCCCATCTGAAGCTGGCTCGTCGCCTCGAAACTGATGTTCAGCACGATTTCGTCGTTACGCACGAACTGACGCGGCACCCGCGTGGCGCCGTCGACCCGCACCGCGATGTGTGGGGTGAACCCGTTATCCGTGCACCACTCATAGAGCGCGCGCAGCAGATACGGCTTGGTGGAAATCTCTTGCATCAACTTTCCTCTACAGGAGCGCGGCGGGCGAAATCCGCGCCGCCGCGCTCCGATGCCCGCAAACTATCGACGCATCACCTTTTCGGAAGGCGTCAGCGCTTCAATATAGGCCGGACGGCTAAAAATGCGTTCGGCGTACTTCATCAACGGCGCAGCATTCTTCGACAACTCGATGCCGTAATGGTCCAGACGCCACAACAGCGGCGCGATGGCCACGTCGAGCATCGAGAACTCTTCGCCGAGCATGTACTTGTTCTTCAGGAAAATAGGCGCGAGCTGCGTAAGACGATCGCGAATTGCACTGCGCGCCTTCTCGTGGTTCTTCTCGGCGGCTTTGCCCTTCTCGTTTTCGAGCGTGCCGACGTGCACGAACAATTCTTTTTCGAAGTTCAGCAGGAACAGGCGCGCGCGGGCGCGTTGCACCGGATCGGCCGGCATGAGCTGCGGATGCGGGAACCGTTCGTCGATATATTCGTTGATGATGTTCGATTCATACAGGATCAGGTCGCGCTCGACAAGGATCGGCACCTGACCGTATGGGTTCATGACCGCGATGTCTTCCGGCTTGTTGAACAGATCGACGTCGCGAATCTCGAAATCCATGCCCTTTTCGAACAACACCAGCCGGCAGCGCTGGGAGAACGGGCAAGTAGTGCCGGAATACAGAACCATCATGTCTTTAAAGTTCCTTCAGTAAACTCGAAAGGCCGGCCGCGACGCTTCCCGGGGAAACGCCGTCGTGCCGACCCACGCCGTCTAGGGCGCGCTATTTAATATCTTTCCAGTATGCCGCGTTCAGGCGCCATGCGAGGAAACTCAACAACGCCAGGAACAGCAGGACCCATACGCCGAGGCGCTTGCGAGTCTGCTGGGCGGGTTCGGACATCCACGAGAGGTACGAAACCAGATCGGCCACAGCATTATCATAATCCACGGAGGACATGGAACCCGGGCTAACCTGAGTGTAACCCACGAATCTCTTTACCTTTTCGCCGGTGTGCTCGTCGGTTTCGGTTTCGAATTTTGCATCGCGGATACCCTGCATCGTCCACAGCACATGCGGCATGCCGACATTCTCATACACGCGATTGTTCCAACCGGTCGGCCGCGCCGGATCGCGATAAAACCCCCGCAAGTACGTGTACAACCAGTCCTTGCCACGCGCCCGCGCTTCGACCGACAGGTCCGGCGGCGACGCGCCGAACCACGCTTTCGCGTCTTCCGGGCGCATTGCAATGGACATCGTGTTGCCGATCTTGTCTGTCGAAAACAGCAGATTTTCCTGAACGTCCTGTGGCGTGATGCCGAGGTCGGTCAGCCGGTTGTACCGCATCAGATTGGCGCTGTGGCAATTCAGGCAGTAGTTTACAAAGATTTGGGCGCCGTGCTGCAACGAAGCAAAATTGTCCGCGTTATCGGGCGCGCGGTCGAGCACCGCTTCTTCCTGCGCGTACGCCGGCGCACTCGCGCCGAACGCGAACATCGCCGCACCGATGATTGCCAGGGAACCGAGCCATTTTTTCATTGTGTTTGTCTCCGGACGAGTGCTCAGTGAGGTTTGAAAGTCACTCGCTCGGGCGGCGTCTTGAATCTGCCGCGCGGCGTCCAGAACGGCATGCCGAGGAAAAACGCGAAGTAGATCAGCGCGCAGACCTGCGCGATCAGCGTCCCCACCGGTGAGGGCGGCCTGGTTCCCAAGAAGCCCAGCACGAGGAACACGGCCACGAAGATGCCGTAGAACACTTTATGGAAAAACGGCCGGTAGCGAATGGACCTCACCGGACTGCGATCGAGCCAGGGCAGGAAAAAGAGCGATACGACCGCTGTGCCCATGACTACCACGCCCCAAAACTTCGACTCCGTCAGCGCCATGAAGACGATCACCGCGAGCGAGAGCACCGGCAAGCCGATCCGCCATTTGCCGCGCGCGCGTAACAGCGCAAAGAGGCCAAGCAGCGCGATGATGACCATCAGCACGATCTTGAACGGATCGGTGGTGGCGCGAAGCATCGCGTAGAAAGCCGTGAAGTACCAGACTGGCGCGATTTCGGGCGGCGTCTGCAACGGATTGGCCGGCACGAAGTTATTCGCTTCCAGGAAGTAGCCGCCCATCTCCGGCGCGAAGAAAATGATCGCCGCGAAGATCAGAAGGAAGACCGACACGCCCAGGAAGTCGTGCACCGAATAGTACGGATGGAACGGAATGCCATCGATAGGAATGCCGTTCGCGTCCTTCTTCGCCTTGATCTCGATGCCGTCCGGGTTGTTCGAGCCGACTTCGTGCAGCGCGACCAGATGCGCCACGACGAGGCCAATCAGCACGAGCGGAATCGCGATCACATGGAACGCGAAGAACCGGTTCAGCGTGACGTCCGACACGACGTAATCGCCGCGAATCCAGAGCGACAGATCCGGGCCGATGAAGGGAATCGCCGAGAACAGATTCACGATCACCTGCGCGCCCCAGAACGACATTTGCCCCCACGGCAAAAGATAGCCAAAGAACGCCTCGGCCATGAGGCACAGGAAAATTGCGCAGCCGAAAATCCACACCAGTTCGCGCGGCTTGCGATACGAGCCGTACATCAGCCCGCGAAACATGTGCAGATAGACGACGACGAAGAACATCGAAGCGCCTGTCGAATGCATGTAGCGAATGAGCCAGCCCCACGGCACCTCGCGCATGATGTATTCGACCGATGCAAACGCGAGCGTCGCATCGGGCTTGTAGTTCATGACGAGAAAGATGCCGGTGACGATCTGAAGCACGAGCACGAGCAGCGCGAGCGAGCCGAAGAAGTACCAGAAGTTGAAGTTCTTCGGCGCGTAGTACTCGGAAACGTGCTGCTTCCACGTCGCGGTGAGCGGAAAGCGCCGGTCGATCCAGCCGATCAGGCCCGTCGTCTCCACATCCTTGTCTGCGGTCGCCATTAAGCCTCTCCCTTTTCGTCCTTGCCGATCACGAGTTGCGTCGCGGAAGTGAACATGTACGGAGGCACGTCCAGATTCTGCGGCGCGGGCTTGTTCTTGAAGACGCGGCCCGCCATGTCGTAGGTCGAGCCGTGGCACGGGCAGAGAAAACCGCCGGGCCAGTTATCGGGAAGATTGGGTTGGGCGCCTTCGGTGAAACGCGGGGTCGGCGTGCAGCCCAGATGCGTGCACACGGCCACCGCCACGAAAATGTTCTTGTGATCGGTGCGGGAACGGAACTCGTTGTTGCAGTACTCCGGCAACGGCATCGAGAATTCCATCTTCGATTTCGGATCGGCCACTTCGGTGTCGGCTTTCTTGACGTCCGAAAGCATCTCGTCGGTGCGGTTGACGATCCACACAGGCTTGCCGCGCCATGCGACGGTCATCATTTCGCCGGGCTTGAGTCCGCTGATATCGACCTCGACCGGCGCGCCTGCCGCCTTCGCCTTCTCCGACGGAGCGAACGACCCCACAAACGGAATTACTGTTGCTACACCTCCGACACCACCTGCTACGGTCGTCGCTATCAGCCAGGTACGGCGGCTACCGTCAACGCGCCCATCGTGCTTATCGTCCTTGTCTCGCATCACACGCCCCACTTCTGAGTTGGATTTATACCGTCACATCAGTGTTCCGTCGCTAGTGTGCGCGAATGGAGTTGGCATTTACAAGGCCCGAATAGGAAAAATCACTCCAAGTGATTGTTCTTTCCGGGTTTTCCCGCACGTTTTCGCGCCATCTTGTGAAGCAATCATTTAAGGCAACTGCAAGGCCGATTAAAACGATAATCGGCGCAAAACATTTATACCGGATTGTCGATATCGATAAACACATGCTCGATGTCGAATTCTTCCGACAGGTGATTACCCAGCGCCTGGACGCCGTAGCGCTCGGTCGCGTGATGGCCCGCCGCGATGTAGGCCACGCCCGATTCCGCCGCAATGTGCATGGTCTGCTCGGAGACTTCGCCGCTGACGTAGACATCCGCGCCCGCCGCGATGGCCTCTTCGAAGTATCCTTGCGCGCCGCCCGTGCACCACGCGACGCGACGCAGTTCGCGGTCTGAATCGCCCAATACGAGCGGCTTGCGGCCGAGCGCGTTTTCGACCGTTGCGGTGAAATGTTCGAGCGAGAGCGGCATGGTAAGCGGCGCGATCCACCCGAGATCCTGGCCTGCAAAACGGCCGTCCGCGATCAAGCCGAGGCGCGCGCCGAGCTGCGCGTTGTTGCCGAACTCCGGATGCGAATCGAGCGGCAAATGATAGGCAAACAGGTTGATATCGTTGGCGATAAGCGTGCGGATTCGCTGATACTTGCGTCCCGTCAACTGCGGCGCCTCATTGCGCCAGAAGTAGCCGTGATGCACGAGTACCGTGTCCGCGCCCCACTCGAGCGCGGCTTCGAGAAAGGCGAGCGAGGCCGTCACGCCGGTTGCGATCTTCTGAACCCGGCGCGCGCCTTCCACCTGTAGACCATTCGGGCAATAGTCCTTGAAGCGGCCGATTTCCAGCAGATTGTTCAGATACAATTCGAGTTCGATCCGATCCATGAATTCCTCTATCCCTTCAAATGCTTAGACGCTTCTGGCTATTTTTTGCCCAAGCGGTCACCGTGATTTTGGCCCTGATGTTCATCATCGCGACCTTGAAACCGCAGTGGCTTCAACGTCAGGGCCAATTCGGCAAGCAACTCGCCGAACCAATAGTCGCGCTGCAGGAAGTGGCGCCGAGCATAGGCTCGCGACCGCTTCAATCTTCCTATGCCGAAGGCGCGCAAAAGGCCATGCCCGCTGTGGTCAACGTCTTTTCCAGCAAGGACGGCAATCTGCCGCCGGACCCGCGCGCCAAAGACCCGCTGTTCCGCTACTTCTTCGGCGATAAAAACAAGCGCAAGAGCGACGAGCCGCCAGCGTCGAATCTCGGCTCGGGTGTCATCGTCAGCTCGGAAGGTTACATTCTAACGAACCAGCATGTCGTCGATGGCGCCGATCAAATCGAAGTTGCGCTTGCCGACGGCCGCACGTCCAGCGCGAAGGTAATCGGCGTCGACCCGGAAACCGATCTTGCCGTGCTCAAGATCAACATGACGAATCTGCCGACCATCACGCTCGGCCGCATGGACCAGACGCGCGTCGGCGATGTCGTGCTGGCTATCGGCAATCCGTTCGGCGTCGGGCAGACGGTAACCATGGGCATTGTGAGCGCGCTCGGGCGCAATCACCTCGGCATCAACACGTTCGAGAACTTCATTCAGACCGACGCGGCAATCAACCCCGGCAACTCGGGCGGCGCGCTCGTCGACGTGAACGGCAATCTGCTCGGCATCAACACGGCGATTTATTCGCGCAGCGGCGGCTCACTGGGAATCGGCTTTGCGATCCCGGTGTCGACGGCGCGCAGCGTGCTCGAGAGCATCATCACGACGGGCACGGTCACGCGCGGCTGGATTGGCGTGGAGCCGCAGGACGTGACGCCGGAGATCGCGGAATCGTTCGGGCTCGACCAAAAATCTGGCGCCATCGTGGCCGGGGTGTTGCAAGGCGGCCCGGCGGACAAGGCAGGCATCAAGCCGGGCGACATTCTCGTCAGCATCAACGACGACACCATCACCGACACCACGCGCCTTCTGAACGTGGTCGCGCAGATCAAACCGGGCACGTCGGTGAAGGTTCATTTAATGCGCAAGAACAAGGAACTCGATATCAACGTGACTATCGGCAAGCGCCCGGCTCAACCGCGCGCGCCACAGTTACCGGAAGACGAGGACCAAGGAAACGATCAGGGCGACGAATAAACTCGGTTCTCCGTTGAAAACAAAAAGGCAGCTTCGGTAATCGAAGCTGCCTTTTTTGCGCATCCGACATTTCACTGCCGCGGCAATACGCCGCACCTACTCGGCCGTTGCCTCTTCGCTTTTGATTGGCTGCTTTCCAACCACCAGCCGCGCCGCAATAATCCCCGCTTCGTAAAGAATGATGAGCGGGATGGCCAGGATCAGCTGCGAGAAAACGTCTGGCGGGGTAACGACCGCCGAAATGACGAACGCGCCGACAATCACATACGGGCGAATCTGCTTGAGCTTCTGGATGGACACGACACCCATGCGCGCCAGCAACACAACGACGATCGGCACTTCGAACGTTACGCCGAATGCAAGGAACATCGTGAGCACGAAGCTCAGGTAGTTGTCGATATCCGTGGTCATCTCCGCACCGAGCGGCGCGTTGTAATGCGCCATCACGCGAAAGATTGTCGGAAACACGACGAAATACGCGAAAGCCATGCCGCAAAGAAAGAGCGCGTAGCTGCTGAACACGAGCGGCGCGACGAGCTTCTTCTCATGCTGATACAAACCCGGCGCCACGAACGCCCAAAGCTGATACAGCACAAGCGGCAGCGCGATGACGAAGGCGACGAGCATGGTCACCTTCATGGGCACGAAGAACGAGCCGGTCACGTCGGTGACGATCATCTTGCCGTCGGCCGGCAGGTTCTGCATCAGCGGCCGGGCCAGTAACTTGAAGATGTCCGGCGCCCAATACACCAGCGAGACGAACACCACGATAACCGAAGCGCCCGCTTTGATGATGCGGTCACGCAATTCGACCAGATGCGAAATGAACGTCTCTTCGACGGGCTCGTCTTTATTTTGTAGCGGGTCGCTCACGCCGGCCCTCGGTATGGATCATCGATGAAAGGAAGTGGCCCGGATCAGAAAAACCGGGTCGGACGGCGCAAGGTTTCTGGCGTGTGACGCGCAACGCGAGCCGCGCCAGACTGAACCCGCGTGCGGCGCAGATTCGTTCGCTTGTACCAGTTGGGGATGGCGCTTTGTTTGACGCGCCAGTTCTTGCGCGCCGCCCGGATGCCTGAAGTGCGCATCCACGGTTTGTCCGTGACCGCCGCGCTGCCGCCGATCGCCTCGGCCTCTTCTCTCGCGACACTCGGCGACACGGACGTGCCCTGACTCCACGCGTCGTTCAATTCGGCTTCGTGGCGCTTCAGGTTGTCGTGAATCGACGTTTCGACGTTCGACGCAGCGGTTTCGAAGTCGGTGCGCATCTTCTTCAGCTCGTCGAGTTCCATCTCGCGCGCCACTTCGGATTTGACGTCGTTGATATAGCGCTGCGCGCGCCCGAACAGTGCGCCGGCCGTGCGCGCAACCCCGGGTAGGCGCTCAGGCCCGAGCACCACAAGAGCCACGACGCCGATCAGCGCCATTTTGGTCAGACCGAGATCGAGCATTGAAGAGTAAGTGAAAGATTGCGGTCGATGACCGGATTAGCGATAGTCGCCCGAACGGGTCTTGTCCTTCGCTTCCACGTCAACCGCACCGTTGCGCGGCAGTTCGCGCGGATCGGTGGACGAAGCCGGCTGCTCACCATCGCGCATGCCTTCCTTGAAGCCCTTGACCGCGCCGCCCAAATCGCCACCGATGTTGCGCAGTTTCTTCGTGCCGAAGACGAGCGCCACGATCAAAAGGACGATCAACCAATGCCAAATGCTCAACGAACCCATGAATGAAAATTCTCCGTAATTCCGCCGCAACGGCTTTGTGCGAACGGAAGATCGGCCTTGCGGCCCGCGCCGAAAAAGTCACTTCGGCTATGAATACCGATTCTGCGCGTCCAATATTGCATTGGAAAGGCGTTTGCCGACAAAATTTGCGGTTTTCAGCCCATCCGGCGCCACGGACGCTTTCCTGCCAGCAAATGCGCGTGGATGTGATAAACCTCCTGTCCACCGCCCGGCCCCGTATTGATCACCGTTCGGAATCCCGTCTCGCCACCCGTGTAGGAGACGCCGAGATCTTTTGCCAGACGACCAACGAGACTTACCATTCTACCAAGCAGCGGCGCGTCGCTTTCCGTGCAGTGCGACAGCGTTTCGATGTGCTTCCGGGGAATGATGAGCACGTGAACCGGCGCGGCCGGATTGATGTCGTTGAAGGCGACGAACTCGTCGTCCTCATAGAGCTTCGTGCTTGGCAGTTGTCCTGACGCAATCTTGCAGAAAATGCAGTTGTCTTGGCTCATGAAATTCCCGTGTCTCCTGTTGCCAGGTGTTGCCGTTCAAAACCACGCGCGTGGGTCGAACGTTTTTCCTTCATAAAGATACAGCCAACCTTTGATGACGCGATAAAGCGTCCAGATGCCGACCGCGAAAAGAATCACGAAGCCGATCCCGACGAAAATGAGCGCCGCGCCAACTAGATGTCCGAGGACAGCCCACCAGAACGTGCGGATCTGCCAGGTGAAATGGGCTTCGTAAGGCGTTCCGACGGTATCGCCGCGTTTCAGATAATTGATGATGATCGCGACGAGCACGGTCAACCCGCCCGTCAGCCAATAGAGCGCGTAAAGCGCATACAAGACATGCGTGAGCGTCTTGAGGCTGCTCAGCCGCTGCGGGTCGAGCTGATTCTGATACACCGGCGGCGGGTACTGTTCGTGAGGCGTATTCACGGGGCCCTCCTTCGCAATGGGCGTCTCGTCAGCTGCCGTTTTGCTCGCGCTCGCGCGTTTTGCGCAGCGCTTTTTCTTCGATACCCGACAAACCTTCGCGCCGTTCCAACTCGGCGATCACGTCGGCGGGGGTCAGGTCGAAATGCGACAGCATCACGAGACAATGGAACCACAGGTCGGCGACTTCCCCGACGAGCGCTTTCGGCGCGCCGCCGTGGCGCGCATCCTTCGCGGCGAGCACGACTTCCGTCGCTTCCTCGCCGATCTTCTTCAGGATCGCGTCGTCACCTTTATGAAAGAGTCGCGAAACGTAGGATTGTTCCGGATCGCCGCCTTTTCGACCGTCGATAACCGCGGCGAGGCGCAGCAGCGTGTCCTGCGTGGTGGCTTGCGTCATTTGTAAATACTTTCGGGGTCTTTCAGAACCGGCTCGACCGCGACCCACGCGCCGTCTTGCGCCGTTCCTTCGAATTTCTGGAAAAAGCAGGAATGACGGCCGGTGTGGCACGCGATCCCCGATACCTGTTCGACTTTGAGCAGCACGACGTCTTCGTCGCAATCGAGCCGCACCTCGTGCACATGCTGAACGTGCCCCGATTCCTCGCCCTTGAACCACAGGCGCTGACGCGAACGCGAAAAATAGACGGCGCGCTTCAGTTCGATGGTTTTGGCGAGCGCCTCGCGATTCATCCAGGCGAACATGAGCACGTCGTTGCTCGACGCTTCCTGCGCGATCACCGGCACGAGGCCGTTCGCGTCCCAGTTCACCTTGTCGAGCCAATCGGCTTGATCCGTCACCGTCAATTCCTCACCGAAATGCCTTGCTCGGCCATGAAGCGCTTGGCTTCGCCGACCGTGTGTTCGCCATAGTGAAAGATGCTCGCGGCCAGAACGGCGTCGGCGCGGCCTTCCGTGATGCCATCCGCCAGATGCTTGAGCGTACCGACGCCGCCCGAAGCGATCACCGGCACGGGAACGGCGTCCGACACGGCGCGCGTGAGCGCGAGGTCGAAGCCGGACTTGGTGCCGTCGCGATCCATGCTGGTCAGCAGAATTTCGCCCGCGCCGAATTCGGCCATCTTGCGCGCCCATTCGATCGCGTCGATGCCCGTTGCCTTGCGCCCGCCGTGCGTGAACACTTCCCAGCGCGGCGGCTCGCCATCGGCGGAAACGCGCTTGGCGTCGATGGCAACGACGATGCATTGCGAACCGTGCTTGTCGGATGCATCGCGTACGAGTTGCGGATTCGCCACCGCCGACGAATTCATGCTGATCTTGTCCGCGCCGGCGTTGAGCAGACGCCGCACGTCTTCGACGGCGCGCACGCCGCCACCGACGGTCAGCGGAATGAACACCTGTGACGCGACCGATTCGATGATCGGCAAAATGAGGTCGCGCTGGTCGGAAGTCGCGGTGATGTCGAGGAACGTGAGTTCGTCCGCGCCTTGGTCGTCGTAACGTCGCGCGATCTCCACGGGATCGCCCGCGTCGCGCAGTTCGACGAAGTTGACCCCTTTGACGACGCGCCCGGCGGTCACGTCGAGACAGGGGATGATGCGTTTAGCGAGAGCCATGTTCCGCCACTGCAGGTCCAAAACGAATGAAGGGCGGCAAAAGCCGCCGCCCGGCGTGCTGCAACGTGCTCGCGCCCGAAAGAGCCTCAGGCGCCGTCCGCTTCGCGCAACGCATCCGCGCGCGTCTGCGCGGAAGTGAAGTCCAGGTCGCCGGAATAGATGGCGCGACCGCAGATCACGCCTTCGATGCCTTCGCCCTCGACTTCGCAGAGCGACTCGATGTCCGCGATGCTCGACAGTCCGCCGCTCGCGATAACGGGAATCTTCACGGCTTGCGCGAGCCGCACGGTGGCGTCGATATTGATGCCCTGAAGCATGCCGTCGCGCCCGATGTCCGTGTAGATGATCGACTCGCAGCCGTAGTCCTCGAACTTGCGCCCGAGATCCACTACTTCGTGGCCGGTCAGTTTGCTCCAGCCGTCGGTGGCGACTTTGCCGTCCTTGGCGTCGAGCCCGACGATGATATGCCCCCCGAACGCGCTGCACGCATCCTGCAGGAAGCCGGGATTCTTCACCGCCGCCGTGCCGATGATGACGAACGAGAGACCGTCGTCGAGATAGCGCTCGATGGTGTTCAGGTCGCGAATGCCGCCGCCTAGTTGCACGGGAATCTCGCTACCCACTTCGTCGATGATTGCGCGGATAGCGTCGCCGTTCCTCGGCTTGCCCGCGAAGGCGCCGTTCAGATCGACGAGGTGTAGTCTGCGCGCCCCTCGGTCGACCCAGTGCCGGGCCATTGCCGCCGGATCTTCTGAAAAAATGGTCGCCTGGTCCATATCGCCTTGTTTGAGGCGCACGCACTGACCGTCTTTGAGATCGATGGCCGGAATGAGCAGCATAGGTATCGCGTATTTTCTGGATTGAGTTGATCGAAACGGCCGCGCGTGAGGTCTCGGTGCCTTACAGCGGGCCGCTTCGCTAGTGTAGTACAAGTATTGCAACGCCCGGTTGCGCGCTTTACGGGTTCCAGTGAACGAAGTTGCGATACAGCCGCAAGCCCGCGTCGGCGCTCTTCTCGGGGTGGAATTGCGTGGCGAAGATGTTGTCGCGCGCCACCGCCGATGTGAACGCGGAACCATAAACGGTTTCGCCCGAAGTGTGCGCCGGGTTGTCCGGCACGACGTAGTAACTATGCACGAAGTAGAAGAACGCGCCATCCGCGACGCCGTCCCACACCGGATGCGCTTGCGTCTGGCGCACGCGGTTCCAGCCCATTTGCGGCACCTTGAAGCGCGAGCCGTCGTCCTGCAACTGGCCTTCGAGTTGAAAGCGCACGACCTTGCCGGGGAAAAGCCCGAGGCCCTTCGTGTCGCCTTCTTCGCTCCAGTCGAACAGCATCTGTTCGCCGACGCAAACGCCGAGCATCGGCTTGTTGCGCGACGCTTCGATCACCGCATCCTGCAAGCCCGACGCGCCCAAATGGCCCATGCAATCGCGCATCGCGCCTTGACCCGGCAGCACGATACGATCCGCCGCGCGAATGGCCTCGGGCTGATCGACGATCGCCACGTCGGCGTCGGGCGCGGCCTTCTTAAGCGCCTGATACACCGAGCGCAGGTTGCCCATTCCGTAATCAACAATCGCTATCGAAGTTTTCATTTCAAAGATGGCATCAAGGCCTTCAACCCGTTGACGATGAACTCCACCGCCAGCGCGGACAACATCAAACCCATGAGACGCGTGCCGATATTGATACCCGTGCGCCCGACCCAGCGCGCGATCGGCTCGGCCAGATTCAACGCGCCGAAACACAACGCCGCGATGATCGCGCCAAGCACGACGAGCCCGAAGCGGTCGTACCAGTGCTGCGCATTTGCAGCATAGACGATCACGGTGCTGATCGATCCCGGCCCAGTGAGCAGCGGAATCGCGAGCGGCACAACGGCAACGCTATTGCGCTCCTCGGCTTCCATGCGCTCCTCGACGGTCGATCGCGCGTTGCCGACTTGCGCGTTCAACATGCTGATCGCCATGAGCAGCATGATGATCCCGCCGCCGACTTCGAACGAGCCGACCGAAATGCCGAAGAACGCGATGATCTGCTGCCCGAGCAGCGCGGTGATCGCGATTACGCAGAACACCGAGATCGATGCCACGCGGATGGTGTTGCGCTTTTCGAGATCGGATTGTTGCGCGGTCAGGCTAAGAAAAAACGGTATCGCGCCGACCGGATTGATCAGCGCAAGCAAGGATATGAACGACTTGAAGAGATCCATCGCGGGCGAGCCTTTCGTGCGCGACGCATTGCTGCGTCGCTTGGAACGGGCTGATCAGAGACTGCCTTTGGTGGAAGGAATTTGTCCTGCGGCGCGTTCGTCGGCTTCGACGGCCATGCGCAACGCGCGGCCAAACGCCTTGAACACGGTCTCGACCTGATGATGCGCGTTGATGCCGCGCAGATTGTCGATGTGCAGCGTCACGCCCGCGTGATTCACGAAGCCACGGAAAAATTCGATGGTGAGATCGACATCGAACGTACCGATGCGCGCGCGCGTAAACGGCACATGGAATTCGAGGCCCGGACGGCCGGAGAAATCGATCACGACGCGCGACAGCGCTTCATCGAGCGGAACATACGAGTGGCCATAACGGCGAATGCCCTTGCGGTCGCCAATGGCTTTCGCCACCGCCTGACCCAGCGTGATACCGGTGTCTTCGACGGTGTGGTGATCGTCGATATGGAGGTCGCCATGCGCTTCGACTTCGAGATCGAACAGGCCGTGTCGCGCGATCTGATCGAGCATGTGATCCAGAAACGGCACGCCGGTGGCGAGCTTCTGCTTGCCGGTGCCGTCCAGATCGAGCTTCACACGGATCTGCGTTTCGCTGGTGTTGCGAACGACTTCCGCAATGCGCATGGTGTTTCCTTGAGGCTTTCGAAGAGTGGGGATTTAGTTGAGCGCGAGCTTTTTGAGCGCCGCGACCATGTGCGCGTTTTCCTCGGCCGTGCCGACCGTCAAACGCACGCAATTTGCCAGCAAAGCATGCATTTTACTCACGTTTTTGACGAGAACCCGCGAAGTCAGCAGGGTTTCGAACGCGACGGCGGCATCCGGCACGCGCACGAGCAGAAAGTTGCCCGCGCTCGGATACACCGTCATGCCGGGCAGCGCGGCGACTTCGCGCGCGAGGACGGCGCGCTGCGCGCGCAGATCGGCGGCCTGGGCGTCGAGGACATCGAGATGATCCAGCAGGAAATCAGCGGTTGCCTGCGTTAGCACGTTGATGTTGTACGGCGGGCGCACCTTGTCGAATTGCATGGTCCACGCGGGCAGACCGACCAGATAACCGAGCCGGATGCCCGCAAGTCCGAGCTTCGACACCGTGCGCATGACGACCACGTTGTCATACTCGGCCGCGCGCGGCAGCCACGTCTTTTCCGCGAACGGCTGATAAGCCTCGTCGATGACCACGAGACTCTTCTTCGCCGACGCGATCACGCGCTCGATGTCGGCATCGGCGTAAAGCGTGCCGGTCGGATTGTTCGGGTACGCGAGATAAACGAGCGCGGGCTGATGTTCGTCGATAGCCGCGATGAGCGCGTTTGCGTCTAGCGTGAAGTCCGCGTTGAGCGGCACGCCGATGAATTCGAGCTGCGCGAACTTCGCCGACATCTGATACATCACGAAGCCCGGCACCGGCGCCACGACTTTCGCGCCGGGCGTGGCGCACGCCATCGACATCATGCTGATCAGTTCGTCCGAGCCGTTGCCGAGCAGCACGTCGCAGGCTTCCGGCACCTTCATTGCACGCTTGATCTTGGCGAGCAGATCCGCCGGACGCGGCGATGGATAACGGTTCAGCGCCACGCCCGCGAGATGTTCGCCAAGACGCTTGGCGAGATCGGCGGGCAAGGAGTACGGGTTTTCCATCGCGTCGAGCTTGATCAAGCCCGTGGAATCGGCCACGGGGTAGCTCGTCATGGAAAGGACGTCGGGACGCAGGATGTCTTGAGGTGTGGTCATGATGTCGCCGACGTCTTTGCGCCGGACATATGGCGGCTCTCAGGCCGCCTTGGTCGTCTAAGCCGGCCAGATTCAGCCGACGTTTTTCATCCGATACTCCGCGCTCTTCGCATGCGCTTGCAAACCTTCGCCGTAAGCCAGTTCCGCCGCGATCTCGCCGAGCGTCTGCGCGCCTTCCGCGCTCACTTCGATCACACTCGAACGCTTCATGAAATCGTACACGCCGAGCGGCGACGAGAAGCGCGCCGTGCGTGAAGTCGGCAACACGTGGTTCGGGCCCGCGCAGTAATCGCCGAGGCTTTCGCTCGTGTAGCGGCCGAGGAACATGGCGCCCGCGTTGTGGATCTGCGCAGCCCACTGATGCGGATCGAGCGCCGAAATCTCCAGATGCTCGGGCGCGATATCGTTCGCGATCGCGCACGCTTCGGCCATGTCCTTCACCTTGATGAGCGCGCCGCGGTCTTCGAGCGAGCGCTGAATGACTTCGCGGCGCGGCATGGCCGGCAGCAATTCGACGATGGCTTCTTCAACGCGCCGAATGAACGCCGCGTCCGGACACAGCAGAATGGATTGCGCGAGTTCGTCGTGTTCGGCTTGCGAGAACAGGTCCATCGCGACCCAGCGCGGGTCGGTGGTGGCGTCGCAGATGACGAGAATTTCGGACGGCCCGGCGATCATGTCGATACCGACCGTGCCGAACACGCGCCGCTTCGCCGATGCGACATACGCGTTGCCCGGCCCGCAGATCTTGTCGACCGCCGGCACGGATTCGGTCCCGTACGCCAGCGCGCCAACCGCCTGCGCCCCGCCGATGGTGAACACGCGGTCCACGCCGCCGAGCAGCGCCGCCGCGAGCACGAGCGGGTTCTTGACGCCATCGGGCGTCGGCACGACCATCACGATTTCCTTGACGCCCGCGACGCGCGCCGGAATGGCGTTCATCAGCACGGACGACGGATACGCCGCCTTCCCGCCCGGCACGTAGATGCCCGCGCGATCGATCGGCGTCACCTTCTGGCCGAGCACCGTGCCGTCGGCTTCGGTGTAATGCCAGCTATGACTGCCGCATTCGATGCGTTGCTTCTCGTGATATCCGCGCACGCGAGCAGCCGCTGCTTCGAGCGCCGCGCGACGTTTCGGCTCAAGCCCTTCCAGCGCGGCTTCGAGTTCCGCCACGGGCAATTCGAGCGCCGCGACGCTGTGCGCCTTCAGACGATCGAACTGGTTGGTGTAGTCGAGCACGGCGGCGTCGCCGCGCGCTTTGACATCCGCGAGAATTTGCGCGACCGAGCGCTCTATTGCTTCGTCCTCGCTCGCCTCGAATGCGAGAACCGCGCGCAAAGCTTTCTGAAAACCGTCGGTGCTGGAATCGAGTTTGCGAATCTTGATAGACATGCTGGTTTTCCGTTTGCTGTGGCTCGCCGCGCGACTACGCGGCTGCCCTAATTATCCGTTCCTGCCGATGCGCGCTCGAAAGCGTCGAGATACGGCTTGAGCGCCGCGCGCTTCAGCTTGAGCGCGGCCTGATTCACGACGAGGCGCGACGAAATCTGCATGATCTCTTCGACTTCGACCAGATTATTCGCCCGCAGCGTGCCGCCCGAACTGACGAGATCGACGATGGCATCGGCCAGACCGACGAGCGGCGCCAGTTCCATCGAACCGTAAAGCTTGATCAGATCGACGTGCACGCCCTTCGCCGCAAAATGCTCACGCGCGGTCTCCGTATATTTCGTCGCGACACGCAGACGCGCACCCTGACGCACCGCGTTCGCGTAATCGAAGCCAGCTTTCACGGCCACCGACATCCGGCAGCGCGCAATGTTCAGATCAACCGGCTGATAAAGCCCGCTTCCGCCATGCTCGATCAACACGTCCTTGCCCGCCACGCCGAAATCGGCCGCGCCGTATTCGACGTAGGTAGGAACGTCGGTGGCCCGCACGATGATCACGCGCAAATTCGGATTCGTCGTCGGCAAAATGAGCTTGCGCGAGCTTTCCGGATCTTCCACGACCTCCACGCCGGCAGCGGCGAGCAGCGGCACCGTCTCCTCGAAGATACGCCCTTTCGACAGCGCGAGCGTCAGCGGCGCATTGGCGGCAAGCGAGGACGACGTCTGCGGCAACGAACTCATTGTTCGCTCCCGCTGCCCTTGATACGGCTCACCCGCGCGCCGACCGCCGTCAGCTTCGACTCCATGCGGTCGTAGCCGCGATCCAGGTGATAGATGCGGTCGATGAGCGTTTCGCCATCGGCGCACATTGCCGCGATCACGAGACTTGCCGACGCGCGCAGATCGGTCGCCATGACCTTCGCGCCCGACAGCATGTCCACGCCCGAGACGAGCGCCGTGTTGCCGTCGATGGTAATGCTCGCGCCAAGCCGGTTCAGTTCCTGCACGTGCATGAAGCGGTTTTCGAAGATCGTCTCGACGACTTGCGACGTGCCCTTGGCAATAGTGTTCAGCGCCATGAATTGCGCCTGCATGTCAGTGGGGAACGCCGGATATTCGGACGTGCGGATGTTGACCGCTTCGGGGCGCTTGTTCATGCGCACGCGCATCCAGTCGTCGCCTTCCTCGATGCTCACGCCCGCTTCGCGCAGCTTGGCGGTGACGGCATCGAGCAGCGACGGCGTGACGTTGCGCAGCGTGACATCGCCGCCCGCGGCCGCGACCGCGCACAGGAACGTGCCCGCTTCGATACGGTCCGGCACCACGCTATGCTTCGCGCCGTGCAGCTTCTCGACGCCCTCGATGACGAGCCGATCCGTGCCGATGCCATCGATCTTCGCGCCCATCTTCACGAGCAAATGCGCGAGGTCGGTAACTTCCGGCTCGCGCGCGGCATTTTCGATGACCGTCTCGCCGTCCGCGAGCACTGCCGCCATCAGCAGATTTTCGGTGCCGGTGACGGTAATCATGTCGGTGACGATGCGCGCGCCCTTCAGACGCTTCGCGCGCGCTTCGATGAAGCCGTGCTCGATATTGATCTCGGCGCCCATCGCCTGCAGACCCTTGATGTGCTGATCGACCGGACGCGCGCCGATTGCGCAGCCGCCGGGCAACGATACCTTCGCCTCGCCGAAGCGCGCGACGAGCGGACCGAGCACGAGGATCGACGCGCGCATGGTCTTGACCATTTCGTACGGCGCGACGAGGTTGTCCACTTTCGATGCGTTGAGCGTCACGCGGCCATCGCTCGACGCTTCGGAGTGCACGCCCATCTGGCGCAGCAATTTGAGCTTCGTGCGCGTGTCCTGCAAATTCGGCACATTCGACAGATGGACGTCGTCGGCCGTGAGAAGGCTTGCGCACAGAATCGGCAGAGCCGCGTTCTTCGCGCCCGATACGGTGATTTCGCCGGAGAGCTTCGCGCCCCCCGTGATGACCAGTTTATCCATGATGACGTGTCCTTCGACCGAGCGTCCTGCTGCGGAGCCGCTTTCGGCGCCGCGGTTGTCTTGAATGATTCGCACTGTTTCCTGCCGGTGTTGCCGGGTGTTACGGGATGTTGCGTGTTGCGTATTGCTACGAATGTCGCGTATTTACGCGGCTTTGAATTCGTCGGGCGTGAGCGTCTTCATGCTGAGCGCGTGAATTTCTTCGCGCATGCGCTCGCCAAGCGCCGCATAGACCAGTTGATGCCGCGCGATCAGCCGCTTGCCGACGAACGCGTCGCTCACGATGGTCGCGAAGAAGTGCTGGCCATCGCCTTCGACTTCGAGATGCTGGCAGGCGAGGCCGCCAGCGATGTAGTCCTTCACTTGCTCGGGAGTCGGCAACATGAAAGTCTCCTAAAGAATTAGTGACGCAGCTTGAAGCCGCTCGCGAGCAGACGCACGGCAATGAGCGCGAGCACGGCCAGAAATGCAGCGACGATACCCATGCTCACCAGCGGATTCACGTCCGAAAGACCGAAAAAGCCGTAGCGAAAACCGTCGATCATGTAGAAGAACGGATTTAGATGCGACACCGCGCGCCAAACCGGCGGCAACGTATGCGTCGAATAGAACACGCCGGAAAGAAACGTGAGCGGCATGATCAGGAAGTTCTGAAACGCGGCCAACTGGTCGAACTTGTCTGCCCAGATGCCGGCAATCAAACCCAACGTACCGAGGATTGCCGAACCGAGGATCGCGAACGCAATGATGTAGAACGGCGCGGAAAAAGACATCGGGACGAACCATATCGTCACGACGAAAACGCCGAGCCCGACACAAAGTCCACGCGCCACCGATGCCAAGACATACGCAAAGAACATTTCCCAATGCGCAATGGGCGGCAACAGCACGAACACGAGATTGCCTGTGATCTTCGATTGAATCAGCGACGACGAGCTATTCGCAAACGCGTTCTGCAAAACGCTCATCATCACGAGGCCGGGCACGAGAAAGCTCGTATAACCAACGCCAGCATAAACCTGTACGTGCCCGGAAAGCGCGTGACCGAAGATGGTCAGATACAGCAACGCCGTGACGACCGGCGCGAGCACCGTTTGAAACGATACCTTCCAGAAGCGCAAAAGCTCCTTGTAGAACAACGTCTGAAAGCCGCTCATGAAAGTCCCTCGACCACGTCGGGTTCGTTCATGACTTGCACGAACACGTCTTCGAGATCGGCTTTGCGAACCTCGATTTCATCCAGCGCGCAACCGGCCGCGCGGCACTTCGCGAGAATCGGCTCGACATCGTCGTAGCTCGAAAGGCGCAGCAGGTGCTGCATGCCGGACACCGCGTGCGGATCGACTTCCAGCGGACGCAGTTCCACAGGCAGCGAGCCGCTCGAAAAGCGCAGATAAAGTTGCAGACCGGAAAAGCGTTGCAGAAGCGTGCTCGTGCGCTCGAGCGCCACGACTTCACCACGGCGAAGCATGGCGAGACGATCACATAGCGCCTCGGCTTCTTCGAGGTAATGCGTGGTCAGCACGATGGTGTGCCCTTCGCGATTCAATCGCGAGATGAACTTCCAGAGCGTCTGACGAAGTTCGACATCGACGCCCGCCGTGGGCTCGTCGAGCACGATCACCGGCGGCCGATGCACCAGCGCCTGCGCCACCAGCACGCGTCGCTTCATGCCGCCCGAGAGCGCGCGCGTGTTGACGTCCGCTTTCTCGGTGAGATCGAGATTGGCCATGACTTCGTCGATCCAGTCGTCGTTCTTGCGCAAACCGAAATAGCCCGACTGAATTCGCAAAGCCTCGCGCACGGTGAAGAACGGATCGAACACCAGTTCTTGCGGCACCACGCCAAGCGCACGGCGCGCCGCGCGGAAGTCGCTCACGACATCGTGGCCGCGCACGGACACCGTGCCGCTATCGGCGCGCGCGAGTCCGGCAAGGATGCTGATCAGCGTGGTCTTGCCGGCACCGTTGGGGCCGAGCAAGCCGAAGAATTCGCCCTCTTCAACCGTGAGGCTCACGCCTTTGAGCGCCTGAAGCTGCTTGTAGCGCTTTCTGACGTTTCGGATTTCTATGGCTGACATTGACAGTGCGCGTGCCTCGTGTGGCCGCGCCTCGATTGTGCGGATAACGCTTGACGGACCCGGGCTCGATCGAAAAATTGCCGGGTGCGGGCCCGAAAAAGCATTTGATTATAGGGCAAACCGGATGGAGCCGACTTCGGAGCGATCCTGATCGCGGCAACGCAAGCCTGGTTGCCGCACCTGATATGGCGTCAGGACAGGATCAATGTCGGAAGGAGAGCAGCGTGTCGACGCCGTAAGCTTGCGCGAGACTGGCAAGCTTGGAAGGAACATTCACGACGCCAAGCGCCGTGCCGCGCTCGCTGGCGGCGCGCTGCCATGCAAGCAGCACGGCGAGCGCGGATGAATCGAAATGCGTGAGCGGCGCGCAGTCGACTTCGGTTGCACCCGCCGCGATACGCGACAAACCCGCGTCGAGCGCAGCCTTCGCGCTTTCGTGGGTCAGCGTGGCGGCCGTTTGGAAGCGGCCGCCCGCGACTTGCGCATTTGCCTGCGTGCTCACGATGCCTTGCCGTTCGCGAGTTGCTGATTACGCTGCGTGAGGAATTGCAGCAAGCCAGCCACGCCATTCTGCGAAATCTGCTCGTTGAACTGTTGCTGATACGCCTGGATCAGCCATGCGCCGAGCACGTTGATGTCGTACACGCGCCAGCCTTGCGGCGTTTTGTACAGGCGGTAGTCGAGTTCGATCGGCGAGCCGTTATTCATCACGACCGAGCGGACCACGACATCCGTGTCCTCCGGCGACGCGCGGAAGGGCTTGTACTGCACCGTCTGGTTACGAACCTGAGCGAGCGCGCCCGAATACGTGCGAATGAGCAGCATCTTGAATTGCTCGACGATCTGCTTTTGTTGCTCGGGCGTTGCCGTGTTCCAGTTGCGCCCCATCACGAGACGCGTGGTACGGGTGAAGTCCGTGTACGGCAGGATCTTCTGATTGACGAGTTCAGTGATGCGCTGGATGTCGCCCGACTGAATCTTGCTGTCGGACTTGATGTCGTCGAGCACTTGTTGCGTGACGGTCTTGATCATCACGTCGGGCGCGCTCGAGTCGACGGATTGCGCCGACGCCGCGCCGCAGAACGCGATCAGCATGGCGAAGATGGGAAGCAAAAAGATTTTTTTCATCGCAGATCCTGCAAAAAAAGGGGCTTGAGTTTGAGCGCGCTGGCTAGAACGAGTTCAGATCGCGCGCCTGTCAAACTGTAAAAAATGCTGCCAAGTATTTTACCGGCCGTTAGCGCCAGTCCGCTCAACGCAAGCGGAACGAAGGGAATCCCGGCGCGCGCGGCGGAACGTACTGATGTCCCGGAACCGTGTTGTTGCCCGTGTCGCTCGCTGCGCGCGGCGCGCCAGCGGCTCCAGAAGCAGGCGTCGCGCCCGATGCCGCTTCGGACGGAACCGCCGTGGCCGAAGCGCCCGCCGGAGTCGCGGCTTCCGCGCCTTCCGCATCGTAGTTTGGAAGCGGCGCTTCGCTGTAATCGGGCGAGGTGCCTTCGCCACCGGTAATCAGATATTGCCGCCGCTGCAGGTAAGCGTTACGAACGAAAGAGTATTTGTCGAGCGCGGCATCCGAAAGAATGTCGGATGCATCCAGCAGGTTCGCGCGTGTGTTCACGAGATTTACGCCGTACAAGGCCCAGCTCACGGAATCCGGCTGCACGTAACTCAGCGGATTACCGAAATAATCGACCGCGAGGCCGCCGGTATCGCGCACGGTGCTTGGTCCAAGGAGCGGCAGCACGACGTACGGGCCAGGCGGCACGCCGTAGTGCCCGAGCGTGAGACCGAAGTCGCCCGAATGCTTCGGCAGCTTGGCGACGGTCGCCACGTCGAACAGACCGCCCACGCCGAACACCGTGTTGATCGCGACGCGCATGATGTCAGACACGCCATCCGCGATTCTCAGTTGCAGAAGATTGTTCGCCGCGATGTAGACATCGCCGATATTCGAGAAGAAGTTCGTAACGCTGTTGCGCACGGGTTCCGGGACGGCCCAGACGTAAGCCTGCGCCACCGGCTTGAACGCGTATTGATCGACCTTGTCGTTGATCGTGAACATCGTCCGGTTGTAGCTCTCGAAGGGATCGCCCTTGGTCGGAGTGGTCACTGTCGCGCACCCGCCGAACATGCCCACCGTTGCCGCTAGAACGATTGCGCGCCGCATCCCTGTCGAGTGCATGTTGTTTCTCCTTATTGAGCCGTACCCGAGGCTGCGCTCGCGCCCATCGCGCTTGCCGCACCCGGAAATGCCGGTGCGGGAGCTGCCGTTGCCGCCGGCGCCGCCGAGGATTTCGACGCGCCGGAATCCGCTGCCTTGTTATAGAGGAACTGTCCGATCAGATTTTCTAGCACCACGGCGGACTGCGTCATCGTGATGGTGTCGCCGTTCTTGAGCATCTGATCGTCGCCGCCCGGCTCCAGGCCGATGTACTGCTCGCCGAGCAGACCGGAAGTCAGAATCTTGGCGGACGAATCTTTCGGAAATTGATATTGCTTGTCGATGTCGATGGCGACCACCGCCTGATACGTATTTCCATCGAAGCTGATCGAGCCGACGCGCCCGACCGTCACGCCCGCGCTCTTGACCGGCGCGCGCGCCTTAAGGCCGCCGATGTTGTCGAACTTGAGCTTCACCGCGTAGGTCTGCTGGAACGACAGCGAACTCATGTTGCCCGCCTTCAGCGCAAGGAACAGCAGCGCCACGAAACCGAGCACCACGAAGAGGCCGACCCAAAAGTCGAGAGCAGTCTTTTTCATCGTCTTCCCAAAGAGAATCTTGTCGCAGAGCGCGTGTGAGGTCTGTGCCCTTCACAACGCCCACGCCCTCGCGGGCGTTTTGCATTTGGTTCATTAGCTGGACATCAGCTGAACATCAACGCGGTCAGCAGGAAATCGAGGCCGAGCACCGCGAGCGACGCGTACACGACCGTCTTCGTGGTCGCGCGCGACACGCCTTCCGGCGTTGGCCGTGCTTCGTAGCCCTGGAACAATGCGATGAACGTCACCGCGAAGCCGAACACGATGCTCTTGATGACGCCATTGCCGACATCGCGCCACACGTCCACGCCGCCTTGCATCTGCGACCAGAACGCGCCGGAATCCACGCCGATCAGCAACACGCCGACCACATACCCGCCGATGATGCCGACCGCGCTGAAAATGGCCGCCAGCACGGGCATGGCGATGATGCCCGCCCACATGCGCGGCGCGACCACCACTTTCATGGGATCGACGGCCATCATTTCCATTGCCGTGAGTTGTTCGCCCGCCTTCATCAAACCGATCTCGGCAGTCAGCGACGTACCCGCGCGGCCGGCGAACAACAGCGCCGTGACGACCGGCCCGAGTTCGCGCACGAGCGAAAGCGCGACCAGCAGTCCGAGCGCCTGCTCCGAACCATAGCGGTTCAATGTGTAATATCCCTGCAGCCCGAGTACGAAGCCGACGAACAGGCCCGACACCGCGATGATGACAAGCGAATAATTGCCGACGAAGTGAATTTGCTTCGTGACGAGACGCGGCCGCCGCAAAAGCGGGAAGAATTCGAGTACGAGGCGCAACAGCATGCGCATTGCATAACCGGCGGTTCCGAAACCGTCGAGCACCCAGCGTCCGAGCGCGCTGATCATGCTTTCCCTCCGATGCCGAAATCCGCCGCGAGCGGCTGGCTCGCGTAATGAAACTTGAAGGGACCGTCCGGCGTGCCGTCGATGAACTGACGCACGGTCGGGTCTTCCGACGCGCGTAATTGCTCCGGCGTGCCTTCCGCGTGAATGCCGCCGTTCGCGACGAAGTACACGTAGTCCGCAATGGCGAACGACTCGGGCACATCGTGCGAAACGAGAATGGACGTGGCGCCGAGAGCGTCGTTGAGCGTGCGGATGAGTTGCGCGGTTATGCCGAGCGAGATGGGATCGAGACCGGCGAACGGCTCGTCGTACATCATCAGTTCGGGATCGAGCGCGATGGCGCGGGCAAGCGCGACGCGGCGCGCCATGCCGCCGGAAATCTCCGACGGCGCGAGATCGCGCGCGCCACGCAGGCCAACCGCGTTGAGCTTCATCAGGACGAGATCGCGGATGAGCTCTTCCGGCAGATCCGTGTGTTCCCGCAGCGGAAACGCGACGTTCTCGAACACGGTCTGGTCGGTGAACAGCGCGCCGAATTGAAACAGCATGCCCATCCGGCGGCGCAGCGCGTAAAGACCGTCGCGCGATTGCGTGCCGACGTCCTTGCCCGCGAACAGCACCTGACCGCGGCTGGCTTTCACCAGCCCGCCGATCAATCGTAAGGTTGTCGTCTTGCCGCAGCCGGAGCCACCCATGACCGCAACCACCTGACCACGCGTGAAACGCATGTTCAGGTTCGAGAGAACGGGCCGATTACCGTAACCGAAATCGACGTCGCGAAGCTCTAGCAGGGGCTCGGGGAAAGCTGGCACGAGGTAAGAAATTCCTTGGACGCAAGAGGCCGAATTATAGGGCCTGCGCGCAATCGGTGCTTTACCTACGCTCTACCCGATATGATTTTCAGAACATTTACCCTTGATTTGCAAAGCTTTGTTGTAGCGACTCGACGGCGGCTTCGGTGTCCGCCGCTTCTGTCACGGCACGCACGACAGCAGCGCTTCCTACGCTGGTCGCCAGCACCTCGGGCAATACCTTGCCGTCGATACCGCCGATCGCGACGAGCGGCACACGTCCTTTCAGAAGCTTTACGTAGCGTGTAAGCCGCGCCAGGCCTTGCGGCTTGGTGGGCATGACTTTCGTCGTGGTGGGAAACACCGCGCCGAGCGCGAGATAGCTCGGCCGGAAGTGCAGCGCGCGAAGCATCTCGTAATAGCCGTGCGTCGAAAGTCCGAGGCGCAAGCCGGCTTGCGCGATTGCCTGCAGATCGGCGGTTTCGACATCTTCCTGACCGAGATGCACGCCGTAAGCGCGTGCGGCGATCGCTTCGCGCCAGTGATCGTTGATGAAAAGCTGCGCCTGATGCCGCTGCCCCGCCACGACCGAACGCTCGATTTCGCCGTGAAGGTCCGCTGCGTCGGTGGTCTTGCGGCGCAACTGCGCCGTGCGCACGCCGAGGTCCAGCACGCGTTCGACCCAATTCGCGCTCGGCAAGACGGGGTAGAGACCGAGCTTGTCCGGGCAAGCGGGAAAGGCAGGTTCCGGCGCGGGCGGAAGATCGCCGACGCGCGGGAACGTGTCGAAGTCGCTTGGCCACGCGTCTTCTTTCTGTTCGTCGCCGGCGCGCCATGCCATTGCCAGGACGAGCGCATCGTGCGGTTCGAAATTGCAGTCGAGGAACGCCGCCAGCGCGGCCAGCCAGTCGTCGGAACGCTCGCCTTCGAGAACATGGCGCGCGCCTGCATGCAGCAATATCACGCGACGTTCGTACGCTTCCAGCACCGTCGCATTGCCCGCGGCGTATGGCTCGTTGACGACGAGCAGATCCTGCGCACTTGGCGTATCCGGCACGGTCAGGCAGATGCGCCAGCGCGTTGGCGGCGCGGGCCACTCGCCGAGCCGCGCGCGGATACGTTCGGCGACTTCGGTCAACTCATCCGCCGGCGGCCAGAAAACTTCGTGTCCGAGCAAGCTCATGCAGCACCTCCGTCCTGATGCCAGAACGGCATGCCAACGACCGGCGTGCTGGCCTGCGCGCTGTCGCGCTCGGCCATCGGACCGGCGAGAAACGCCGTGCGCCCGGCTTCGACACCCAGCGCGAACGCGCGCGCCATCTGCGACGGAAAGGTCGCCTGCGACACGGCGGTGTTCAAGAGCACACCGTCGAAACCCCACTCCATCACCTGGCACGCATGCGAGGGCACGCCGAGGCCTGCATCGACGATCAGCGGCACGTCTGGCAGCCGCTCGCGCAACGTGCGCAGACCGTAGGGATTGGTCACGCCCTTGCCGGTGCCGATGGGCGCGCCCCAGGGCATCAACGCCTCGCAGCCGGCATCGAGCAGACGGCGGCCGATCACGAGATCCTCGGTGCAATAAGGCAGCACCTTGAAGCCGTCGCGCACGAGCTTGCCCGCCGCTTCGACGAGGCCGATCGGGTCGGGCTGCAACGTGTAGTCGTCGCCGATCAGTTCCAGCTTGATCCACGGCGTGTCGAAAACCTCGCGCGCCATGTAGGCGGTGGTCAGCACTTCATCGACGCTATGGCAGCCCGCCGTGTTTGGCAGCAGCGCGACGCCGTGACGCTTGAGGACTTCGAAAAAACCGGCCTCGCCAGTCTCGGACTGACGGCGCAGCGCGACGGTCACCATGCCGGGCCGCGCGGCATCGATGGAATCCGAAAGCGATTGCAGCGACGGATAACGCGATGTGCCGAGCAGCACACGGCTCGGGAACGTCTGGCCGTAGAGCGTGAGGCTATGGGCGGCGGTGTGTGAGGTCATGATTCGATCCTTCGGATTCGGTGGATTCAGCCGCCCGCGACGGGCGACACGACGTCGAGCTTGTCGCCGGCTCGAAGCGTCTTCGTGCCGTGCTCGCCGCGCGCGACGAACTGCCCGTTGAGCGCGACCGCGAACGGCGGTTTGGCGCCGAATGCGGCGAGCGCGTCGGTGACGGTGGCGGCATCGGTCAGACTGAATTCGCGCTGATTGATGTGGATGTTCATGGCTTTGACTTTCGATGACTAGAGCGCGGCCGCGATGGCCGGTTCGCTATGCAGAAGTTCGGACCAGCGCGCGCCGCCGCGATAATCCGCGAACGATGCGGCGTCCGCGACGGTTCCGCCGGCGATGGCTTGGGCGAGTGCGCAGGCGGCATCGGCGACTTCCGGCGCGATCATGAAGCCGTGCCGATACAGGCCGTTCACGCGCACGGTCCGCGCCCCGTCCCAGACGATGGCCGGCCGATGATCCGGCAGCGTCGGCCGGCACTGAGAATTGAGTTCGAGGATGCGCGCCTCGCCGAAACCCGGATGCACCGCGAACGCCGCACTCATCAGTTCCAGCGCCGAGCGCACGCTCACGGGCGACATGTCCTCGCCTTCGACTTCGGTCGCGCCGATCACGTAAAGATCGTCCTCTTTCGGCGCGATATACAGCGGATAACGCGGATGCAGCAGCCGCACCGGCCGCGACAACCCGATGCCCGGCGCATGCACGCGCGCCACTTCCCCGCGAATACCACGCAACGCGGGCCACGCAGTTTTGCCGCCCAGCCCACGGCAATCGATGATCCAGCGCGCGTCGGGCATGGCATCGACCGGAGAATTCCAGTGCGTGCGCACGCCGCGCGCCGTAAGTCCGGCCGCGAGCGCTCGAAGCGCCTGACGATTGTCGAGTTGACCTTCGTGCGGCAGCAGCCAGCCTTGCGCGAAACGCGTGCCGAGCGCGGGTTCCGCTTGCGCGACTTCCGCGCCCGCGAGCTTGATGAAGCCGCCATCGAGCAAGCTTGCAGGCGCGTTGGCGCGCAGCCTGCGTTCGAACAGCGGCGCTTCCGCGCGATCCGCGCCGTGCCAGACGACGAGCGTGCCGTTGCGCTGAAAGTAAACCGGCTCGGGCAACTCGGCGATGAGACCCGGCCAGCGTTCCAGCGACGCCGCGCCGAGTTCGACGACGAGCGGCTCCGCACTCGTCGCCTCGGCGAGCGGCGCGAGCATCGCGGCGGCCACCCACGCAGCCGACTGCGTGCCCGCCTCGTCGCCGCGCTCGTATAGCGCGACGCCGTGGCCCGCGCCCGCGAGTTGCCACGCCACGAGCCGCCCGACGAGTCCTCCGCCGATGACGGCGAAGTCTGGCCGGCGCGCGGCGGGCTGATCGATCGTGTTCACTTTTCCGATGTCTCCTGTCGATCGAAACGAGGCTGTGCGCCGCTCCGGTCTTATCCACGACTGATAACGCCGTGCAGCAAACGCACGAACGCGAAGACAAAACTTGCAGAGGAGAGACCGGCCCGGCAGCGGCAACGCAAACAACGCGCGCCAGGCGGAAAAGAAAGATGATGGAAGAACCTGGAGGAAAGGCGCGACGGCCGCGCGTTCTCCGGAAACTTCCCTCGCCGGTATTACCCGGATCGGGTGCAAAGGGTCTCTCTCAGCCTCGCCGCGCCAGCACACCGATAATTCGATGACGTCGCGCGCGAAGCACCCCTGTTTCGTCGAAGATCATTAGACCATGAAAGCCAAAGCCGCTGCAAACCGGGATTCCCCGCCTTTGGTCGCCTCAGTCGGCACTCTGGCACAATGCCGCGAGCATGGTTCTCCGCATGGTTGTGCGAATGAGCACGGAATTAAGCGGCAGTTAAGGGAACCTCTGAACAATCTGCGGGACAGGAAAGAGGCTGCGCGTGCGAGTATCGCGGCGCGGTGCGTCCATTCGTAACTCGGACCGGCATATCATCAGGAAGGTCATGGCCAATTCTCAACCGGAAAACACGCAGCAACAAGCCGACACGGTCTCTGCGTGGAGCCTCATCAAGCCCTACTGGGTCTCGGAGGAGCGCGGCTTCGCATGGGGTCTGCTCGTTGCCATCATCGCGATCAACATGACGGTCGTATGGATCAACGTGCGGCTCAACAGCTGGAGCGCGGCGTTCTACAACGCGCTGCAGAACAAGAACGTCCACGACTTTCCGCACCTTCTGCTGGTCTTCACCGGCCTCGCCTTCGCGTACATTCTGCTTGCGGTTTATGGGAGGTATCTGCGGCAGATGCTCGGCTTCCGCTGGCGCCAGTGGCTGACCAACAAGTATCTCGAACAGTGGTTCGGCGACCGCGCTTTTTACCGCATAGAACGCGACCGTCTCGCCGATAACCCCGACCAGCGGATCAGCGACGACCTGCAATCCTTCGCGACCACCACGCTGTCTCTGTCGCTCGATCTGCTTTCCACGCTCGTCACGCTCGTCACGTTCATCACCATTTTGTGGACGCTCGCGGGCGCGCTGACCATCACGGCATTCGGCACGCCGCTCGTCATTCCCGGCTACATGGTCTGGGCGGCGGCGCTTTACGCGATCATCGGCTCGGTCATCATTCAGAAGGTCGGGCATCCGCTGGTGTCGATCAACTACCAGCAACAGAAGGTCGAGGCCGATTTCCGCTTCGGGCTGATTCGCGTGCGCGAGAATGCCGAGCAGATCGCGTTTTACGATGGCATCGCCACCGAGACGGCCAACGCGAAGACCATTTTCCAGCGCATTCGCGACAACTGGTGGATGATCATGAAGTACACGAAGCGCATGACCTTCGTGCTCAGTTTCTACGGACAGATCGCCATCATCTTCCCGATCATGGTTGCCGCGCCGCGCTATTTCGCGGGCGCGTTCTCGTTCGGCGTCTTGATGCAGATTTCATCGGCGTTCGGCACGGTCAGCGATTCGTTCTCCTGGTTCATCAACAGTTACTCGACCTTGGTCGAATGGCGCGCCACGGTGAATCGTCTGCGCGAATTCAAGCGTGTGATGCGCTCGACGCATATCCGCGAGGAAACGTCGCCGGCAACGGCGCATGGCGGTATCAACCTGCATTACACGAGCACGAAAGCGCTGACGACCAAGGGGCTTGCGCTCGCGTTGCCGAATGGCACGCCACTTTCGCGCGTGGGCGATGTGACGATAGAACCGGGATCGCGCTGGCTGATAGTCGGGCCGTCGGGCGCGGGCAAGAGCACGCTGATGCGGGCTCTGGCGGGCCTTTGGCCGTTCGGCGACGGTAGTATCGACGCACCCGTCGACGCGAAGATGCTGTTTATCCCGCAAGTGAGCTATCTCCCGATCGGCACGCTGCGCGCGGCGTTGAGCTATCCGTCGCCGGGTGGCACCTTCACCGACGAGGAATCGCGCGAGGCGCTGCGTCTGTGCAATCTGGCCGAGTATGGCGACCGCCTGGAAGAAAGTGCGCACTGGGCGCGCAGCTTGTCGCCGGGCGAGCAACAGCGTCTTGCCGCCGCGCGCGTGCTGCTGCACAAGCCCGACTTCCTGTTCCTCGACGAAGCCACCAGCGCCCTCGATGCGGATAACGAACTGCATATCTACAACACGCTCGTCGAACGTTTGCCGAAGGCGGCGATTTTGAGCGTTGCGCACCGGGAGTCGGTGGCGCTGTTCCATGATTATCGGATCGAGATAGAGAGGACGATGGCGGAGGTTTGATTCCGTCTCTTGCTGAATGAAGAACCGCATCCGCGAGCAATTGTGGGTGCGGTTTTTCTTATTTGTGGCGGTGAGTAACTTGCCCTGCGCGCGACGTCATAGACTTCGAAGCGTTACGGCAGACAGTCACAAATAATCGATGGACTTCCTTCTACTGACAGACGACGATCTCGAATCGATGCGCCACGCGCCAAAATCCATCGTCAACAAGGGGGCGCGGTGGGTAACGAAAGGCGGTCACCGCGAAAAGAATTACGTGCTCCACGATGCACGCGATATGACACAGGTTTACCGGCTCTTTCTTCGCGTCTCGCTGACCAGAGCCAGTGCGTTTTCTGTCGGTCTCGCGCGTGTGTGGTCACCTGATGCAACCCTTGTGCTCGTGCGTTACAACGGTCCTTATCACGGGCACAGAAATGTTATCGAGCGCGTCAAGGTTCCCTTAGGCTGTCACAAGCATGTCGCCACCGAACGATACATCCGTGCCGGCCACGATCCGGACGGCTATGCTGAATCGGTCTACGACTACAATTCGGTTGAGGGAGCATTTGATTGTCTCTGCAGGGATTGCAGCGTCGACTTGCTTGACTACAACCCGTTTCAATCCGAGCTCGAGTTCTGACATGCTGCGCGACGCACCCGATACGGTTAAACGACTGCTCTGCGAGTCATGGTGTTCCGAGCTGGACGTGGCACAAGACGGTGATGCGCTTCGCTTGTCCATGCCGCTGCTGGAACCGGATGGCGACTACGTGACGGTCTGGCTTCGTCAAACGATGGGCGGCTGGCTCATCGAAGATGCGGGCACGACGTTGATGCGCATTTCCTACGACTCCGACGCTACTCTTCTCACGCGCGGTCCACGCCGTGTGCTGCTGGACAAGATGCTGGCGGAATACGGCGCGCGCCTTGGAGAAGATGGGCAGATCGTGTCCGAGTCAGACGAAACTTCACTCGGCATGTCTTTGCTTCGCTATGGTCAAGCCTTGGTGCGCGTCAACGACCTAAAGACATGGAGCAAGTCACGTGTCGCATCGACTTTTTCCGACGACCTGAAGCGTCATCTGATAGAGATTGTCGGAGTAGACAACGTGCTCGAGAACTATCTGGCGCCGCAAGTTCCCGACGCCGCTGACTACCCAATCGACTTCTCGCTCAGAGGCGGCCGCGCACCTCTTTTCGTATTCGGTGTCGCCACGCGGGAACGAGCGCGGCTGGCAACTATCGTCCTTCAGCATATCGATCAGCACATCGAGTCGTTCGATTCGATCGTGGTTTTTCAGGATGCCAGCGCGTTACCGAGCGGTGATTTACGTCGTTTAATGAACGCCGCCAACGACATGGTGGACTCGCTCGACGCGAAAGGCGCACTCGAAAAGAAAATCCGCCATCGCCTGAGAACGGCATAGCCCCGCCAACAAAAAAGGGCGAACCCCAAAGGCCCGCCCTTTTCTCCCATCAACCCCGCTCTTTTATCGCGGCAATTCGCTACTGCCCATCAAATACGCATCCACCGACCGCGCGCACTGACGCCCTTCGCGAATCGCCCACACCACGAGCGACTGACCGCGCCGCATATCGCCTGCGGTGAACACCTTGTCCGCCGACGTGTAATACGCTTTGTCACCTTCGGTCGAGGCGCGCACGTTACCGCGCGCGTCCTTGTCGACGCCAAACGCATCCAGCACCGGCGAAGCTGGCTGCGTGAAGCCCATGGCGAGCAGCACGAGGTCGGCCTTCAGCTCGAACTCGCTGTTCGGCACTTCCTGCATCTTGCCGTTCTTCCACTCGACGCGCACCGCGATCAGCTTCTCGACCTTGCCATTCTTGCCTTCGAAACGCTTCGTCGCAACCGACCAGTCACGCTCGCAACCCTCTTCATGCGACGACGACGTACGCAGCTTGATCGGCCAGTAGGGCCACACGAGCGGCTTGTTCTCTTCCTCGGGCGGCTGCGCGAGCAGTTCGAACTGCACCACGCCCTTCGCGCCATGCCGGTTCGAGGTGCCGACGCAATCCGAACCCGTGTCGCCACCGCCGATCACGACGACATGCTTGCCCTTCGCGACCAGTTGCTCCGCGAGCTTGTCGCCTGCGTTGACCTTGTTCTGCTGCGGCAGGAATTCCATCGCGTAATAGATGCCTTCCAGCTCGCGCCCCGGCACCGGCAGATCGCGCGGCGTTTCCGAACCGCCCGCCACCACGACCGCATCGAACTGTTCTTTCAGTTCGTCCGGCGTGATGGTTTCCTTGGCCGTATTGCCGATGTGCCCCGGCAGCGCGTCCTTGCCGATGAACACGTTGGTGCGGAACGACACGCCTTCCGCTTCCATTTGGCGCATGCGGCGGTCGATCAGCCACTTCTCCAGCTTGAAGTCGGGAATGCCATAACGCAGCAAACCACCAATGCGATCGTTCTTTTCGAACACGACCACGTCGTGACCGGCGCGTCCCAGTTGCTGCGCGACCGCGAGCCCGGCGGGACCGGAGCCGACCACCGCAACCTTCTTGCCGGTCTTGTGTTTGGGCGGCTGCGGCGCGACCCAGCCTTCGGTCCACGCCTTGTCGATGATCGCGTGCTCGATCGACTTGATGCCCACCGGATCGTCATTGATGCCGAGCGTGCAAGCCGACTCGCACGGCGCCGGACAAATGCGTCCCGTGAACTCGGGGAAGTTGTTGGTCGAATGCAGCACTTCGATCGCGCTCTTCCAGTCCTGACGGAACACGAGATCGTTGAAGTCCGGAATGATGTTGTTCACCGGACAACCGTTGTTGCAAAACGGAATGCCGCAGTCCATGCAGCGCGCGCCCTGAACCTTGGCGTCTTCATCGGTCAGCGCGGCGACGAATTCCTTGTAATGCTTGACGCGGGTCAGCGGTGCTTCGTACGCCTCGTGGCGGCGTTCGAACTCGAGAAAACCGGTTGCCTTGCCCATGTGGTTCTCTTCTTTCTCTGTATTTGGTGAGGAACTCGCTCTCCGGCGTACCGGAGAGCTCTTCTATAGTGAGACCGCTCAGGCCGCGAGTGCGTCCTTTGCCTTCTTCGCGCCGATCTCGCCGAGCGCGCGCTTGTAGTCGGTCGGGAACACCTTCACGAACTGACGGCGCGACGCATCCCAGTTTTCGAGCAGCGCCTTGGCACGCGGCGATCCGGTGAACTGGAAGTGACGCTCGATCAAACCCTTGAGCAGCGCTTCGTCGGTCTTGCCGGCATGCCACAGCGCGCGATCCACCGTGCGCTCCTGTTCGGCCTGTTGCAGCACCGGATCGAGGGCCACCATGGTCTTGTTGCACTTGGCGCCGAACGTGCCGTCCGGATCGAACACGAACGCGACGCCGCCCGACATGCCCGCCGCGAAGTTGCGGCCCGTCTCGCCGAGCACGACCACCGTGCCGCCCGTCATGTATTCGCAGCCGTGATCGCCCGTGCCTTCGACGACTGCCGTCGCGCCCGAGTTTCGCACGCAGAAGCGCTCGCCCGCGACGCCACGGAAGTACGACTCGCCTTCGATAGCGCCGTACATCACCGTGTTGCCGCAGATGATGTTCTCCTCGGACTTGCCACGGAAGTCGTTGGTCGGGCGAATGATGATGCGCCCGCCCGACATGCCCTTGCCAACATAGTCGTTACCGTCGCCGACGAGGTCGAGTGTCACGCCCTTGGCGAGGAACGCGCCGAAGCTCTGACCCGCCGTGCCCTTCAACTGGATATGGATGGAGTCGTCGGGCAAACCGTCGTGGCCGTACTTCTTCGCGATCAACCCGGACAGCATGGCGCCGACCGTGCGGTTCACGTTGCGCACCGGCTGGATGAACGAAACGTGCTCGCCCTTCTCGATCGCCGCCTTTGACTTCTCGATCAACACGTGATCGAGCGCCTTGTCCAGACCGTGGTCCTGCACATCGACGTGCTTGCGCGCGACTTCCGCGCCCACCGGCACTTGATAGAACACGCGCGAAAAGTCGAGACCCTTCGCCTTCCAGTGTTCGACGCCCTTCTTCGTGTCGAGCAATTCGGCGTGGCCGATCAGATCCTCGAACTTGCGAATACCCAGTTGCGCCATGATCTCGCGCACTTCTTCCGCAATGAAGAAGAAGAAGTTGACGACGTGTTCCGGCTGGCCAGTGAACTTCGCGCGCAGCACCGGATCTTGCGTCGCGACGCCGACCGGGCACGTGTTCAGATGGCACTTGCGCATCATGATGCAGCCTTCGACGACGAGCGGCGCCGTCGCGAAGCCGAATTCATCCGCGCCGAGCAGCGCGCCGATCACGACATCGCGGCCGGTCTTCATCTGGCCGTCGGCCTGCACGCGGATACGGCCACGCAGACGGTTCAGCACCAACGTCTGCTGCGTTTCGGCAAGACCGAGTTCCCACGGCGTGCCCGCGTGCTTCAGCGACGACAAGGGCGATGCACCCGTGCCGCCATCATGGCCCGCGATCACGACGTGATCCGCCTTTGCCTTCGCCACACCCGCAGCGATGGTGCCGACGCCCACTTCGGACACCAGTTTCACCGAAATGCTCGCCGCGGAATTCACGTTCTTCAGATCGTGAATGAGCTGCGCCAGGTCTTCGATCGAATAGATATCGTGGTGCGGCGGCGGCGAAATGAGACCGACGCCCGGCACCGAGTAACGCAGCTTGCCGATATAGTCGGAAACCTTGTGGCCCGGCAGTTGACCGCCTTCGCCCGGCTTCGCGCCTTGCGCCATCTTGATTTGAATTTGATCCGCCGACGACAGATATTCCGCCGTCACGCCGAAGCGGCCCGATGCAACCTGCTTGATCTTCGAGCGCAGCGAATCGCCGTCTTTCAACGCGACGTCGGTGACGATTTCATCGCCGATCAGGGACTTGAGCGTGTCGCCGGTCTTGATCGGAATGCCGCGCAGTTCGTTCCGGTAGCGCTTCTCGTCCTCGCCGCCTTCGCCCGTGTTCGACTTGCCGCCGATACGGTTCATGGCGACCGCGAGCGTGGCGTGCGCTTCCGTGCTGATGGAGCCGAGCGACATCGCGCCTGTCGCAAAACGCTTCACGATGTCCTTCGCCGGCTCCACTTCGTCTAGCGGAATGGCCTTCGACGGGTCGAGCTTGAACTCGAAGAGACCACGGAACGTCATGTGACGCTTCGTCTGGTCGTTGATCAGATGCGCGTATTCCTTGTACGTCTGATACGAGTTGCTGCGCGCCGAGTGTTGCAGCTTGGCGATGGCATCCGGCGTCCACATATGCTCTTCGCCGCGCACGCGATAAGCGTATTCGCCGCCCGCATCGAGCATGTTCGCGAGAACCGGGTTGTCGCCGAAGGCATCGCGATGCAGGCGAATGGCTTCTTCCGCCACGTCGAAGATGCCGATGCCGCCGACCTTGGACGCCGTGCCACGGAAATACTTCTCCACGAGCTCGGAGGACAAGCCGACCGCTTCGAAAATCTGTGCGCCGGTGTAGGACATGTAAGTGGAAATGCCCATCTTCGACATGACCTTGTACAAGCCCTTGCCGACCGCCTTCGTGAAGTTGTAGATGACCTTCTCGGCCGACAGATCGCCCTTGAAGCCTTCCGCCATGTTGGCGAGCGTTTCCAGCGCGAGGTACGGGTGAACGGCTTCCGCGCCGTACGCCGCGAGCAGCGCGAAGTGATGCGTCTCGCGCGCCGACCCGGTTTCGACGACGAGACCCGTGCTCGTGCGCAGACCATGCTGCACGAGATGCGAGTGGATGGCCGACGTGGCGAGCAGCGCCGGAATCGCGACATTGTCGCGGTCCATCTTGCGGTCGGACACGATCAGCATGTTGTAACCGGACTTCACGGCATCGACGGCTTCGGCGCACAACGACGCAATGCATGCTTCCACGCCTTCCTTGCCCCAAGCCACCGGATAGCAGATGTTCAGTTCGTACGAGCTGAACTTGCCGCCGGTGTATTTGTCGATGGCGCGAATCTTCGCGATGTCTTTGAAGTCGAGCACGGGCTGCGACACTTCGAGACGCATCGTCGGGTTGATGTTGGTCGTGTCGAGCAGATTCGGCTTAGGACCGACGAACGAGACCAGCGACATCACCATGTTCTCGCGGATCGGATCGATCGGCGGGTTGGTCACTTGCGCGAACAACTGCTTGAAGTAGTGATAGAGCGTCTTGTTCTTGCCGGACATGACCGCGAGCGGCGAGTCGTTGCCCATCGAGCCCACGGCCTCTTCACCCGACTGCGCCATGGGCGCCATCAGAAACTTGAGGTCTTCCTGCGTATAGCCGAACGCCTGCTGACGGTCGAGCAGCGCGGCGGCTTCGCGACGCTGCGTTTCGACGTCTTCCGCCTTCGGCTCGATTTCGTCGAGCTTGATACGCACGGCGTCGATCCAGCTCTTGTACGGCTTCGCGTTCGCGAGGTTGTCCTTGAGCTCCTTGTCCTCGATGATGCGGCCTTGTTCCATGTCGATCAGGAACATCTTGCCCGGCTGCAGACGCCACTTCTTGACGATCTTCGATTCCGGGATAGGCAGCACGCCCGATTCCGACGCGAGGATCACGAGGTCGTCGTCGGTGATGAGATAGCGCGCCGGACGCAGGCCGTTACGGTCGAGCGTGGCGCCGATCTGGCGGCCGTCCGTGAACGCGATGGCGGCGGGACCGTCCCACGGCTCCATCATCGCTGCGTGATACTCGTAGAACGCGCGGCGGTTGTCGTCCATGAGCGTGTGCTGTTCCCATGCCTCGGGAATCATCATCATCATGGCGTGGACGAGCGGATAGCCCGCCATCACGAGCAGTTCGAGACAGTTGTCGAACGAAGCCGTGTCCGACTGGCCGGGATAAATCAGCGGCCAGAGCTTGGGCAGATCGTCGCCGAGCACGTAGGAGGCGATCGCGCCGGTGCGCGCGTTCAGCCAGTTGACGTTGCCCTTCACGGTGTTGATTTCACCGTTGTGCGCAATCATGCGATACGGGTGAGCCAGTTCCCACGCCGGGAACGTGTTGGTCGAGAAGCGCTGGTGCACGAGCGCAAGCGCCGAGACCACGCGCTCGTCCTGCAGGTCGCGGTAATACACGCCGACCTGACCGGCCAGCAGCAGGCCCTTGTAGACGACCGTGCGCGACGACATGGACGGCACGAAGTATTCCTTGCCGTGCTTGAGCTTGAGCGCCTGAATGCGGTGGCTCGCCGTCTTGCGGATGATGTAGAGCTTCCGCTCGAGCGCATCCGTCACGACGATGTCCTTGCCCCGCCCGATGAAGATCATGCGGATGAGCGGCTCACTCGCCTTCACGGTCGGAGAAATAGGCATGTTGCCGTCGACCGGGACGTCGCGCCAGCCGAGCACGACCTGGCCTTCCGCCTTCACCGTGCGTTCCAGTTCCTGTTCGCACGCGAGCCGCGAAGCATGTTCCTTCGGCAGGAAGATCATGCCGACGCCGTATTCGCCGGCAGGCGGCAAAGTCACGCCTTGCTTGGCCATCTCTTCGCGATAGAAGCCGTCCGGAACCTGAATCAGAATGCCCGCGCCGTCGCCCATGAGCGGATCGGCGCCGACGGCGCCACGGTGATCGAGATTCTCGAGGATCTTGAGACCCTGCTGAATGATCTCGTGGCTCTTTTTCCCCTTGATATGGGCGACGAAACCGACGCCGCAAGCGTCATGTTCGTTGGCAGGGTCATACATGCCCTGCGCGGCGGGAGGCGAACCGACTGCCGGTTGCTGATGATCGTTCATGGGGACACCGTCTCTACTGTGAGGGGCCGACTCGGCCGTTGAACCATTTTTTATGTCGCCCGCGGCGTTTATTTCGACTTGGAAGCCGCGAAGCCGGTCGTGCAACGGGCGCGCTGCGCCGCAAAAACCGCCGGAAATCGAAATATACGCGACCAATCAAAGAGATGGCAAATAAAATATGATGATGCGTCACTAATTATCGATATGGTGCACGTATGCCCCAAAATATTGGTTCCATATCGATATTGGGCAAAAACAAACGGCGCGCCCGAATTTTCGTGCCGCCGTCCTTTTGAAGCGTCGTTTTCCGCGATGCCCGTGGTTATTGAGATTGAGGCGTCTCGCGCACTTTACGCGGCCGTCCGCGCGGCAATGGCGACACGCGCCGATTCGCCGCACGCGATGCCCAATCGCGATACGCATCGCTGCCGAGCACCCAGCCTTTCAGTGTGGCTTGCAGGAGACGATTGGCCTCACGCTCGTCGAGCGGCTGATCGCACAACTCCTTGTAGGCATGCTGGCGTTCGAACGGCGTGTTGCCGAGCGACCAGAAAAGCGGATGATCCGTGATCAGTCCGTCGAGCGTCAGCCCTATATGGTGCCGAAAACTCGACCACTTGTAGTCCTGCGGCGCGGCAACCAGACCCGCGCGAACCGGCGCGGTTTCAACCACGCGCGTGGCAAGCAGGAAATAACGTTCACCCTCGATGACCGTTGCGCGATATCGCCCTTCCCACAACGTCCCGCGCCGCGTGTAACGGCGATTGAAATGCGCCACGTAACGACGCCCGACTGCCTGCATCGCCTTGGGAAGGCTGGATTCGTCGCGCGGCGTGACAAGCAGATGCACCGCCTGCGGCATCAACGCATATGCATGAATGGAAAGATGATGATCACGTGATGCAGTTCTCAAGCAGTCGATGAAAAGCTCGTAGTCCTGGTCGTCGACGAAGGCAGGTTGCTGGTCGAGACCGCGCAGGATGACATGCTGCGGCTGATCGGGAACATAAAGTCGTGCAAGCCGTGCCATTCTGGATATTCCATTGATCGCGTTTGTGTTACCCCAATCGGGGACCTTGTGGAGATGTTGAGGCAGCGTGGACGAAACACATGCAAATGCCATGCAACACGATTCCAACGCCGCACACGTCTTAGGGAAAATGCTCTACGGCGACGCTATGGTTACTTTGAAATCTTATGCTCATAATGAGCGTGCTTTTCTGGAGGAGCACAAATTGAAAATAAAACAAGTCATGGTGGGAGCAGCGGCATTTGCGTGTGTAGCCAGCGCGGCGCACGCACAGTCGGCGGGTTCCTTCTACGCAACCGCTGGCTGGTTTCACTTCGCCCCGCAAGACAGCAGCGGCCCGCTCAAAGAGACAAGTGTAGGCGGATCTCCCGTCAATATCGACGTACAGGGCACGGGCGCCGGCATTTCAAGCGCGGATACGGCAGGCTTCACGCTTGGTTACTTTGCCACCGACCACATTGCGGCGGAATTCGAAATGGGCATTCCGCCCTCCTTCGACCTCGAAGGCACAGGCTCGTTCTCGCAATACGGCAAGCTCGGCAGCGCGAAACAATGGAGCCCAACGCTGCTTTTCAAATACTTCTTTAATGCTCCTCAAGCGAAGTTTCGTCCGTTCGTCGGCATTGGCGTAACGCGCACCTGGTTCACCGACGCCAAGATCACGAACTCATCGTTCGAAGGCAACGTCCTGCATGGTCCGACCTCCGTCGACACGGATAGTTCGTGGGCGCCGGTGTTCAACGTGGGCGCCGTCTATAACTTCACGGAGCATTGGTTCGCGGGTTTTTCCGTGTCGTTCATTCCGTTGAAGGCAACGGCGACTTTGAACTCGCAAGCGCAGACGCCGGTTGGCACGTTGAACGTGCAGTCGAAAGCGAAGATCACGTTGAATCCCATCGTGACTTATTTGCGTGTCGGCTATCGTTTCTAAGAACGCTGGATTAACCACGGCGTTCCCGAAATTTTATTTGCGGGCATGCAAATAAAAGCGCCGCCATGCATGAAGCGTGGCGGCATTTGATTTTACCGGCTCTTGTAAATGTGACCCGCGCATTTGCGGAGTTTGCGCATTTATTACGCTGTCGCAACGCCGTTCACCGACAGTCTTGCTGGTGACACGACCGTGCGCGCCCATGGGCATCGAATTTGCTGCATCATCGATTTCCCGCTCTTCGCGAGCGGTGTGGTCATCCATCCACGATTCATCCATCGACGGAGCGATCTATGAACGCATTGCCTAACACGCGAGACGCCATCGGAGATTCCTGGAGCAGCACCAACCGCCGTGCGCGCCGTATGGCGCGTCATGGCCGTGATGCCGCCGAGGACATCAGCGGCGAGTTGCGCGCGCTGCTTTCCGATCTCGAAGAAACGCTGTCGAACGGCGCATCGGCCGATGCCGCCATCTTGCGCAAGCAAATAAGTTCGCAACTGGACGGCGCACGTTCCCGTCTGAACGACACGCACGCCGCGCTCAGACAACGCGCCGGCGCTGCTCTAGACGACGCCGATGCGTATCTGCACGAAAAGCCCTGGCAGACGATTGCACTCGTCGGCGGCCTGGCGCTCGTCGCGGGCGTTTTGCTGGCCCGCGCTCGCTGACCGAACGAGCGGCGCCAGTATCAATGGTGCCGCGCGCGTCGTTCAACTTCCCGCGAGAAAATCCGCACCAATGATATCGATGCGATCCGTGCAGATCGCATCGACTCCCCATTGGGCGAGCAACTTCACGCGCTCAGGTTCATTCGGTGTGTAGGCAAGTACGCGCAAGCCCGCGTCCTTGATTTCGCGAACGAGTGCTTCGCTCAAATGCCGGTGACTCGCATGCAGCGACACGCATGCGAGTGCCGACGTTTGTTCGCGCCAGTCGACCGGAACTTCCTCGTACAGCATGCCGCGAGGAAGCTCTGGTGCCGCGTTGCGCGCGGCTTGCAGCGCCACGTATGAAAACGACGACAGCAACGGCGCTGGTTCCGCACTCGCCCACAAGCGCGCCGTCTCACGCGCGACAAGCTCACCCGTTTCGACTTCGCGTCCAGGACACGGCTTGATTTCCACGTTTGCCGCCATATCGAGTTCCGCGCAACGCGCGTGTACTTCAGCGAGCGTCGGCATATGCGCGCCCGCGAATGGCTTGCCGAACCACGAGCCCGCATCGAGTGCACGGATCTGCGCGTAAGTCATCGAGCGCGCGGGTCCATGACCGTTCGACGTGCGATCGACGTCATCGTCGTGCAGCAGAAAAACCACATTGTCGGCCGAGAGCTTTGCATCGAATTCGATCATGCGCAGACCGCGCCGCGCGCCTTCGTCGATGCCTTCGAGCGTGTTCTCGGGCGCGAGCTTGCCGCCGCCGCGATGCGCGACGATTGCGGGATAAGGCCAGGTTCTCATCGCGGATACTCCCTTCAGTCGACGCGCCGACCGCTCGCCGGATCGAAGAAATGCAGTTGTTGCGGCGGCACGGACACCGCCAGCTTTTCGCCACGCTGCGGCCGGTGCGTATGCGGCAAACGCGCCGCCACGTCGTGCTTGCCCCACTTGCCGTGCGCGAGATTGTCGGCGCCGAGCAGCTCGGTGGAATCGACATCGAGCGTCGCGCTCGCCGCGCCGACGATGCCCGGTGTCATATGCTCGGGACGAAGGCCGATGATCCACTCGCGGCCGTGCATCGTGCCGTTCAAACCGGCAGCGCCCGCAACCGGCAGCTTCGGTCCGCCGTCCGCCACCTCGAACGTCGAGCCGTTTTCCGACAAGCGCCCTTCGAGCAGATTCATCGCGGGCGAGCCGATGAAGCTCGCGACGAACACCGTCGCCGGCCGCTCGTAGACTTCGGTCGGCGCGCCGATCTGCTCGGCGTGTCCCTTGTTCATGACGATGACGCGTTGCGCGAGCGTCATCGCTTCGATCTGGTCGTGCGTAACGTAAAGGCTCGTGGTTGCGAGTCGCGCGTGAAGGCGTTGAATCTCGAGACGCATTTGCACGCGCAGTTTGGCGTCGAGATTCGAGAGCGGTTCGTCGAAGAGGAACACGGCCGGTTCGCGCACGATCGCGCGGCCCATGGCAACGCGCTGGCGCTGCCCGCCCGACAGTTCGCGCGGCTTGCGCGCGAGCAGCGGTTCGAGTTCGAGAATGCGCGCCGCATTCGCCACGCGGCTCTCGATAGTCGCGCGATCCGCGCCGCCGATCTTGAGCGCGTAAGCCATGTTCTGCGCGACGCTCATATGCGGATAGAGCGCGTAGTTCTGGAACACCATCGCGATGTCGCGATCCTTTGGCTCCAGCTTGTTGACGACCTTGCCGCCGATCTGGATCTCGCCCTCGGACACGCTTTCGAGCCCCGCGACCATGCGCAGCAACGTCGATTTTCCGCAGCCCGAAGGACCGACCATGACGACGAACTCGCCATCCGCGATTGCCACGTCGATGCCATGCAGCACGAAGTTCTTGCCGTCGTAGCTTTTCCTGACCGCCTTGAGATTCAACGCAGCCATCGATCAGTCCCGCAGCGCGCCGCACACCGTCGCGAAATGCGCGACCGCGATGCCCGGCTCATAGAAGCGATGCAGCAGCGCGCGCCATTGCTGGTAACCCGCCGATTGCCGAAAGCCCGGATCATGCGCCGCGACCGAATCCCAACGCACCAGCAACACGTATTGCGAGCCGTTGCCGGCGTCCGCCCCGCGCACGAGCTCATGCGAACGATAGCCCGGCTGCGCCGCGATGATCTTCTGCGCTTCGTCGAAAGCGGCTTCGAATGCGCTTTCCTCGCCGGCCATGACCGGCAACTGCGCGATTTCGAGAATCATGTCTGAAGTCTCCCGTTTGAGCCCGAGCGGACGCTTTCTGTTCTCGGGCGTCATGCCAAGGTGGTTGCGTTATTTTTCCGAATCGACGAGGCCGCGCACGAACCAGCGCTGCATCGTCAGGACGACCGCGAGCGGCGGCAACATGGCGAGCAAGGTCGCGGTCATGACGAGATGCCACTCGGTCGCGGTATCGCCTGATGCGATCATGCTCTTGATGCCCACCACCGCGGTTTGCAGCGACTGCTCGTTGGTGATGAGAATCGGCCACAAATACTGATTCCAGCCGTAGATGAACGTGATGACGAAGAGCGCCGCGATGTTCGTCTTCGACAGCGGCAGCACGACATCCCAGAAGAAACGCAGCGGCCCCGCGCCGTCGATGCGCGCCGCTTCCATCAGTTCGTCCGGCAGCGTCATGAAGAACTGGCGGAACAGAAAGGTCGCGGTCGCCGATGCAATGAGCGGCAGCGTAAGCCCGGCGTACGTGTTCGACAGATGCATCGACGACACGACCTGCACCGTCGGGAAAATACGCACTTCCACCGGCAGCATGAGCGTGACGAAGATCAGCCAGAACGCTAAGTTCTTGAACGGAAAGCGGAAGAACACGATCGCATACGCCGAGATGATCGACACCGCGATCTTGCCGATGGAGATCACGAGCGCCATCACGAGGCTGTTGATCAGCATGCGTCCGAAAGGCGCCGCCGCGTTGCCGCTGCCGTGCGTCCAGATGTTCGCCACGTTTTCGAAGAGATGCGTGCTCGGCACGAGCGAGAGCGGCACGGTGAAGACTTCCTTCGAATTCATCGTGGCCGCGCAGAACGCGACATACACCGGAAACACGATCAGCGCGACGCCTACGAGCAGCACCGCGTGACAGAAGATATCGAAGCCGCGTCGGTTCTCGATCATGAATATTGCACCCTGCGTTCGACGAAGCGGAACTGCACGATGGTCAACGCAACGACGATCACCATCAGCACGACCGATTGCGCGCCCGAACTACCGATGTCGAGACCCTGAAAGCCTTCCGCGAAAATCTTGTAGATGAGTGTCTTGGTCGACTGCGCCGGGCCGCCGCCGGTGGCGGCGTCGATCACGGGGAAGGTGTCGAAGAATGCATAGACCAGATTCACGACGAGCAGGAAGAAACTCGTCGGCGAAAGCAGCGGTAGCGCAATGCCGAAAAAGCGTCGCACGGGACCGGCGCCGTCGATGGCCGCGGCTTCGATCAGCGACTGCGGAATTGCCTGAAGTCCCGCATAGAAGAACAGGAAGTTGTAGCTGACCTGCTTCCACACCGACGCGAGCACGACGAGAAACATGGCCTGCGTGCCGTTCAGTGCGTGGTTCCACACGATGCCCTGCTTCGCGAGCGCATACGTCACGAGCCCGATGCTCGGGTTGAACAGAAACGACCACAACACCGCCGCAATCGCGGGCGCGACGGCATATGGCCAGATGAGCAACGTCTGATACGCTTTCGCGCCACGCGTCACGCGGTCGGCGCACGCGGCGAGCAGCAGCGAGATCACGAGTCCCGACACGGTAACGAGCGCGCAGAAGATCATCGTCGTATTGAACGACGACAGATAAAGCGGGTCCGCGAAAAGCTGCTTGAAGTTCGCGAGGCCGACGAATTCGCTCGACGTGCCGAACGCGTCCTGACTCTGCGTGGATTGCCAGAGCGCTTCGCCCGCCGGCCACAGAAAGAACAGCGCGGTGATCGCGAGCTGAGGCGCAACGAGCAGATACGGCAGGACGCTCGTATCGAAACGAGACCGTTTTTCCATCGATGTATCCTGAAACGGCGCCCGCGAGAAACACGCGGGCGCGCTGCGTCATGGGCGCTTAACCACCGCTCTTTTCGAAGCGGCGCAGCAGTTCGTCACCGCGCGAAACCGAAGAATCGAGCGCCTGTTGCGGCGTCTTCTTCTCCGCCCAGACCTGCTCCAGTTCTTCATCGACGACGGTGCGAATCTGCGGCATGTTGCCAAGACGCAAACCCTTGGTGAAGGCGAGCGGCGGCTTGTTCAGCATCTGCTTGATGGCGATATCCGCGCCGGGATTCTTGTCGTAGAACCCCTGCTTCTGCGTGAGTTCGTAGGCCGCTTGCGTGACCGGCAGATAGCCCGTGTCCTGATGCCACTTCGCCGCGACCGGCGGCGAAGTCAGATAAGCGAGAAACTTCGCGACGCCCTTGTACACGGCCGGGTCCTTGCCCGACAGCACCCAGAGACTCGCGCCGCCGATGATCGCGTTCTGCGGCGCGCCCTTCACGCTCGCGTCGTAAGGCATCATGCCGACGCCGTATTCGAACTTCGCGAACTTGTTGATGGTCGCGCGCGAGCCCGACGAGTTCGTGATGATGCCGCAATCGCCGCTATAGAACTTCGAGACCGGCTCGTCCCTGCGGCCCACGTAGGTGAAGTTGCCTTCTTTCGCCATCTTCTGCAGGAAGGCGATATGCGCGACTTGCAGCGGCTTGTTGAAGTCGAGCTTGGCGTCGAGCCCGTCGAAGCCGTTGTTCTTCGTCGCGAACGGCGCCGCATGCCACGCGCTGTAGTTTTCGAGCTGAATCCAGCTTTGCCAGCCCGACGAATAACCGCACGAGTAACCGGCGGCCTTTATCTTCTTTGCGTCGGTTTCGACATCGGCCCAGGTCTTCGGCGGCTGGTTCGGGTCGAGTCCCGCCTTCTTGAAGGCGTCCTTGTTGTAGTACAGAACCGGCGTGGAGCTGTTGAACGGCATAGAGATGAGATGGCCGGTCTTCGCGTCGCTGTAGTAACCGGAGATGGTCGGCACGAAGGCCTTCTCGTCGAGCGGCACGCCTGCCTGCTTGAAGACGTCGTAGACCGGAACGACGGCTTTCTTGCCCTGCATCATCGTTGCCGTGCCGACTTCGTAGACTTGCAGGATCGCGGGCGCGTTGCCGCTGCGAAACGCCGCGATGCCCGCCGCGAGCGTCTGATCATACGTACCCTTGAACACGGGGACGATCTTGTAATCGCTTTGCGACGCGTTGAAGTCGTTGGCGATGTCGTTGACGCGCTCGCCGAGCGCGGCTTCCATGGCGTGCCAGAACTGGATTTCCGTCGCGGCCTGCGCTGCGGTGCTGCCGGCGAACGCGAGCACGGCAGCTGCTGCGATCGAGCGGAACGAGGGCATGCGTCTCATCGAGAAAGTCTCCTTGAATTGATTCTTGCGCGTTGAAACGCGCGATATTAGTTGTTGTCGATGACAAACAGGCGTTGATACTCCTTCAGTGCATAGCGGTCGGTCATGCCCGCGATGTAATGCGCGACGAGCCGCGCCTGCGAGCTGTCGTGGCCGGTTGAACTCGCGTCGTTGGCCGACTCCTCCACCGCGGCCTGACGCGCCTGATAAGCGGGCGGCAACAGGCGCGGGTCGTCGGTGAACGCGTCGAAGAGACCCGTCACGACGCGCTTCGCCTTGTTTGCCATGCGCATCACGCGATAGTGCCGGTACAGGTTCCTGAACAGAAAACGCTTGAGCGCGGCAGCTTGCGCGGCAATTTCATCGCTATGCGCGACGAGCGGCGGCGCGTTGCGGATATCGTCGATGGACTTCGGCGCCACGCGCGTGAGATTGCGGCTCGTCGCCTCGATCAGATCGACGATCAACGTGTTGATGATGCTGCGAATGGTCTCGTGAATCAGCCTGCGTCCGCCGATATCCGGATACGCGGCGCGCGCGACATCGAAATGCGTATGCCAGAGGCTGACTTCGGAAAGCTGTTCGAGCGTGATGAAGCCGGAGCGCAAGCCGTCGTCGACATCGTGATTGTTGTAGGCGATTTCGTCGGCGACATTGGCGATCTGCGCTTCGAGCGACGGCTGCTTGCCCGTGAGAAAGCGTTCGCCGAGATCGCCGAGCTTGCGCGCATTTTCGCGCGAGCAATGCTTGAGAATGCCCTCGCGCGTCTCGAAGCAGAGGTTGAGGCCGTCGAATGCGCCGTAATGCTCTTCGAGCTGATCCACCACCGCGAGGCTTTGCAGATTGTGCTCGAAGCCGCCGTGATCGCGCATGCATTCGTTGAGCGCGTCCTGGCCCGCGTGACCAAACGGCGTGTGGCCGAGATCGTGCGCAAGCGAAATCGCTTCGACCAAATCTTCGTTCAAATTCAGATTGCGAGCGACCGAACGCGCGATCTGCGCGACTTCGAGACTATGCGTGAGACGCGTGCGAAAGAGGTCGCCTTCGTGATTGACGAACACCTGCGTCTTGTATTCGAGCCGCCGGAATGCAGTGGAGTGCACGATGCGGTCGCGGTCGCGCTGGAATTCGGTACGGGCGGCAGGCGGCGCTTCGGCGTACCGGCGTCCGCGCGACAACGCCGAATGCGCCGCGTACGGCGCGAGATACGCTTCGAACGAGCCCGATGGCGGCCCGCTCGACGGAAGTAGACTTTCTATTTCGCTCACCGGCTGCTCCGCTCAAGTCGTGGTTCCGGTTGTCTCCGGCATTGCCGCCGGGTCGGCGCCGATCCGATACTCAGACGCTTGCGGCGAGCGTCTCGCGCACGGCGTGGTCGGGCGCCTTTGCTATTTCGACCTCACCGAAGCGGGTCAGCAAAATGAACTTGATCTCGCCGGCTTCGGCTTTCTTGTCGACCTTCATCAGATCGATATAACGCCCCGCGCCGAGCGTGGGCGCCACGACCGGCAGCTTCGCGGCTTCGATCACGCGCACGAGACGCTTGCGCGCGGGCTCATCCAGTTTGCCGAGGCGCACGGAAAGATCCGCCGCCATCACCATGCCGCAGCCCACCGCTTCGCCGTGCAGCCATTCGCCGTAGCCCAGGCCCGCTTCGATGGCATGCCCGAAGGTATGACCGAAGTTGAGAATTGCGCGGCGTCCGCCTTCGCGCTCGTCCGACGCCACCACCGACGCCTTGATCTCGCACGAACGCTTGACCGCGTGAGCAAGCGCTTCTTCGTCGCGGTCGTTCAGCTTCGCGATGTTCGCTTCGATCCACTCGAAGAACTCGGCGTCCGCGATTGCCGCCGTCTTGATGACTTCCGCGAGTCCCGCAGCCAGTTCACGGTCTGGCAGCGTGCGCAAAGCGCCGATGTCCGCGATCACCGCTTGCGGCTGATAGAACGCGCCGATCATGTTCTTGCCGAGCGGATGATTGATGCCCGTCTTGCCGCCCACCGATGAATCCACTTGCGAGAGCAAAGTGGTCGGCACTTGAATGAACGGCACGCCGCGCATATACGATGCCGCCGCGAAGCCGGTCATGTCGCCCACCACGCCGCCGCCGAGTGCGATCAGCGTGGTCTTGCGGTCGGAGCGTTCGCTGAGGAGCGCGTCGAAGATCGTGTTGAGCGTTTCCCAGTTCTTGTGCGCTTCGCCATCCGGCAGCACGACGGTCGTCACCTTCTTGCCGAGCGTGGCGAGTGCGGCGCGGAGTTCGTCGCCGTAGAGCGGGTCGACGGTGGAGTTGGTGACGATGGCGACCGACGCGCCCTTGATATGCGGCGCGAAAAGCTCCGTGCGACCGATGAGGCCCGCACCGATATGAATGGGATAGGCGCGTTCGCCCAGTTCGACGTCGACGGTAATCGAGGGGGAAATCATGACGGACATTATGACTGAGCCGGTTTGATGACGCCGGCCACCTCCAGTTGCATCAGGACCATGTTGACGAGCGCGTTGACGGTAGGTCGGCCGGTTTCCACGACGAAATGCGCGCACTCGTTATAGAGCGGATCACGCGTCTGAAAGAGCGCTTCCAGCTTGCCGCGCGGATCGTCGGTCTGCAAAAGCGGCCGGTTCTTGTCGCGCCGCGTGCGCTGCCAGAGATCGTGCGGATTCGCACGCAGATAGATGACGACGCCGCGATTCTTCAGATGTTCGCGATTCTCCGGACGCAGCACCGCACCGCCGCCCGTAGCAAGCACGATACCGCTCTTTTGCGACAGCTCGTCGATAACGTTGGCTTCGCGCTGACGAAAACCCGCCTCGCCTTCGAGCTCCCAGATCACCGGGATGCGCGCGCCGGTGCGCGCCTCGATTTCCTGATCCGAATCGATGAATGAGCGCTGCAAGCGGCGCGCAACCGCGCGGCCCACGGTGGTTTTACCCGCCCCCATGAGTCCGACGAAAAAGATGTTCGCGTTCGCGTGCCCTTCCTGCAACTCGGTTTCCTTCAAGTCAATCGAATTTTGTTCGTGCGGCAGCTTAAGGGCAAATAGCCCGCTTTGTCGAGTCGGGCCGCCCGCTCGCGGCCCCGCTTTCCGCTTCTTTCCGCCTTCATCCACTCGAAGCAATGACGTGCGGCGTAATCAGGATCACCAGCTCGTTGCGCGAGCTGCGGCGCGCGTCATGGCGGAACAGCCAGCCGAGCCACGGCAGCTTCGACAGTCCGGGCACGCCCGTGACGTCGTTGCGCTCGTCTTCCGAGTAGATGCCGCCGATCGCCACCGTGCCGCCGTCCTCGACCTCCACGCGCGTCTGGACGTGCTTGGTGTTGATGGCCGGTCCCGCGTCGGTCTGCTCGCCGACGCTGTCTTTCGCGACATCGAGATCAAGGATGACGTGCCCGTGCGGGGTAATCTGCGGCTCGACCTCCAGTTTGAGCGCCGCGCGCCGAAACTGCACGCCGGAAACGCCGTTGCCCACTTTCGCCTGATACGGCAGCTCCGTGCCCTGCTCGACCAGCGCCTTCGCGCGGTCAGCCGTCACCACACGCGGCCGGGAGACTATCTGACCGCGTCCCTCGGCTTCGAGCGCGCTCAGTTCGATGTTCAGAAGCCGCGTGGCCTGAGCCGCGAACAGCGTGAGTCCGGCCGTGGCGGCGTCGAAACCGTTGATCGGCCGCGCCGATAAATCGTACACGACGCCGTCCTTGCCGCCCGAGAGACCGCGCGCCGGGTCGTTCACGCCCGCGACGCCCAGCTTGACGCCAAGCGTGCGCGAAATGCCCGCCTCGCCTTCCAGGATCTTCGCTTCTATCACGACCTGCGGCGTGGGCTTGTCGATCTGCGCGACGAGTTCGGCGATTTGCTTCACGCGCGCGTCGAGGTCCGTCACGAAGAGCAGATTGGTGCGCGTGTCGGCCATGGCGGAGCCGCGTTTGGACAGCACGCGCTGGCTCCCGGAGCCTGTCAGCAGCTTGCGGACGTCTTCCGCGCGCGGATAGCGCAGCACGAACGTGCGGCTCGCGAGCGGTTCGAGATCGGCGGCGCGCGCGTGCGTCTCGTAGCGCAGCTTCTCGCGTGCGGCGAGTTCCGCGAGCGGCGCGACCCAGATCACGTTGCCGTGCTGCTCCATGGCGAGGCCGTTCACGTCGAGCAGCGTGTCGAATGCGCGGCGCCACGGCACGGCGACGAGATTGATCGACACCTGGCCGCGCACCTTGTCGCTCGCGATGATATTGAGCCCGCTGAAGCGGGCAAACGCATGCAGCGCGGCGCCCAGGTCGGCGTTCTTGAGATCGAGCGTGATCGGCTTGCCGTCGTCGGCGCTGCCGGGCGATTGCGTGCTCAGACGTTCGGGCTGCGGCATCGGCACGGGCGGGCCTTCGAGCGACTCGCTCGTTTCCGTCGATGACTTCGCGGCAGCCACGGGCTCCGCACTCTGCGCGACGGGCGGCGACAAGAGCGCGGGCGGCGCGCTCGTATCGATGGCGAACTGGTCGGTCGACAAAGTCTCGTAGCCCGCGGGCAACGGCGGCAAAGGCGCAATGGGCTCGCTTTGATCGGCTTCGGCCCAGACCGCGTGCGACGCGAAAACGAGCGCCAGCGCCAGAACGAGTCTCTTAAAACGAAAAGTTGGCGGCGCGATCACTTGCGATCCTCCGCGAAACTCAGCGTGCGCGAAGCGCCGTCGTCACTCGCGAGCTCGACCGCGCGCGGCCGCACGCGTCCGAGCCATTCGTCTCCGATCTTCTCGCCGGGCCGGAAGTCGCCAACGCCCTCGCTGCTCTGCATCAGCGCCATCGCGCGATGACGTCCGAGAAGCGTCCCGACGAGCAACAAGTCCGCGCTGCGCGAAAAGCCACCGGCGCTTTCCTTGCCGAACGGATCGATGACGAAGGCGTTCGTGCGCGCCGGTTCGGGCAGCGGCACGGCCGGAAGATCGTCGTGAATGCGCAAGGTCGTATCGATGGAAAGTACACCCGTCTGCCGCCGGATTTGCACGCCTTCCGGTATGACGAGACGCGGCAAACCCGCGAGCGCCTCGATGAACCGCTTCATCTCAGCAAAGCCGCCTTCCGCGCGAAACCGGAGCGCGCGCGGTGCCTGGACCTCGGCGAGTTTCGTCTGAAGCGGCTCGATCTCCGTTACGTGCAACCCGCTTTGCGCGGCGAGACTGGCTACGGCGTGCAGCGCATCGGCGGCAGTCCAGTGTTCGGGGTTCAGACCGCCCGCCGCCACGCGTTTGCGCAGATCGGGCAATTGCGCCTCGATACCGCGCAGTTGGCCTGCTTTCTCCTGCGCGGCGGAGAGCGCCGCGTGGCTTGCATCGAGATCGATCAGACCGGCCGCGCGCCAGCCCTGCACGCCGATGACGCAGATGATCGCCGCGAGAAGCATCGCGCCGCAGAGCGTCCATCGAAGCGGCCATTCATGGAAGGCCGCGACTGAGCGCAGACGGCCGGCATCGTTAAAGGAAATCGTGTTCATTGACTGCTCCCGTGAGCGGTGTTGGTCGTGCGGCGGACGGCGAGCGCGGGTTGCGCGGTCTTTGCCGCCGCCGCGGTTTCGCGTGCGTAGCGCACCAGCGCCGTGAATTCGTAGCGTTCGACGTTCGATACGGCATCGCGCCTCGCCGGCGCCGGCGTGGTTGGCCGCCGCTTCATCTCGATCACTTCCACCGACTGCACGTCGCGCACGTCCTCCAGACGCTTGAGCCAGTTCGCCGCCGCTTGCGAATCGGGCGCGAGCGCCGCGAGTTCGACTTCGTCGGTCCGTTGCGAGACGCGTTGCAGCTCGACGCCGGGTTGCCGGGGCGCGTCAGCCAGCGCGTCGAGAAGCGCGAGAAAACGGTCGCGCGGCGCGGCAAGCGGTTGCGCGTTTTGGCGCGCGCGCCGCCGGTCGGCTTCGGCACGCGTGAGCCGTGCGTGCTCTTCGAGCTGCGCGCCCGATGTCCGTAGCGACGCTTCCAGCGCGAGACGCCGTTCATCCAGACGCGCGCGCTGCAAGGCATCCCAGCCCGCGACCGCGCCGACCGCCGCGCATCCGGCAAGACTCGCCGCCGCGAGAATCGCGAGCCGCTGACGGCGCATCTCGCGGCGCTTGCGCAAGCGGTAAGGAAGCAGGTTGAAGCCTTCGACCACGCTCGCGCCGCTCATTGCAGCACCTCGCGCAACGCCAGACCGAACGCCACCGCGAAGAGCGGCGAATGTTTGAGCGACGCATCGATGCCCGCCACGCCATTGCAATACGGCGCGCACTCGAACGGCAGCGCCGGGCAGCCGAACATCTTCGCCAGCGCGGGAAGTGGCAGCGCGGCCTGCGCCATCAGGTCCGCTTCGCCGCCGACGTACACGCAGTCGAGCGGCGCATCGGTGCCAGCGAGATCGCGGAGCGCGTCGGCGAGACATGAATGCTCGGGCGCCGGATACCGCACTTCGGACTCGACACCGTGAGCGCCGGCGACCCAGCCGTGCAGCCCCGTCTTTTCGAGCCAGCAAAGCATGAAGCGCGCATCCGGACCGAGCTCCACCTTGCCGGAATGACGCATTGCGCGCATGGCGGCCGCCGGTTCGCCGTCGATGGCGGACAGCGCGATTCCCGCCGCAGCCGCCGTTTCGACGCGCGCCTCGACATGCCGGCGCGCGGTGGCGGCAATCGCGACTTGCGCGCGGCCGTCCTCCTGCGTTTCGACTGACCAGTCGACCGCGAGCGCGCCGCGTTCGATGCCCGAGATGCGCTCGGCCTCCGCGAGCACGGCGGGTTCGAGCACGCCGCGCGGATCGCCGTCCGCCACGAGCGCGGGCGCATCGCGCGTCTCCAGCAACGCGGTGAGCGGCACGCGCGTGGTGAGCGTCGCGGACGACGGCAAGCCCATTGCGCAACGCAGCGCGCGCGACACGCCGTTCTGCGGCAAGCGCTCGACCGTATCGCAGAGCGCCGCGATCACGGCGGCGCGATCGACGAACTCGCCGTCGATCACCGCGCCCGGTTCGAGCGCCACCCAATCGATATGCTCGACGCACACCGCCGAGGGCGAACGCACGCGCTTGCTGAGCACCACTATCCGCACCGCGCTTTCGCTCACATCGATACCCGCTGCAAAGCGGCGCGTAACTGTCAATAAGGCCTTGTTCATGACTCACTCCATCGTCTCTTGCGCGCCGAACCTTTCGAGCGCTTGCACGAGAAGAATTGTGGTGAGCCGCGCGTCTTTCGAACATTCAGCCAAATGGCTAACGCGTGTGTTTGGCGCGTTTCAGAGGTGCTTATCCGCACGATCCCGCGTATCTTGAAGGGACGAAGTTCCGAAGCAGGAGAAACGGGACCGAAGCACGCCCGCGATTCGTCGCAAGTCTTAAGAAAGGCTCGAAACCCGGACGGCTATAATCCCGAGACTGTTTTTTGGTGGTGCCATGCAATCCTCTTCCCCGACCAACCCGCCATCCAAACCGCCCGAAGGTCAGACGACCAGGCGACCGTGGTATTTGCGGCTGCTTTCCGCGCTTGTCATCAGCTTTCTCGCGCTAATCGTTTGCGCGGCGCTCGTGCTCGGGTATGCGCTCGTCGTCGCGATGCCGAACCTGCCTTCGCTCGATGCGCTCACTGACTACAAGCCGAAGGTGCCGCTGCGCATCTATACGGCGGATCACGTGCTGATCGGCGAATTTGGCGAAGAGCGGCGCAGCGTCGTGCGCATTCGCGATGTGCCGGACCATCTCAAGAAAGCGGTGCTCGCCATCGAGGACTCGCGTTTCTACGACCACGGCGGCGTCGATCTCACCGGCATCCTGCGCGCGGGCACGGTGGCGCTGTCGAACGGTCACGCGTCACAGGGCGCAAGCACGATCACCATGCAGGTCGCGCGCAACTTCTTCCTGTCGAGCGAGAAGACCTACACGCGCAAGATCTACGAGATGCTGCTCGCTTACAAGATCGAGCGCGCGCTGACGAAAGATCAGATTCTCGAGGTCTATATGAATCAGATCTATCTCGGACAGCGCGCGTATGGTTTTGCGAGCGCCGCCCGGGTGTACTTCGGCAAGGATCTGAAGGACATCTCGCTCGCGGAAGCCGCCATGCTCGCCGGTCTGCCGAAGGCGCCGTCGGCCTATAACCCGGTCGTGAATCCGAAGCGCGCGAAGGTGAGGCAGGAGTACATACTTCAGCGCATGCGCGAACTCAACTTCATCACGCAGGACGAATACGACCAGGCGAAGAATCAGCCGCTCGTCGTGAAGGGACAAGGCCGCGAGTTCAGCGTGCATGCCGAATACGTCGCGGAAATGGTGCGGCAGATGATGTACGCGCAGTACAAGGAAGAGGCGTACACGCGCGGTCTCAATGTCGTGACCACGATCGATTCCGCCGATCAGGACGCCGCCTACCGCGCGGTACGCAAGGGGCTGATGGACTACGAACGCCGGCATGGATATCGCGGGCCCGAGGGTTTCATCGATCTGCCCGCGAATGCGGACGACCGCGAGCAGGCTATCGACGACGCGCTTGCCGAGCATCCGGACAACGGCGAGATCGTCGCGGCGGTGGTCACGTCGGCGAGCACGAAGGAAGTGAAGGCGAGCTTCATCGACGGCAACGTGGCGACCATCAACGGCGCCGATCTGCGCTTCGTCTCCAATGCGCTCTCCACGCGCGCACAGCCCAATGCCCGCATTCGTCCTGGCGCAATCGTGCGGCTCATGAAGAACGACGACGGCGAGTGGATCATCACGCAATTGCCGCAAGTGGAAGGCGCGCTGATCTCGCTCGTGCCGCAGGACGGCGCCATCCGCGCGCTTGTGGGCGGTTTCGACTTCAACAAGAACAAGTTCAATCACGTGACGCAAGCGTGGCGTCAGCCGGGATCGAGCTTCAAGCCGTTCATCTATTCGGCGTCGCTGGAAAAAGGCTTGTCGCCCGCGACCATCATCAACGATGGTCCGCTCTACTTCACCGCCGCCGAAACCGGCGGTCAGGCGTGGGAGCCGAAGAACTACGGTGGCGGCTTCGACGGACCCATGACCATGCGCTCCGCGCTGCAGAGGTCGAAGAACATGGTGTCCATCCGCATTTTGAACACCATCGGCACGAAGTACGCACAGCAGTACATCACGCGCTTCGGCTTCGACGCGGACCGGCACCCCGCGTATTTGCCGATGGCGCTCGGCGCGGGTCTCGTCACGCCGCTGCAGATGGCGACGGGCTACGCGGTGTTCGCCAATGGCGGGTATCGCGTGAATCCGTATCTGATCGCCGATATCACCGACCCATACGGCGCGGTCGTTTCGCATCCGCAACCGCTCGTCGCGCAGCAAAGCGCGCCGCTTGCCATCACGCCTCGCAACGCGTTCGTGATGAATAGCCTTTTGCAAAGCGTCGCGCAGCACGGCACGGCGGCCAAGACGAATCAGTTGAAGCGCACCGACCTCGCAGGCAAGACCGGCACGACGAACGATTCGCGCGATGCCTGGTTCGCGGGCTATCAGCGTTCGCTCGTGGCGATTGCGTGGATCGGCTATGACAATCCGCGCACGCTCGGCGACAAGGAAACGGGCGGCGGTCTCGCACTGCCTGTGTGGATGGATTACATGGCGCGCGCGCTGAAGGGCTTGCCCGAGTACAAGCCGATGACGCCGCCCGACGTGACCTCGCTCGGTGGCGAACTGTACTTCGACGACATGACGCCGGGCCACGGCTTCATCGCGACAATCGGCGTGAGTCAGGCGTCGTCGGCCGCGGGCGTGTCGGGCGTCACGGCTCCGGCGCCCGAAGTCGGCGAGCAGGAAAAGCAGGACATCATGAATCTGTTCAAGGGACAGTGACGTTCCTTGCCGGGCGCGCCTTACTTCGCTGAAAAGCGAACGGGCTCGCCCGCCTGTTCGGTCGAATACTTCGTGAGCGTGGCGAAAAACTCGCTGTTGTCGCGTGTGTCGCGCCAGGCGCCATCCACGTATTTGTAGTGAAAACCGCCCGCCTTCGCGGCTAGCCAGATCTCGTGTTTCGGCGGCTGAAGATTCACGATCACCTTCGTGCGGTTCTCGAATTCCAGCGTGAGCACATTGCCGCTACGCTCGAATTCGATATCGGCTTCAGCCCGATCCACAGCACGTTCGATGGCCGTCAGCGCGGCCTCTGCCAAGCTCAGGTATTCCTGGTCTGTCATGCTAAACTCCATCGATTCAATGGTACAGGGACGGTCATGCGAGTCGTTTTCAGGATGAGCGCGATTGTAGCGGCTTTGAGCATGAGCGCCGCGGCAACACTCGCACTCGGCGGTTGTGGACAACGTGGTCCGCTCTATCTTCCCACTGTCCCGCCACTGCCGCAGCGTCCTAGCGACCTTCAGGATACGCCGCCTTCCGCTTCCGTCGACAAGGCAAGCGCTGCATCGGCTGCGAGCGAGACTGGCGACATTCCCGATACCTCCGGCGCGCCGCTGTCGCTTTCGCCGGACACCACTCTGAAACCGGCGCCCGCCGGGTACTGACCTAAGCCTCACGCGCACCAAGCCGCGTACATCCGAATCCACGCATGAACGATTCCGCATTCCACTACGTCGACGGCGCGTTGCACGTCGAAGGCGTCCCCGCCGCGTCGCTCGCGGAACAGTTCGGCACGCCGCTTTACGTCTATTCGCGCGATGCACTGACGCGCGCCTATCGCGCTTACGCCGATGCCTGCGCGGGCCGCAAGGCAACGGTGCACGTCGCGGTCAAAGCGAACAGCAACCTCGCGGTGCTCAACGTGTTCGCGCGCCTGGGCGCGGGCTTCGACATCGTGTCGTCGGGCGAACTGGCGCGTGTGCTGGCCGCGGGCGGCAAGGCTTCCAACACGGTTTTCTCGGGCGTCGGCAAGAGCGCGGCCGAGATGCGCGAGGCGCTCGAAGCGGGCGTGAAGTGCTTCAACGTCGAGTCCATTCCCGAGTTGCACGCGCTCAACGAAGTCGCGAAGTCGCTTGGCAAGAAGGCGCCCGTGTCGCTGCGCGTGAATCCCGATGTCGACGCCAAAACGCATCCGTACATCTCCACCGGTTTGAAGTCGAACAAGTTCGGCGTGGCCTTCGGCGACGCGCGCGCGACGTATCGTGAAGCGCATGACATGGCGAATCTCGATGTCGTGGGTATCGACTGTCATATCGGTTCGCAGATCACCGAAGTGAGCCCGTATCTCGATGCCGTCGACAAGCTGCTCGACCTCGTCGAACAGATCGAGTCCGACGGCATGAGCATTCGTCACGTGGATGTCGGCGGCGGTCTCGGCATTACATACGACGACGAAACGCCGCCGGATATCGGCGACTTCGTGCGCACGTTGCTCGCGCATTTCGAAGAGCGCGGCCACGGTCAGCGCGAAGTGTATTTCGAGCCGGGACGCTCGCTCGTCGGCAATGCGGGTGTGCTGCTAACGCGCGTCGAGTATCTGAAGCCGGGTGAAGAGAAGAACTTCGCTATCGTCGATGCCGCGATGAACGACCTCGCGCGTCCCGCCATGTACGAGGCGTTTCATCGCATCGTGCCGGTCATCGAACGCAAGGCAAGCGCGCGTTTATACGATGTCGTCGGCCCGGTTTGCGAAAGCGGCGACTGGCTTGGACGCGATCGTGAACTGGCCGTCGAGCAAGGCGACTTGCTCGCCATTCTTTCGGCGGGAGCGTATGGCTTCGTCATGAGCTCGAACTACAACACGCGTGCGCGCGCCGCTGAAATCATGGTCGATGGCGAACGCGCGCGCGCGGTGCGCGAACGCGAAGAAGTGAAGCAGTTGTTCGCGGGCGAATCCATTTTGCCGGACTGAATCTTCGTGCCGTGAGCCAAAAAAGCGATGCCATGGCATCGCTTTTTTTTAAGCGCTCAACCGGCGTCGTTCGACTCGTCCTTTGAGCCACGCGATCAGCCGCCAGCCCAGCAACACGATCACGATTGCGCCGTAAATCTTCGGCAAGGCGAAATCGTGCTTGCCGGCCTTCATCCACCAGAAATGCAGGATGGCCAGAATGGCGACGAGATAGATGATCCGATGCAGCATCTGCCAGCGGCGGCCGAGCTTGCGGACCATCGCTTTCGGCGATGTCACCGCGAGCGGTATCAGCAACACGAACGCGGCGAAGCCCACGGTGATGAACGGCCGCTTGCCGATGTCCTTCAACATCGCGGCGGCATCGAACCATTTATCGAACCAAATGTATGTCGTGAAGTGCAGCACGGCGAAGAAGAACGCGTAAAGGCCGATCATGCGGCGAAAGCGCACGAGCGCCGTCACGCCCGTGAGCCGGCGCACCGGCGTAATGGCGAGCGTGATGCAGAGATAGACGAGTGTCCAAAGGCCGGTCGAACGCGTGATGAACTCGATCGGATTCGCGCCCAGTCCGCCCATGACGCCGAGCAACACAATGCGCGCCAGCGGATAGAGCGCCGCGATGAACACGATCACTTTTGCGGGCGCGATCCAGCGCGGCCCGGACCGCACGTTCGCGCGCGTTTGCGATCCCTTGAGTTCGGATACAGTGGGCATCGTTCAGAAGTTTTTCTTGAGGTCCATGCCCTGATAGAGCGACGCAACCTGATCGCCATATCCGTTGAACATGAGCGTCTTGCGCTTGGGCGCAAAGAAACCGTCCTCGCCAATACGCCGCTCCGTCGCCTGACTCCAGCGCGGATGATCCACGCCAGGATTCACGTTCGAATAGAAGCCGTATTCCGTCGGCGCGTATAGATTCCAGCTCGTCGGCGGCTGCTTTTCGACGAAGCGAATCTTGACCAGCGACTTCGCGCTCTTGAAGCCGTATTTCCACGGCACGACGATACGCACCGGCGCGCCGTTCTGATTCGGCAGCACTTCGCCATACAAGCCGACGGTGAGCAAGGTGAGCGGATTCATCGCTTCGTCCATGCGCAGGCCTTCGGAATACGGCCATTCGAGGATCGGCGTCGAAAGACCCGGCATCTGCGAAGGATCGGCAAGCGTGATGAACTGCACGTACTTCGCGCTGCCAGTAGGTTCCGCGCGCTTGATGAGCTCGGACAGCGAGACGCCGATCCACGGAATGACCATCGACCAGCCTTCGACGCATCGCAGGCGATACAAACGTTCTTCGAGTGGCGCGAGCTTCAGAAGCTCGTCGATGTCGTAGGTTTTCGGATTCTTGATCGCGCCTTCGACCGACACTTTCCACGGCCTCGGCCGCAACGTGCCCGCGTGTTCGGCGGGATCGCCCTTGTCGGTGCCGAACTCGTAGAAGTTGTTGTAGCTCGTGATGTCCTTGAGCGACGTCGCCTTGTCGAGCGCGATGAACTTCGGATTCGCTTTCGCCGCGAGTTTCTGGCCCTTCGCATCCGGCGATGTAAACGCCGCATTCGCGATGCCGCTCACGCCAGTCAAGCCAGTCGCCGCCAGCGCGCCGATCGAACGCAGCGCACGCCGCCGATTCTCGAACACATCGCGCGGCGTGATTTCGTGCGCGGCGATATCGTCACCATAAAGCGCGCGATTACGTCTGATCCACATGGAGCCATACTCCCTTTGCTTGCGCGGCATTGGATACGCCGCCCATCCATTCATATACGTGCAAACAGCAAACCGGATGCCGCTATTCCATCACAAGACAAAAAAAAACCGCCAGCGCGACGCATGGCGGTTTCTCTTCTTTCGATGGCGCGAGATCAGAGCTTGCCGTAACTGTGCAGTCCCGAAAGGAACATGTTGACGCCCAGAAACGCGAAGGTCGTGACGATCAATCCCGTCAGCGCCCACCACGCCGCCGCCGCGCCGCGCAGGCCCTTCATCAACCGCATGTGCAGCCACGCCGCGTAGTTCAGCCAGACGATCAGTGCCCACGTTTCCTTCGGGTCCCAGCTCCAGTAGCCGCCCCACGCTTCGGCGGCCCACAGCGCGCCGAGAATGGTCGCGATGGTGAAGAACGCGAAACCGACCGCAATGGACTTGTACATCACGTCGTCGAGCACTTCCAGCGACGGCAGACGGTCGGCCAAAAAGCCGCGCTGCTTAGCCAGATACGCGACGGAAACCATCGCGGAAAGCGCGAAACTGCCGTAGCCGATGAAGTTCGCCGGTACGTGAATCTTCATCCACCAGCTTTGCAGCGCGGGCACGAGCGGCTGAATCTGCTGCGCGTCGCGGGCAATCGAATACCACATCAGGAAGCCGACCGCCGCGCTGATCACGAGCAGCACGAACGCGCCCATCTGACGCGTCGCGTAATGCTGTTCGTAGTAGAGATAGAACAGTGACGTGATGAGGCAAAACAGTACGAACACTTCGTACAGGTTCGAGATGGGGATGTGTCCGACATCCGCGCCGATCATGTACGACTCGTACCAGCGCACCATCAGGCCCGTGAAGCCCATGAGCACCGCGACCCACGTCATGCGCGAGCCGATTGCTCCGCCCGTCTGCGAGCGCGACACGAGGCCGATCCAGTAAAAGAGCGTCGCCAGGATGAAGAGCGCGCTCATCCATAGAATCGCGGATTGGCTCGACAGGAAGTATTTGAGGAAGAAGTTGGTTTCGGCGCGCGCGAGGTCGTGCTGATAGAGCTGGATCGAGAACAGCGACATGACCGCGATCGTCGCGATGAGCAGCCGCGCCGGTTTCCAGCGCCAGCCGAGCACGACGAAGGTCGGCACTGCGGCGACCAGCACCGCCATGTCGTACACGTCCATGAACGCGTGATAGCGGTTGAGCGCGAAGCCCGCGCCCGCGACCATCGCAATGGCGAACAGCCAGTCGATTGCGCCCAGGCGTTTGAGGAACGGACGATCGTCGAAAACGGCGACATCGGGCAGGCCCGACGACGATGATGCCGGACGTTCCGTCTTGGGCTGCGCGTGGGAGGAGGTCTGAGAAAGGTCCATGATCTTACCGTGTTGATACTTCCGAGCCGGAGGCCGCGGATGGCTCGTGTGTTTGCGTCGCCGATGCTTTCGACGGATGCTGCGCCGCCGGATCGATTGGCGTGGTGCCGAGCGCCGCCGCGACCGTCGCGCGCGTACGCTCGAATTCCTTCTCGAAATCGAGCGTGCGGCGCGCCGTGGACATTGCCATCAAAACGCTCGCACCGCCTTGCCCTGAATCTTTGAGCCAGAACCAGAGCCGGCGTTCACGCACGTAAAACATCGAGAAAATGCCGAGCACGAGCAGGAGGCTGCCAAGATACACCACTTTTTTGCCCGGTGCGCGCGTTAGCTGGAATACCGATGCTTGCACCTGTTTGAAGGTGTCGAGCTGCAAAAATACCGGCGATCCGTACAGAAAGCTGTCGGAAAGCGCGTTGATGGACGACTGAACGAAGGCGCTGTTTTTCTCGTCCACTTTTGCGGCCGGCTCGCCGTTTTGTTCGCGGGAAATCTGCCAGACGTCCCACATTGCGCCTTCCAGCATGCGCATGAGCAAACCGGCGGCCTTTTCTTGCTCGCCCTTCGGCACCGAACGATCGATGAACGCCGCGATACTTTGAAATCCGCCGCTCATTTGCGGATTCGTGGACCCGTTGCCCGATTCATCCGCGCCGGCGAAAAGATTCAGCACGCGGATCGCGCTTTCGTCCAGGTGCTTCTGCAAATCGCCGTTTTCCTGGGGCACGGAACGCTGCGCGAACCGATGCGCAGCCTCGATGCGCGTCGCGGGCGTGGCAAGCGCGGCGCGCAGATTCATCCATTCCTTCACCGTGCCTTGCTCGTCGGCAGGAATGCGCAAGTAGCGGAACGGATCGCTCGGGCTCAGGCGCATGCCGGCGAGGAACATCCGCTGACCGCTGACATCGACCGGCAACATGTAGTTGCTGTACTCGCGCGCCTGACCGTCCGTGCCGCGCACCTTGTACTGCACCGATGGGCCGATATTGCGCAGATCCGTCGGCTTCGACGTCTTTGCGCCGGAGCCGAGGCGCTCGTCGAACGCATCGCGCAAGGTTTCCTTCTTGCCGACGCCGCGTGCGTCCGGCGCACCGTTGCCGTCCGTCATGTTTTCGACGTTGATTGCGCGGAAATCGGTGAATTCGACCGTTTGGCCTTGTGCACCGGCAATCTGCTGATTCACGGGCGCAGTGCCGCCGATCGTACCGTTGAAGGGCGTGGTTTTCGCGCTGCCGCTGCTCATGGGCCAGGCGGTCATCTGCATCTTCGAGCCGCCGTCCTGAAAACTCGACTGATAGATCGACACGCCGTCGTACGTGAACGGCTTGTTCACTTCGACGCGCGCCGGAATGCGCTTGCCGGTCTTGTGGTCGATCACCACGATGTCGCTAGCGAACAGCTTCGGCATGCCGGTCGAGTAGTAATCGACGATGAATTTGTCGAGTTGAATCGAGAACGGCAAGTCCTGAATGATCGAGCCGTCCTGCTGATTCAAGATTGCCGTGCCGACGTATTGACCTTCCGGCACCCACGCGTAACCGCGAAACGTCGGATTCGACACGGACAGGCGATGCTCCGCCGGAATGTCGTTGATGACCGCGTTGGTCTGAATGGGCGTCTTGTTGAAGAGCCACATCTGCAGCTTGATGGGCAGATTGCTGTCGAGCAGCCCGCCGACGCAAATGATCACGATAGCCAGATGCGCCGAGATGTAGCCGATCTTCGTGAGCGCCCCGCGCTTGCCCGCGATGAGCGTCGAGCCTGCGTCAATCTGACGCGTGACAAAGCGATAACCCATCTTCGCGGAAAGACGTTCGAGCGTGGCGGCCGTCTGCGCGCGATCCGCGCTGACCACGAATTCACCCTTGTGATGAAACGCGCGCAAGCCGCCTTCGTGAACGCGATCCTTCCAGCTTTTGAGGTCCGCGATCATTTTCGGGCCGTTGCGAATGACGCATAGCGAGACCGAAATCACGAGAAAGATCAGGATCAGCATGAACCACCACGCGCTGTACACGGTGTAGATGCTGATGCCGCGGAAGATGTCCGCCCAGAACGGGCCGAACTGATTGACGTAGTTGGGGTACGGGTCGTCTTGCGTAAGCACCGTGCCGATGATGCTTGCTATGGCCAGTACGACCAGCAAGGCGATGGCGAAGCGCATCGAACTCACGAGTTCGACAAAATGCCTGACTGCGCGACGGCTCGACTTCGACTGCAATCCCGATGTGGTGACGCTCATTCAAACTCCGACTGACAGCAAAAAAGGGTGGCGACGCGAGCGGTCTCGTCGACCGACGTCCCACCCTTTTCTTGTTTTCGCGCCGGCCTCGTTGGACCGGCTGCTTAATGTTTGCTCAGTGGCAACTTACGGGCAACGCTTGGGGCAACTCAGTATCGACGATTACCGGGTTCGATGCCGAAGAACGCATGCCCTGCCCGGATCAATGCAAACCGGCGATGTAATCCGCCACCGCTTTCATCTCCGTTTCGCTCAAACGGGAGGAGATGGCATGCATGGGCTCGCTATTGTTACGCGTGCCTTGCGCGAATGCATTCAACTGCGCCACCGTGTAATCGCCCCACTGCCACGACAGCCGCGGATATTGCACCGGGATACCCATGCCTGTAGCGCCGTGGCACGCCGCGCACGCCGGCACACCCTTGTCCGCGATGCCGCCGCGATAAATCTTCTGCCCGAGCACAACGTCGTTCTTGTCGCGCGCAAAGTTGGGCTTGGCCTTCTGCGACGCAAAGTATGCGGCGACGTTGATCATGTCCTGATCCGACAACGCGCCCGCAATGCCCGCCATGATCGGATTGTTACGCGTCGGCGCCTTGGCTCCCGGCTGCGTCTTGTAATCCTTCAACTGCTTGACGATGTATTCAGCGTGCTGGCCCGCGAGCTTGGGAAACGCCGCGCCAGCGCTGTTGCCATCCGCCGCATGACACGCCGCGCACACCTGGGTTGCAATGGCCTGACCTCGGGCCACATCCGGCTTTGCCGGTTGCGCGGGCTCCGCCGCGTTTGCTGATGCTGTTATCAATCCACCGAAAGCCGCCGCTGCCTGAATCAACATCAGAGACCTGTACAGTCGGTTCATTCGCGTACCCTGTTTTTCGTCTTGTGAGAATGTGAGGTTCTGCAAAAAACGACGGCGGCAAACCGGGAACGGCCACAACATGACCCGAACGAAAGGGCTCAAAAGACGCCCTTAAAACTGTCTCGCTCCATTGTGGGTGCGCTTGCAACCCGGGTCTTCCGTGCCCGTGCGGATCTTTAAAAAACCGTCGTATTGTACAATAACCCGCTACACGCAAAGACGCCAGTCGGGGCATGCCCAGTATTTGCCGGGTTCTCAAGGCTTCATGTTTTCGCAGCTCTCTCAGTCGACCCGCCAAATGCCATTTCTGCTCCATCAAGCTCGCTTCTTCACCACTGTCAATCACCTTCGTGATCTGCCGCCGACGCCGCAACCTGAAATCGCTTTCGGCGGCCGTTCCAACGCAGGCAAGTCCACTGCGATCAATGTGCTCTGCAATCAAAAGCGGCTCGCGTTCGCCAGCAAGACGCCCGGACGCACGCAGCACATCAACTACTTCTCCGTCGGGCCTGAAGACGAACCGACCGGCTTTCTGGTCGACCTTCCGGGTTACGGCTATGCCGAAGTGCCAGGCGCCGCAAAGGCGCACTGGCAGCAATTGCTTTCGACGTATCTGCAAAGCCGCGCTCAATTACGCGGCATGATCCTGATGATGGACTCGCGTCGTCCGCTCACCGAGCTCGACCAGATCATGATCGACTGGTTCGCGCCCACCGGTAAGCCCATTCACGCGCTGCTCACCAAATGCGACAAATTGACGCGACAGGAGATGACCAACGCCCTGCGCGCGACGAAAAAAGCATTCGGCGAGTACAAGGATGCGGGCTATCGCGGTGAATTGAGCGTGCAGCTTTTTTCAGCGCTCAAGCGCACGGGACTGGAAGAAGCGCATGAGCTTATTGAAGGCTGGCTCGCGCCTAAGCAAGCGGCTTCGGAAGACGTCGCGGAGTGAAAATCAACGCGTGCGGCATGAAAAAAACCCGCCGCATGACGGCGGGTTAACAGCCTGATCGATAACGACAGGCACCCGCTCAGGGAGGAGAAGCGGGGAGTTTAGCGCGAAGCGCCTTCCTCGATCGGTATGATATACCATTGTCTCAAAACGTTTCCGGACCGCTCCGAGCGCTTGCCCGGTAAGGCTTCGAGCATATTCGAAGCGCGTTTTCATCCTCGTCCCCGAAGCACTTCAAACCGAGCCAAGTCATGAGTTTCTATCCCCATCATCGCCCGCGCCGCATGCGCCGCGATGATTTCTCACGCCGTCTGATGCGCGAGAACATCCTCACCACGAACGATCTAATTTATCCCGTGTTCATCGTCGAAGGCACCAACGTGCGGCATGCCGTGCCGTCGATGCCCGGCGTCGAGCGCACGTCCGTCGACTTGTTGATGAGCGTGGCCGAGCAGTGCGTCGAACTGGGCGTGCCCGTGATCTCGCTCTTTCCGGCAATCGAGCCGTCGCTGAAAACACCGGATGGACGCGAGGCGATCAATCCCGAAGGTCTGATTCCGCGTGCCGTGCGCGAACTGAAGAAGAACTTCCCGACGCTCGGCGTGCTCACCGATGTCGCGCTCGACCCGTACACGAGTCACGGCCAGGACGGCGTGCTCGACGAAGAAGGCTACGTGAAGAACGACGAGACGAGCGAGATTCTCGTCGATCAGGCGCGCACCCAGGCAGAAGCAGGCGTGGATATCGTGGCGCCGTCGGACATGATGGACGGGCGCATCGGCGCCATTCGCGAGATGCTGGAAAGCGACGGCCACATCCACACGCGCATCATGGCTTACGCGGCGAAATTCGCGTCGGCGTTCTACGGCCCGTTCCGCGATGCCGTCGGCTCCGCCGCGAATCTCGGCAAGGGCAACAAGATGACGTATCAAATGGACCCGGCGAACTCTGATGAAGCGATGCGCGAAGTGCGCATGGACATCGAGGAAGGCGCGGACATGGTGATGGTCAAGCCCGGCATGCCGTATCTCGACATCGTGCGGCGCGTGAAGGACGAGTTCCGCTTTCCGACGTACGCCTATCAGGTGAGCGGCGAGTACGCGATGATCAAGGCCGCCGCGCAAAACGGCTGGCTCGATCACGACAAGACGATGATGGAAGCGCTGCTCGCGTTCAAACGCGCGGGCGCGGATGGCGTCTTGACCTATTTCGCGCTGGATGCCGCGAAGATTTTGCGGGCGTCGAAGTAAGTCGTTTCAGGGCGGTGCGCAATGCATCGCCCTTCGTCATCCGTTCGCCGGATTGACTTTATCGAGGCTTTTCAAAAACGTATCCGCGGATTCATAGCCAACCACGCGCGCGACCTCGTTGCCTTGCGCATCGAAAAAGATGATGCCGGGCGGGCCGAACAGCTTGAAGCGCTTGAGCAAGGTCTGATCATCGGTGTTGTTCGCGGTCACGTCCGCACGCAACAGATTGAGTTGCGCGAGACGCGCCTGAACGCGGGCGTCGGAGAAAGTCAGGTTCTCCATTTCCTTGCAGGACACGCACCAGTCGGCGTAAAAGTCGAGCATGGCGGGACGTGCCGCCGATTTCACCGCCGAATCCAGTTCCGTCGATGACTTGACCGGCGCGAAGATCGGCCCCGATGCTCGTGCCGTCGCGCCTGCATTGCTGCCGCCGCGCGCGGCTAGTACGGCTAGCGGGCGCAACGCATCCGTCGATCCCGCCGCAAGACCGACCAGCAACGCCGCCGCCCAGATGGCAAACGCGGCGCCCAGGCCGCGCCCCAGCCGCTTCCAGACGTTGACCGGCGCGATCGCGCCCGAAGCAAATAGGCCGAGCGATGCCGCCGCGACCAGCAGCCAAAGCGCGGCGAGCAACATTTGCGCGATGCCACCGATGACTGGCCACACGATCCACAAAGCGGCCGCAAGCAACGCGACGCCGAAAAACACCTTTACGCCGTCCATCCAGGCGCCCGCTCGCGGCAGCACCGACCCCGCGCCGAGACCGATGATCAGCAACGGCACACCAAGCCCGATACCCATGGCGAACAGCGCGGCCCCGCCGAGCACGGCGTTGCCCGTGTGCGCGACAAACGCGAGCACGGCGAAAAGCGGCGCGGTCATGCACGCGCCGACGACGAGCGCCGACAAGGCGCCCATCACGGCGACCGCCGCGAACTTACCGCCGCCGCGTTTCTGAGACGCCTCGTTGACGCCGCTTTGCCAGCGCTCCGGCAACGCGATATCGACTCCCGAGATCAGCGCGATCGCGAAAACCGCGAGCAGGATGCCGAACGCGCCCAGCACCCACGGGTTTTGCAGCCACGCGCCGAGGCTCTGACCGACGAGCGCCGCGGCAATCCCAAGCGCGGTATAGACAAGCGCCATGCCGACGACGTAGGACACCGACAGCGCAAAGCCACGCGTGCGCGTGACGCGCGCACCTTCGCCGACGATGATCGCGGAAAGAATCGGGATCATCGGATACGAGCAAGGCAACAAGCTCAACACCATGCCCGCCAGAAAGTACAAGCCGACCACAGCGAAGAAGCCGCCGCCTTCGAGCATCGACTGCGCGTAGTCGGCGCTCGTCGCGCGTTCGAACCAGGATTGGGACGACGCAGTGTTTGTCGCTGGAGACGTCGCAGAACCGGCACCCGCAGCTTGCAACGCGTCGCCCTTGACGCGATAAACGCGCTCCATCGGCGGATAGCAGATGCCCTGATCCGCGCAACCTTGCGACGTAACCGATAGCTCGAACGGCCCCTTTGCCTGAGTCACCGGGATGCGGATGAGTAGTTCGCCGCGATAGGTTTCGACGTCCTTGTTGAATGTCTGGTCGAAATGAACCTTGCCGGCGGGCAGTTGCGCCGCGCCGATAATTGCCTCGCCGCTTTTGACCGCGAAGGCAAAGCGCTCGCGATACATGTAGTAGCCGTCGGCGATCTTATAACGCACGTCCACTTCACCCGGCTGTTCGGACGCACTGAACTTGAAGGCGACGGCGGGATCGAGGAAGTCGTCCGCGGCGTGCGCGGCGTTTATCGCCAAAGGCAGAAAGGCGAGCGTCGCGGCCATCATCAGCCAACGCAAAACGAGACGAGGAAGATCAAACATGAAGAGGACGCTGCGTTTCTGCATTGACCCATTGTCCATATCCCGGCGATGCATCGGCCTGCCAGACAAGAGTTTCGGGCGTTTCATAAGGATGCGCCGCCGCGACGAAGCGCTGCAATTCGGCGCTGCACGCAAGGCTCGTCTTGAAGAGCAACTGCACTTCCCGCGATGTCTCCAGTGCGCCCTTCCAGTGATATTGCGATTGCACTTCGCCGAGTCTCGTCACGCACGCAGCCAGGCGCGCCTCGAGCACCGCTTGCGCCAACGTGTCGGCAGCGTGTGCATCGGGAACGGTGGTCAGCATAAGGACGACAGGGACATTCACTTCGGGCTCCGGTGCGGCGCGGCACGTGAGACTTGTGGATCGGGCCTTATCGTAGCACTCCGCTCACTTCGACGACCGCAACGACTCCGAAGCCCACAATGCAAAAAGGCCAAGCTACGCTTGACCTTTTCGTTCACCACCAACCGAATTTATTCAGCTTCCTGAACTTCTTCGGTTTCTTCGACTTCCGGGCGGTCCATCAGTTGAACCAGCGCCATCGGTGCGTTGTCGCCAACTCGGAAACCAAACTTCAGGATGCTGAGGTAGCCACCCGGACGGCTTGCGTAACGCGGGCCGAGGACGTCGAACAGCTTTGCGACGGAGTCACGATCGCGCAGGCGATTGAAAGCCAGACGACGATTTGCCAGCGACGGCTTCTTGCCGAGCGTGATGAGGGGCTCGACGACCTTGCGCAGTTCCTTGGCTTTCGGCAGCGTCGTCTTGATGACTTCGTGCTCGATCAGCGAGTTCGACATATTACGGAGCATTGCCAGACGGTGGCTGCTCGTGCGGTTCAGTTTCCGCAAACCATGCTTATGGCGCATTTCAGTTCCTTAAACGAGTTTTGATCCAGCTCTTCTATTGCGCTCTAAAGTGGCGCACGGGCCGGTCGAAGAAAAAGCAAGACGCGGATTTTAAAGCAAAATCCGCGTCTTTGCCAGTAACGCGATTGACTCTTGCGCTTACTTGTCGAGACCAGCCGGCGGCCAGTTTTCGAGCTTCATGCCGAGCGTCAGACCGCGCGAAGCCAAGACTTCCTTGATTTCGTTCAGCGACTTGCGGCCCAGATTCGGCGTCTTCAGCAGTTCGTTTTCCGTACGCTGGATAAGATCGCCGATGTAGTAGATGTTCTCGGCCTTCAGACAGTTCGCCGAGCGAACCGTGAGTTCCAGGTCATCCACCGGGCGCAGCAGGATCGGATCGATCTGCGGCGCACGCGACGGCGCTTCCGCTGCCGCTTCCGTGCCTTCCAGCGCTGCGAAGACCGACAACTGATCGACCAGAATACGCGCCGATTGACGGATCGCTTCCTCCGGCGAGATCACGCCGTTGGTTTCGATGTTCATCACGAGCTTGTCGAGGTCGGTACGCTGTTCGACACGCGCGCTTTCCACGGCATAGCTCACGCGGCGAACCGGCGAGAACGACGCGTCAAGCACGATACGACCGATGATCTTGGCCGATTCCTCGCCATAACGACGCACGTTGCCCGGCACGTAGCCACGGCCCTTTTCAATCTTGATCTGGACGTCGAGCTTGCCGCCCTTCGAGAGGTGGGCAATCACGTGACCGGGATTGATGACCTCGCAATCATGCGCGAGTTCGATATCGCCAGCCGTGACGAGGCCTTCGCCTTCCTTGCGCAGCGTCACCGTGACTTCGTCGCGGTTATGCAGCTTGAAGACGACGCCCTTCAGGTTCAACAGCAGGTTGACCACATCCTCTTGCACACCGTCGAGCGTCGAGTATTCGTGCACTACGCCTGCGATCGTCACTTCGGTCGGCGCGTAGCCCACCATCGACGACAACAGCACGCGCCGAAGCGCGTTGCCCAAGGTGTGGCCATAGCCGCGTTCGAACGGCTCCATAACCACTTTCGCATGGCTCTCGCCAAGCGATTCAACTGCAATGATCTTGGGCTTCAACAAACTGGTTTGCATAGGTTTTCCTTTTCAATACCCTCGGCTCGTTACACCGATAAGGCTGACCGGTAACAACCTGAAAAAAACAGCCGAGGCCGCCCTCTTGCCACCGGCAATCAGGGTCCCCGGCTGCCAATCCGGTTACCGCGCGATTAACCGCGCGATTAACGCGAATACAATTCGACGATCAGGCTTTCGTTGATGTCGCCAGCGATATCGCTGCGTTCCGGCATCGACTTGAACGTTCCTTCGAACTTCTTGGCGTCGACCGACACCCAGCTCGGCATACCGCCTTGCTCGGCGAGCGACAGCGCTTCGACGATACGAGCCTGCTTGCGCGACTGCTCACGCACGGAGATGACGTCGCCCGATTTCACTTGCAGCGACGGGATATTCGCGACTTGGCCGTTCACGACGATCGACTTGTGGCTCACGAGCTGACGTGCTTCAGCGCGCGTCGAGCCGAAGCCCATGCGATAAACGACGTTGTCCAGGCGCGATTCGAGCAATTGCAGCAGGTTCTCGCCCGTCGGACCCTTGCGGCGGTCGGCTTCAGCGAAGTAGCGGCGGAACTGACGCTCGAGCACGCCATAGATACGCTTCACTTTTTGCTTTTCGCGCAACTGAGTGCCGTAGTCGGACGTACGTGCGCCCGAAATGCGGCCATGTTGACCAGGCTTGCTGTCGAGCTTGCACTTGTCGGCGAGCGAGCGGCGTGCGCTCTTCAGGAACAGATCGGTGCCTTCACGGCGGGACAGCTTGGCTTTGGGACCGGTATAGCGTGCCACTTTGAATCCTTAAAAATTGATCACGCAAACTTTCGTCTGCGCTAGTTCGAACCCTATAGGCCGAACGGTGGGCTTAGTGAAATGCGCGAAGCAGATGCATAACGCACGAAGCCCGCCGACGCTTTCGCATCGACAGGAAACATGCGGTCGCGAATCAACTGATGCGCGACGTTAGATACGACGACGCTTCGGCGGACGGCAGCCGTTGTGCGGGACCGGCGTCACGTCGGAGATCGCGGTGATCTTGATGCCAAGACCATGCAGCGCGCGCACCGCCGACTCACGGCCAGGGCCGGGGCCCTTGATCCGCACTTCGAGGTTCTTCACGCCGTATTCCATTGCCACGCGGCCAGCCGATTCTGCTGCAACCTGAGCTGCGAAAGGCGTCGACTTACGCGAGCCCTTGAAACCCTGGCCGCCCGAGGTCGCCCATGCCAGCGCGTTACCTTGACGATCGGTGATCGTGATAATGGTGTTGTTGAACGACGCGTGAACGTGAACCACGCCCTCGGCGACGTTCTTCTTGACCTTCTTGCGAACGCGTTGCGCCGCGGAGTTGTTCGAAGCCTTAGCCATTACGTTTTCCTGTAACTGTCAGTTCCGCTTACTTCTTCAGCGATTGCGCTGCACGACGCGGACCCTTGCGAGTACGGGCGTTGGTGCGCGTGCGCTGGCCACGCAGGGGCAGACCCTTGCGATGACGCATGCCGCGGTAGCAACCCAAGTCCATCAGGCGCTTGATGTTCATCGTCACTTCACGGCGCAGATCGCCTTCGACGATGAACTTGCCCACTTCGTCACGCAGCTTTTCGAGGTCTGCGTCGGTGAGGTCCTTGACCTTCTTCGAAAATTCCACACCAGCAGCACTGCAAATGCCGCGGGAACGCGTGCGACCAATGCCGAAGATTGCCGTCAGGCCAATCTCGGTATGCTGGTGATTCGGGATGTTAACCCCTGCGATACGAGCCATTGTTTTTCCTCAAACAAAAAGCGCAAGCAAAAAGCGCGGCGTTCAGCCTTGACGCTGTTTGTGGCGCGGATCAGAGCTGCAAATCACGCGCACAACGCCCTTGCGCTTAATGATCTTGCAATTGCGGCAAATGCGCTTAACCGATGCCATCACTTTCATGATATTACCCTTTTTTCAAATCACTTCGCCCGGAACACGATCCGTGCACGAGACAGATCGTAAGGCGTCAATTCAACCGTAACCTTGTCGCCCGGTAGGATACGGATGTAGTGCATCCGCATCTTTCCGGATATGTGTCCCAGGACGACATGGCCATTTTCCAATTTCACCCGGAAAGTAGCGTTGGGGAGGTTTTCAATGACCTCACCCTGCATCTGGATTACATCGTCTTTGGCCATAGTCCTAACTAGCGCATCGGGACGTTGCCGCCCTTGAAGTTTGCCTTCTTGAGCAGCGATTCATATTGTTGCGACATAACGTACGACTGCACCTGAGCCATGAAGTCCATCGTGACGACGACAATGATCAGCAGCGACGTTCCACCAAAATAAAACGGCACGTTCCAACGCAACACCAGAAACTCAGGCAACAGGCACACAAACACGATGTAGATCGCACCGGCCAGCGTCAGACGCGTGAGGATGCGGTCGATGTACCGTGCAGTCTGATCGCCCGGACGAATACCCGGAACGAACGCACCGCTCTTCTTCAAGTTGTCGGCGGTTTCCCTGCTGTTGAACACCAACGCGGTGTAGAAGAAGCAGAAGAACACGATAGCCAACGCATACAGCAGCACGTACACAGGTTGACCGGGCTTGAGGGCTTCAGCCACGCTGTGCAGCGTGTTCGCGAACCAGCCGGTACGCGCTCCCGAACTGAACCCGTTCAGGATGGTTGCCGGGAAGAGAATGATCGACGACGCGAAGATCGGCGGAATCACACCCGACATGTTCAGCTTCAGCGGCAGATGTGACGACTGTCCACCGTAAATCTTGTTACCGACCTGGCGCTTCGCATAATTCACGAGGATCTTGCGCTGACCGCGTTCGATGAACACGACCAGATACGTAACCGCCGCGATCAACGCGACGATGATGATCGCCGAGATGATGCTCATCGAACCGGTGCGAACCAGCTCGAACAGACCGCCGATTGCATTCGGAAAGCCTGCCGCGATACCACCGAAAATGATGATCGAGATGCCGTTGCCGAGACCGCGCTCCGTGATCTGCTCACCAAGCCACATCAGGAACATCGTGCCCGTCACCAGCGTGACCACCGTCGTCAGCCGGAACACCATGCCGGGATCCAGTACCAGGCCGGGCTGATTTTCCAGCGCCACCGCGATACCGAAAGCCTGAAAGGTTGCCAGAACCACCGTGAAGATCCGCGTGTACTGCGTGATCTTTCGTTGACCTGCCTGTCCTTCCTTTTTCAACGCCTCCATTTGCGGCGACACGATCGACAACAACTGCATGATGATCGAGGCCGAAATGTAGGGCATGATGCCCAACGCGAAAATCGTGAATCGTGACAGCGCGCCACCCGAGAACATGTTGAACATGCCAAGGATGCCGCCCGACTGGCTTTGGAACAACTTCGCCAGCTGATCCGGATCGATGCCGGGAACCGGAATATGCGCACCAATGCGGTAGACAACCAACGCCAGCAGCAGGAACACTGCACGCCGACGCAGATCGCCAAATTTCGCCGCGCTTCGACCGGGTTTTGCGAGACTCGGGCTGTTAGCCAAGAACCTTCTCCGATGCTAGTGCTAGTAACGGCGAAATCGCGTTACTCGGCGAACGAGCCGCCAGCGGCTTCGATTGCTGCACGGGCGCCCTTCGTTGCCGTCAGACCCTTCACCGTGACCTTGCGGGTGATCTCGCCGGTCTTGATGATCTTCGCGCTCTTGATGAGCTCGCCGACCAGACCCGCTTGCTTCAAAGCCAACAGATCGATTTCGTCGACCGGCAGCTTCTCGAGATCAGCCAGGCGCACTTGACCGACGAATTCCTTCGTCAGCGAAGTGAAGCCGCGCTTCGGCAGACGACGCTGCAGAGGCATCTGACCGCCTTCGAAGCCGACTTTGTGAAAGCCGCCCGAACGCGATTTCTGACCCTTGTGGCCGCGACCTGCAGTCTTGCCGAGGCCCGAACCGATGCCGCGACCGACGCGACGCTTAGCGTGCTTCGCGCCTTCTGCCGGTTTCAGGTTATTCAATTCCATGTTCAACTCCTTGGATCCTAGTCGGCGGCCTTAGCCGATGACCTTAACGAGGTACGAAACCTTGTTGATCATCCCGCGCACTGCCGGCGTGTCCTGCAGCTCGCTCACCGAGTTGAGGCGACGCAGGCCGAGGCCACGCACCGTAGCGCGGTGCGTTTCGCGGGTCCCGATCAGGCTCTTGACGAGCTGAATCTTGACAGTTTTCTCAGACATGATGACCTCGAGGCTTAGCCCAAAATATCTTCGACGGACTTGCCGCGCTTCGCCGCGATGTCGCCCGGCGTGGACTGCTTACGCAGACCGTCGAGCGTTGCACGAACGAGATTGTACGGGTTCGTCGAACCGTGGCTCTTGGCCACCACGTTCTGCACGCCCATCACGTCGAACACTGCGCGCATCGGGCCGCCTGCGATCACGCCAGTACCGTCCTTCGCCGGAGCGAGGAGGACTGCGGAAGCGCCATGCTTACCGTGCACTTCGTGTTGCAACGTACCGTTCTTGAGCGGCACCTTGAACATGTTGCGGCGGGCTTGCTCCATTGCCTTTTGAACGGCGACCGGAACTTCCTTCGCTTTGCCCTTGCCCATGCCGACGCGGCCATCACCGTCGCCAACCACGGTCAGTGCGGCAAAACCGAGAATCCGGCCACCCTTTACGACCTTGGTCACGCGGTTGACCGAAATCATCTTTTCGCGCAGGCCGTCGTCGCGTTCGTCAGCCTGAACTTTCGCTTGCATCTTTGCCATGACGAATTCTTCCCTTAGAACTTGAGCCCGGCTTCGCGCGCGGCATCAGCCAGCGCTTTCACGCGGCCGTGGTAGCGGAAACCCGAGCGGTCAAAGGCGACGGATTCGATGCCGGCAGCCTTCGCCTTCTCGGCAATACGCTTGCCGATCAGGGTTGCAGCGTTGATGTTGCCGCCCTTGCCCGACTTGTCAGCCAGTTCAGCGCGCACTTCGGCTTCCAGCGTCGAGGCGCTTGCAAGCACCTTCGTGCCGCATGCCGAGAACACTTGCGCGTAGATATGCGTATTCGTGCGATGCACGGCGAGACGCGCGACCTGCAGCTCAGCGATCTTGATACGCGTCTGACGAGCGCGGCGCAGGCGAGATTGAGTCTTATCCATGATTGCGCACCCTTACTTCTTCTTCGTTTCTTTGAGGATCACGACCTCGTCGGCATAACGCACGCCCTTGCCCTTATAGGGCTCCGGCGGACGATAGCCACGAACTTCCGCCGCGACTTGGCCGACTTTCTGCTTGTCGATCCCCTTGATCACGATTTCGGTCTGCGTCGGGGTTTCAGCCTTGACGCCTTCCGGCATCTGGTGCACCACGGGGTGCGAGAAACCCAGCGACAGATTCAGCTTGTCGCCTTGCGCTTGTGCACGATAACCGACGCCAACCAGCGTCAGCTTGCGTTCGAAACCCTTGGTGACGCCATGCACCATGTTCGCCACCAGGGCGCGCATCGTGCCGGACATCGCGTTCGCTTCGCGGCTTTCGTCAGCCGGCGCGAAATTCAACGTACCGTTGTCGTTCGCCACGCTCACCAGCGGATTGCCCGCTTGCGAAATCGTGCCGAGCGGACCCTTGACGGTGATGACGTCGCCCTTGACGGCCACTTCGGCGCCTTGCGGCAACGCGATCGGGCTCTTACCTACTCGAGACATGTTTCTTCTCCCTTCGGCGTTAAGCGACGTAGCAGATGACTTCGCCACCGACGCCGGTCTGGCGCGCCTTGCGGTCAGTCATCACACCCTTCGGCGTCGAGACGATTGCAACGCCCAGGCCATTCATCACCTGAGGAATGTCGTTGCGACCGCGGTACACGCGCAGACCAGGCTTCGAGACGCGCTCGAGGCGCTCGATAACCGGACGGCCAGCGTAGTACTTCAACGCGATGTTCAATTCCGACTTCGCACCTTCAGCCTTCACTGCGAAATCGTCGATATAACCTTCGTCCTTCAAAACCTGCGCAATCGCAACCTTGACTTTCGACGAGGGCATAGTCACCGAAACCTTCTCAACCATCTGCGCATTGCGGATGCGAGTCAGCATATCGGCGATAGGATCACTCATGCTCATTTATGTTTCTCCTATTACCAGCTCGCCTTGGTGAGGCCAGGGATTTCACCGCGGAATGCGATTTCGCGGATCTTGCTACGCGCGAGTCCGAACTTGCGGAACGTGCCGCGAGGACGACCCGTGATCGCGCAGCGGTTACGCTTGCGAGTGGGGTTCGAGTTACGCGGCAATTGTTGCAGCGCGAGACGGGCGATATAGCGTTCTTCGTCCGACTTGCTTGCGTCGTCGATCACAGCCTTCAGCTCAGCACGCTTCGGAGCGTACTTGGCTGCGAGGCGTGCGCGCTTCTTTTCACGTTCGATCAGTGCCAGTTTAGCCACGGTAACCTCAGTTTCTGAACGGGAACTTGAAGCCGGCGAGCAGCGCCTTTGCTTCGTCGTCACTCTTCGCGGTGGTCGTGATGCTGATGTTCAGCCCACGCAGCGCGTCGATCTTGTCGTAGTCAATTTCGGGGAAAATGATCTGCTCTTTCACACCGATGTTGTAGTTACCACGACCGTCGAAAGCACGGCCCGAGACGCCACGGAAGTCGCGCACACGGGGGAGCGCAACCGTCACGAAGCGGTCCAGGAATTCGTACATCGCTTGACCGCGCAGCGTAACCATCGCGCCGATCGGGTAGCCTTGACGAATCTTGAAGCCCGCGATTGCCTTGCGCGCCTTCGTGATAACCGGCTTTTGGCCAGCGATCTTCGTCAGGTCGCCCACGGCGTTTTCGATAATCTTCTTGTCAGCGACCGCTTCGCCAAGACCCATGTTGAGGGTGATCTTGGTGATGCGCGGCACTTCCATGATGGACTTGTAGCCGAACTTTTCAACCAGTTGCGGCACAACCGTTTCTTTGTAAATTTCTTGCAGACGAGCCATTTTTTAACTCCGCGTCAGGCGTTAAGCGTGGCGCCGGTCGACTTCAAGAAGCGAACCTTCTTTCCATCTTCGACCTTGATGCCCACACGCGACGCCTTGCCATTCGCGTCGACCAATGCGACGTTCGAAATATGCAGCGGCATCGTTTTGGCTTCCACACCGCCCGTCGTACCCTTCATCGGGTTCGGCTTCACATGCTTCTTGACGAGGTTGATACCCTCGACCGTGACATGCTCTTCCGCAACGACCAGCACGGTACCGCGCTTGCCTTTGTCCTTGCCGGTAGTGACGATAACTTCGTCACCCTTGCGAATCTTGTTCATCGCGACTCCTTACAGCACTTCCGGCGCGAGCGAAACGATCTTCATGAATCGTTCGCTACGCAGTTCACGCGTCACCGGCCCGAAAATACGCGTGCCGATCGGCTCGAGCTTCGTGTTCAACAGTACGGCGGCATTGCCGTCGAACTTGATGAGCGAGCCATCCTGGCGACGCACGCCTTTGGCCGTGCGAACGACCACGGCGTTATAAATTTCGCCCTTCTTTACGCGTCCGCGCGGCGTCGCTTCCTTGACGGTCACCTTGATGATGTCGCCAATGCTAGCGTAACGACGCTTCGAACCGCCGAGCACCTTGATGCACATGACTTCACGCGCACCCGTGTTGTCGGCCACTTCAAGCCGAGTTTCGGTCTGGATCATGGTTTATCTTTCCCAACTTAATCCGGTCACACCACCATGGCGCATCCGGTCAGTCTTGGTCCCGTCAGCCAATCGGCTGCTTGGGTTAGAACAGGCAGCGAGGGCAGACGAAACCCGCCATCGCAATCCGGTGAATCTGTCGACTCAGGCTGGCGCCTGAACCGGCTTCCCCCACCAGTTTCGCCCGCGACGGGGCTCCCACAAAGAGGGAAGACCGAGATTATAACAAATAATCTCGGTCTTGCAAGCGAAACTTACTGCGACGCTAGGTACTGCATCGCGGCACTACAACTACAGACTTAGATCACGCGCGCCGCTTCGACCAACTTCGATACAACCCAAGCCTTCGTCTTCGAAATCGGACGAGTTTCTTGAATTTCGACGAGATCGCCTTCGTTGTACGTATTCGCGTCATCATGCGCGTGGTACTTCTTCGAACGCACGACGTACTTGCCGTAGATCGGATGCTTCACGCGGTGCTCGACCAGAACGGTGACCGTCTTGTCCATCTTGTTGCTGACGACCTTGCCGACCAGCGTCCGCTTGAGCGAGGTTTTTACGCTATCGTTCATTTCTGGTTCGCCTTCTCAGTCAGGACGGTCCGCACACGTGCGATGTCGCGACGAACCTTCTTCAGCTGGCTCGTGTTCGTGAGCTGCTGGGTCGCGAGTTGCATGCGCAGGCCGAATTGCGCCTTCAGCAGGTCCGTCAGCTCTTTATTGAGCGCGGCCTGGTCTTTCTGGTGAAGTTCAGATGCCTTCATCATTTACTCCTTAGGCGCCGAGCTGACGCACGACGAAGTACGTCTTGAGCGGCAGCTTGGCTGCAGCCAGACGGAACGCTTCGCGCGCCAGTTCTTCGGTGACACCGTCCATTTCGTACAGCATCTTGCCCGGTTGAATTTCAGCGACGTAGTACTCCGGGTTACCCTTACCATTACCCATACGTACTTCTGCCGGCTTCTGCGAAATCGGCTTGTCCGGGAAAATGCGGATCCAGATCCGGCCACCACGCTTGATGTGACGCGTCATTGCACGACGCGCGGCTTCGATTTGACGCGCGGTCAAACGGCCGCGACCGATAGCCTTCAGACCGTATTCACCGAACGACACCGCGTTGCCGCGCGTCGCCTTGCCGGTGTTACGACCTTTCTGCTCTTTGCGATACTTTCTGCGTTTCGGTTGCAGCATCGTTATTCTCCACTCTTCGCGTCACCGCCAGCGCCGCCACGACGGGGACCGCCGCGACGAGCACCTGCCGGAGCGCCTTCGCCATCACGGCGCGGACGGCGATCGCCACCCGGACGTGCGTTGCGGCGCGGACGCTTGTCTTCCGCCACTTCTTCCACCACCGGTGCTTCATTACGGCCCAGCGTGTCGCCCTTGTAGACCCACACCTTCACGCCGATGATGCCGTACGTGGTTTTCGCTTCCGACGTTGCGTAGTCGATATCGGCACGCAGCGTATGGAGGGGCACGCGACCTTCGCGATACCACTCGGTACGAGCGATTTCGATACCGTTAAGACGGCCCGCGCTCATGATCTTGATACCTTGCGCGCCAAGGCGCATGGCATTCTGCATCGCACGCTTCATCGCGCGACGGAACATGATCCGGCGTTCGAGCTGTTGCGTGATCGAGTCAGCGATCAGCTGAGCATCGGTTTCCGGCTTGCGAATTTCTTCGATGTTGACGTGAACCGGAACGCCCATGCGCTTCTGCAGTTCAGCCTTCAACAGTTCGATGTCTTCGCCCTTCTTGCCGATGACCACGCCCGGACGCGAGCTGTAAATCGTGATACGCGCGTTCTTTGCCGGACGCTCGATGATGACGCGACCAACCGAAGCGTTCTTCAGCTTCTTCTTCAGGTACTCACGAACACCGATGTCTTCCTGGAGCATCGCCGCGAAGTTGCTGTTGTTCGCATACCAGCGCGAAGCCCAGTTGCGGCTGACGGCCAAACGGAAGCCAGTCGGATGAATTTTTTGTCCCATCGTATGGCTCCTTAATTCCCGACCGTCACAGTGATGTGACAGGATTGCTTCTCGATGCGGTTACCACGACCCTTAGCGCGTGCGGTAAAACGCTTCAACGAAGCAGCCTTGTCGATATAGATGCTCGTGATCTTGAGCTCATCGATATCGGCGCCTTCGTTGTGTTCCGCATTCGCGATCGCAGACAGCACGACCTTCTTGACGATACCCGCCGCCTTCTTCGGCGAGAACGTCAGAACGTTCAACGCCTTGTCGACCGGCAAACCACGAATCTGGTCAGCCACAAGGCGCGTCTTCTGCGCCGAGATGCGGGCACCGCGATGAATTGCTTTCACTTCCATCTTGATAGCCCCTTATTTCTTGGCCTTCTTGTCGGCCGCGTGACCCTTGAACGTACGGGTCAATGCGAACTCGCCAAGCTTGTGGCCGACCATGTTTTCCGTGACATACACCGGAACGTGCTGACGGCCGTTGTGAACAGCGATCGTCAGACCGATGAAGTCCGGGAGAATCGTCGAGCGACGCGACCAGGTCTTGATCGGCTTCTTGTCGCGCGTAGCTGCAGCCGACTCAACTTTCTTCAGCAAATGAGCGTCGCAGAACGGACCTTTTTTAGCAGAACGTGTCATTGCCTACTCCTTAACGCTTGTGACGGCGCTGGACGATCATCGTCGTCGTGCGCTTGTTGCTACGGGTGCGATAACCCTTAGTCGGCGTGCCCCACGGGCTCACCGGATCGCGACCTGCAGCCGTCTTGCCTTCACCACCGCCGTGCGGGTGATCGACCGGGTTCATTGCAACGCCGCGCACCGTCGGACGGATACCACGCCAGCGGTTCGCGCCAGCCTTACCGATTTGACGGAGGCTATGCTCTTCGTTGCCCACTTCGCCGATCGTTGCGCGGCACTCGACGTGCACGCGGCGAATTTCGCCCGAACGCAGACGAACCTGCGCGTAGACGCCTTCGCGCGCCAGCAGCATTGCGGACGTACCAGCCGAACGCGCGATTTGCGCGCCCTTGCCCGGCAGCATTTCGATGCAGTGGATCGTGGTACCGACGGGAATGTTGCGGATCGGCAGCGTGTTGCCTGCGCGAATCGGCGCTTCCGAACCGGACATGAGCTGCGCGCCAACGACCACGCCCTTCGGGGCGATAATGTAGCGACGCTCACCGTCTGCGTACAGAACCAGCGCGATGTTCGCGCTACGGTTCGGGTCGTACTCGAGACGCTCGACCTTTGCCGGAATGCCGTCCTTGTTGCGACGGAAGTCGACGATACGGTAGTGTTGTTTATGACCACCACCCTTATGACGCGTGGTGATGCGGCCGTTGTTGTTACGGCCGGCGGTCACGGACTGCGAATCGAGCAGCGCCGCAAACGGCTTGCCCTTATGCAGATCCTTGTTGACCACCTTGACCATCGCGCGGCGACCCGGCGAAGTCGGCTTAACTTTAACGATTGCCATGATTACTTGGCCTCCGCTTCAAAGTTGATTTCCTGGCCGGGCTTCAAGCAGACGTACGCCTTCTTCACGTCCTTGCGCTTGCCGTTGAAGCGGCCAAAGCGCTTGGCTTTACCCTTCGTGACGAGCACGTTGACGGAATTGACTTCGACCTTGAACAGCAGCTCGACAGCAGCCTTTACTTCCTGCTTCGTGGCGTCCGGGGCGACTTCGAACACGACTTGTTCGTTCTTGTCGGCCACCAGCGTCGCCTTTTCGGAGATCACCGGCGCGAGCAGAACTTGCATCAAACGATGATCGTTTTTGCGAATCTCGCTCATGACAGCAACTCCTCGATCTGAGCGACCGCAGCCTTCGTGATCAGAATCTTCTTGAAGTAGATCAGCGAGAGCGGGTCGGCGTAACGCGGCTCGACAACGGCCACGTGGGCCAGATTGCGCGACGCGAGGTACAGGTTCTCGTCGACCGTATCGGTGATGACTAACACGGAATCGAGACCCATCGCCTTGAATTTATCGGCCAACAGCTTGGTCTTCGGCGCTTCAAGCGCGAGGTCTTCGACCACCGAGATACGGCCTTCGCGAGCCAATTGCGAGAAGATCGAGCAGAGACCTGCGCGATGCATCTTCTTGTTGACCTTGTGCGAGAAGTTTTCTTCCGGCGAATTCGGGAAGATACGACCACCGCCACGCCACAACGGGCTCGACGACATACCGGCACGAGCGCGGCCCGTACCTTTCTGACGCCACGGCTTCTTGGTGGTGTGCTTGACCTGCTCACGATCCTTCTGAGCGCGGTTGCCGCTACGTGCATTGGCTTGATAAGCCACGACGACCTGGTGAATCAGGGCTTCGTTGTAATCGCGACCGAACACGACGTCCGATGCGTTCACGCCAGCAGCTTCCTGACCATTGGCATTCAGGAGCTTAAGTTCCATTATTTCGCTCCTTTCACAGCACGCGTCTTGACGGCCGGCGTCACGAATACCTTGCCGCCCTTCGCACCCGGAACCGCGCCGCGAACCAGCAGCAGATTGCGGTCGGCGTCGATGCGAGCGATTTCGAGATTCTGAACCGTGACGGTTTCGTCACCGAGGTGACCCGTCATGCGCTTACCCGGGAACACACGACCCGGATCCTGCGCCATACCGATCGAACCCGGAACGTTGTGCGAACGCGAGTTACCGTGCGAGGCACGACCTGAGGCGAAGTTGTAACGCTTGATGGTACCGGCGTAGCCCTTACCAATCGACGTACCTTGCACGTCGACCTTCTGGCCAACTTCGAAAATGTCCGTACCGATCACAGCGCCGTTCGCCAATTCGGCGGCCTTCGCGGATTCGATCTGGAATTCTTTGAGGATTTCACCAGCTTGAACGCCGGCTTTGGCGAGGTGACCCGCCAGCGGCTTCGTCACGCGCGATGCGCGGCGAGCACCGAATGCAACCTGAACGGCGGTATAACCATCCGTTTCAACGGTCTTGATCTGCGTCACGCGGTTGTCCGACACGTCCAGCACGGTGACGGGAATCGAGTCCCCTTCAGGCGTGAAGATACGGGTCATGCCAACCTTGCGACCTACGAGTCCAAGGCTCATCGTTTTCTCCATTCCCGACTGCGATTGGTCGGGGCTGATTACAAAATGTCCACTTCGTTACGAGAAACTGGGCGGACTTTTTTGCGCAAGTGCGCGAAAAGCCTTGGAGTATAACAAGGCTTTCCGTTTTCTGCAAGCAATCAAAGACTTAGCTTCACCCGAAAACCCGGTGAAGCTTTAGAGGCTTACTGCAGCTTGATTTCGACGTCGACGCCAGCCGGTAGGTCGAGCTTCATCAGCGCGTCGACCGTCTTGTCGGTCGGATCGACGATGTCCATCAGGCGCTGATGCGTACGGATCTCGAGCTGATCGCGCGACGTCTTGTTGACGTGCGGCGAACGCAGAATGTCAAAGCGCTGAATGCGCGTCGGCAGCGGCACCGGGCCACGGACGATTGCGCCAGTACGCTTTGCCGTATCGACGATTTCGGCTGCCGATTGATCGATCAGGCGATAGTCGAATGCTTTCAGACGGATACGGATTTTTTGATTCTGCATGACGATTCCTTAAAAGAGCGAGGCGATGTTGCACCGCCGATTTGGCAAAAGAGCGAGAGACCGGGCATTCGCTTGGTGCGAACACCCGGCCTCGGTCACGTTACTTCAGTACTGCAACGACAGGTGAGCCCGAGATTTTACTCGATAATCTTGGCAACCACACCTGCGCCGACGGTACGGCCGCCTTCGCGGATAGCGAAGCGCAGACCTTCTTCCATGGCGATCGGTGCAATCAGCTTCACCGTGATCGACACGTTGTCGCCCGGCATCACCATTTCCTTGTCCTTCGGCAGCTCGATCGAGCCCGTCACGTCCGTCGTACGGAAGTAGAACTGCGGACGGTAGTTGTTGAAGAACGGCGTGTGGCGGCCGCCTTCGTCCTTGCTCAGCACGTACACTTCGGCCGTGAAGTGCGTGTGCGGCGTAATCGAACCCGGCTTGGCCAGAACCTGGCCACGCTCCACGTCTTCACGCTTCGTGCCGCGCAGCAGGATACCGACGTTGTCGCCCGCTTGACCTTGGTCCAGCAGCTTGCGGAACATTTCCACGCCCGTGCAAGTCGTCTTCACCGTCGGCTTGATACCGACGATTTCGATTTCCTCGCCAACCTTCACCACGCCGCGCTCCACGCGACCCGTCACCACCGTGCCGCGACCCGAGATCGAGAACACATCTTCCACCGGCATCAGGAAGGCTCCGTCCACTGCGCGCTCCGGCGTCGGGATGTACGTGTCCAGCGCGTCGGCCAGATTCATGATCGCCACTTCGCCCAGCTCGCCCGTGTCGCCTTCCAGCGCCAGCTTGGCCGAGCCCTTGATGATCGGCGTGTCGTCGCCCGGGAAGTCGTACTTCGACAGAAGCTCGCGCACTTCCATTTCGACGAGTTCGAGCAGCTCGGCGTCGTCCACCATGTCGCACTTGTTCAGGAACACGATGATGTAAGGCACGCCGACCTGACGCGCCAACAGGATGTGCTCACGCGTTTGCGGCATCGGGCCATCAGCGGCCGAGCACACCAGGATTGCGCCGTCCATCTGCGCTGCGCCCGTGATCATGTTCTTCACATAGTCAGCGTGGCCCGGGCAATCGACGTGTGCGTAGTGGCGGTTAGCCGTTTCGTACTCGACGTGCGCGGTGTTGATGGTGATACCACGTGCCTTTTCTTCCGGCGCTGCATCGATCTGGTCGTATGCCTTCGCTTCGCCGCCGAACTTCTTGGTCAGCACCGTCGTGATCGCTGCCGTCAGCGTGGTCTTGCCGTGGTCAACGTGACCGATCGTGCCCACGTTCACGTGCGGCTTGGTCCGCTCGAATTTACCTTTTGCCATGATTACCTTCTTTCAGAGATTGTTTATCGGTTAAAAGCTTGTGGCTCGCCGAATGACTTGCAGGGCTTACTTGCCCTTGGCGTTGATGATCGCTTCGGCAACGTTACGCGGAGCTTCAGCATAGTGCTTGAATTCCATCGTGTACGTAGCACGGCCTTGCGACAGCGAGCGCAGCGAGGTCGAGTAGCCGAACATTTCCGACAGCGGTACTTCGGCGCGAACGATCTTGCCGCCACCGATCATGTCTTCCATGCCCTGGACGATACCGCGACGGCCCGACAAGTCGCCCATCACGTTGCCCATGTAATCTTCCGGCGTTTCGACTTCCACGGCCATCATCGGTTCGAGGATGACCGGGCTTGCCTTGCGCATTGCTTCCTTGAAGGCCATCGAACCGGCCATGCGGAACGCGTTTTCGTTCGAGTCGACGTCGTGGTACGAACCGAACGTCAGGTGAACCTTCACGTCGACGACCGGGAAGCCAGCGAGCACGCCCGACTTCAGCGTTTCCTGGATACCCTTGTCCACCGCCGGGATGTATTCGCGCGGAATCACACCGCCCTTGATCTCGTCCAGGAACTCGTAGCCCTTGCCCTGCTCGTTCGGCTCGAGCGTGATGACCGCGTGACCATACTGGCCGCGACCACCCGACTGCTTGACGAACTTGCCGTCGACATCGGCAGCCGTCGCGCGGATCGTTTCGCGGTACGCAACCTGCGGCTTGCCGACGGTTGCTTCAACGCCGAATTCACGCTTCATCCGGTCGACCAAAATTTCGAGGTGGAGCTCGCCCATACCCGAGATGATGGTCTGGCCCGACTCTTCGTCCGTTTGAACGCGGAACGACGGATCTTCCTGAGCCAGACGGTTCAGCGCCAGACCCATCTTTTCCTGGTCGGGCTTCGTCTTCGGCTCGACTGCCTGCGAAATCACCGGCTCCGGGAAAATCATGCGTTCGAGAACGATCGGGCTCTGCGGGTCGCACAGCGTGTCGCCCGTGGTCGCTTCCTTCAGGCCCACGGCTGCCGCGATGTCGCCTGCGCGCACTTCCTTGATTTCTTCGCGCTGGTTCGCGTGCATCTGCAGAATACGACCCAGACGTTCCTTCTTGTCCTTGGTCGCGTTCAGCACGGTGTCACCCGAATTGACCACACCCGAATACACACGGAAGAAGATCAGCTGACCGACGAACGGGTCGGTCATGATCTTGAATGCCAGCGACGAGAATTTTTCGTCGTCGGCAGCACGGCGCTCGCCCTTCTCACCGTTTTCGAGTTCACCCGTAACCGGCGGAATGTCGACCGGCGACGGCAGGAAGTCGATCACGGCGTCGAGCATGCGCTGCACGCCCTTGTTCTTGAACGCGGTGCCGCACAGCATCGGCTGAATTTCGCACGCGATGGTCCGGTCGCGGATCGCCTTGACGATTTCCGCTTCGGTCAGCTCTTCGCCGCCGAGGTACTTTTCCATCAGTTCTTCGCTGGCTTCGGCAGCCGACTCGATCATCTTCTCGCGCCACTCGTTGCACGTGTCGACGAGTTCAGCCGGGATGTCGACGTAGTCGAACTTCGTGCCCTGGGACGCTTCGTCCCAAATGATCGCCTTCATCTTGAGAAGGTCGACCACGCCCTTGAAGTTTTCTTCCGAGCCGATCGGCACGACGACGGGAACCGGGTTCGCCTTCAGACGCGTCTTCAACTGGTCATAGACCTTGAAGAAGTTTGCGCCAGTGCGGTCCATCTTGTTGACGAACGCGAGACGCGGAACCTTGTACTTGTTAGCCTGACGCCACACGGTTTCCGACTGCGGCTGCACGCCGCCCACTGCACAGTAGACCATGCACGCGCCGTCGAGGACGCGCATCGAGCGCTCCACTTCGATCGTGAAGTCGACGTGCCCCGGGGTATCGATGATGTTGATGCGGTGCTCGGGATAGTTGCCGCCCATGCCCTTCCAGAAGGCCGTGGTAGCAGCCGACGTGATGGTGATGCCGCGCTCCTGCTCCTGCTCCATCCAGTCCATCGTTGCAGCGCCGTCGTGAACTTCGCCGATCTTGTGGTTCACGCCCGTGTAAAACAGGATGCGCTCGGTCGTCGTCGTTTTGCCGGCGTCGATGTGAGCGCTAATACCGATGTTGCGGTAGCGCTCGATAGGTGTCTTGCGAGCCACTTTGGATCCTTTTTTGGTCGACCCGCCGACTCGATCTATAACGAGCCGACAGCGTCCTAACACAAACGGGCGAGGCGCCTGGAGTAGCGCACCCGCCCTTATTTTTCCGTTTGCCCTACGAGCGGGAGCTTAGAAACGGAAATGCGAGAATGCCTTGTTGGCCTCTGCCATGCGGTGAACTTCGTCGCGCTTCTTCATCGCGCCGCCACGGCCTTCTGCCGCTTCGGAGAGTTCGCCTGCAAGACGCAGGGCCATCGACTTTTCGCTGCGCTTCTTCGCGGCTTCACGCAACCAACGCATCGCCAATGCCATACGACGCGAGGGACGCACTTCGACCGGAACCTGGTAGTTGGCACCACCAACGCGACGGCTCTTCACTTCGACCACCGGCTTCACGTTGTTGAGCGCAACCGTGAACACTTCCAGCGGGTCCTTGCCACCCTTGGTCTGGATCTGTTCAAAAGCGCCGTACACGATACGCTCGGCAACCGACTTCTTGCCTGAGAGCATCAGCACGTTCATGAACTTGGCTACATCTACGTTGCCGAATTTCGGGTCCGGCAACACTTCCCGCTTGGGGACTTCGCGACGACGCGGCATGATTCTTCCTTTACCTTTTCAGTTGGAGCCGACTCCGAACGAGTCTTTAAGCTCCGCGGCCACCAACAAACCCGATCCATCTTTTCGACAAAACCAGCTTGGCCGGGTGACCACTTACTCGATAGCACTGGCATTCCAGCACCACCGCCTAAACCGCCTTACGGCGACCTCAAACTACAAGCAGACGACTGCAGACCGGCGACTTACTTGCCAGCCTTGGCGCGCTTCGCACCGTACTTCGAGCGAGCTTGCTTACGATCCTTGACGCCCTGGGTATCCAGCGAGCCGCGAACCATGTGGTAACGCACACCCGGCAAGTCCTTGACACGACCGCCGCGAATCAGCACGACCGAGTGTTCTTGCAGGTTGTGGCCTTCACCACCGATGTACGAAATAACTTCGAAACCGTTCGTCAGGCGAACCTTCGCAACCTTACGAAGTGCCGAGTTCGGCTTCTTAGGCGTCGTGGTGTACACGCGAGTGCACACGCCACGACGCTGGGGGCAGTCCTGCAGGGCCGGCGACTTGCTCTTCGTCGTTTCCGACGTGCGGCCTTTGCGAACCAATTGATTGATGGTTGGCATCGTTTATTCCTGAAAATGATCAAATTCGGCGCGATTCTCGACGGGCAAAGCGTCGGAAAATGCGCGTCTAACGTTCTCGAAGAAGCTCGATCCCTTGTCGTACGCGGCGCTAAGCCGGTTCCGAAAACGGACCAAGAACGAGAACCTAGCATGATATGCTGAAAATCCCAATTGGGTCAACACGTTGCGCGCATTTCGGAGGACCGCGCGAAGCGTTGGCTTATTCAGTCGTCACGACATCCAGCAACTCGTCGCCGAAACGCTCCAGCTTGCGCGCGCCGATGCCCGGGATATGACGCAGATCATCCACCGTATCGGGATCGCTTCGAGCTATTTCGGCAAGCGTGGCGTCATGAAAAATGACGTAGGCCGGCACGCCGTCGCTCTTGGCGGTCTCTGCGCGCCATATGCGCAGACGCTCCCAGCGAGACTTCTGCCGCTGCGACATGCCCGTGGTGGGATCGGCGCGTTCCCGCGTGCGTCCCGACGATTGCCGGCTACGCACCGGCTTCACGTATTTGCGCAGCGTGACGTGCTCCTCGCCTTTCAGCACGGGCTTGCTCGCATCGGTGAGAACGAGCGCGCCGAAGCCGTCGTGGTCGATCGCCAAATAGCCAAAAGCGACGAGCTGCCGAAACACCGCGCGCCACTCTGGCTCGGAAAGCGCGGCGCCGACGCCGAACGTCGATAAATTTTCGTGTCCGCGCTGTAGGACCTTTTCGCTGCGCGACCCGCGCAGAATGTCGATCAGATGTCCCGCGCCGAAATGGAAGCCGCTCGCTTTGCGCGCGCGGAAGACGCAGGACAGCGCCATTTGCGCTTCGCGCGTGGCATCGAACGACGCGGGCGGTTCCAGGCATGTATCGCAGTTGCCGCACGGTTCGCTCGTCTCGCCGAAATAAGCCAGCAGCCGCACGCGCCGGCAGGCAGCCGTTTCGCACAAGCCAAGAAGCGCATCGAGCTTGCCGGTCTGTACGCGTTTGTGAGCGTCGTCGGCTTCGGATTCGTCGATCATCTTGCGCTGCTGCACGACATCGCCGAGTCCGTAAGCCATCCATGCGTTCGCCGGCATGCCGTCACGACCCGCGCGTCCGGTTTCCTGATAGTAGCCCTCGACGCTCTTTGGCAAGTCCAGATGCGCGACGAAGCGCACATCCGGTTTGTCGATACCCATGCCGAACGCAATCGTCGCGCACATCACGACGCCTTCCTCGCGCTGAAACATCTCCTGATGCTTCTGCCGCGTCTCGAATTCCATGCCCGCGTGATACGGCAGCGCGCGCACGCCCTGACCCTTCAGCCACTCGGCGGTCTCTTCCACCTTGCGACGCGACAGACAATAAACGACGCCTGCGTCCGTCGTGCCGTCCGTATTCGTATGCTCGGCGCGGATGAAATCGAGTAACTGCGAGCGTGCGTTGTCTTTCTCGACAATCCGGTAACGGATATTCGGCCGATCGAAACTCGATACGAAGATACGCGCGTCGTCGAGCGCCAGCCGATGCACGATCTCGTCGCGCGTGATGGCGTCCGCGGTCGCCGTGAGCGCGATGCGCGGCACCGAAGGGAACCGTTCGTGCAGCACGGAAAGCTGGATGTACTCCGGTCGGAAATCGTGTCCCCATTGCGACACGCAATGCGCTTCGTCGATGGCAAAAAGACCCACGCGCGCGCTTTCGAGCAATTCTAGAAAGCGCGGCGTCATGAGACGTTCGGGCGCCACATACAAAAGGTCGATGGTGCCGTTGCGCAGCGCGCGCTCCGTGGCGGCGGCCTCCGCGCCGGAGAGCGTCGAGTTCAAGTACGCCGCGCGCACGCCAAGCTCGGTGAGCGCCGCGACCTGATCCTGCATCAACGCAATCAACGGCGACACGACGATTCCCGCGCCGAAACCCGCCTCCTTGCGCACGAGCGACGGAATTTGATAGCAAAGCGATTTGCCGCCGCCCGTCGGCATGAGCACGAGTGAGTCGCCACCGTTGGCGACGTGTTCGACGATATCCGCCTGCTGTCCGCGAAAAGCCGGATAGCCGAAAACTTCCTTGAGGATCTGCAGCGGACGGGACATGGACGGGAGACGCTCACTACAACATGGAGATACCGAATTCTAACAACGCATGCTCGCCTGCCGAGGCGCTCGTTGCAGCGTTAGCCAATCGGCAGAGTGGAAATCGTCGAAAACGAACCGGCGAAAAAAAACCGCCCGGCTGAAAGCCGAGCGGTTCGATGTTGCAACCGACAATCCAGCGAGAGAACTTACTCGTTGGTATGCGGCGCCTGCTCCGTTGCCGGGGTTTCCGGCGTACCGAAATCGAATGCCTCTTCGGCAGCGATCTGGTCGAAGCGTTCGCGATCCGACATTTCCTTGCTCTTGCGCGCCTTGTGGAACGCGAGACCAGTACCAGCCGGAATCAGACGGCCGACGATCACGTTTTCCTTCAGGCCACGCAGATCATCACGCTTGCCCATGATCGCCGCTTCGGTCAGCACGCGGGTCGTTTCCTGGAACGACGCCGCCGAGATGAACGAATCGGTCGACAGAGAAGCCTTCGTGATACCGAGCAGCACGTTTTCGTACGTGGCCGGACGCTTGTCGTCCGCGGTCATGCGGTCGTTCTCATCGAGCATGTCCGACCGCTCGACTTGTTCGCCCGGGATGAAGCGCGTGTCGCCGTTGTCCGTGATCTGGACCCGACGCAGCATCTGACGCACGATCACTTCAATGTGCTTGTCGTTGATCTTCACGCCTTGCAGACGGTACACGTCCTGCACTTCGTCCACGATGTAACGCGACAGCGCCTCGATACCCTGCAAACGCAGGATATCGTGCGGATCGGCAGGACCGTCGACGATCATTTCGCCCTTGTTGACGACCTGACCATCGTGCACCAGCACCTGCTTTTCCTTCGCGATCAGGAACTCGTGCTGATTGCCTTCGAGGTCCGTGATGACGAGACGCTGCTTGCCCTTCGTGTCCTTACCGAACGACGTCGTGCCCGTGACTTCCGCCAGAATGCCGGCGTCCTTCGGCGAGCGCGCTTCGAACAGTTCGGCCACGCGCGGCAGACCACCGGTAATGTCACGCGTCTTCTGCGCTTCAACCGGAATACGTGCCAGCACTTCACCAACCTGCACTTGCTGACCATCCTTCACGGTGATCAGTGCGCCGACCTGGAAGCCGATCTGCACCGAATGCTCGGTGTTCGGGATCTTCACTTCCTCGCCGTTCGCGTCGAGCAGCTTCACCTGCGGACGCACGCTCTTCGAAGCCTGCGAACCACGGCGCTTCACGTCGATTACGACGAGCGTCGAAAGACCCGTGACGTCGTCGATCTGCTTCGCGACCGTCACGCCTTCCTCGACGTTTTCGAACTTCACCGTACCGCCCCACTCGGTGATGATCGGACGCGTCAGCGGATCCCATTGAGCCAGTTGCGAACCGGCCTTGATCTGCGCGCCGTCGAGTTGCAGCAACGTGGCGCCGTACGGGATCTTGTGACGTTCACGCTCGCGACCGAGGTCGTCCGCGATGATCGCCTCGCCCGAACGCGAGATAACGACTTGCTCGCCCTTCGCGTTGGTGACGTAACGCATCGTGGCCGTGAAGCGCACCGTACCGTTCGACTTCGCTTCGACCGTCGAAGCAACCGCCGCACGCGATGCCGCGCCACCGATGTGGAACGTACGCATCGTAAGCTGCGTGCCCGGTTCACCGATCGACTGCGCCGCGATCACACCAACCGCTTCGCCGACGTTCACGCGCGAACCACGACCCAGGTCGCGGCCATAGCACGAAGCGCACAAGCCATAACGCGTTTCGCAGGTCAACGGCGTGCGCACGCGCACTTCGTCGATACCGAGGCGTTCAATTTCCTCGACCGCGTCTTCATCGAGCAGATCGCCCGATGCGTACAGCGTTTCCTGCGTTTCCGGATTGACGACGTCCGCCACCGCGACGCGGCCGAGAATACGGTCACGCAGCGCTTCGACGACTTCACCGCCTTCGACCAACGCCTTCATCGCCACGCCGTTCGACGTGCCGCAATCTTCTTCGACGACGACCAGATCCTGCGTCACGTCGACGAGACGGCGCGTCAGGTAACCCGAGTTCGCCGTCTTCAACGCCGTATCCGCCAGACCCTTACGTGCACCGTGCGTCGAGATGAAGTACTGCAGCACGTTCAGGCCTTCGCGGAAGTTCGCGGTGATCGGCGTCTCGATGATCGAGCCGTCCGGCTTCGCCATCAGGCCGCGCATACCGGCAAGCTGACGAATCTGCACCGCGGAACCGCGCGCGCCCGAGTCGGCCATCATGTAGATGGAGTTGAACGATTCCTGACGCGTTTCCTTGCCGTCACGATCCGTCACCGGCTCCGTTGCGAGCTGTTCCATCATCGCCTTGCCGACCGCCTCCGACGTTGCCGACCAGATGTCGACCACGTTGTTGTAGCGTTCTTGCGCGGTGACGAGACCCGACATGTACTGACGGTCGTATTCCTTCACCTTCTTCGCGGCGTCACCGACGATCGTCTCTTTCTGCGGCGGCACGAGCATGTCGTCCACGCAGATCGAGATGCCGGCGCGCGTTGCAAGACGGAAACCCATTTGCATCAGCTGGTCGGCGAAGATCACCGTTTCGCGCAGACCGCACTTGCGGAACGCCGTGTTGATCAGACGCGAAATTTCCTTCTTCTTCAACGGCTTGTTCAGCACGGTGAAGGGCAGCCCCGGCGGCAGAATCTCCGACAGGATCGAGCGGCCGACCGTCGTTGCGAACAACGAGATCTTCGGCACGAACTTCGGCGCGCCTTCGCTCTGGTCTTCGTTGTGGACCATTTCCGTGATCCGCACGTTGACGCGCGATGCCAGCTCGACTTCCTTGTTCTCGTACGCGCGAATCACTTCCGACACGCCCGTGAACGTCATGCCTTCGCCCTTGCCATTCACCGCTTCACGCGATGCATAGTAAAGACCCAGCACGATATCCTGCGACGGCACGATCGACGGGTCGCCGTTGGCCGGGAACAGAACGTTGTTCGACGCGAGCATCAGCGTACGCGCTTCCATCTGCGCTTCCAGCGACAGCGGCACGTGAACGGCCATCTGGTCACCGTCGAAGTCGGCGTTGAACGCCGCGCAAACGAGCGGGTGCAGCTGAATTGCCTTACCTTCGATCAGCACCGGCTCGAAAGCCTGAATGCCGAGTCGGTGAAGCGTAGGCGCGCGGTTCAGCATGACCGGATGTTCGCGAATGACTTCTTCGAGAATGTCCCACACCACGGGCGTCTGGTTCTCGACTTCCTTCTTCGCGGCCTTGATGGTCGTAGCTACGCCCATCACTTCCAGCTTGTTGAAGATGAAAGGCTTGAACAGTTCGAGCGCCATCAGCTTCGGCAGACCGCACTGATGCAGCTTCAACGTCGGGCCGACCACGATCACCGAACGGCCCGAATAGTCGACGCGCTTACCGAGCAAGTTCTGACGGAAACGACCGCCTTTACCCTTGATCATGTCGGCGAGCGACTTCAGCGGACGCTTGTTCGCACCCGTCATTGCCTTACCGCGACGACCGTTGTCGAGCAGCGAATCGACGGCTTCCTGCAGCATCCGCTTTTCGTTGCGGACGATGATTTCAGGCGCCTTCAGTTCGAGCAGACGCTTCAACCGGTTGTTACGGTTGATCACGCGGCGATACAGGTCGTTCAGGTCCGACGTCGCGAAACGGCCGCCATCCAGCGGCACGAGCGGACGCAGTTCCGGCGGCAGCACCGGCAGCACTTCGAGCACCATCCAGTCAGGCTTGATGCCCGAACGCTGGAAAGCCTCGAGCACTTTAAGGCGCTTTGCGTACTTCTTGATCTTCGCTTCCGAACCCGTGTTCTTGAGTTCGGTGCGCAACATCTCGACCTGTTCGTCGATGTTGATCGAACGCAGCAGTTCGCGCACGCCTTCCGCGCCCATCTCGGCGCGGAATTCGTCACCGTACTCTTCGACCTTGTTGTAGTAATCCTCTTCGGTCATGATCTGCCGCGCTTTCAGCGGCGTCATGCCCGGATCGATCACCACGTATGCCTCGAAGTACAGCACGCGTTCGATGTCGCGCAGCGTCATGTCGAGCACCATGCCCAGACGCGACGGCAGCGACTTCAAGAACCAGATGTGCGCAACCGGCGAGGCCAGTTCGATATGGCCCATGCGTTCGCGACGCACCTTGGCGAGCGTCACTTCGACGCCGCACTTTTCGCAGATCACACCGCGGTGCTTCAGACGCTTGTACTTGCCGCAAAGGCATTCGTAGTCCTTGATCGGACCAAAAATCTTCGCGCAGAACAGACCGTCCCGCTCCGGCTTGAAGGTACGGTAGTTGATGGTCTCCGGCTTCTTCACTTCGCCGAATGACCACGAACGGATCTTGTCGGGCGAAGCCAGACCGATCTTGATCGCGTCGAATACTTCTTCTTGCTGGACTTGCTTGAATAGATCGAGCAGAGCTTTCATTGCTTTCTCTCCGTAGTCCGATTAGTTGCGGTCGAGATCGATATCGATACCGAGCGAGCGGATTTCCTTCACCAACACGTTGAAGGATTCCGGCATGCCGGCGTCGATCACGTGATCGCCCTTGACCAGGTTCTCATAAACCTTGGTCCGGCCTGTCACGTCGTCCGACTTGACCGTCAGCATTTCCTGCAGCACGTACGACGCGCCGTACGCTTCGAGCGCCCACACTTCCATTTCACCGAAACGCTGGCCACCGAACTGCGCCTTACCACCCAGCGGCTGCTGCGTGACGAGCGAGTACGGGCCGGTCGAACGCGCGTGCATCTTGTCGTCGACCAAGTGATGCAGTTTCAGGTAGTGCATGTAGCCAACCGTGACCGTACGCTCGAACGGTTCGCCCGTTCGGCCGTCGTGCAGCGTAACCTGATTCTTCGAAGGCGTCATGCCGAGGTTCTTCGCGATGTCATCCGGATAAGCCAGATTCAGCGCGCGCGACATCTCGTCTTCCGTTGCGCCGTCGAACACCGGCGTTGCGAACGGCACACCTTCGCGCAGGTTCTTCGCCAGTTCGACGATTTCGTCGTCGGAGAAGCTTTCCAGCTCTTCCTTGCGGCCCGACTCGTTGTAGATCTGGGTCAGGAACTGACGCAGTTCTTCGATCTTCGCCTGACGCTGCAGCATTTCGCCGATACGCCAGCCGAGACCCTTCGCGGCCCAGCCCAGATGCACTTCGAGAATCTGACCCACGTTCATCCGCGACGGCACGCCGAGCGGATTCAGCACGACGTCGGCCGGACGGCCATCGGCCATGTACGGCATGTCTTCGATCGGAACGATCTTCGACACGACACCCTTGTTACCGTGACGACCCGCCATCTTGTCGCCAGGCTGCAGACGACGCTTGACCGCGAGATACACCTTGACCATCTTCAGCACGCCCGGCGGCAGTTCGTCGCCCTGCGTGAGCTTCTTGCGCTTTTCCTCGAACGCGAGGTCGAACTGGTGACGCTTCTGTTCGATCGAGTCCTTGATGGCTTCGAGCTGCGCCGCTGCTTCTTCGTCCGCGAGGCGGATATCGAACCAGTGGTAGTGATCGAGGTCTTCGAGGTACGGAAGATCGATCGCCGTGCCCTTCGCCAGCTTCTTCGGACCGCCGTTCGCGACCTTGCCGTTCAGCATACGTGCGAGACGCGAGAAGGCGTCGCCTTCCACGATACGCAACTGGTCGTTCAAGTCGAGGCGATAGCGCTTCAGTTCGTCGTCGATGATCTGTTGCGCGCGCTTGTCACGCGTGATGCCTTCGCGCGTGAACACTTGCACGTCGATCACCGTACCGCTCATGCCCGAGGGCACGCGCAGCGACGTGTCCTTCACGTCCGACGCTTTCTCACCGAAGATCGCGCGCAGCAGCTTTTCTTCCGGCGTCAGCTGGGTTTCGCCCTTCGGCGTGACCTTGCCGACCAGCACGTCGCCCGCTTCGACTTCCGCGCCGATGTACACGATGCCCGACTCATCCAGACGGCCAAGCTGCACTTCCGCAAGGTTCGAGATGTCGCGCGTGATTTCTTCCGGTCCGAGCTTCGTGTCGCGAGCCACGACGTTCAGTTCTTCGATGTGGATCGACGTATAACGGTCGTCCGCCACGACTTTTTCCGAGATCAGGATCGAGTCTTCGAAGTTGTAGCCGTTCCACGGCATGAACGCGACCAGCATGTTCTGACCGAGCGCGAGCTCACCCAGATCCGTGGATGCGCCGTCGGCCAGCACGTCGCCGCGCGCAACCTTGTCGCCCACCTTGACGATCGGACGCTGGTTGATGTTCGTGTTCTGGTTCGAACGCGTGTACTTGATGAGGTTGTAGATGTCCACGCCGACATCGCCGGCGACGGCTTCATCGTCGTTCACGCGAATCACGATACGGCCGGCATCGACGTAATCCACGACACCGCCGCGGAATGCTTGCACCGTCGTACCCGAGTCGACCGCGACCGTGCGCTCGATACCCGTACCGACCACGGCCTTTTCAGGACGCAGACACGGCACTGCCTGACGCTGCATGTTCGAACCCATCAACGCGCGGTTCGCGTCATCGTGCTCAAGGAACGGAATCAGCGATGCCGCCACCGACACGATCTGCGACGGCGCCACGTCCATGTACTGGATGCGGTCCGGCGTGACCATCAGCGTTTCGCCTGCTTCACGCGACGAAACCAGTTCGTCGGTCAGCGTGCCGTCTTCGCCCACGGCGGCATTCGCCTGCGCGATCACGTAACGGCCTTCTTCGATCGCTGACAGATAGTCGATCTGATCCGTCACCTTGCTATCCACGACCTTGCGATACGGCGTTTCGAGGAAGCCGTATTCGTTCAGGTGCGCGTAAAGAGCCAGCGAGTTGATCAGGCCGATGTTCGGACCTTCCGGCGTTTCGATCGGGCACACGCGGCCATAGTGGGTCGGGTGCACGTCCCGAACTTCGAAGCCAGCGCGCTCACGCGTCAAACCGCCCGGGCCAAGTGCCGAAACACGGCGCTTGTGAGTGATTTCCGACAGCGGGTTGGTCTGGTCCATAAACTGCGACAACTGCGACGAACCGAAGAACTCGCGAATTGCCGACGAAATCGGCTTCGAGTTGATCAGGTCGTGCGGCATCAGATTTTCGCTTTCGGCTTGACCGAGGCGTTCCTTCACTGCGCGCTCGACACGCACGAGACCCGCGCGGAACTGGTTCTCCGCCAATTCGCCGACGCAACGCACGCGACGATTGCCCAAGTGGTCGATGTCGTCCACTTCGCCCTTGCCGTTACGCAGCTCGACGAGAATCTTGATGGTCGCGAGGATGTCGTCGTCTTGCAACGTCATCGGGCCGATGATTTCATCACGGCCAACGCGGCGATTGAACTTCATGCGGCCGACCTTCGAAAGGTCATACGCGTCTTCGCTGTAGAACAGACGGTTGAACAACGCCTCGACTGCTTCCTCGGTCGGCGGTTCGCCCGGACGCATCATGCGGTAGATCGCGATACGCGCGGCCATCTTGTCGGCGGTTTCATCGATACGCAGCGTCGACGAGATATACGGGCCTTGGTCCAGATCGTTCGTGTAGAGCGTCTGGATTTCCTTGACCTTCGCCTCGCGCAGCTTTTCGAGCACCGTCTCCGTGATTTCCTCGTTGGCGTTCGCGATCACTTCGCCCGTTTCCGGATCGATCACGTTCTTCGCCAGCACGCGACCGAGCAAATAGTCCTCGGGCACCGAGATGAACTTCGTCTTGGCGTTTTCGAGGTCGCGAATGTGCTTCGCGTTGATTCGCTTGTCCTTCGTGACAATGACATTGCCATCGCGGTCCTGGATGTCGAAGCGCGCGACTTCACCGCGCAGACGCTCCGGCACGAATTCCATTTGCGCGCCTTCGCCCATCAGCGCGAAGTTGTCGAACACGAAGAAGTTCGCGAGGATTTGCTCCGGCGTCATGCCGATAGCCTTGAGCAGAATCGTGACCGGCATCTTGCGGCGACGGTCGACGCGGAAGTACAGCACGTCCTTCGGGTCGAACTCGAAGTCGAGCCACGAACCGCGGTAAGGGATGATACGAGCCGAGAACAACAGCTTGCCGGAGCTATGCGTCTTGCCCTTGTCGTGCTCGAAGAACACGCCAGGCGAACGGTGAAGCTGCGACACGATCACGCGCTCGGTACCGTTGATGACGAACGAACCCGTCGGCGTCATGAGCGGAATTTCGCCCATGTACACTTCCTGTTCCTTCACTTCCTTGACCACCGGCTTGCTCGGCGATTCCTTGTCGAGCAAAACCAGACGCACCTTCGCGCGCAAGGCGGAGCAGTACGTCAGGCCGCGCTGCTGACATTCCTTAATGTTGAACGCGGGCGGCGACAGCATGTAGCTGACGAACTCGAGACGCGCAAACCCGTTGTGCGAAACGATCGGAAAAACAGAGGTAAATGCAGCTTGCAGGCCTTCCGCCTTGCGCTGCGTGGAGGACGTATCCGCTTGCAGAAACGTCTGGAATGATTCAAGCTGGGTCGCCAGCAAAAAGGGAACTTGGTGAACGATGGGGCGTTTCGCGAAACTCTTGCGAATACGCTTCTTCTCGGTGAAGGAATATTGCATACGATCTCCGAATCACGGCGGGCGTTGGCGAGGCGGGATACCTCGACGTCACGGCCCGGTGTTCACCGACTGAGATTCGCGCGAATGTCCGGGGAGGACGCGCGAATCTAGAAGCTTGGTGGTTGGCCGCTACCAACCGCTGGCTGACGGCAGCGGATGCCTGTGTTTCCCGCTACCCGACCAAACTTGCCTTCTGCAGTCGCTTCAGAAGACAAAGAGAACTGCCGGAAATTCATGCTGACCCGACTGTTCTCTTTGGCCTCTGCGAGGACATTTATGCCTGATTACACGCATAAAAACTCTGCCCTCACAAAGCACAAAAAGGCCGGCGGTGGAAAACCGCCAGCCTCAACACAGCGCAATGAAACTTACTTGATTTCAGCTTTCGCGCCTGCGTCTTCCAACTTCTTCTTTGCTTCGTCAGCAGCAGCCTTCGGCACCGCTTCCTTGATGGGCTTCGGTGCACCGTCGACCAGGTCCTTCGCTTCCTTCAGGCCAAGACCCGTCAGTTCACGAACGGCCTTAATCACGGAAACCTTGTTCGCGCCAACTTCGAGCAGGTTTACGGTGAACTCGGTTTGCTCTTCAACAGCAGCAGCAGCGCCGCCGCCTGCGGGGCCAGCGACTGCAACAGCAGCTGCCGACACGCCAAACTTCTCTTCGAACGCCTTGACCAGCTCGTTCAGTTCGAGAACCGACATCGAGCCAACGGCTTCGAGGATGTCTTCTTTTGCGATTGCCATTTGAAATACTCCTAGATTGAATTCGGATCGAGCTAGCGATCTAGCTAATACCTAACTGAGCGACTGGCGCCCAAGCGTGTGCGTTATGCAGCTTCGCCTTGTTTCTTTTCTGCCAGCGCGGCCAAAGCGCGCGCAAAGCCGGAAACAGGTGCTTGCATGACGAACAACAACTTGGAGAGCAGTTCTTCGCGGCTCGGGATGTTGGCCAGCGCTTGCACGCCTGCCTTGTCCATCACCTTGCCTTCGTAGGAACCAGCCTTGATGATCAACTTGTCATTGCTCTTGCCGAAGTCATTGACGACCTTGGCAGCGGCAATGGCATCTTCCGAGATGCCGTAGATCAGAGGACCGGTCATCTGCTCAGCCAGCGAAGCGAACGGGGTACCTTTGACGGCGCGACGCGCCAACGTGTTCTTCAACACGCGCAGATACACCTGTTGCTCACGCGCTTTCGCGCGCAGCTTGGTCAGATCGCCAACCGTGATCCCACGATACTCAGCGAGCACCATCGTCTGAGCCTTCGCGACTTGCGCGGCGACTTCAGCGACGACTGCCTGCTTACTTTCTTTGTTCAGTGGCACGGTTAAACCTCCAGATTCGATGCACTCGGGTTACCAACCCTCATGCACCACGTTCGACAACGGCGTCCGACTGTTAGGAGTATCTCGATCGATTGGTGTTCGCATCACAGCGCACGACAACCGACTTCAACCACTGCAAAACCGTTTCGGGTTCGCCATCTGCGTTGGCTTGAATTAAGGCAGTGTCCAACCGCGACGCCACCACCAACGGTCTTTGACAACCGGTTGCTCGATTTAGACTGCAACCTCGCAACCGCCCAAAGCCCTTTACAGCGCGGTCTCAAGACCGCGCCCAAATTCTTTACTGCTGCGCGAGCGTGGCTTGATCCACGCGTACGCCGACACCCATCGTGCTCGACAGAGCGATCTTGCGCAGGTACACGCCCTTACTCGTGGCCGGCTTGGCCTTTTGCAGCGCGTCGACCAGTGCTGCCAGGTTTTGACGCAGCGAAGCAGGTTCGAACGATGCACGACCGATCGTGCCATGAATAATACCGGCCTTGTCGACGCGGAACTGAACTTGACCAGCCTTCGCGTTACGCACAGCTTGCGCGACGTCCGGCGTGACCGTACCGACCTTCGGGTTCGGCATCAGGCCGCGGGGGCCGAGGATCTGGCCCAACGTACCGACGACGCGCATCGTGTCCGGCGAAGCGATCACGACGTCGAAATTCAGATTACCAGCCTTAACTTGCTCGGCCAGGTCTTCCATACCCACGATGTCTGCGCCCGCTGCACGTGCTTGCTCGGCCTTTTCGCCTTGCGCGAACACAGCAACACGAACCGACTTGCCCGTGCCTGCCGGCAGAACGACCGAACCGCGAACCACTTGGTCCGACTTCTTCGCGTCGATGCCGAGTTGGACTGCGACGTCGATCGACTCGTCGAACTTGGCGCTCGCGCATTCCTTCACGAGAGCCAATGCGTCGTCGATCGGGTACAGCTTCTGGCGATCAACCTTGCTTGCGAATGCCTGAAGGCGCTTAGAAAGCTTAGCCATTTACACGCCCTCCACAGTGATGCCCATCGAACGGGCGCTGCCGGCGATCGTGCGCACGGCGGCGTCAAGATCAGCTGCCGTAAGATCCGGCATCTTGGTCTTCGCGATTTCTTCCGCTTGAGCGCGGGTGATGTTGCCAACCTTATCGGTGTGCGGCTTTGCCGAACCCTTATCGACTTTGGCTGCCTTCTTGATCAGAACGGTAGCGGGCGGCGTCTTCATGATGAACGTGAAGCTCTTGTCCGCGAATGCCGTAATCACGACCGGCACCGGCAGACCCGGCTCCATGCCCTGAGTCTGCGCGTTAAACGCCTTGCAGAACTCCATGATGTTCAGGCCACGCTGGCCCAGTGCCGGACCGACCGGCGGCGACGGGTTGGCTTTACCTGCAGGAATCTGCAGTTTGATAAAGCCGATGATTTTCTTTGCCATTTTGAAAACCTCTGCTGAACGCGGAAACGTTCGATGAGTGATAGCGCGCGTTCAACAACGATGCCTACTGACGCTCCTCAACAGCCATTACGCGGACTGTAAGCGCAAAATCGCGCGAGAACCCAAAGGCCTCACGCGATAAAACTTTTTAAACCTTTTCGACCTGACCGAACTCGAGTTCGACCGGCGTCGAGCGCCCAAAAATCGTGACAGACACACGGACTCGGGACTTTTCGTAGTTCACTTCTTCGACGTTGCCGTTGAAGTCGGTGAAAGGACCTTCCTTCACTCGAACCATCTCGCCAACTTCGAACAACGTCTTGGGCCTAGGCTTTTCGACGCCTTCCTGCATCTGCGACATGATCTTTTCGACTTCACGCGGCGAGATGGGACTCGGACGATTGCGCGCTCCACCAACAAAGCCGGTGACCTTCGCAGTGTTCTTCACCAGGTGCCAGGTTTCGTCCGTCATCTCCATTTCCACCAGGACGTAACCGGGGAAGAAACGACGCTCAGTAACCGACTTGTGACCGCCCTTGACCTCAACCACCTCTTCGGTCGGGACGAGAATTTGACCGAACTGATCTTGCATGCCTGCTCGGTCGATACGCTCCTGAAGCGCACGTTGCACGCTCTTCTCCATTCCGGAGTAGGCGTGCACCACATACCAACGTTTTCCGCTCGGGGATGCCGGAGTATCGCTCATATCATTTCCAACCCAGAATCGCCGAGAAAATCACCCATTCGATCGACTTATCGCTAAGCCAAAGGAAGATGGCCATGATTAAAACAAACGCGAAAACCACGAGGGTCGTTTGCGTTGCTTCCTTGCGGGTGGGCCAGACAACCTTGCGGACTTCCTTATAGGAGTCTTTCGCGAAGGCGATGAAGCCCTTGCCCGGCGTCGAGAGGAGGCCGACTGCGACACCCGCGATGACACCAACAGCCAGCGCTGCGCCGCGGACGTACCACTCTTGGCCTGACAGCCAGAAGAAACCCACGAACCCGGCCAAGACCAACAATACGCCCGCCACCAACATCAACTTGTCGCCGGAAGTATTTACAGTTTCGACGGAAGGATTCGCCATAACACCTTAAGCAGCGCCACTTGGCGCAATAATTTGGCAGGGGCAGAGGGAATCGAACCCCCAACCTTCGGTTTTGGAGACCGACGCTCTGCCAGTTGAGCTATACCCCTAAACCATTTGGGGTCGACGGTTTCGCCGACCCCGAAAACTACAGACTACCGAGAGATTTCTGGCTCTTACTCGATAATCTTGGCAACCACACCTGCGCCGACGGTACGACCGCCTTCGCGGATAGCGAAGCGCAGACCTTCTTCCATGGCGATCGGTGCAATCAGCTTCACCGTGATCGACACGTTGTCGCCCGGCATCACCATTTCCTTGTCCTTCGGCAGCTCGATCGAGCCCGTCACGTCCGTCGTACGGAAGTAGAACTGCGGACGGTAGTTGTTGAAGAACGGCGTGTGGCGGCCGCCTTCGTCCTTGCTCAACACGTACACTTCAGCCGTGAAGTGCGTGTGCGGCGTGATCGAACCCGGCTTGGCCAGAACCTGGCCACGCTCCACGTCTTCACGCTTCGTGCCGCGCAACAGGATACCGACGTTGTCGCCCGCTTGACCTTGGTCCAGCAGCTTGCGGAACATTTCCACGCCCGTGCAAGTCGTCTTCACCGTCGGCTTGATACCGACGATTTCGATTTCCTCGCCAACCTTCACCACGCCGCGCTCCACGCGACCCGTCACCACCGTGCCGCGACCCGAGATCGAGAACACATCTTCCACCGGCATCAGGAAGGCGCCGTCCACTGCGCGCTCCGGCGTCGGGATGTACGTGTCCAGCGCGTCGGCCAGATTCATGATCGCCACTTCGCCCAGCTCGCCCGTGTCGCCTTCCAGCGCCAGCTTGGCCGAACCCTTGATGATCGGCGTGTCGTCGCCCGGGAAGTCGTACTTCGACAGAAGCTCGCGCACTTCCATTTCGACGAGTTCGAGCAGCTCGGCGTCGTCCACCATGTCGCACTTGTTCAGGAACACGATGATGTAAGGCACGCCGACCTGACGCGCCAGCAGGATGTGCTCACGCGTTTGCGGCATCGGGCCGTCAGCGGCCGAGCACACCAGGATTGCGCCGTCCATCTGCGCTGCGCCCGTGATCATGTTCTTCACATAGTCAGCGTGGCCCGGGCAATCGACGTGTGCGTAGTGGCGGTTAGCCGTTTCGTACTCGACGTGCGCGGTGTTGATGGTGATACCACGTGCCTTTTCTTCCGGCGCTGCATCGATCTGGTCGTATGCCTTCGCTTCGCCGCCGAACTTCTTGGTCAGCACCGTCGTGATCGCTGCCGTCAGCGTGGTCTTGCCGTGGTCAACGTGACCGATCGTGCCCACGTTCACGTGCGGCTTGGTCCGCTCGAATTTACCTTTGGCCATTTTCGACTCCTAACAGGATTTTCGCACCTTGCGCCACGCGCAACTTACTAGACTAATACTTCTGGTGCCCATGGGCAGGATCGAACTGCCGACCTCTCCCTTACCAAGGGAGTGCTCTACCACTGAGCCACATGGGCACTACAAACCGACACTGGAGCGGGTGAAGGGAATCGAACCCTCGTCATAAGCTTGGAAGGCTTCTGCTCTACCATTGAGCTACACCCGCTTGGGCTGGATTCCCTACCGCTTAAATTCTGGTGGAGGAGGTTGGATTCGAACCAACGTAGGCGTAAGCCAACAGATTTACAGTCTGCCCCCTTTAGCCACTCGGGCACCCCTCCGCAGAGAACTATCGATTATGGGGAAGAAACACGGTGTTGTCAAGCTTTCCGCGCGACCCGCATTAACTGAGGCTCTCACTTATAGTTGAAAGCGAAACGCAAAAACCCCACCTGTTTGGGGGTGGGGTTTTTGTTGCTGCATAAGGAGCCTGACGATTACCTACTTTCACACGGGAGATCCGCACTATCATCGGCGTGGAGTCGTTTCACGGTCCTGTTCGGGATGGGAAGGGGTGGTACCAACTCGCTGTGGTCATCAGGCATGACTTGTTGTCGTGCGCCGGTTGGGCACACAACCAATCCGGGAAGAAGCAGTAAATGTTGGGTGGCGATTGTCGCACACGCATAACTCGCCAGTGGTTCAAACACACTGGTTATAGGATCAAGCCTTACGGGCAATTAGTATCAGTTAGCTCAATGCATTACTGCACTTACACACCTGACCTATCAACGTCCTGGTCTAGAACGACCCTTCAAGGGGCTCGAAGCCCCGGGGATATCTCATCTTAAGGCGAGTTTCCCGCTTAGATGCTTTCAGCGGTTATCTCTTCCGAACATAGCTACCCGGCGATGCCACTGGCGTGACAACCGGTACACCAGAGGTTCGTCCACCCGGTCCTCCGTACTAGGAGCAGCCCCTTCAAATATCCAACGCCCACGGCAGATAGGGACCAAACTGTCTCACGACGTTTTAAACCCAGCTCACGTACCTCTTTAAATGGCGAACAGCCATACCCTTGGGACCGGCTACAGCCCCAGGATGAGATGAGCCGACATCGAGGTGCCAAACACCGCCGTCGATATGAACTCTTGGGCGGTATCAGCCTGTTATCCCCAGAGTACCTTTTATCCGTTGAGCGATGGCCCTTCCATACAGAACCACCGGATCACTATGACCTGCTTTCGCACCTGCTCGACTTGTCGGTCTCGCAGTTAAGCACGCTTATGCCATTGCACTATCAGCACGATTTCCGACCGTACCTAGCGTACCTTCGTACTCCTCCGTTACACTTTGGGAGGAGACCGCCCCAGTCAAACTGCCTACCATGCACTGTCCCCGATCCAGATCATGGACCAAGGTTAGAACCTCAAACAAACCAGGGTGGTATTTCAAGGACGGCTCCACCGAAACTAGCGTTCCGGTTTCATAGCCTCCCACCTATCCTACACAGATCGGTTCAAAGTCCAATGCAAAGCTACAGTAAGGTTCATGGGGTCTTTCCGTCTAGCCGCGGGGAGATTGCATCATCACAAACACTTCAACTTCGCTGAGTCTCGGGAGGAGACAGTGTGGCCATCGTTACGCCATTCGTGCAGGTCGGAACTTACCCGACAAGGAATTTCGCTACCTTAGGACCGTTATAGTTACGGCCGCCGTTTACCGGGACTTCAATCAAGAGCTTGCACCCCATCATTTAATCTTCCGGCACCGGGCAGGCGTCACACCCTATACGTCCACTTTCGTGTTTGCAGAGTGCTGTGTTTTATTAAACAGTCGCAGCCACCAGTTTATTGCAACCTCTTCACCCTTCCAGCGCAGGCTGGTTAAGCTACAGAGGCGTACCTTATCCCGAAGTTACGGTACCAATTTGCCGAGTTCCTTCTCCCGAGTTCTCTCAAGCGCCTTAGAATACTCATCTCGCCCACCTGTGTCGGTTTGCGGTACGGTCACTATTAGACTGAAGCTTAGAGGCTTTTCTTGGAACCACTTCCAATTGCTTCGCTTCCGAGGAAGCTCGCGCCACACCCTTGAATTATGTGCCCGGATTTGCCTGAGCACCTTCTCCAATGCAGCGACCGGGACGTCCAACACCCGGACAACCTTCCGCGATCCGTCCCCCCATCGCATCTAACAATGGTGCAGGAATATTGACCTGCTTCCCATCAGCTACGCATTTCTGCCTCGCCTTAGGGGCCGACTCACCCTACGCCGATGAACGTTGCGTAGGAAACCTTGGCTTACGGCGAGGGGCTTTTCACCCCTTTATCGCTACTCATGTCAGCATTCGCACTTCCGATACCTCCAGCACGCTTTTTCAACGCACCTTCGCAGGCTTACGGAACGCTCTCCTACCATGCATATAAATATGCATCCGCAGCTTCGGTGACTGGCTTGAGCCCCGTTACATCTTCCGCGCAGGACGACTCGATCAGTGAGCTATTACGCTTTCTTTAAAGGGTGGCTGCTTCTAAGCCAACCTCCTGACTGTTTTTGCCTTCCCACTTCTGTTTCCCACTTAGCCAATCTTTGGGACCTTAGCTGGCGGTCTGGGTTGTTCCTCTTGACACCGGACGTTAGCACCCGATGTCTGTCTCCCGTGATTGCACTCTTCGGTATTCGGAGTTTGCTATGGCGTAGTAATCCGCAATGGACCCCACAACCATGACAGTGCTCTACCCCGAAGGTGATACACGAGGCACTACCTAAATAGTTTTCGGAGAGAACCAGCTATTTCCAAGTTTGTTTAGCCTTTCACCCCTATCCACAGCTCATCCCCTAACTTTTTCAACGTTAGTGGGTTCGGTCCTCCAGTACGTGTTACCGCACCTTCAACCTGGCCATGGATAGATCACTTGGTTTCGGGTCTACGCCCAGCAACTGATCGCCCTATTCGGACTCGCTTTCGCTACGCCTGCCTTAATCAGTTAAGCTCGCTACTGAACGTAAGTCGCTGACCCATTATACAAAGGTACGCCGTCACCCCTTGCGAGGCTCCGACTGTTTGTATGCATGCGGTTTCAGGATCTATTTCACTCCCTCCCGGGGTTCTTTTCGCCTTTCCCTCACGGTACTGGTTCACTATCGGTCGATCACGAGTATTTAGCCTTGGAGGATGGTCCCCCATCTTCAGACAGGATTTCACGTGTCCCGCCCTACTTGTCGTACCCCTAGTTCTTCCACGCTGTTTTCGCTTACAGGGCTATCACCTGCTATGGCCGCACTTTCCAGAGCGTTCAGCTAACAACACAGATAAAGAGTACAGGCTGATCCCATTTCGCTCGCCACTACTCTGGGAATCTCGGTTGATTTCTTTTCCTGCGGTTACTTAGATGTTTCAGTTCACCGCGTTCGCTTCACTAAGCCTATGGATTCAGCTTAGGATGACCCATTCGGGCCGGGTTTCCCCATTCGGATATCGGTGGATCAAAGCTCGTTTGCCAGCTCCCCACCGCTTTTCGCAGGCTACCGCGTCCTTCATCGCCTGTGATCGCCAAGGCATCCACCACATGCACTTGTTCGCTTGACCCTATAACGAGTGTGTCTGCCAGCATTGCTGCCTTCAAGCCCACCGTCATAGGTTGAGTATTCGCGTTGTGCCGTATTCCAGCAATCTTTCGATCACCTTTTCATACTTGATACAATCACAACCCTGATTACCCTACTCACACCCATCTCTAAGTGCTTTCGAATAATCTCTTTACTACTTCTTCCAGATTGTTAAAGAACGACAGCCGATAGCGTGATCAATTCGATCACCTACCCGCGCTGACTGGCTCAATCGCCAATGCGCAACGTTGAACCCCGCGTTCAGCGCTGTGCATTGAGGATTGGTGGAGGATGACGGGATCGAACCGACGACCCCCTGCTTGCAAAGCAGGTGCTCTCCCAGCTGAGCTAATCCCCCGTGTGTGCCTGACTCAGTCTGCTCGCTTGGTCGTTTTAAGCACCGCTTGCTCGGGTGGTGGGTCTGGTTGGATTCGAACCAACGACCCCCGCCTTATCAAGACGGTGCTCTAACCGACTGAGCTACAGACCCTTAGCCTGTCTTTCTGACAGCCGATAAGCGTGAACACTTGAGTGGGCGAGCGTTTAAGCTCGAGAAAGGAGGTGATCCAGCCGCACCTTCCGATACGGCTACCTTGTTACGACTTCACCCCAGTCATGAATCCTACCGTGGTGACCGTCCTCCTTGCGGTTAGACTAGCCACTTCTGGTAAAACCCACTCCCATGGTGTGACGGGCGGTGTGTACAAGACCCGGGAACGTATTCACCGCGGCATGCTGATCCGCGATTACTAGCGATTCCAGCTTCACGCAGTCGAGTTGCAGACTGCGATCCGACTACGATCGGTTTTCTGGGATTGGCTCCACCTCGCGGCTTGGCAACCCTCTGTTCCGACCATTGTATGACGTGTGAAGCCCTACCCATAAGGGCCATGAGGACTTGACGTCATCCCCACCTTCCTCCGGTTTGTCACCGGCAGTCTCCCTAGAGTGCTCTTGCGTAGCAACTAAGGACAAGGGTTGCGCTCGTTGCGGGACTTAACCCAACATCTCACGACACGAGCTGACGACAGCCATGCAGCACCTGTGCGACGATTCTCTTCGAGCACCCCAGGCTCTCACCCGGGTTTCGTCCATGTCAAGGGTAGGTAAGGTTTTTCGCGTTGCATCGAATTAATCCACATCATCCACCGCTTGTGCGGGTCCCCGTCAATTCCTTTGAGTTTTAATCTTGCGACCGTACTCCCCAGGCGGTCAACTTCACGCGTTAGCTACGTTACTAAGGAAATGAATCCCCAACAACTAGTTGACATCGTTTAGGGCGTGGACTACCAGGGTATCTAATCCTGTTTGCTCCCCACGCTTTCGTGCATGAGCGTCAGTATTGGCCCAGGGGCTGCCTTCGCCATCGGTATTCCTCCACATCTCTACGCATTTCACTGCTACACGTGGAATTCTACCCCCTCTGCCATACTCTAGCCTGCCAGTCACCAATGCAGTTCCCAGGTTAAGCCCGGGGATTTCACATCGGTCTTAACAGACCGCCTGCGCACGCTTTACGCCCAGTAATTCCGATTAACGCTCGCACCCTACGTATTACCGCGGCTGCTGGCACGTAGTTAGCCGGTGCTTATTCTTCCGGTACCGTCATCCACACCCGGTATTAACAGGTAGGTTTTCTTTCCGGACAAAAAGTGCTTTACAACCCTAAGGCCTTCTTCACACACGCGGCATTGCTGGATCAGGGTTGCCCCATTGTCCAAAAATTCCCCACTGCTGCCTCCCGTAGGAGTCTGGGCCGTGTCTCAGTCCCAGTGTGGCTGGTCGTCCTCTCAGACCAGCTACAGATCGTCGCCTTGGTAGGCCTTTACCCCACCAACTAGCTAATCTGCCATCGGCCGTTCCTATAGCGCGAGGTCCCGAAGGATCCCCGCTTTCTTCCGTAGATCGTATGCGGTATTAATCCGGCTTTCGCCGGGCTATCCCCCACTACAGGACACGTTCCGATGTATTACTCACCCGTTCGCCACTCGCCACCAGGGTTGCCCCCGTGCTGCCGTTCGACTTGCATGTGTAAGGCATGCCGCCAGCGTTCAATCTGAGCCAGGATCAAACTCTTCAGTTCAATTCCTGTTACTGTTTTCGGTTGTTTTACCAACCGGTCGCTCACTCAACGTACTGACGATGATTAATCCGTCTTTCGACAGATAAACCTTCCTCTAATACTGTGTGAGACTTGATAACTTTCGCTAAACATCCCAACCCCGAAAGGTCAGAACCGCTCGCGCCATCAAGTGCCCACACTTATCGGCTGTTAGTTTTTAAAGAGCACATTCGCCAAGACTGCCTGCCAAGCGCGCCAAGCATTTTGCTCAGCACCGCTTCGTCTTGCGTCGCTGCATCTGCAGCAGAGAAACGAGATTATGAGGAATCTTTTTCTCGTTGTCAACAGCTTATTTCCGCTTTCGCATCAAAATCTGCCGACTTCGAGGCCGCCTGTTTCGCTGGCGGCTCCCGTCTTGCGACGAGGAGCGAAATATTAGGCGATGCGAACGCCAATGGCAAGACAGCGAGCCAACTTTTTTTGAAGCACCTCAATGCGCCGCTTTTGCCTGCCCAAACACCATGTCGAAGGGAACGGCTGCGGCCATCGCTGCGTAGCCGGCATCGCTTGGATGGATGTGGTCGCCGCTATCGAAACGCCGTTGCAGGACGTTCGGGCGCGCCGGATCGCGAAGCGCTTGATCGAAATCGATCACGCCATCGAACGCATGGCTCGAACGGATCGACGCGTTCACCGCCGTCCGGATGGCCTCGCGTTCCGGCGGCAGCGCTGCGGGCGTGAGCGTCGCGCCGTAGATCTTGATGCCGCGCTGATGCGCCTGCGCGATCAGCCGCTGGTATCCGCGCACCAGCGCGTCGGCGTTGACTTCCGTGTGCGGCGCGTCGCAGTCAAGTCCAGCGTGCGCGGGCATCGCCGCAAAGTTGATGTCGTTGATGCCGATCAACACGATGATCGCCCGCACGCCCGGCTGGCGCAGCGCGTCGCGCTCGAAACGGCTGACGAGCGCCTCTCCATAGCACGGCGAATTGCTGAGGAGCCGATTGCCGCTGATGCCCGCGTTCACTATCGCCGCCTGACCGCCACTTTTCTGCGCGACCTGTCTGGCGAGCACATCCGGCCAGCTTCGGTTGGCATTCAGCGTCGAGCGCATGCCGTCCGTGATTGAATCGCCGATTGCCACCACCGTCTGCGCGGACAGATGCTCGACCGACACATTCGTCAGCCACGCGTATTGGGTAAAGCGCGTGCGAAACGCATCGGCGGAAGCGTCGTTTGCGTGATTGCCGGGCGACGAAACGTAATTCACCTGGCTCGAGACCCGATGCCACGCCACGAGTTTCTGGTCCTTACCCATGAATGTGCTCACAGCGAGTGGCTGGAACGCGGTGACATCGAACGCTATGGGATCGCTGGTCGCCTGGCCGCCTGGCGGAACGGTTACCGCGTTGTGTCCACCGAACGCCACTGGCTTCGCGCTACCCGCGCGGATGGCCGGACTGCTGCCGCTGACGGCATTCGAGACGCTCATCGATTCGATGACAAGCGGCTCCGTTCCATACAGATTGCTGACGCGCAGCCGAAGTCGTTTCCCGTCGAGTTGCGGATAGATCAACTGCCGAACCGTCCGCCCGCCCACTTCAGGTGCCCGGTACAGCGGCGGCAGATTGGCTAATTGGGGAATGGACTGCAAAACAGTGCCCCAGGCGCTGACCCAATGTTCGTTGGCCGCGGCGTCGGCGGATTCGGCGGCGAACGTCTGCGGCGCGAAGGCGAATTGCGCGGCAAGCGCGGCCGCGCACAGCGAGGCAATGATTCTGAATTTCATTCGGCGATGGCGTTCCGACGAGCGCTCGATTGTGACAAAACGTGGATTGTGCCTGATCGACCGCGCCCAATTCGCCTTCAAAACTCGAAAGGTGCGACCGGCGCGAGTGAAATGGCATCAAAATGCTGCCAGTTCACTTTGCGGCCGGCAGCCGCTGGCCCGCACATCAAAAGACAACAATGCAATCTAAAAGCACGCCTCACGCCGACACTCCGCCAATCCTGCACTGGGAAGAGGACGGCGAAGAACGCTCCGCCCGCTGGCGTTCGGAAAGTAGCAACCCGGCGCCAAAGCGCATTGTCATTGGCGACGACCAGATGACGGCCGACAACGCGTATCGCCTTGCTTGCGAAGGAACCGGCATTCTTTGGCGCGGAGATTATCAGAACGCGCGGCAGTTGCTTCAGGCGATGGCGCGCCGTATCGACAACAAGCCGCGCAAGCCGAAAAAGGCGGCGGCGGAGAGGGAAAAAGCGGCGGCTGCTTCGCCGGTCGATACCTTCAATCTGCATCGTCTGGCGCAGTCGCAACGTGCGCGAACGCTGGCGATGCTGCTTCTGCCGCTAGACAAGCAGTATGCGATTCCGCTGCGCCGCGCGCCGAATGTACAGGAAGCGTGCGAAGAAGCGTACGGCGCGGCTCGTGACGCGTCGGTGGTTTCGTTGCGGGAAGTGCTCGGGCTGGTCGGCGCGCACGAGTGGCGCAAGAAAGGCGTGGATGTCGCGGCGGTGGGCGGGAAAATTCATCCCTATTACGGCGTTTTCTCGCCTGTGCGCGGCGAATATATCAACCTCGTTGCCAATCAGCCGCTTCCGTCGACTTCGCTGGCCTTCGATATCGGCACCGGTACGGGCGTTTTGGCGGCGGTGCTTGCACGGCGCGGCGTCGAACGAATCGTCGCGACGGACCTCGATCCGCGTGCGTTGGCTTGTGCACGCGAGAACATCGGGCAGCTCGGGCTGAATCGCCAAGTGAATGTGGTCGAAGCGAATCTCTTTCCTGAAGGACGCGCGCCGCTCGTCGTGTGCAATCCGCCGTGGCTGCCCGCGCGGCCGAGTTCGGCGATCGAGCACGCGATCTACGATCCCGAAAGCCGCATGCTGCGCGGTTTTCTCGATGGCCTCGCCGCGCATCTCACGCCCGGCGGCGAAGGCTGGCTGATTCTGTCCGATTTCGCCGAGCATCTCGGGCTGCGCACGCGCGCGCAGTTGCAGGAGTGGATCGACGCGGCGAAATTGAAAGTGGATGGCCGCATCGATATTCGGCCGCAGCATCCGCGTGCATTCGATAAAACCGATCCGCTGTATGCGGCGCGCTCGAAGGAAGTGACTTCGTTGTGGCGCTTGGTGGCGGCCTGAGCGCGCTTCAGCCGCGCGACGCCAGCCACGCGAGCGCGCCTTCCCCAGCCACGAGCCCGCTCGCAAAACACGCCGTCAATAAATAACCGCCTGTCGGCGCTTCCCAGTCGAGCATTTCGCCCGCGCAGAAGACGCCGGGCAGCGCGGTAAGCATCGAGCGCTCGTCGAGCGCTTCGAACGCCACGCCGCCCGCGCTGCTGATCGCCTCGGCGATCGGACGCGGGCGTAAAACGCGCAACGGCAGCGCCTTGATGCGTGCGGCGAGCGTTTCGGGATCGCCGAATTCCGCCTTTGTCAGACATTCCCGCAGCAATCCCGCTTTCACGCCGGTCAGATGCAGGCGGCTTTGCAAATGACTCGACAGCGAGCGCGCGCCACGTGGATGCAGCACCTCCGCACGCACCCGCTCGGCGGAAAGCTGCGGAACGAGATCGAGCAGAATGGTCGATGCTCCGCCGTCGTTTTCGGCGAGCCGATTGCGGATTGACGCCGACAGCGCGTAAATCAGACTTCCTTCGATACCGTGGTCCGTAATCAGCGCTTCGCCTGTGCGCCAGTCGAGCCGGCCGTCCGCGCGCGTCACACCGATCGCCACCGCCTTGAGCGGTTCGCCCGCGAAGCGGCTTTGGAAATGCGGCGACCAGTCGGTATCGAAACCGCAATTGGACGGCACGAAAGGCCGCACTGGCACACCGCGCGCGGCGAGATGCGCGATTGCGCCGCCATCCGAGCCGAGTTGCGGCCAGCTCGCGCCTCCCGCTGCGAGAATCAGCGCGTCGTGACGAATGCACTTTTCCCCGTCGGGCGTCGCGAAGCGCGAGATCGAGGCGCCGTCGTCGGTGAAACCGAGCCATCGATGCCGCATATGCTGCGTCACGCCGGACGCGCGCAGCCGATGCAGCCAGGCCCGCAGCATCGGCGCGGCCTTCATGTCGCGCGGAAAGACGCGGCCGGAACTGCCGACGAACGTTTCCACGCCAAGGCCGTGCACCCATTGGCGAAGCGCGTCGGCATCGAAGCGCGCGAGGAGCGGCGCGATTTCGGCACTGCGCGCGCCGTAGCGGCCTAGAAACGCGTCGGCGGCTTCGGAGTGCGTCAGATTCATGCCGCCCTTGCCCGCCATCAGGAATTTGCGGCCGACCGATGGCATCGCGTCGAAGACATCCACGCGCGCGCTGCCCGCCGCGAGCGCCTCGGCGGCCATGAGCCCGGCCGGTCCGCCACCGACGACCGCGACGTTCACCGTTTCGATGTTTTCTGCTGACGCCATGCTGAATGGAAAAAGAGAAAGAGCCGCGATTGTCGCATCCGCGCCGATGAAACTTGCAGCCTGAAAAGCCCGCCGGCGCGCGTAAGTCATTAAATAACAAAAAAGAATTTGGTCGCGGCAAGCCCTGCCAGTAGCATCGCGCGATTCGCTGCATCAACACTTTTTCACTTTCCGCCTGCTTATGTCCGTCTCACTCGCGTCCGAACGCGCTTCCGCTCCGGCCGCCGCCGATGCGCGCCCCGTCATCCGCAGCGCCGCCGATGTCTCCAGCCTCGTCAATCGTGGCGCCGCCATCGGCAGCGACGCGCGCGTGGTCGTCGCCATCGCGCTCGGCGGCATTTTCCTCGATGCCTACGATCTCGGCGCGCTCGCGTTCGGCATCAAGGACATCGCCCGTGAGTTCTCGCTAAGCCCGACGGGAACCGGTTTCGTCGCATCGGCGATCACGTTCGGCGCGATCATCGGCGCATTTCTCGGCGGCTATCTCACCGACAAGATCGGCCGATACCGCGTCTTCATGGCGGACATGTTCTTCTTCGTGATCGCGGCCATTGCCTGCGCGTTCGCGCCCAACGCGTGGGTGCTCGGCGGCGCGCGCTTCGTGATGGGGCTGGGCGTTGGCATCGATCTTCCGGTGGCAATGGCCTTTCTCGCCGAATTTTCGCGTCTGCAAGGCCGTGGCAACAAGGCCGCGCGCGTCGCCATGTGGTGTCCCACCTGGTACGCCGCGATCAGCGTGTCCTATCTGCTGGTGCTCGGTTTGTACGCGGTGCTGCCGGCGCATCACGCAGGCTTGCTGTGGCGGCTGATTCTCGGCTTCGGCGCTGTGCCGGCCATTCTCATCATCGCAATTCGCAGCCGTTACATGAGCGAGTCGCCCGTATGGGCCGCGAATCAGGGCGATCTCAAGGGCGCCGCCGAGATTCTCAAACGTTCGTATGGCGTCGAGGTTCGCGTCGAAGCGGCTGCGTCGACCGTTCCAAAGGCGCGCAAGGCGACGTGGAGCAACTACGGCGCGCTTCTGCGTGGCGTGTATTTACGCAGGACCGTGCTCGCGACCGTCATTGCGATTGCATCGTCCTTCGCCTACAACGCGGTCGCGTTCGGCTTGCCGGTGATCATTTCGAGCTTCCTCGCGCAGTCGATGCTCACCACGATTCTCGCCTCGCTCGCGCTCAATCTGCTGTTCGCGTTCACGGGCGGCCTGTTCTCCGTGCGCACCGTGCCAAAGTACGGCGCGTGGAATCTGACCGTGATCGGCTACGCGTTTCAGTTGGTGGCGCTCGTCGGGCTCGCTGTCGTCGGCAAGCCGGCAACCGGTGCGCAGGTGGCGATCGCGATCGCGCTGCTCGCCGCGTTCTTGCTCGGCCAGGGCGTCGGACCGGGCTCGCACAGCATGACGTTTGCGTCGCTGAGTTATCCGACGTCATTGCGCGGCGTGGGCGTCGGCTTCAATCAGACGTTGATGCGCGCTAGTTCCACCGTGTCCCTATTCCTGTTTCCGGTGCTGTCGGCGGCGTTGGGCACAAAGGTGTTCTGGATCATCGCGGTTGCGCCGCTTCTCGGCTTGATCGCGCTGTTCGCGGTGCACTGGGAACCGTCCGGCTACGACGTCGATGCCGAGGATTTCGCCGCCAGCGGCACGCGATAAGGCGTCTCTCGGCTAGAACGGCGTGGCCTCGCGGTCGCGCCGTTCGCGCTTCTGAAATGGTTTGCCGAAGCGCGCCAGCCCACAGCCGGTCGCAAATCGATTCGCGTAGACTGATTGCTGCTCGTCCGAGCGGCAAAACGCGAGTCCTTCTGGCAAATCCACAACAATGACCACGATCCACGTCACCAATGGCGACAGCGCGGCCCTGTCTCTCACCGAAGCGCTTCGACTAGCCGACCGTCCAGACCGTGTCATCCCTCTGCGCGACGATCTCGCGGTCGGCCCGCTCAGAGACGTCGACGACACTTCACTCACGCGCGCAGCGTTTTGGCGTCAAGTGCTCAACAGCACGAATGAATTCGAGGACGAACTCGAAGCGCAGCAGGCGCTCTTGACACGCCTCGTGCGCGGCGACGCGCAGATTGTCGTGTGGCACGGACAGAGCGCGGCCGACCAGCTCACCTTGCGGCGCGTCGCCTACCATCTGCGCAACGTGCCGCAACGTCTTAACGAGGCGAAGCTCAACTACGACGACCTGTCGATCGAAGCATCCGACGCGCATTCAGATCCGCTCCGGCGTGCCGATCGCGCAACCGCTGTCGGCATGTTTTCACCTGGACAGTTGCTAAAGAAGTTGCCGAGCGCCGCGCCGATTTCGGTGCTGCGCATTAGCCGGCTGGCGCTCGAATGGCAGGAGGCGAAGCATGCGAGCGCGGAGACACGTCGGCTGCGCGACAACATGCTGGTTTCGGGAAGCTGGTTCGACGTCGACGAAGCCCTGCTCGACCTAGCCAGCCCCGAATGGCAGCCCGCGCGGCGGATCGCCGGTGGCGCAATGGCGCGCCGCTTCGATTTCCTTCTCAGCGATTCGATCGCTTTCTGGCGATGCCGCGAACTCGTCACGGCGGGCCGGCTTAAAATACGCGGCACGCCGTCGGATATCGTGCAGGCCGAATTGCGGCGCTAAAACCGACAAGAACGCATCTTCCGACCCATGGCCCGAACCAAAGCGCCCGATCACGAGACGCAACGCGAACAGATTCTGGAGCTTGCCGCCGCGAAATTCGCGCAGACGAGTTACCCCAGCACGTCGATGGCCGACTTGGCCGCCGCGAGCGGCACGTCGAAAGCGCGCCTCTATCATTATTACGAGAGCAAGGAAGCGATTCTTTTCGATCTGCTCGACCGCTACACCAAGCGGCTGATGCTGATCATCGCGGAAGTGGAAGCCGCGAGCCAGCGACGCGGACTGGGCGAGCGCGAGGCTTTCGCCGAACTGGTGCGGGCGTTCCTTGCCGAATACGAGACCTCTCATAGCCGGCACGTCGCGCTATTGAACGACGTCAAATATCTGGAAGACGTGCAGCGCGAGATCGTTCTGGATCGCCAGCGGGATATCGTCGCTGCGTTCGCGCGGCAACTGGCGCGCGCGTATCCGAAGCGCGTAACGAGAGAAAATCAAACCGCGCTGACCATGATGGTTTTCGGCATGATCAACTGGACTTTCACGTGGCTCAAACCGGGCGGCAGGCTCGGATATCGTGAGTTCGGCGAGCAAGTCGTCGCGATGATCGAAAATGGCCTGAACACCGACGCCTGAGCGATATTGCGTCGCAGCATGAAGCTGTTGCACGCTGACACATTCTATAAGACATTGATTTCTTTAGATTACAAACGTTTTCCGTAGCTATTTAGAACGTCTCCTCCAGCTTTGATTAAGGGTTTTCCCGTACCCGCTTTCCTCGATTGGGCTAAAATCGTTTTTGCTGTGCAACATGCCCGCATCACCGAGGAGAATCATCGTGGAATTGAACATCGACCGCACTGCCGCGCAGATAGTCGCTAGCGATCCGCTGCTTGCATCCGCGAGTCTGCCGGTTCTGGTCCGCGAGTTGTCGTCGGCTGATCGCGAACGGCTGCAGACACACTTCCTCGCGCTCGACGAAGACGACCGACTGCTGCGTTTCGGGCAAATCGTGCCGGATCACGTCATCGAGAATTACGTTCGCAACATCAACTTTGCTAACGACACCGTTTTCGGCGTATTCGACAACGCGCTGCAGTTGATCGGCGTCGGCCATCTGGCCTATCTTCCGGTCGATGGCGAAAAGCGCACCGCCGAATTCGGCGTCTCAGTTCTCGAAAGCGCGCGTGGCCGCGGCATCGGCACCAAAATGTTCGAGCGCGCCGCCATGCGCAGCCGCAATTCGAAAGTCTCGCAGCTCTACATGCATTGTTTGTCGCGCAACAAGACCATGATGCACATCGCCCGGAAATCGGGGATGAAGATCGAATACGCGTATGGCGAAGCGGACGCGTATCTCTCGCTCGCGCCCGCCGATCAAGGCAGCATCATGGCCGAGATGCTTCAGGAACAGGCCGCCGTCTTCGATTACGCGATCAAACGGCAGGCACATCGGGCGTCAAAGGTTTTTCAGGCGTTCATGCCTGCGGCAACCGTGGCCTGAATCGCAGTCCACGTATCTCACCAAAGAAAGGGCGGCTCTGACCGCCCTTTTTTCATTTCAACGCAACGGCAGCGCCGTCGTGTCCTTGATTCGTTCGAGCGAGAAACTCGAACGCACGTCGATCACCGAAGGATGGTGCAGCAGCCGTTCCTGCATGAAGCGCGAAAAGTGCTCCATGTCGCGTACCTGAACGCGCAGCAGAAAGTCCATTTCGCCAGTCATCGCGTCGCACGCGACGACTTCGTCCCACGCGCGCACCGCGTCGCGAAACAGATCGGCATGCGTTGGCGGATTCTGCGACCCGGCCGCGAGTGGAACGCCGCCGCGTTTTTCCAGTCGCACGTTGATGTAGGCGAGCAGCCCAAGCCCGAGCTTTTTCGCGTCGAGCAGCGCGACGTAGCCGCGAATCACGCCAAGTTCTTCCAGGCGCCGAATGCGCCGCAAGCACGGACTCGGTGACAAACTGACTCTATCCGCGATTTCCTGATTCGAAAGCCGGCCGTTTTCCTGAAGAATCGCGAGAATCTTCCTGTCGATAGTGTCGAGTTCTATTTCGGGCACGTTCTGGCTCGTTTGAAGCGTGAGACGGCAGGTTGTTGCGCAATCTTAGAAACACGCGATTTGTTTCGCAAGCTTTTGCTTCTCCAGCTTGACTAGACTGTCTCGATATCGAAACGAACATCAGGAGACACGCGCATGACCGCATCGACTTGGGAAAATCCCGTTGGCACCGACGGCTTCGAATTCATCGAATACACCGCGCCCGATCCCGTCGCGCTCGGCAAACTGTTCGAGCAAATGGGTTTCACCGCCATTGCGCGGCACCGTCACAAGGACGTGACGCTTTACCGGCAAGGCGAAATCAATTTCATCGTCAATGCAGAGCCGGATTCGTTCGCGCAGCGCTTTGCGCGCCTGCACGGCCCGTCGATTTGCGCCATTGCATTCCGCGTCGCCGATGCCGCTCAAGCCTACAAACGCGCGCTGGACTTGGGCGCGTGGGGCTTCGACAACAAGAACGGCCCGATGGAATTGAACATTCCGGCGATCAAGGGAATCGGCGATTCGCTGATCTACTTCGTCGATCGCTGGCGCGGCAAGAACGGCGCGCAGCCGGGCAGCATCGGCGACATCAGCATTTACGACGTCGATTTCGAGCCGATTCCCGGCGCTTCGCCGAATCCGGTTGGCAACGGCCTCACGTATATCGATCACCTCACGCATAACGTGCATCGCGGCCGGATGGTCGAATGGGCCGAGTTTTACGAGCGGCTTTTCAATTTCCGCGAAGCGCGTTATTTCGACATCGAAGGAAAAGTGACGGCTGTCAAGTCCAAGGCGATGAGCTCGCCCTGCGGCAAGATCCGTATTCCGATCAACGAAGAAGGTTCGGAAAATGCCGGCCAGATTCAGGAATATCTGGACGCGTATCGCGGCGAAGGCATTCAGCACATCGCGCTCGGGACGGACGACATCTACAACACGGTCGACGGCCTTCGCGCGTCGAAAATCGCGCTTCTCGATACCATCGACACTTACTATGAACTCGTGGACCGGCGCGTGCCGGACCACGGCGAATCGGTCGCGGAACTAAAGAAGCGCAAGATTTTGATCGACGGTGTGCACGACGAAATCCTGCTGCAAATCTTCACCGAGAACCAGATCGGGCCGATTTTCTTCGAGATCATTCAGCGCAAGGGCAATCAGGGCTTCGGTGAAGGCAACTTCAAGGCGCTGTTCGAATCGATCGAACTGGATCAGATGCGCCGTGGCGTGCTGAAAGACACGACCGCCAACTAGTAACCAGCGTAAGCGCTAAAAGAAGAAGGGACATGACCTTTCAGGTTCATGTCCCTTCTTCTTTTCCGCGGTTCGTTCGACAGCGCCGAACCGCGAAGAATAGAGCGATTGGCTTTATGCGGCCGTGTCGTCGCTGCGTTCGGATTCACGGCGCATGCCGGCGCCGGTCTGTGCCGACGGCACGCGGACTTGCGAAACTCGCGAAACGGGCGATGCCGCGTTTTGCGGCGCATTCGCACGCGCACCGCCAATCGGTGCGTTGATAGCGAAAAAGGCCGCCGAGACCATTAAAAAGCTCTGGATGTGACGTTGCTTCATTTTTTATTGACTCCCTCTGACTGCGATTTACGGCACTTGCAACGACCGCCGCATTCCTTCCGGAATGGCGCGCATTCCCCACAAGCGCTCATTTAGACATGCGTCCGCGCATGGGTTCCGCGATTCGGTCGAACTTGCACGCCGTAACAAAACTGTCCTGAATCGCCCACTTGCGGCAACGTTTTAATGCAAAGCGCGAGTAAGTGCGTATTTTTCAACGGGTTAGTACCACTGTCTGAAATCCGTGAGCATCGGCAAACTGGGAAGTCCCGGCCTGAGCGTTCACAAGACGCTGCGGCCCGGAACATGCTTTGGTGATCCCAAACTCGGGTGGAGGAGTACACAGAATGAACGCCCCGCTAGACGCAGAACAAAGAGCTTCGCTAGAAGCCGCACTCAAATCCGTCACGCTAGACGACAAATACACGCTGGAACGCGGCCGCGCCTATATGAGCGGCATCCAGGCGCTGGTGCGTCTGCCGATGCTGCAGCAAGAGCGCGACAAAGCCGCTGGCCTTAACACCGCTGGATTCATTTCCGGTTATCGCGGGTCGCCGCTCGGCGGACTCGACCAGTCGCTCTGGAAGGCGAAAAAGCATCTCGCCGGACATCAGGTCGTGTTTCAGCCCGGCGTCAACGAAGACCTCGCGGCCACCGCCGTTTGGGGCTCGCAACAGGTCAACCTGTACCCGAGCGCCAAATACGACGGCGTCTTCTCGATGTGGTATGGCAAGGGTCCGGGCGTCGACCGCACCGGCGATGTCTTCAAACACGGCAATTCGGCTGGTTCGGCGACGCACGGCGGCGTGCTCGTGCTCGCTGGTGACGACCACGCCGCGAAGTCATCGACGCTCGCGCATCAATCCGAACACATTTTCAAGGCGTGCGGCCTGCCGGTTCTGTTTCCGTCGAACGTGCAGGAATATCTCGACTTCGGCCTGCACGGCTGGGCGATGAGCCGCTACTCCGGCCTCTGGGTCGCGATGAAATGCGTGACCGACGTGGTGGAATCGTCGGCGTCGGTGGATATCGATCCGCATCGCACGAAGATCGTGATTCCGACCGATTTCGCCATGCCCGACGGCGGCCTGAACATTCGCTGGCCCGATCCGCCGCTCGTGCAGGAAGCGCGTCTGCTCGACTACAAGTGGTACGCCGCGCTCGCCTACGTGCGCGCGAACAAGCTGGACCGCGTGGAAATCGATTCGCCCAACGCACGCTTCGGCATCATGACGGCGGGCAAGGCGTATCTCGACGTGCGTCAGGCGTTGACCGATCTCGGTCTCGACGACGCCACCTGCGCGCAAATCGGCATTCGTCTCTATAAGGTCGGCTGCGTGTGGCCGCTCGAAGCGCAAGGCGCGCACGAATTCGCGCGCGGTCTCGACGAGATTCTGGTGGTCGAGGAAAAACGCCAGATTCTCGAATACGCGATCAAGGAAGAGTTGTACAACTGGCCCGATGCGCAACGTCCGCGCGTCTTCGGCAAGTTCGACGAGAAAGACGGTGCAGGCGGCGAATGGTCCGTGCCGATGGGCAACTGGCTGCTGCCCGCGCACTACGAACTCTCGCCGGCGATCATCGCGAAGGCCATTGCGACGCGTCTCGACAAGTTCGATCTGCCCGCCGATGTACGCGCGGGCATCGCGGCGCGCATTGCCGTGATCGAGGCGAAAGAGAAAGCGCTCGCGCGTCCGCGTGTGGAAGTGGAGCGCAAGCCGTGGTTCTGCTCGGGCTGTCCGCACAACACGTCGACGAACGTGCCTGAAGGCTCGCGCGCGATGGCGGGAATCGGCTGCCACTACATGACGGTGTGGATGGACCGCAGCACGAGCACGTTCAGTCAGATGGGCGGCGAAGGCGTCGCGTGGGTCGGCCAGGCGCCATTCACGAACGACAAGCATGTCTTCGCCAATCTCGGCGACGGCACCTACTTCCACTCCGGCCTGCTCGCCATTCGCGCGGCGATCGCGGCGAAGGTGAACATCACCTACAAGATTCTTTATAACGACGCCGTCGCGATGACCGGCGGCCAACCCGTCGACGGCGTGCTGACCGTGCCGCAGATCACGCATCAGCTCGCGGCGGAAGGCGCGGCGCGCATCGTCATCGTCACGGATCAGCCCGAGAAGTACACGCCGAGCACGGGACTCGCGCCGGGCATCGACGTGCATCATCGCGATGAACTCGACGACATTCAGCGGCAACTACGCGAGATTCCCGGCACGTCCATCCTGATCTACGACCAAACCTGCGCGACCGAAAAGCGCCGCCGCAGAAAACGCGGCGCGTTTCCCGATCCGGCGAAGCGCGTGGTGATCAACGAAGCGGTCTGCGAAGGTTGCGGCGACTGTTCGGTGAAGTCGAACTGCCTTTCGGTCGAACCGCTCGATACCGAGTACGGCACGAAGCGGCAGATCAATCAGTCGAGCTGCAACAAGGACTATTCGTGTCTGAACGGCTTTTGCCCGAGTTTCGTCACGGTCGAAGGCGGTCAGTTGAAGAAGCCGAAGGCGACGACTGTCGAAGCCGGCGGCATGCCGGCCCTGCCCGCGCCTGACCTGCCGGATATCGGCCGGCCATATGGCGTGCTGGTGACGGGCGTCGGCGGCACGGGCGTCGTGACCATCGGCGCGCTGCTTGGCATGGCGGCGCATCTGGAGCAGAAAGGCGTGACCGTGCTCGACGTCACCGGCCTCGCGCAGAAAGGCGGCGCGGTGATGAGCCACGTGCAGATCGCCAACCGTCCGGGCGATATTCACGCAACGCGCATTGCCATGGGCGAGGCGGATCTCGTCATCGGTTGCGATGCGATCGTCACCGCCAGCGACGAATGCGGCTCGCGCATGCAGCCGGATCACACGCGCGTGGTCGTGAACAGCGCGCAGACGCCGACCGCTGCGTTCATCAAGGACCCGAACTGGCGCTTTCCCGGCGCGAGCGCGGAAGCCGATATCCGTGCGGCGGCGGGCGAACATGTCGCGCTCGTCGATGCCAACCGCTTCGCCGTCGCGCTGATGGGCGACGCCATCTACACGAATCCGTTCGTGCTCGGCTACGCATGGCAAAAAGGCTGGGTGCCGTTGCGGCATGAATCGCTCGTGCGCGCGATCGAATTGAACGCCGTACAGGTCGAAAAGAATCTGGCCGCGTTCGAATGGGGCCGTCGCGCCGCGCACGATCTCGACTCGCTACGCAAGCTGACCGAAGCGCAACGCGGCAGCGCACCGGAAGGCGCGGGCAAGATCATCGCGCTGCACACGCCGAAGGCGCTCGACGCGCTCATCGACAAGCGCCTCGACTATCTTGCGAAGTATCAGAACACCGCGTATGCAACGCGTTATGGCCGACTCGTCGCGTCGGTGCGTGCCGCCGAGGCGGAACTCGGCGTCGGCGATGGCCAGTATCAATTGACCGAAGCCGTCGCGAAGAATCTGCACAAGCTGATGGCGTACAAGGACGAGTACGAAGTCGCGCGTCTCTATGCGGACCCCGCTTTTCTCGACAAGGTGAAGAACAGTTTCGAAGGCGACTGGAAGATCAAGTTCCATCTCGCGCCGCCGAGCATGTCGAAGAAGGACCAGCACGGCCATCTGGTGAAAAAGCAATATGGCCCGTGGATGATGTCCGCCATGCGCGGGCTCGCGAAGCTCAAGTTTCTGCGCGGCACGGCGCTCGATCCGTTCGGCAGAATCGAGGAGCGGAAGATGGAGCGCGCGCTGATCGTGGAATACGAGGCGCTGGTGAAGGAGCTGATCGGTGGATTGACGCCGCAGAAGCTGGCGCTTGCCATCGAACTGGCGAATCTGCCGGATTCGATGCGCGGTTACGGCCACGTGAAGGACAACAACGTGAAGGCGGCGCGGATCAAGTGGAATGCGCTGCTGACGCGGTGGAGAAACAACGAGGGCGGTCAGGCGCGACAGGTAGCGTAAGGCCTGGGTTACGCGCTGTTTGAAACAGAAGGGCGATCCGCGAGGACCGCCCTTTTGTCTTTCGTGCGTCAAAAGAGAAGCGGCAACCTCTTCACGAGAAGCCGCCGTTTTGCCCCTTACTTGTTATTTGCCACCTTCGCGTTCGCCGAAGCCACCGCCGTCATATTGATGATCCGTCGCACGGTCGCGGCCGGCGTCAGGATGTGCACGGGCTTTGCCGCGCCCAGCAGGAACGGTCCGACCGTCACGCCCTCGCCGCTCACCATCTTGAGCAGGTTGTACGTGATGTTCGCGGCTTCCACGTTCGGCATGATGAGCAGGTTCGCTTCGCCGGTGAGCGTCGTGCCGGGGAACGAAGCCTTGCGTACCGCTTCCGACAACGCGGCGTCGCCGTGCATTTCGCCATCGACTTCGAGGTCCGGCGCGCGTTCGGCGATCAGCTTGCGTGCTTCGGCCATCCGCTTGCTCGACGCGCTCGGCACGCTGCCGAAGTTCGAGTTCGACACCAGCGCCACCTTCGGCGAAATGCCGAAGCGCTCGATCTCGCGCGCGGCGAGAATCGTCATGTCGGCAAGCTGCTCGGGCGTTGGCGTTTCGTTGACGTAGGTATCGCTGATGAAGAGATTGCGCCCTTGCAGCATCAGCAGATTCATCGCCGCGAAGTTGTTTGCGCCTTCGGACTTGCCCAACACCTGATCGATGAACTTGAGGTGATCCTGATACGTGTCGATGAGACCGCAGATCATGCCGTCGGCGTCGCCGGTATGAACCAGGATCGCGCCGATCAGCGTGTTGAACTTGCGCAGCGCGGCCTTCGCGCTTTCGGGCGTCACGCCTTCACGCGCGGCGATTTCGTGATACGCCTGCCAGCTCTTTTGATAACGCGGATCGTCTTCCGGGTTCACGATCTCGAAATCGACGCCAGGCTTGAGCTTCGAGCCCATCTTCTGCAGACGCATTTCGACGACAGCCGGCCGGCCGATGATGATCGGCTTCGCGATCTTCTCCAGCAACACGAACTGCGCGGCGCGCAGCACGCGCTCGTCTTCACCTTCCGCAAACGCGATGCGCGCGGGCGCAGCCTTCGCCGCCACGAACACCGGCCGCATCACCATGCCGGTGCGATACACCGTCGCGCCGAGCGTCTCGCGATACGCGTCCATGTCCTGAATCGGACGCGTCGCCACGCCCGAATCCATCGCGGCCTGCGCCACGGCCGGCGCAATCTTGATGATGAGTCGCGGATCGAACGGTTTCGGGATCAGATATTCCGGGCCGAATTCGAGCGAATGGCCTTCGTAGGCTTTCGCGACTTCATCGCCCTGGTCGGTTTCTTCCGCGAGTTCGGCGATCGCGCGCACGCACGCGAGCTTCATCTCTTCGGTAATGGTCGTGGCGCCCACGTCCAGCGCGCCACGGAAGATGAACGGGAAGCACAGCACGTTGTTGACCTGATTCGGATAGTCCGAACGGCCAGTCGCGATGATGCAGTCCGGCCGCACCTTCTTCGCTTCCTCCGGACGAATTTCCGGCTCGGGATTGGCAAGCGCGAGAATCAGCGGCTTGTCGGCCATCACCTTGACCATCTCGGGCTTGAGCACGCCCGCGCTCGAACAACCAAGGAAAACGTCGGCCTGATCGATGGCATCGGCGAGCGTACGCGCGTCGGTGGTCGCCTGATAGCGCTCCTTCGACACATCGAGGTTGCCGCGCCCTTCGTAGATCACGCCCTTCGAATCGACGACGAGCGTGTTCGACTTCTTCAAGCCCAGATCGACGAGCAAGTCCAGACACGCGATAGCGGCTGCGCCCGCGCCCGAACAGACGAGCTTGATTTCGTCGAGCTTCTTGCCGACCACTTTCAGGCCGTTGAGAATTGCCGCCGACGCGATGATCGCCGTGCCGTGCTGATCGTCATGGAAAACGGGGATCTTCATGCGCTCGCGCAGCTTCTTCTCGATATAGAAGCATTCCGGCGCCTTGATGTCTTCGAGGTTGATGCCACCGAGCGTCGGTTCGAGCATGGCGATTGCATCGACGAGCTTGTCGGGATCGGTCTCGTCGAGCTCGATGTCGAACACGTCGATGCCCGCGAACTTCTTGAACAGACACCCTTTTCCTTCCATCACCGGCTTGGCCGCGAGCGGACCGATGTTGCCGAGGCCGAGCACCGCCGTGCCGTTCGTCACCACGCCGACGAGATTCGCGCGCGAGGTGTATTTCTGCGCGTCGAGCGGTTCGTCGAAGATCGCCATGCATGCGGCGGCCACACCCGGCGAATACGCAAGCGATAAATCCAGCTGATTGGAAAGCGGTTTGGTCGGCGTGACGGAGATCTTGCCCGGACGCGGATATTGGTGATACGCGAGAGCGCTTTGCTTCAGTTGTTCGTCCATGATTAGCCTGAGACGTTAGAAATATTTTGAACAGGGTTCACACCGCCGACGACCGCTCAACATTGAGTGTGGAGTGTGATTCGATGGACCAATGTCTTCAGTCGCCCGGCGCATCGGATAGACGCGGCGTGCCGCCCGTAAGGATCAAACGGGACGGCCGGAGCTTCAATTTTTGGGACGACCAGTGTACACCTCGCCTTCCAGATGGCGCGCAGCAGCATTTTCCCTAGGCCGAACGGTCAATCAGTCGAGTTCGGCGCCGCGTTTTTCGGGAATGAGAAAGAGCGTGGCAAATATATCGAGTAAATAGATCGATGCCAGCAAGGCGAGCGCAGTCGCGAACGAATACTTCGCGGCAAGCGCGCCAACCACGACCGGACCCAGTCCGCCGACCGCGCGGCCGATATTGAACAGCACGTTTTGCGCGGTGGCGCGCGCCTCGGTCGGATAGATTTCGTAGATGAGCGCGCCGTAACCGCCGATCATTCCGTTGACGAACACGCCCATGACCGCGCCGCCTACCAGCAACGCGCCGGGGCTCGTCAAGTTCGAATAGACGAAGACCATTGCCACCGCGCCGATCTGATAGAAGAGAAACGCGGGCTTGCGGCCGAAGCGGTCGGCCGCAACGCCGAAGAGCCAGATGCCGAGCGCCATGCCGAGCACGGTGACGGCGGTCCAGAGACCCGACTTCGTGAGCGAATAGCCGAAGGTCTTGGATAGATAACTGGGCAGCCAGATCATCAGCCCGTAATAGCCGAAATTCTGCACCGAGCACAGCACGATCACGCCGAGGCTCGCACGCGTCGTGCGCGCGGTGTCGAAGAGACGTCCGAGCGGCAGCTTGCGCGGCGCGTGCTTCGCGCGACGTTCCGTGAAGAGCACGGGTTCGGCGACCTTGCGCCGCACGAAGAACGACGCGACCGCCGGCAACAAGCCGACGGCGAACATGCCGCGCCAGCCGATCATCGGCAGCAAAAGCGGCGTGAGAAGCGCGGCGGCAAGCACGCCGAGTTGCCAGCCAAGCCCGACATACGAGGACACGCGCGCCCGCAGCCGAGCCGGCCATGCCTCGGCGACGAGCGCCATGCCAATGCCGAACTCCCCGCCCAGCCCAATGCCCGCGATGGTGCGATAGACCAGCAAGTCGCCGTATCCTCTTGCAAGCGCGCACAGGCCGGTGAAGACGGCGAACAGGAGAATGGTCCAGGTCAGCATGCGCACACGGCCGAAGTAATCGGAGAGCATGCCGAACACCACGCCGCCCGCGACCGCGCCGGCCAGCGTCCACGTGACGAGCGACCCTGCCTGCGCGGGCGTGAGGTGCAGATCCACGGCGATCGCGGGCAGCATGAAGCCGAGGATCAGGAGATCGAAGCCATCCATCGCATAGCCGAGAATGGAAGCGATGAGCGCGTGCAGCGGGTGGCGGTGATTCGGGGTATCGACGGAAGGGGAAGCGGGAGTCATGTCGGAGCACGGCGGGCGAAGTTGCGCGAGTTTAAGTGCGACGACCACGCGGCTACAAGACGCTCAAAAAATAGGCGCTGTCCCGAGCGCCGCTCGCCCGAACGTCTCACCTCGGGTAAAATTTCGGCCTACGCGCGCAGGAACCGCACGAACGCCGTCCAAAAGCGGCTCGTTCTGCCTGTTAATGCGCCAGGGCCCCACGCGGCCGCCTCCCGCTTCGACCAAGCGCCACCATCCAAGTCCAAGGATTCGCCCATGACAGGCTTCGATCGCCAGACGATCTCCGACACCACCGCCAAGATTTTGCTCGAAGTACAGGCGGTGCACTTCAACGCGGAAAAACCGTATATCTTCACGTCCGGCTGGGCGAGCCCGGTGTATATCGACTGCCGCAAGCTGATTTCCTATCCGCGTGTGCGTCGCGGTCTGATGGAAATGGCCGAGGCGACCATTCTGCGCGACGTCGGCTACGAACAAATCGACGCGGTTGCAGGCGGCGAGACGGCGGGTATTCCTTTCGCGGCGTGGCTGGCGGATCGCCTGATGGTGCCGATGCAATACGTTCGCAAGAAGCCCAAGGGTTTTGGTCGCAACGCGCAGATCGAAGGTCTTCTGACCGAAGGCCAGCGCGTGCTGCTGGTGGAAGACCTGACCACCGACAGCCGCAGCAAGATCAACTTCATCAATGCGCTGCGCACGGCCGGCGCAACGGTGAACGACTGCTTCGTGCTCTTTCACTACAACATCTTCAAAGAGAGCGTGTCAGTGCTGAAGGATATCGACGTGAATCTGCACGCGCTCGCGACGTGGTGGGACGTGCTGCGCGTCGCCAAGGAACAAGGCTATTTCGAATCGAAGACGCTGGATGAGGTCGAGAAATTCCTGCACGCGCCTGCCGAATGGTCGGCGGCACACGGCGGAGCGACGGCTGCGCCGCAATAAGTCTTTAAAGCAATCGCTGGTTGAGAATCGAAACGAAAAAGCCGCTGACATGACATCAGCGGCTTTTATCAATTCGTCCAGCGGTTAAATAGTGCGAACCTAATTTGAATCTGGAATGGGCACGTCTTCCACGGAACCGTCGCCCGAATATGCCGAGAGATTCATCAAGCCATTACTTTGTGCATACTGAAACAATTCGGAATCTCGCTCGATACCCAGTTTGCGCATAGCGGTGTTCTTTTGCGTGCTGATGGTTTTAATACTGCGCCGCAATTGCCCCGCTATTTCAGTGATCGTCATGCCCGAGACGAAGAGCCGCACCACTTCGAGTTCACGCTTGGAAAGAATCACGCTGCGTTGCTGACCGCTTCCGCTCATTCCCATGCTGTCGAGCGCCGCCTTGACCGATGGCCCGAGATACTCCTGACCGCGCATGACGTGCTGAATTGCCCAGCCGATATGGTTCATGTCGTCGGCTTTGTTGATGATCGACATGACACCGACTTCGCGCAGACGTTTGAGCAAGGCCGGGTTTTCGAGCATGGTCAGGACAACGAGTTTTACCCGGGGAAATTGCCTGCCGATATAGCCGAGCAGCGGCATGCCATCGCCATAAGAGCCGCCCGGCATTGCAAGATCGGTTACGAGAACGTCGCAATGCGATTTTTGCAGCAATTGAATAAGCTCGGTGGATTGCTTGGCCTGACCAATGACGTCGACCTCCGGAAACTTGTTGAGCGCCTGAGTGGCGCCGAACAAGATGACCGGATGATCGTCTGCAATGATGACTTTTATTCGCTGGCTCATTTACTGCCCCAGAATATTGGTTCGTCTGATGCCGCGCGAATCACTGTCGGGATATTCATTTTCTCTTTGATAGCTGCCGAAGTCGCCGCCGTCAAGGCGTCATCTCGTTTTTAATTTCAGACACATTTGAACTGCGCCATAGGTTTAGTCTCAAGGTGCAAGCTTTTAATGCTTTGTTGCAATGTTAAACTGCAACTTGGCATGAAGCGCATCACTGAGACAAAAAACATCGTTGCAGCCATCGAAACGCTGATATAAGGCGCAACGACACTGACAGGAGTCAGCTACATGCGCCTCGCATGTCGAACCGAGAGTCCGGCCGGTCTTACGTTATTCGCACTCTCGACGTGGATATTGGCGGTGATTTTCATGCCACAAGACGCCGTGGCAGAACCGGCATTCACCGTTTCAAGCGTCGACTTAGTTCCGGGAAAGCCGGTTTCGCGCGATCTTCTTTTCAATGAATCCGACTGCAAGGGCGGCAATCGCTCACCGCAGCTTTCATGGCACGGCGCGCCCACCGATACGCGCAGTTTTGCGATCACCGTATTCGATCCTGACGCCCCTGGCCGCGGCTGGTGGCATTGGGCCGTCGCCGGCATTCCGGCGGGTGTGACGCATATACCGGCCAATGCGAGCGCCGCCGGCGCGCTGCGCAAAATGAGCGCGGTGGAAGCCCGCAACGACTGGGACACCGACGGTTACGGCGGTCCGTGCCCTCCGCCTGGCAAGGCGCACCGCTATATCGTGACGGTGTATGCGCTGCGCAGCGACGACCTGCGACTGCGGCAAGGTACGCCCGCGCTGATGTTCGAACACGAAATCCGCACGGTAAGCATCGCTTCGGCGCAGTTGACGTTCACTTACGGCCGGTAATGAACGGGCCGGCAAGCGTAACCCTGCCGCATCCGTGTCCGCAGAACGAAATTTGTCTTTGCTAGACTGGTTCCGCTCGCCCGCCGCCTTCGTCGAGTGATGGCTTCCATGCCGTCGTCGCGAAGAGCAAACCCACACGCGTGCAGTCGAGACGCACCGCGAATTCATCGCGGCTAAAGGAAACCATGTCGAACATCATCATCGTTTATCACAGCGGCTACGGCCACACGAAGAAAGCCGCCGAAGCCGTGCTGGCCGGCGCCACGGACGCAGGCGCCAACGCCAAACTGATCGCAGTCGGCGATCTCGACGACGCCGCCTGGGCCGACCTGGATGCCGCCGACGCCATCGTCTTCGGCTCGCCGACGTACATGGGCGGCCCGTCCGCCGACTTCAAGAAATTCGCCGACGCCAGTTCCAAACCCTGGTTCGCGCAAAAATGGAAAGACAAGATCGCGGCTGGCTTCACCAATTCCGCGACCATGAACGGCGACAAGTTCCTGACGATTTCCTACTTCGTCACGCTCGCCATGCAGCACGGCATGATCTGGGCGGGCACCGGCATGATGCCGTCGAACACGAAGGCCGCCACCCGCAACGACCTGAACTTCGTCGGCGGCTCGACCGGGTTGCTGACGCAATCGCCCGCGGATGCATCGCCGGACGAAGCGCCGCCGCCCGGCGATCTCGAAAGCGCCCGCGTTTTTGGCGCGCGAATCGCTGCCGTGACTGCTCGCTGGACCGGCAAGTAAGGCGCGCGCGCCGCTTGGGCGGCGCGTTTGACAGCCTGCACGCGCTCGTTGCGGACAACGGACATCAACGCGTCTCGGAAACGCCTTAAAATGTCCGTTTTTGCGGCGAGCGCGTAGGCGTTGCAACCATTTGCGTCGTCGCGCCGAACCAGTGAGATCGAGATGACCACGAAAGTATTTGTCGACGGACAGGAAGGCACCACCGGCCTTAAGATTTTCGAATATCTGTCGGGACGCCGTGACATCGAAGTGCTGCGTATCGACGACACGAAGCGCAAGGACGTCGAGGAACGCCGCCGCCTCATCAACGCATCCGACGTGACCTTTCTGTGCCTGCCGGATGTCGCCTCGCGAGAATCGGTTTCGCTTGTCGACAAGGACAACGCTCGCACCGTCATGATCGACGCCAGCACCGCGTTTCGCACGCAGGACGACTGGGCGTACGGTCTGCCCGAACTGTCGCGCGCGCAGCGGGAACGTCTGCGTACTGCGAAGCGCATCGCCGTACCGGGCTGCCATGCATCGGCGTTCGTACTGTCGGTACAACCGCTCGTCGCGGGCGGTCTCGTATCCGCCGATTTCGACGCGCACGCCTATTCGATCACCGGCTACAGCGGTGGCGGCAAGAAGATGATCGCCGAATACGAAGCCGGCGGCGACGCGCGTCTGGCGAGTCCGCGTCCGTACGCACTCGGCCTCACGCACAAGCATCTGCCGGAAATGTCGGTGCGCACGGGTTTGAAGCGCGCGCCGATCTTTACGCCAATAGTCGGCCCGTTCCTGAAGGGTCTGGCGGTGACGACATATTTCTCCCCCGACCAGCTCGCGCGCAAGGCGAAACCGCAGGACGTGCGCGATATGCTCGCCGAGTACTACAACAACGAGCCGTTCGTGCGCGTGCTTCCGTTCGATGCCGAAAGCAATCTCGACAACGGTTTCTTCGACGTGCAAGCGTGCAACGACACGAACCGTGTCGAGATTTTCGTGTTCGGCAACGAAGAGCGTTTCGTGACCGTGGCGCGGCTCGACAATCTTGGCAAGGGCGCATCCGGCGCGGCGATTCAATGCATGAATCTGGCCATCGGTGCCGACGAGGAAGCCGGGCTCACGCGCTGATCGTTATCCCTCGGAAAGCAGAAAAGCCGGTTCGCTTTGTCAGCGGATCGGCTTTTTTATCGGCTGCATCATTTGTTGCGGACGAAAAAAAGCCCGCCTAGTTTGGCGGGCTGAATCCATATCAGTGGAGACATGGAGGAGACAGGAGTAACTATATCGTTAAATTTGATGCGATGCAACATCTCCGTTGCATGCGATCAACACGGAATGTTTCACGGCTGCGTCATCGAGAGAATGAACTGCAGTTGATCCGATGAAATTGGCTTCACGAGATGTACGTCGAAGCCCGCATCCATCGTTAGTTCGCGGTGTTGCGGCTGCCCCCAACCCGTGAGCGCAACGAGCATCATCGCGTGACCTGTGGGCGTGCGGCGCAAATCACGCGCGGCGGCCAGCCCATCCAAAAGCGGCGCGCCAATATCCAGAATCACGACATCCGGCGAAAACTGCGCGGCCACGTGCACGGCTTGCGCGCCATTGGCGGCGAGCGCCACTTCATGCCCCATTCCATTCAGGAGATTGGCGAGACCGCTCAGGGCGTCGTCGTCGGCGTCGGCTATGAGGATGCGCTTCGTCACGATAGCCTCACCGGTTGCCGTAGATTTCGAGCTTCAGCTTGTTCTCGCCCGCCTGCGATGCCGCGATCTCCGTGCGCGCGCCGCGTGCGCCAAGATAAAAGTGCTGGCGCGCGGGCGAATTCTGATCGTGGGTGGCGTCCGGCAGACAGGAAGCGATGTCCGCCGCGACGCTTTGCAGCGCATCGGCGCTTGCTCCGCCGTGCGGCGTCCAGGTGCATCGATAGTTGCTTTGCGACGCCGCGCAGCTAGCGCCGTCGCCGTATGCCAACGCGACGGGCCGTCCATCGATTGCGGAGAGTGACGAGAAATTCGGCGCCGCCGCCACGATGCGCTTCAGCGCATCGCACGGGCTCGGGGTGTCGTCGGCGTGAGCGGGCGCGCTCGACAAGGCGCCCCAGCAAAGCGCGGCGAAGGCGATGCGGTTCGATGGCATGACGTCTCCCAGTTATTTTTAATTACGTTCGATGCATAGCCATCCCAGCAAATCACGAACCCGTTAGAACAGACGTTTCTTTTCGACGATCATCGTCCCGCGCGGCGCGCCGCCACTTGCCCGAGCACCGCGAAGTCCTTTTCGCCGTCGCCGTGGGCAAGCGCGTCGACGAGGTTGTCGCGCACCACGCTCGCGACCGGCAGCGGCACGTTGACCGCGTCGCCCGCGGCTATCGCGAGGCGCACGTCCTTCAGACCGAGCCGCGCCTTGAAGAGCGCGGGCTCGTAACGACGCTCCGCGATCATCTTGCCGTAGCCCTGATAAACCGGCCCCGGAAACAGCGAATTCGTGATGACGTCGAGCAACGTCTGCGCCTCGATGCCGTGTCCGCTCACGAGCGCGGCCGCTTCGCCGAAACTTTCTATCGCAGACGCCAACATGAAATTCGCCGCCAGCTTGAGCACGTTGGCGTGCTGCGGTTCGTGGCCCACGCGCCAGGTTTTTTGACCGAGCGCGTCGAAGACGGGTTGCACGCGCGCGATGTCGGCATCGGCGCCGGCCGCGAGAATGTTGAGCTTGCCCTCCGCCGCGACATCCGGCCGGCCAAGCACGGGCGCGGCCACGTAAGCGACGCCATGCTGCGCGTGCAATTGCGCGAGTTCGACGGCGAGCGCCGCCGAAATGGTCGCCATGTTCACGTGCACGAGGCCTTTCGGCGCGTGCTTGAGCAAGCCGCCATCGATCAGCACGGAGCGCAGCGCTTGATCGTCCGCGAGCATCGAAAAGGCGGCGTCGCCGGCAAATGCCTGCTCGGGGGTATCGACCACGGATGCGCCCTGGTCCGCGAGCGAACGCGTCTTGTCGCGCGAGCGGTTCCAGACGCGCACCGTGTGGCCCGCTTTCAGCGCGTTGACGGCCATGGCCGCGCCCATTTCACCCAGACCGATGAATCCGATATCCATGCTTACGCTCCATTCGTTGATTGCCGACCGAGCGCCAGTAGAGCACATCGACTGGCAGCACGCCGAATCCGCCGATGCGATACTCCCTGCATGGTCACGGCGCGCTTTCACTTCCATCGCGAACTGAACGACTTTCTGGCGCGGCCCCAACGCGGGCAGGCATTCGCTTGCGCCTGTCCGCCGTCTTCGTCGGCCAAACACATGATCGAAGCGCTGGGCGTGCCGCACACGGAAGTGGCGCTGATCGTGCGCAACGGGCATCCGGCCGGCTTCGACGCGCCAATCGAAGAAAACGATGTCATCGAGATCTATCCCGCGCGGCGCGTGCCGCCCGGCATGGCCGACGGCGCACGGCTTTTGCGGCCGGCGCTCGTCGCGGAAAATCTGCGCTTTATCGCCGATGCGCATCTCGGCGGCCTCGCGCAACTGTTGCGGCTCGCGGGTTTCAACACGCGTTACGACAACAACTTCGCCGACGATGAAATCGAGCGCCTTTCGCACGATGAAGCACGCATCGTCCTTACGCGCGACCGCGAATTGCTCAAGCGAAAAAATGTGCTGCACGGCTGCTACGTGCGCGCACTGCATGCCGACGAGCAATGGCGTGAAGTGGCGGAACGTCTCGATCTCGCGCCGCATGTGCGCGCGTTTCGCCTCTGCCTCATGTGCAACGCGCCGCTGCGTCGCGCGGCAGCGAGCGAGATCGACGACCGCGTGCCCGAAGGCGTGCGCGAACGGCACACGCGTTTCGTGACTTGCGATGTCTGCCGCCGCGTCTTCTGGGAGGGCTCACACTGGAAGCGCATGCGCGAGCGCATCGACGGACTCGCGGATGCAAGCCGCGTGTGAACCTCCACGTACAATACGGCCCCTGCCTATCAAAACGCCGCAACGGAGCATCGCGTGAACAAATTTCAACTGGAACAAACCAAGGCGTTCAAGCTCGCCAACGACCTGAAGCAAGGCGGCAAGCCGCGCGTGGGCGCAGCGGAAGCGCCGAAACTGGATCGCCGCGAGCAGCGCAAGCTGGATCAGGCCAAGGGTCTCGTGCCGTTTGCCTGCAAGCTGGACGAGAAGCTCGTGACGCAATTGAAGGAACGCGCCGCGAACCACGAAGGCGGTCTCTCCGAAGTCCTGGCGGAATTGCTCGTCGCAGCGGGTCTGGAGCGTTGAAGCGTCGCGCAGGCGCTCGACCGCCTAGCGGATGCCGTCACGCGCCTCGTCGACATCGACGTGACGCGTCGCCGGAATGCAGGCCACGGCGATGATCGAAAGCACGAGTCCCGCCATCACGTAGAAGGTCGGCGCGAGTTGCGAGCCCGTCGTCTTGATGAGCCACGTCACGATGAACTGCCCGAAGCCGCCGAACAGCATCACGGCGATGTTGTACGCGAGCGCAAGCCCGGTCGAGCGGATATGCGCGGGAAACAGCTCCGCGATCAGCGCGCCGAACGGCCCGTAGTAACCGGACAGCGTGATCGACAAGAGCGCCTGCACGACCACGAGCCGCGCCACGCTCGGCTCGGCGGCGAGCCACGCGAAGAGCGGATAGATGATCACGAGCGTGATGAGAAGCGACCACAAGGTCAGGCCCTTGCGTCCGATTCGATCCGACCACGCGCCCGCCACCGGCGAAAGCACGGTCAAGATGAGATTGCCGACGATCAGCGCCGTGAACGACTGCCCGAGCGGCAGCTTGAGTTGCTTGACCGCGAAGGTCGGCAGATAGGCGATCAGCACATAGACCGTCACCGTCAGCGCGATCACCGAACCGAGCCCGCACAGCACTTCGCGGCTGTGATTGCGGAAGACTTCACCAAGCGTCGCGCGGCGCGCGGTCTTCTTCGCGTGCAGGAACGCTTCGGTATCGGCCATGTTGCGCCGAATGTACAGGCCGATCGGCCCGATGATCAAACCGAGAACGAACGGCACGCGCCAGCCCCATGAATCGAGCGCTTCGGGCGACAGTCCGCGCGTGATCGCCGCGCCGACGAGCGCGCCGAGCAAGAGCGCCGCCGCCTGACTCGCCATCTGGAAACTGCCGTAGAAACCGCGTCGGGAAAACGGCGCTGCTTCGATCAAGAGCGCGGTCGCCGTTCCGAACTCGCCGCCGGCGGAGAAGCCCTGCAACAGCCGCGCGAACACGATCACGAGCGGCGCGCCGATCCCGATTGCCGAGTATGGCGGCGCTATCGCGAGCAGCAGAATGCCGATGGTCATCATCGCGATGACCAACGTGAGCGCCGCCTTGCGCCCCGCGCGATCCGCATAAAGACCCAGCACGATGCCGCCGACCGGCCGCATCACGAACGCGACGCCGAAGGTCGCGGTGGTCAGCAAAATGGATGAGTAGTCGCTATAGCTCGGAAAGAACAAGCGGGCGATGACGACAGTCATGAAGCCGAACACGGTGAAGTCGTACCACTCCAGCGCATTGCCGATGACCGCGGCCGCGACGGCGCGCGCATTCAATGGTCTGCCTGCCATGCGAATCCCTTTGGTTTGTCGATCATTGGGTTTCGTGCCATCGGACGGACCCCCGTTGGCCGCGTCGTGCGCGTATCGCCCGGCGCATCGAATGCATTTGCTCAGGCGAGGCGTAAGGCTGAATTTGCCTTGGCGAGTGTAAAGACCATGCGTTTGCTTATCAAGCGGCTACAACGCAAAACGCGCCGGGCAATGCCGCCAGGCGCGTTCGTCGTCCAACGAGGGAAGCTCAGGCCTTCTTTACATACGCGCCGCACCAGCCCTTCGAGGCGACCTGCTTGTTCGCGAACATCGGACACGGCGCGTAGGCATCGGCGGCCTTGCCTTGATAGAACTGGCAGTTGCCGCAGTCTTCGCCGGCGGCGTACTTGGCGAACTTGGCCTTATCGACCTTGGTCGCGTCTTCCTTGTAGCCGAGCGCCTTGGCGGTGGGATCGTTTTCGTCGACCTTCGGTGCGTCGGCGAAAGCGGCTTTCGAGCCGAGCGCGAACGTCGATGCAACGCCCACGCTGGTGATGAGAAACGTACGACGAGATGCCTTCATGGTGACTCGCTCCATGTTGTATTGGGGGAAAACGCCGTTCTGACGACGGCGATGCCCGAGCATAACAATCCGGAAGCGAATCGATGAAGCCAAATGTTATAGATAAGAACCCGGGGGAATCGCGGCTAACGCATCATGTCCGCCACGCGCTCGGCGATGGCGAGTGAAGCTGTCAGTCCGGGCGATTCGATGCCGAACAGATTCACGAGTCCCGGCACGCCATGCGCGGACTTGCCTTGAATCATGAAGTCGGCGGCTGCCTGCCCCGGACCCGAGAGCTTCGGCCTGATGCCCGCGTAGGCCGGCTGCAGCGCGTCGTCGGGCAGACCCGGCCAATACGCACGAATCGCGGCATAGAAGGAATCGGCGCGGCGCGGATCGACATCGTAATTGAGCGACTGCACCCATTCGACATCAGGACCGAACTTGGCTTGGCCGCCCATGTCGACGGTCAGATGCACGCCGAGTCCCGCTTCATTGGGCATCGGATAGATGAGCCGTTCGAACGGCGCGCGCCCGCTCACGCTGAAGTAGTTGCCCTTCGCGAAGTAGAGCGGCGGCACGTGACGATCGTCGAGACCGCGAATCTTGCTGGCGATCCTGTTCGCGTGAAGCCCCGCGCTGTTGATCAGAAACGACGCCCGGAAGCGCGCCGGGGCATCGCCGCCGGTCTCGACGATAAAGCAGCCCTCGCGCGCGTCGATGGCCGCCACCGGCGTATGAAACACGATGTTCGCGCCGTGATTCTCGGCATCGCCTTGTAGCGCCAGCATGTACTGGTGACTGTCGACGATTCCCGTACTCGGCGACCACACCGCCTCGACGCACGTCAGTTGCGGCTCCATCTCCGCCGCCTGTGCGCCGCTGATCCGCACGAGACCTTCCACGCGATTTTCCAGGCCCTTCTGTTCGATGCCCGCAAGCTGCGGAATCTGATTGCGCGCCGTGGCAACGAGCAGCTTGCCGCATTGCCGATGCGGCACGCCATGCTCGCGGCAGTATTTGTACAGCATTTCGCGCCCACGCACGCACAGCTCGGCTTTCTGCGATCCACGCGGATAGTAGATGCCCGCGTGAATCACTTCGCTGTTGCGCGAACTGGTGCCAATGCCGATCGCCTCGCCCGCTTCCAGCACGATCACTTCGCGCCCGCGCATCGCCAGTTGCCGCGCAATCGCAAGCCCAACCACGCCCGCGCCGATTACCACGCACTCGATCCGATCCATGTCCGTTCCGTCGCAAGATAGCTCGCAACCATTCTACGTTCTTGACTATTGCGAGTTGCACAACAAACGCATGGCAATTGAACCGAATTACGGAGCAATGCAGAAAAAGGCATGAAACTGGCCGTCCGATGACAAAAAAGCCATGTTTCCATGGCTTTTTTGGCAATTCCAAAAATTCGCGCGCTTTAAAAACCGATCGCTTTCTTGCGTGAATTACGGTCGAGCTGGATATCGCGCGCCTCGACGTGATGTCGTCCGTCGATACGCGCGTTGCCAAACGCGTTGAGCATCGCGCGCCGCATGCCGCGTGGCGAGGCTTGCGTGAGCGCATCGAGCGGGGCATCGCCGAGCGTTTCGGGAAAGCGCCGGCCCCACGCGTGCGTCGTGCGGATGTCGTCGTAAATTGCCTGCGCGATACGACGCGCGCCGTCGCGATCCGGCGCGGGAATCTCGTAGACGTTCATGCGGTTCATGATCGGCTCGGGAATGGCGCGCGCGTCGTTGGCCGTTGCAATCCACACGACGTTGCCCGCGTTGATCGGCACTTCCGCGAATTCGTCGATGAAAGTCTGCGCCGTGTCGTGTTCGAGCAACGCGTAAAGCGCGCCGAGCGGATCGTATTGCGCGTCGCCGGTGGCCTTGTCGATTTCATCGACGGTAATGACGGGGTTCGCGTAGCTGCCGTTCACGAGGGCGTCGAACACCTTGCCTGGCTTGGCGTTGCGCCATTGCGACGACGCGCCCGAGAGAATCCATCCGGCGGTGAGCGAACTCATCGCCACGTAATGCGACGTGGTCCCGAGCATTCGCGCAAGCTGCTTCGCAAAATGCGTCTTGCCGATGCCGGGTTCGCCGAGCAACAGCATTGGCATGAGTTCGAGGCGGTCCTCGGTTTCGAGGCACAGCGCGATCTGCTTGCGAATGTCGTCGAGCGGCTCCTCGAAGTTCGGCAGGGAAGCCGCAAGGTCGTCGATGCACGGCATGCGATTCGGCTTCACGCAGAAGCGCAGATTGCCGACCTTGAGCATCTTCTCGTAAGTGGCGCGCAGGGCGTCGCTTGCGCCTTCGGACAAATCGTTGAGCGCGGTTTCCACGTCGTCGAGACTGTAGACCTTGCTGAACGATGCCACCGCCAGTTCCTGTTTCACCACGGCTGTCGTCATGTCACGCCCCGTCATTGTTTTGGTCGACAAAGCCAGTGTAGCGACGACAAAACACCACGCAAGCGAGCAGTCTCGCGGGTCTGCTGCCAATTCCGCCGCATAGCGCAGGCGCGAGTATCATCGTTCGTCCCACGTGTGAGCGTGCCGCGAGCGGGTTCGAAACGTGCTGTTTTTCTGCGGCGTTTTTCCAACCTGGCTGCGAAGTGTTTTGCGCGGCCCCAGATGTCGGGTTTTGGTAAGGATTCTGGCTGAACCGTAGCCGTGCAGCCCGGTCAGAATCAAGTCGCCGAGGAAACGCCGATCCAGCGGCTTTTCGCCCAAGCAGATCACGCGCAAAAGCGAAACGCCGCCATCCGAACCGCCCGTGCGCCGGAGAAGCCTTCAATGCAAAGAACAACACGAACCGTCTTGCCGTTCCCCTTTCGATTTGTGCTTGCTGCAAGCGCGTGCCTCGCGGTGGTATCGGCGGGACCTGCCTGGGCGCAGTCAAGCACGCCGCAGCCTGTCGACTGGGAGTTGCAGGTCGTGCGCGACGGTCAGCAAATCGATTCGTTTTCCGCCACGACGAATGTCGGCCAGGCGCGCACCGATACGCATCACAACATCACGCAGAATCAGGTCGGCTGTGCGAATCAGCCAGCGGGCGACATCGATCTCACGCGCACCATCACCGTTTCGCCGACGCACGCAAGCGCCGACGACATCACGCTCGCCATCGACGCTCAGGAAACGCTTCAGGATGATTCCTCGCGGAGCACGGCGGCCGGCTGCAAATTGCCGCCGGTGCCGCGTCAGGTGAGCGGATCGCATCCGGGGCTCGTGCTGAAGCCCGGCGAATGGGGCGAATGGAAGATCGTCGACAGCAATCCGACGCTGCTGTATCGAGTGCGCGCGAGCATGGCTTCGGCACCAGCAACGCAATGACGGCCTTCGTGACATAAAGTAGAGAGGCCGCGCCACCACACAACGAACGCATGCGAAACTCAGAACATCTTCCGCCAGGTCCATCCACGCACAACGGCACGCCGGATTTCACCGCCGTAAGCTGGAACCTCCACAAGGGCCGCTCACCGCTCGGACTGCGCGCCTGGAACGCCATGCAGCGGTGGGTTCAGACCACCAACGCCGACGTCTATTTTCTCCAGGAAGCGATGGCGCGGCGCATGCCGCAGCCCGTGCTCGCAAGCGGTTTCGGCAACCCGCTTGCAGCGCCGCTCGACGATGTCTGGCATTGCCAGGCCACCGAAATCGCCACCGCGCTCGAATTGCAGATCGCCCTCGGGCCGAACGTGTTCAAGCCGTCGTGGCGGCACGGCAACGCCATCTTGTCGCCGCATCCGCTGGATCTATCCGGGCGCTGGGACATCTCGGCGCATCGCTTCGAAAAGCGTGGCTTGCTGGTCGCGCGCGCCACTTTCGCCGGGAAGGCCATCACGCTCTTGTGCGCGCATCTGGCGCTCACGCGTTCCGCGCGTCTGCGTCAGATGAACTGGATCGCGCACTGGATTGCGAAGGAAGCGCCGGAAGGCCCGCTCGTGCTGGCAGGCGATTTCAACGACTGGCGCAACGATTCCGTGCCGCTATTTCGCGAACTCGGCATGAGCGAGGTCGCGACGATGCTCGGCGAATCCGGCCGCACCTTTCCGGCGTTCTCGCCCGCGCTCGCGCTCGACAAGATGTTCGTGCGCGGTCTTAAGCCTGTCGAATGGCTCGTGCCGACGCAGGACACCGCATGGCTGTCCGATCACTTGCCGTATATGGCGAGACTGCGCGTCGAGGAATGAGGCGGCGTCAGCCGAGCAGCGCTTCCAGAGCGTCGATGGAAACCGGCTTGGTGAGGTGATGATCGAAGCCGGCATCGATCGAATTCTGCCGATCCGCGTCGCTGCCGTAACCGGTCAGCGCGAGCAGCAAGGCGTCGCGCGTGACGGGGCGCTTGCGCATCTCGCGCGCCACGTCGAAGCCGTTCATGCCCGGCAGACCGATATCGAGCAGCACCACGTCGGGTTTGAAATCGTCGATGGACTGCAGCGCGCGCGGACCGTCGTGCTCCGTGCGCACTTCGTGGCCCAGTGCCTCGAGCAGCATCGACATGGCAAGCGCGGCGTCCTCGCTGTCGTCGACAATCAGAATGCGCCGGCTCGACGCCGCGCCGCCGGTCGCTTCGGCGGTGGTGTTCATGCGTGTCCTCGTACATTTTCAAGATGGCGAGGCGACTGTAGCACAACGCCCGAGCCTGATGAAATGAGGGCGCAAGGCAGCATGCGACAGCTCTGCTATCGTGGACTTTTCCGCGCACGCCGGCGTTCCCATGTTCGATCTCTTCGACGACATTCCCAAACCCGATATCGTGTGGCACCCGGACTGGATCGACTCCGACGCCGGTTCCGATCTCATGGGCGAGCTGATCGCGGAAGTAAGCTGGCAGCAGGACACGATGAACACGCCCCGCGGCCGTTTGCCGCTGCCGCGCCTGACCGCGTGGCAAGGCGAGCCGGATGCCGTCTATGTTTACTCGGGCATCCGCAACGTGCCGCAGCCGTGGACGCCCGCCGTCGCCCGGTTGCGCGATGCCGCTCAGGACGTGTGCGCCGCGCGTTTCAACAGCGTGCTCCTCAACCGTTATCGCACAGGGCTCGACAGCATGGGCTGGCACGCCGACAAGGAACGCGAGCTCGGGCCCGAGCCGGTGATCGCGTCGGTGAGTCTTGGCGCCACGCGTGCATTCGAATTCCGCCACGCGCGCACGCATGCCACGCACGCGCTCGCGCTGACGCACGGCAGCCTGCTCGTGATGCGCGGACGCACGCAGCTCGAATGGGTGCATCGCGTGCCGAAGGAGCCGGGCGCGCGCGGCGAACGCATCAACCTGACGTTTCGCTGGGTCGACGCATCGAAGCGGCGTTGAACTTCAGGGCCGCCGCGCGACGAAATCGATCTCGACGAGCGCGTCGCGCGCAAGGCCCGTCACGCCGATGCACGTGCGCGCCGGCAGCGGCTTCGGCAGAAAGTAGGAGCGGTACACGGCGTTCATCGCGTCGTAGTCGCGCTTGAACTCGGTGAGGAAGATGCGCGCGCTCACCACGCTGTCGAGCGTGAGGCCGAGTCCCGTCAGCACGAGGATCAGGTTATCCATCACGCGGCGCGTCTGCGCGGCGACGCCCTCGGGCAGCGGGGCGTTGTCGTCGTTGGGGTCGGTCGGCATCTGGCCGGTGAGGAAAACCCAGCCGTCGGCTTCTGCCGCGTGGGAAAACGGGCCGACAGGCGTCGGCGCGGCATCGATCATCGAGAATTTGGGACGGTGGTTCACGTTGTCTCCTTGCAAGGAACCGGCACGTTAGCCCGCCAAAATATCCCGCGCGCGTCCGGACCTTTGATGCGAAGATGCAGCGTCCCTTTCAGTCCTGTTTCTTCGCAATGCTTCCTCAACCCATTCTCATCGATGCCGTCGTCCGCATGCTCGTCGCGGTGCTGATCGGCTGCATCATCGGCGTCGATCGCGATCTGCACGGCAAACCGACCGGCATGAAGACGCTCGGGCTCGTGTCGCTAGGTGCATGCATCGCGACCATGTGTGCGCTCGGATTTGCCACCGAGCCGCTCGCGCACAACACCGAAGTCTCGCGGGTGGTGCAAGGCATCGTGACGGGCATCGGCTTTCTGGGCGCGGGCGTGATCATTCAGAATCCGCGCGAGAACCGCATTCGCGGGCTGACCACGGCGGCTTCCATCTGGGTGACGGCGGCCGTGGGCATCCTGTGTGGGCTCGGCGTATGGAGTCTCGCGCTGATCGCCACGGTGATTCTCATCGTGCTGCTGACGGTTGGGCGGATCATCGAGAAAGGCTTGCTGAAGCGCTGGATGCGCAAGCCGCCGAGTCAACGTCCGGCGGGCATTGGCGAGGAAGAGTGACTGGCGGAATTGCCTGTGCGCATCGGCGCGCTCTCGCATCATTCAATGAACAACGCGGCGCAACCTTGCGGCCCGCCGCGTTTCCAGGCGCAGAAAGTCGATGCGCTTACCAGCCGTGATGTTCGCGCCAGCGTTCTTCGCGATGCATCTCATGCCGCCAATGACGCTCGCGCTCGTGGCGTCGCCATTCGTGTTCGCGCCAGCGTTCATCGCCGTAGCCGTATCCGTATGCGGGCTGCACGTAGACCGGCTGGGCCTGCGCATAAACCGGCACGCCGACGCCTACCGCGACATCGACATGCGCCGATGCTGCCGTCGATACCGCCAAACCCCCGAGTCCTGCCAACGCGATTGCCACAGTTGCAAGCTGCTTTTTCATGTCGCCTTCTCCTTGCCCCGATTGCGTGATGTCGAGTGCAGTCTAGAAGGCGATTCCTGACACAGGTGCAACAGACCCGCGAGAAAGGTAACGTCAGGTAACGGTCAAGTCAGAGCAAGCGTTTGCCTGCTTCGTCGATAACCACTTCGCCGTCTTCCTTTGCAAAAGGTCCTTTTTGCGGCTCCGGCAAAAGATCGATCACGAGTTCCGATGGACGGCACAGTCGCGCGCCTTTCGGGGTATCGACGAAGGGACGATTGATGAGGATTGGATGCGCGAGCATGGCGTCGATGAGTTGCTCGTCGGTGAGACTCGTGTCGCCCAAGCCGAGCTCGGCGTAGGGCGTGCCCTTTTCGCGCAGCGCTTCGCGCACGGAAAGCCCGGCGCGCGCGATGAGCGAAGTGAGCGTCGCGCGATCCGGCGGCGCGGTCAGATACTCGACGACTTTCGGCTCGATGCCCGCATTGCGGATCAGCGCGAGTGTGTTGCGCGAGGTGCCGCACTTCGGGTTGTGATAGATGATGACAGTCATGTCGGCGATGTCCTTGATGATCACATTCGGCATTCTAGGCCGACCTCACGATGACGCGCACGCCCGGCTTGCGTCAGGCCACCGACCGGATTGCCAGCGATGCAGCAAATACCCTGTTCAATCGCGGCTGCGCGGCCTATAACGAAGTGTGCAATGCGGCATGTCCTGGGTGCATCATCCGCCAGCGGTCTTACTGGCGTTCGGCCCTGACTGCTTCGCAGTCGCCTTCGAATTGCATATCTACAAGTCCAGCAAGTGGTCGCATGGCAGAAGCCGACCGGAACCGGCCCTGACGCCTCTTCGCGCACTGCCATCGAGTAGAACGCACCGTGGCACGTCGTGTGCGAACGACGGTTCGCTACAACGAATAGCGCGACCCGGCCATTGTCGGTTCGTGCATCTCATTCAAGGAGTCGATATGAAAACACGTCTCGTCGCGACGGCGCTTGCCGCCTCGCTACTGGTGGCTGTTGGCAGCGCCTCGGCGCAGGAAACGTATTACCGCACGGCGCAGGTGCCGGGACAAACCACGGCGGATACCTCGTCGCAACCGGCGATGCAAGGCAGCACGCAAGGCCAAACGGGCGATATGTCGTATGGCGGCGCGCCCGCCTCTCGTGGCGCCACTGGCGCAATCGGCACGACCGGAACCAACGCGGGCATTTCCAAGCCGTGCGTGCGCGGCCCGCCCTGCGACATATTCTTCGGCAACTGAAGCAGCAAGCGCGGCCTGAAAGTTGCGCTAGCATCCGGTGCATGATCCCGTGCGCTCGCATTCTCGTATGCGGGCGCCCTTTCCTTTTCCCTTTGGAACGATCGCCATGCACCGAGACGAATTCCTCGCCCTTCTTCCCGAGGAGGGCTTTCAAGAAGTCGTGACCGTCACGCGCGAGCCGAACGGCGCAATGGATATTCACGCGCATCCCTTCGAAGCCAAGGCGCTAATCGTCGAAGGCGAGATCACCATCCGCGTTGGCGATGACGAGCGGCTGTATCACGTCGGCGAGATCTTCCAGCTGTCCGCGAATCTCGAGCATGAAGAACGCTACGGACCGCAAGGCGTGACCTATCTGGTCGGGCGCAAGTAAGCCGCATCGGCGAACACACGACATCGAGGACGACATATGGCCACGCGAAAGACGGCGCGGATTCGCGTCGGTATTGGCGGATGGACGTTCGAGCCCTGGCGCGGCACGTTCTATCCGAAGGGACTCGCGCAGAAGCAGGAGCTCGAATACGCGAGCCGCGCGCTCACGACCATCGAGGTGAACGGCACGTTCTATGGCTCGCAAAAGCCCGAGACCTTCGCCAAATGGCGCGATGAAGCCCCGGACGACTTCGTGTTCTCGCTGAAGGCGCCGCGTTACGCGACCAATCGCCGGGTACTCGCCGATGCGGGCGAAACCATCGAGCGTTTCTTCAAGAGCGGCGTGTTGGAACTACAGAACAAGCTCGGCCCGATCAACTGGCAATTCGCAGCGACCAAGAAGTTCGATGCCGATGACTTCGGCGCTTTCCTCAAGCTGCTGCCCGCGAAAGTGGAAGGCCGCGCAATTCGTCATGCCGTCGAAGTGCGACACGAGAGTTTCAGCGATCCGGCATTCGTGGCGCTGGCGCGAAAGCATCGCGTGGCGATTGTCGTCGCGGGAGACTCGAAGTATCCGCAAATCGCGGATACGACCGCACCATTCGTCTATGCACGCATCATGGGAACGACAGAGAAGCAGAAGCAAGGTTACTCGAAGGCCGCGCTCGATGGCTGGGCGAGCCGCGCGAAAGAATGGGCGGCGGGTGGCGTGCCTGAGGATATGGCGAGGGCATCGACAAGCGCGGGTGCGAAGGTCGGTTCACGGGATGTGTTTCTTTACGTCATCAGTGGTTATAAGGAGCGCAATCCCGCTGCGGCAATCGCACTGACCGAACGAATCAATGGGACGACGTAATTCGACTGAGGCGAACGTTTCGCGGGTAGCGACCGGTGACGGTGTCTTTGTCGCTTCGTAGGTAAAGAGCCGTCACCGGATTTATGTCAGTTCACTTTCACAGGCGGTAGCAGGGTGTTGTAACCAAATGCCGTTCGGCCGATAAGGATCAATGCAAGTCCCAATGTCGCAGCGACGGCGAAGATTACGCCGAAGATTCCAGACGGCGAGAAATGTGCCGAAAGCACGGTAACTAGCGCTGCACTAAGCGGGATGGAGCACATGTTCATCAAGCCAATGACACCCGTGGTTTTTCCAAGGTGTTCTTTTGGAATGATCTGACTACGCACCGTGCGGATATAGACGCTGAAAGCGCCATCGCAAGCCATTAGCGCACTGTATCCCACCAAATAGACTGCATATTGGTTGGATAGCGCGAGTACCAGACCAGCCAGAATCATCGCGCAGAATGAACTGATGCCGAGCGCAGGCAATCCGAGTTTTCGCGCGATGCGCGGTACAAGCGTGCATGCCCCAATCGACGCAATGGCTGCCACGGTCTGAAGCAGGCCGAAGCGGCTTTCCGGCAATCCAAAGACTTTTACGACGACGGCCGCACTGACTACCAGCGCCGCGCCGTATACGAGGTTGACGACCCAAGTCAATGCCGAAAGATGGAACAACACCTTGTTCTGCATTAATACCTTCAGCGCTTGCTGATTAGACTGGCGTAATGCTCGCAGAGAAAAAGATTGATCGGCCGGCATGGGCTGCGTCTTGAAACCAAAAAGGATCACCGACGCTGTACCGAACATCGCAGCGCCAAGCATGAGAAGTGGATTCAAGCCATCCCACACCGAAATGAGTGCCGCAAGCGCGGGCCCTGCCACTTGCGTAATCTGCTCGACTGCCTGCAGCATGGAATGCGCCTTCGGTAGTTCTGAAGCCGCCAGATTGCGCGGAAGCATGGCCTCGGAGCCGACGAATGAAAGAATATAGGCGATTGAGAGAAAGGCCATCATCACGGACAGAACGCCGAACGTACTTACACCACATGCGATGAGTGCAAGCGCAATAATCAGCACTAAAGCTCTTCCAAATTCGATTCCGGAAAACAAATGCCCTGGCTTGAGCCGATCTGCGACAAACCCGGCCAAAGGAAAAAACACGATTCTCGGAATCCACTCGATGACAAACGCGAGTCCGGAATATTTGAGCTCACCGGTGCTTTTGAAGATGGTCAACGGGACGGCGAACAAGAGAAATTGATCAGCAAGGGCGCTGAGGAAGCGCGCAGCGACGAATCGCTTTAGGCGGAGAGTGGCGTGCTGCATGGCATCGATGATTGTCCGTTGAAGGCCGGGCGATTGCCCGAAAGCAAGAAAATTGTTCAGGTCTTGGCTCGGGGACAAGCAAGACCCGACTTCACCCTTTTCAATGTTCAGAACGCTTGATGGAGAAGATGTCGCGAGAAAGTTGCCGAGCAATTTGCAAATGCTCGTCAAAATCGTGTTCAGGCTTTCTGGCATTCCAGAAGAATTCAACAGACCCCTCGCGGGCGCGCCACGACAATGGCTTCTCCGACATGTCGAGAGGCTTTGCGGTGACCTGCATATTGACGACTGCATCCGGCAGTTCTTTGAGAATACGCACTCGTTCGATCATTCCCTGCGGCGCTTTCAAGAAGGCAATCGCAGAGAGGCCACGTGAGCGGGGGCTGTCTGACAGCGTAACGGGCATTCCCAAATAAGATGCGACGTGCAATTGATAAGGGTTGACGCCATAGCATCGTTCAACGAGATCCATAATCGCATCGCCGCCCGTACGTGCGCCGACTTCAATGATTCGGACATCGCCGTTTTCAGTGATCCGCGCTTCGAAGTGTGCTATGCCATATTGAATGCCAAGTGCCTTGCAAGCGCGTTCAGCTACATCACGCAAATTCTTGTTGCCGCTTTGCACAGATGGGACCGAGTGTCCAGTTTCGACGAAATAGGGTTCCGGTCCGAGGTACTTGTCGGTCACTGCAATAACTCGATGTATATCACCCTGGTTGAATACCTCGACGCTGACCTCATTGTCAGACTGGATGTATTCCTCCACGACAAATACGTCTTCCGGCGTCATATAGGCGCCGTTCAAGGCCTTGATATCTGCCACACATTGGCTGAATGCCGATTCAATGGCGTCGTAACTTGTTACCTTGATGACGCCTACACTCCCGGCAAGTTCGCGCGGTTTGATTACAACGGGCAGACCAATATCCCTGGTCAATTGCTTCAGTTCGTCGAGAGTGGCGAACGCGCCGAAACGCGGCACAGGCAAGCCCGCCTCGGCCAGCACCTGTTTCATCAGGTATTTGTCCCGACACTTGTTCACCGTGTCAGCGGAATTATGGTTTAGTTGGTAGTGACGCGAAACCTCCAGCGCACTTCGTACCGTGAAATCATTCATGGGAATCACCGCGGCCGGACGCGCGCCAAACTCCCGTTCATGGTGGAGCACGGCCGCGAGGACGCCTTCGGGATCGGACACATCGGCGGAGATAAATCCGTCGAAGAATTTGATTGTGTTAGACGTACGCGTCTTGGCCAACGTCAACACTCGCATGCCGTTGGATGCGCGTAGTGCGCCTGCCAGGACTCGCTCCCGGAGCGGAAATTCGCCGCCGAGAATCAGGATATAAGGTTCGTTCTGTTCAATCATCAATATGCTCCTTGTGTATCATTTAGCTGTGGCCGAGTCGGGACGATTCGTTTCATCGCCGAAGGATCATGCGAAGACCAGGCACTCACGAGTGGCGCGATCGCGAATGCCCCATAGGTTGTTACGTATGTTTGCGCGTAAAAGCCATCGGTCCAGACCGTCGTAAGAGGCCTCGAATTCGGTACGCGCATGCACTCCCTTCCGATTATTGATAAGCAATGCCTGGCCCGGGCGCAGACCTACTCCGTTGTTTTCGCCTACTTGTTGACATGCATCGAGCAGTGTCCGCAATGCATGCTCAGATTCCATATCAATGGCCCGCACTCCATTAGCCGCGACAAAAATCTCTGGAAAGTTCTCTGGGCCCGAAAGAATAGGAACCGGTGCCGACCAAACCTTTTCCCCGTTTGTCGCACCGTGAATCAACAGCGTGTAGTTGCTTGGAGCCGCCATTAGAAAGCGCGCCTGACGAAGGATCACAAGCGTATTTGCGTCCAAGCGGGATGCCACGTCGCGCGCATCGGCGTAGAGTGTTCGCGCAGTGCCGGCCTTATCCGCACGCAAGCAAAGCAGGAGAAGAAAGTCCGGATTGTGCGAATTGAATATCAACGACTCGTCATACATTGAATCGTTGTGAAAGTTCAGGAAGATCTTCGAGCTGCGATTCGATTGCGTGTATTCACCGCCTCGCATTGGAACGACGTGATGGACGACTTGGCCATCTTTCTCGGATAAATAGCCGACCGGTATTCCGATCAACTGAGCCAAACCAAGCAGCGACTTCTCCGACTTATCGGCAAGCGTCACGCCGACTTGCCCTTGAACTGGTGTTGCTGGCAACGGGTCGTCTATTGGAAGTCCGTCAATGAGCATGACACCGGCACTCGACGGATCACGTCCAAACTGAAAAATCTCGAACAAGAGTCCGTCGGGTAACGTTGCAAACACGCGATAAAGACTCGCCAAAGCCTTCGAATAGTTCCCGTGCGGCGGTTCGATATGTATATAAGCATCACTAAGCGCTGCTCGTTCTGTTTCTGTCAAAGAATAGGTTTTCAACGCAATGCTCCCAACTCGATAAAGAATAAGTGCGATCAGGCGACGCCGTCCGTTCCTTCCACCGCGAGTGCTTCCTGATTTTTATGACGACAGAACCACATAATGTCGGCCTCAAGTCTGTAGAAGATGTCCTCTTCGAGAACATGGCCGAGGGCTTTGAGGTGACGTCGTTTCAAATGCGAAGGAATCGGCAAGTTTCCGAAATCGAACATGCGTATTGCGCCGTCTGGAGCCCGCATCGGCACCACCTGCGAAAGCGCGTATCGACTTGCGCTAAAGGGCACGTCAAGCTGACCGGTGGAGAATGCGCGACATATCGATTCGATGAGATTGTCTGCGTCGAGAACTGGCGAGAGCAGCGCCGAGACTTCCGCGAGTATCCAGGCCAACTCATCTTCTACGCTGTCTTTTTGCGCATTGACCAGATCGAGAATCCAGCTGTTCGCGGCTTTACTTAAGAGCACTCCACTGACGTTGGCCTCCAAAGAAGGCACACCAGCCGACTCTTGGTAAGTCTTGTTGATCGTTTTTACTGCGCCGCCTGCTTTGGCCACCATCGCACCACGCAAGATCAGCGCGTCACAATCTTGCCGTTCGCGAGGGAATGCACCCATGAATTGATGAAAAACAGGGAAAACGTCGTCGACGCAGTCCGGCAATAAAAGCTCGGCCAAACGAGGTATGGCCCGCAACATTGCGATGTCTTGCACGGTGTTCCCCGTCTGGCACACAGCAATTGAAAGACAACGTACTCCGGCTGTGTGCGCCAAAATCGCCTCGAGAAAAGCGATTGCCAACTGAATGGATGGTGGCATTAACACGGCGGTTAAAGTACCGAAAAACTCTCGGTCCACGATCACGCCTCGGCGCGCGAGTTCGCCGCACTTTAAATCGACTTCGCTCCACCAATTCAGTGAGTCGCGCAGCGGCACGTCCTTGCAATACGGAATGTTGTAACCGATCCCACCGCCCTCGAACGCGCTGAATCCCGAAGCGAGCGAGACCTCGTATAACAGCCGGGGATCGGGCGAGCCATGACGGATCTGCACGGGCGCGATTACCGTTTCGTTCAGTTCTCTGCCAAGCCGCCATCCATGCGCGACCAGAGGGTAGCCATTTAGTTCGTTTGGCCGCTCTCTTGCAAGCTGGGTGGCAACATCGAACCGTTTTAGACGGGTATGGGCATCGATCGTGATCGTGGCGATATCGGGAGCAGCGTATTCTTCCAGTCCTGCGATCAGACCGCGCATGTTATCGTGACCACCCACACCGCAGCGTGGTTGAACCAGCATTCGACCGCTGCGCCGTGCTTCGAGCAACCGGTCATACACGGTCTCTTTCGGCAGCCTCTGCAAATAGTCGATCACTTCAGCCGTTTCCGGTGCCTCATGTCCAAACTGTCTGGCGTGCTGAATATATTCATCAAACATGGGGCACTCCTTCCGTACGGTCCCACACCGCAAGCATTCGACTAAACGGCGATCTCTCAATGGAAGCGGCTACGTCACCTGAGTTGGGCTTCGCGCAGTATCGTGCGTGCTGTTCCAGACTACGCTCGGCTAGCTGTATAGGCGGTACGAGCTCGTACAGGACCTTCCCTTCGGCGAGACAAACGGTCAGAAGTCGGCCTTCGATTGGCTGCAGGTCGAGGCCGTGGTCATCGATCAGAAAGCGCGACGAGTCAAAAAACCCGCACGTCACAACAAGTTTTTCGCTGCCGTCTTTGTCCTCGACCATGAGGTTCGGTACGCCCGCCTGATTGAGGACTGCGGCGCCCTTGTTTCGCATGTTCGTTGTTCCTGCGAAACAGCGCGAGCGCGTGTCTGGAATTACCGCCGGTACAAAGGGCGAATCCGAATCGATAACAGTACCGGCAGAAAATTCATCGTGATTTGCTCGGCAAACGATGCGTACACGACGCTGCGCGGCGTGCTCCACACCGCGGTGATGAAGCACTTTTGCACCGCAACGCGACATCGTCATTGCTTGCGTGTACGAAAGTGCCGGCAGCAGATGGGCATCCGTGACCGTGCTCGGGTCGCAACTATAGACACCCGGAACGTCGGAGAATATTTCTACCTCCTCACAGCCGAAAGCGGCAGCGAGAGCAATGGCCGATAAGTCGGAACTGTTTTTCCCCATCCATGTTGTTTCGCCGGTCTCCTCAGCGGACGCCTGACCGCCCGGAATCACAATGACGTCATGATGGTCGAGGGAGCGCGCTACGGGTTGGATATCGACCGACGTCAGGCGCGCACGTGAATAATTCAGGTCGGTCCGTATTCCGATCTGACTTCCAAGCGAGACCGTTGCATTCACGCCGGCTGCCTGCAAAGCGCTGGCAACCATGACGGCGCCAATACTGTCCGCAAGCGGAAGTCCGGCATCGATCAAACGGTCCGACGGATTGTCATTCAGCCCAAGCAAAGTGCTTCGATACTGTTCCGTCAGTCCAGTGGGTGCGCTCACCACGAATATCACGCGATGCGCGGGGCTTCGATGTTGCAATTCCTGCCGGAGCCACTGACAGACGAAGTGCATGCGCGCCTGGTCTGAGAATGAAGAGCCGCCGAACTTCATCACACTGAGAGGATAATTTCTATTCATGCCGATCTCGTCTTTCGTGTGCCTCACGCGTTGGCAAATCCGCGCGAATTGCGGAGGTCAAAGCGCTGCTGGGCAATCAGCGTCTCCGCGATTTGAACTGCATTGAGCGCAGCACCGATCCGAATGTTGTCGGACACCACCCAGAACCAGAATGCGTCAGCGTTCTCAGGATCTCGACGGATTCGACCAACGTGCACGAAATCGGATGAACCGACCATTCGAGGCGTCGGTACATCGGTCGCGTTCGCACCGTCATATACCCGAATCTCGGGCGCGGCACGCCAGAGCATTTTCAATTGCTCTGTATCTACCGCATGGCTACATTCGACATAGTTCGCAGCACTGTGACAGTTCCGCACCGGAACGCGCACACAAGTCGCGCTGACATGAATCTGCGGCGCCTCCAGAATCTTGCGGGTTTCCTGCACCATCTTCCGCTCCTCCAAGGTAAATCCATCCCCCTCCAGCACATCGATGGAAGGAACCACGTTGAAGCCAAGCGGAACGACGAATCGGCTGTGTACTGGCTCCTCTGTATCTCCGTCGAGGATTTCCCTGACGGAATCGTTGAGCTCATCAAGCCCTGTAAGTCCGGCGCCGGAGGCAGCCTGATAAGTGGCCGCGATTACTTTTCGCACCGGATTGATCCGGTGTACGGGATCAAGCAAACGAACGACAGGAATCGTGGAGCAGTTTGGATTGGCGATAATATTTGACTGTGGCCGGGTCGCCAATACGTGCGCATTCACTTGTGGGACGAGAAGCGGCGTGTCGCCATCCATGCGAAACGCATTCGTGTTGTCGATCACGAGCGCGCCCTGAGCAGCGGCGCGACGAGCGTGATGTCGGCTGACGGTCGAGCCGGCCGAGAAGAAGGCAATATCGACTTCACTAAAATCGAAATGCTCGAGATCAACCACGCGCCGGGCCTCGCCACGAAAGCAAATCTCCTTTCCGGATGACCGACTCGAAGCGGCAACGCCGACTAACTCGGCGTCGATATTTCGTTCCTCCATGAGGCGCAACAATTCCTGACCCACGGCACCTGTGGCGCCTGCGATAGCGACTTTGACAATGGATTTGCGCATGATTCGGTTTCCTCTTTTTATTCGAATTAACCTACGAACTCGGGTGTCTCGACCTGAAACGGCAAAACTGCTGGCGCCAGATTCGAAAGCACATGCATGACTTCTCTTGGATGCCTCAACACCATGTCGACGCCTAATGCATGAAGGTCCTGAACGACCTGGTCGCTCTTGACTGCTCCAACGGACAAATTTCCGCCAACGATGATGGGAGCGGTGACGTCGTAGCGAGCACGCAACTCGGGCAGATCGGCCAGATCGGCTCTCGCGTGACCGTTCAAGCTACCGATCAGAATTGCGACTAAATCGTCTGCTTGGCTCGCCGCCTGCATGAATTCCTCGCTGGAAGTGCAGGCGCCAAGATTTATTACCTTGAAGTTTTGGCGGCGTAGGTACATTGCGATCAAATGATTCGCGACCACGTGCGGATCGCTGACGGCAACGCCAAGCACGATGGTTCCTCGATTCTTCGCAAAAGGCGAATTACCGGAATACGTTGTGTCTGTTTTTTGAAGGGACGGCACGTTGAGCTCCTTTTCTTTTTATCAGCCAAAAGCAACGTATGGGCAGCGCTCTCCCGCGTTGCGAATGGCAGCCTCAAAAATCTTTCAAGTCAGTGAAATTCCGGGGAGATTAGAAGACCCCCTCGCGACCACAGATCGTTTTTCAGCCGGGGCAGCTTTAGGGGAGATGCATGTCCAAGATGCGCAGCGAAGATATCCGCGTAGTTTCCAACCTGCTGAACGATACGTAGCGCAAACCTTGGCTGGAGCCCGAGTGTCTTTGATTTGTCCTCGGAAGCATTCAAGAACTCACGAACATGAGCCGGTCCCTTTTTAGCGAGGTCGTCGCAATTCCCTGCGTTAATTCCGAGCTCCTCGGCTTCGATGAGAACGCGCATGATCCACGCAATCGCCCGTTGCCACGCAGGGTCTCCATAACGAATTACTGGGCCCATTGCTTCCTTGGATATATGATCGTCCAGAATGACATGAGCGTCCGGGTCCGGCAGTCGGAGACGTTCGCCAGTCAGGGGAATACGGTCGAGAGCGTACAACGTGCATTCGCCTTCGGCGTACGCTTGTAAAGCTTCGGCTGGCGTTGCGTAGGAACGCTGCACATACGCGAGTTCGCGCGCGCCGAAATAGCGTTCGAGGTTGACCTGCGTGGTTGCACCGCGCTGGACGGCAACGATGCGATTCGCCAGCACACGGACACCCTGCCTGGCGTCCAACCCAACCATGTCCACCGCTTTCACCATTAGCGCTTCCCCGTCGTATAACATTGCCTTCGGGAAGATCACGCCGTGCTCCAGTTCACGACCCAACGTGGCACTTGCGTTGAACGTTCCGACGTCAACTTGTCCGGATGCCACCGCAACGCAACGCTGATCCGGCGCTATTGGAAAAAACTCGATTGCCGAGGCGTCTCCAAGCACGGCAACCGCAATAGCGCGAGCGAGTTCAACATCGAATCCTTGCCAATGTCCGGTTTGCGGATCGCGAGAGGAAAGACCGATGATTCCCTTGCTCACGCCTGCCAACAAGTGACCGCGCCTACGAATTTCTCGAAGCACGGATGCTGTTTCGACAAGTGGTTGGTCCTGCATGCCCGCCTCGATTTCCGTTTAGACCAGAACGATTATCGATGCGGCAATGAGCCCATGAAACTTAGTTTTTCTTTGGGATGCTTAGAATTACTGTCTATCTCTATTTTAAGCCAGCTGATCAAGTCGCTGCTGAGTCTGAACCGTTTGAAGCATGACCCAATCTCGAAGTGTACGAGCGATGGACGTTAAACCAACGAACGATGGATAAACCAAAAAATAGCCGAGTTCGGTTTCAAAACTCGGCTCATCCAGTGCGACCAAAAGCCCTTGATCCAGCAGGCCACCAATCAACACATGGCGTCCGAGCAAAAGTCCGCAGCCACTGACCGCAGCTTCAATCGAGGTGTTCGCGTCGGTACAAATCATTTTTCGCTCCGGCGGTCTTGGCGCAATACTTCGCTTTGCGAACCAGTCATTCCACGTCACTTGCTCCCCTGACCGCATACCGACATCGAGAATAAAGCAGACTTCATCGAAGCTGCCCTCCGCAATTTTTGTTTCTATTTCGTCTTTGAGCGAAGGGGCGCAGACGGCCTGAAAACGTTCTTTGAAAAGAAGGTCGGCGCTTAGTGGCTCGTAACGTCCAGAGCCAAATCGAAAGGCCATGTCGAATGATTCATTCGAGAAATCGACGAGCCGTGGGGAACCGTCGACGTATAGCTCGATTTCTGAATTTTCCTTGAAGAAAGCAGGCAACCTGGGATTGAGCCATCGGCTGGCAAACGCAGGGAGCGCGCTGATCGCTATGCGCGAAGACTGCTGTTCCGTTGGCCGAAACGCACGCGAGATGAGGTCAAGCGCATTGGAAATGTCGGCAATGGCACTTTTACTAATGTCGGTTGGAATAAGCTGATGCTTGCGCTGAAGAAATAGCCTACGGCCGATATAGTCTTCCAATGTTCTTATTTGTTGACTTATTGCCGATGGCGTAACGTTGAGTTCGTGAGCGGCCTGCGTTAATGAACCCAAGCGAGCAACAGATTCAAATACTTTTACCGCATTTAGCGGCGGCAACCGTCGGCGGATCTTCCGCAATTCGCCGTGCGCCTGTGGTTCGAACGCTTCTACATTGAGTGGCGCGTCTGCGCTTTTTGTCGCCAAGATAATGCCTCAAGCGTGGAAGGTTCAGTACGCCGGGGTCAGAGTCTCCGTTCATTAAGGAACGGCGCAAAAAGGCTGCCATCCAACAAAATTTTTTATTTGACCCCCTAGTCAAACGACTTTAACCACGCCTTAGGTGTTCTGACACTAGAAATTTCCTAATTCAAATAAATGTGCGCCAACAAATGCTTGGTTTTTCAAAGCGGGTTGCGCCACTAGTGCCAGACAGTCATCGACGCAAGGTTCTACTACTGATTGCTCCTTCCCTCGCGACAAAAATGCCCCGCCCCCAAACGAAGCATTTTCGCCGCAGTCCCTTAGATCACTGCCCGCTCATCGCACCATGCAAGGCCTCTTGTTATCGAACTTCCAGTTCGGAATCAGATACTGCATGGCGACGCCATCATCGCGCGCGCCGAGTCCGTGTTGCAGATACAGCGCGTGCGCCTTCTCCACTTCATCCATATCGAGTTCTACGCCTAAACCCGGCTGCTCCGGCACCTTCACCTTGCCGCCCACGATTTGCAGCGGATCTCGCGTCAGACGCTGGCCATCCTGCCAGATCCAGTGCGTATCGATCGCCGTGATCTTGCCCGGCGCGGCGGCGGCCACATGCGTGAACATCGCGAGCGATACATCGAAGTGGTTGTTCGAATGCGATCCCCACGTAAGACCCCAGTCGTTGCACATCTGCGCGACGCGCACCGAGCCTTGCATGGTCCAGAAGTGCGGATCGGCAAGCGGAATATCGACGGATTGCAACTGGATTGCGTGGCCCATCTGCCGCCAGTCGGTCGCGATCATGTTGGTGGCCGTCGGCAGGCCAGTCGCGCGGCGGAATTCGGCCATCACTTCGCGGCCCGAGTAACCGTTTTCCGCGCCGCACGGATCTTCGGCGTAGGCCAGAACGTCGCGCTTGTCGCGACACAGGCGGATGGCTTCGGCAAGCGACCACGCGCCGTTCGGATCGAGCGTCACGCGCGCTTCCGGGAAGCGTTCCGCGAGCGCGGTCGTCGCCTGCATCTCTTCGTCGCCGGATAGCACGCCGCCCTTCAACTTGAAATCGTTGAAGCCGTAGCGCGCCTTCGCGGCCTCGGCCAGACGGACGACCGCTTCCGGTGTCATCGCTTCTTCGGTGCGCAGGCGTTCCCAGTCGTCGCGGCCATCCGCGCCGCTCGCGTACGGCAGGTCCGTCTTGTTGCGATCGCCGACATAGAACAGATAGCCGAGCATCTCCACTTCGTCGCGCTGCTGCCCTTCGCCGAGCAACGCCGCGACCGGCACGCCCAGATGCTGACCGAGCAAATCGAGCAGCGCCGCTTCGAGCGCGGTGACGGCGTGGATGGTCGTACGCAAGTCGAACGTCTGCAGGCCGCGGCCGCCCGCGTCGCGATCCGCGAATTGCGTGCGCACGCGGTTCAGCACCGCCTGCATGTTGCCGATGGATTGCCCGACGACGAGCGCGCGCGCATCGTCGATCGTCTTGCGGATGCTCTCGCCGCCCGGCACTTCGCCGACGCCCTGATTGCCCGCGCTATCGGTGAGGATCACGATGTTGCGCGTGAAGAACGGCCCGTGCGCGCCACTCAGGTTCATGAGCATGCTGTCACGGCCCGCGACCGGTACGACGCGCAGGTCGGTGACTTTGGGTGTGGCGTTCGCTTGAGGTGCTTGAGTGGACATGGTCGGGGCTTCGTTGGGTTGGTTTGCGCTGCGCTTGTTTTCGCGCGAGAGCACATTGAGTCGCGGCACCGATGGCACGCGGAGAACCAAGACGATGTCTCGCGCGCCGCAACGCCGGTATCCATGAAAGTGACGTAGCGCGTCTTCGTCGTCGTTCCGCGCAATATACGATCAGCGGTTCGCGCGCGTTATGTGACATGCAAAAGCACGCCGATACCGTTATATGTTGTCAGATGACATGGTATCGCGAGTCGTCATGAACACCAATTCGGCGTTTACCCTGTCGCGCTTAAGTCCTTTCGTACAAGCCCTCTACAGCGCTCGATCCTTCTAGCAGTTCGAATGGGCAAAGGCCAATTAAGACGTCCGACAACTAATAGCGAGTGCGCCCGCGTCGAGCCTCACGGCAAGGGCCAAGCTCCAACGAGCCAGCCAAAAACAAAAGCCGGCGAACGCCGGCTTGTCGACGACAGTTGAACCGGCGTCTTACTTCTTTTCCTGCCCAATCTCATGATTCGCCATGATCTCCAGCGCGCGAACCATTCCCGAGTGATCCCACGCCTTACCGCCATGCGCGCTGCACGAGTTGAACAACTGCTGACACGTCGCCGTGTTCGGCAGCGACACGCCAAGCGACTGCGCGGTCGCCAGTGCCAGATTCAAGTCCTTCTGATGCAATTCGATCCGGAAGCCCGGATTGAATGTGCGCTTAGTCATTCGCTCGCCGTGCACTTCGAGAATGCGTGACGACGCGAAGCCGCCCATTAGCGCGGTGCGAACCTTCTCGGCATCGACGCCGGCCTTCGACGCCAGCAGCAGCGCTTCGCCGACTGCTTCGATGGTTGCCGCGACGATCACCTGATTCGCCACCTTGCAGACCTGCCCGGCGCCCACTTCGCCGATCAGCGAGATGTTCTTGCCCATCATGTCGAAGTACGGCTTGACCTTGTCGAAGGTCGCCTGCGTGCCGCCGACCATGATGGTGAGCGATGCCGCCTTCGCGCCGACTTCACCGCCGGAAACGGGCGCATCGAGGTAATCCGCGCCGCGCTCGCGCACCTTCGCCGCGAACTCGCGCGTGGCGATGGGCGAAATCGAGCTCATATCGACGACGATCTGACCCGCGCGCAAGTTCTGCGCGACGCCGTTCTCGCCGAACAGCACGCGCTCTACGTCGGGCGTGTCCGGCACCATCAGGAAAATGATGTCGGCCTGGGCGGCGACATCCGCCGGGCTATCGCACGCCTTGGCGCCCGCGCCGGTCAGATCGGCGGGCACGCCGCTGCGCGTGAATGCCGCAAGTTCGACGCCGTTCTTGAGGAGATTGGCGGCCATGGGATTGCCCATGATGCCCAGTCCGATAAAGCCTGCCTTTTGCATTGTGTCGCTCCTTGGTCGGTTTTCAGATTCGATTCTCGAAGTCAGCCGCGGGTCTTGCCACCCGCGCAGCTTACTCCTGGATGAAGTGCTTCTTCACGCCCTGCGCGGCGTTCCGGAGCAGCCCCAGGTCGGCGCAGACCGCGACCATCGTGCAGTCCAGCGCGAGATAGCGCTCGGCTTCCTGCTGCACTGGCGCGAGAATGCCGCTCGACTTGCCAGCCGCGTGCACGCGTTCGAAGACATGTTTGATGGCGGCTTGCACGTCCGGATGATTCGCATTGCCGAGATGTCCGTACGATGCCGCGAGATCCGAAGGCCCGACGAAGAGCGCATCGACGCCGTCGACGGCCGCGATTTCGTCGATGGCTTCGACGGCCGCGCGGCTTTCGATCTGCACCGCGACGGCGATGTTGTCGTTGGCCAGGTCGAAGTAATTGGGCACCGTGCCATACCGGTTGCCCCGATGCCCGACCGACACGCCGCGAATGCCCTGCGGCGGATAGCGCGTGGATGCCACGGCGCGGCGAGCGTCGTCGGCGCTATCGACGAACGGAACGAGAAAGTTGACGAAGCCCGCGTCGAGCAAGCGCTTGATGGCGACGGCGTCGTTGGCCGGTGGCCGCACCACGGGCGCACTGACGCTGTCTTTCAGCGCCATATGCTGCGGAATCAGCGTGATGGAATCGTTGGGCGCGTGCTCGGCGTCGAGCAGAATCCAGTCGAAGCCGACAACGCCGAGCAATTCCGCGACGATAGGACTGGCAAGCGACGTCCAGCATCCAATCACTTTCTTGCGTGCGAGAAGCGCCGCCCGGAAGGTATTGGGCAAAGCTTGATAAGGTGCCGTTGATGACATGGTGTCTCCTTGAGCGACTGTCTTTCGATGAGAAGCCGGTGTCTGAGATTGCGAATGTCATCAGACGTCTTAACACAGGGTACTGTGTTTTCATCCACATTAGACAGCGGAGTTAACCCTTAATCCTTTTTCCGGCGACGTTTAAAGCGGTATCGTTAAGCGCGACAAGTTATATGACATCCTATTTGTTAAGCGCTGCGAGCGCTGGAATCGCCGAATTGACGAACGAACGGCGTGACGACATGATGCGTTGTCTGACATCCAAGTTACAGGCTGCCCACGGCGCGGACAGGATGTCCGACCACACCATTCTTCCCAACATCGAAAGAACATGGCGAGTTTGACCGATAAAGTTGTCACCACGTTGTTCGAGGACATCGAGCGCGGCGTTCTGCGACCTGGCGACCGAATTCCGACCGAAGCCGCGTTGATGAAGCAACTGTCGGTGAGCCGGTCGGTGGTGCGCGAAGCGGTGTCGCGGTTGCAGGCGGCGAATGTCGTCGAGACGCGGCATGGCGTCGGCACTTTCATTCTGGCGCCGTCCGGGCGCGAGACCGTTCGCTTACCGGGCGTCGAGTTGTCGAACCTGCTGGACATCATGGCGATCATCGAGTTTCGCATCGACCTGGAAGGCGCGGCCGCCGCGCTCGCCGCGGCACGCCGTACGGAGCAGCATCTGAAGCAGATTGCCGCGACGCTCAGAAACTTCGAGGATCAACTGACGAGCGGCAGCACCGATGTTCTCGAACACGACGTCGAGTTTCATCTGCAAATTGCGCGGGCAAGCGGCAACCGATATTTCTACGACGTCCTGAGCCAGATGGGCCGAGGCGTAAGTCCGCGCACGCGGCTTGGCCGGGCGGAGTTGGCAGAGCTGGATCAGATCGAACGCCTGCGCAATGTTCTGAATGAACACAAGGCGATTTATCGGGCGATCGTGCGTCAGGACAGCGACGACGCACGCGCCGCGATGCGCCTGCATCTTAGTAACAGCCGTGAGCGGTTGAAAGACGTGCATGCGTCGGCTGCGGTCTGAAACATCGCACGGGTTTTGAGCAGCGCGCCTCGTCTGTCTAAGTTAACAAAAGGATTCGTATGTATACGTAGTAATAGTTAACAAGCACGAGGCGTTTCAGTGGATAAGTACCGTCGTGCTTTTCCGATCAACGAGTTGGCGCTTTAACAAGTCCGGTATGGCGAGCGCGTTTGCGGACGGAAGCTGGGACAACTTTCGGTGTTTGCGGGTTAACGCGAAGTTATCCAGAAACCGCCAACAGACGAACAGTCGAGCTGTTGACAGGGTTGTCCACAGGCGTGAGGCCACGCGCACCTGGTTGGTCGAGATCCTCTTGGTCATGGCGTCGAGGGTTTCGACGGTTATCGGCAGGTGGTCGGCGTAGCGTTTGAAGTCCGATGCGATGGCCGCGATTCGATCGATGGAGGGCGCAGCGACACGTGGCGCGATGCCGGTCTTGCTGGCGAGCTTCATGAGATGCTCGCGCGTCACGGCCCTTGCCTCTCCACAGACATCCATTTGATGCTCGCCGCCCGGACCTGAATTAAACGTGAGGTCGTACGCGGGTGGAAACTGCCAGCGGCCATCCGCGTCCATCACGAAGAATAAGTTCTTGGCGTGATCGTCGCGATTGTCGAAGACGACGTCGAACACGCATCGCTCGAAGGCCTGAAGTACTTCGCGTGCATCGCGCGTCATGAACAGCGTGAGTCTCAAGAGCGTGACGTAGTGCATCTGAGGGACGCGAAAGTCGGCGTGCGCCACGCCGGCTGCCGTATGCATGGGACGCGCATGCCGCTCGCGCGATCGAATCGTTCGATACCAAAGGCGGCCATGGAATCGCCGAGATCGAAATAAGCCGTGACGGGCATTCGTAGCTCGCACGCAGTTGCAATGGCGCCGTACATGGCCTCGACCGCGCAGACTTCCTTGTGATCGGAGCGCGGCTTGAGTTCGAAAGGGAGATCCAGATTGTCGGCAAGGCCCAACATGCCATTGCGACGCGGATAAAAGAATCGAGCGACCCTTGTCCGCCGCGTTCGATATCGCGCAGTGCACGCGTCGTTATGCCGGCGCGGCTTGCCACGTCTTCCCTGTTGGAGATTTTGCAAGGCGATGAGCGCGCAGGCGCTGGCCTAATTCCTCTGAAATCTCAGCTGAGCTTGCTAAGTTAAAGCGCATTTTTTTGCCGGATAAATGCAAAGATTGACGCTTACCGGCGTTGTTTTACCGCTTAGAAAAGGGTGCCACTTGTTTCAGGATATGCCCATCCAACAAAAACGCCCCCGAAGGGGCGCTTTACAAAACCCGCGACAGCACCAACCCAACTTCACTCCACCGTCACCGACTTCGCCAAGTTCCGCGGCTTATCCACATCCGTCCCACGCGCACAAGCGGTGTGATACGACAGCAATTGCAGCGGCACCACATGCAAAATCGGCGAGAGCGCGCCGTAATGCTCGGGCATGCGGATGACATGAATGCCCGCCTCGCTGACGATGCGCGTATCCGCATCCGCGAACACATAAAGCTCACCGCCGCGCGCCCGCACTTCCTGCATGTTCGACTTGAGCTTTTCAAGCAGCGTATCGTTCGGCGCGACGGTCACGACCGGCATCGCCTCGGTCACCAGCGCGAGCGGCCCGTGCTTCAGTTCGCCCGCCGGGTAAGCCTCCGCGTGGATATACGAAATCTCCTTGAGCTTCAACGCGCCTTCCAGCGCGATCGGATAATGCAGCCCGCGCCCGAGGAAAAGCGCATTCTCCTTGCGCGCGAATTCCTCCGACCACGCGATGATCTGCGGCTCCAGCGCCAGCACGCTATTCAACGCCGCCGGCAAGTGACGCAACTGACCGAGATAAGCCGCTTCCTGCTTTGCATCGACGAAACCGCGCAGCTTACCGAGCGTCACCGCCAGCACGAACAAGCCGACGAGCTGCGTCGTGAACGCCTTCGTCGACGCCACGCCAATCTCCGTGCCCGCATGCGTCAGGAACGCGAACTCGGTCTGTCGCACCATCGCGCTCGTCGCAACGTTGCAGACCGCGAGCGTGTGCTTGTGGCCGAGCGATTGCGCATGCTTGAGCGCGGCGAGCGTGTCGGCGGTTTCGCCCGATTGGGATACCACCACGACCAACGCTTTCGGATTCGGCACCGACTCCCGATACCGATACTCGCTCGCAATCTCGACCTGCGTCGGAATCTTCGCGATCGATTCAAGCCAGTACTTCGCCGTCAAACCCGCGTACGAACTCGTGCCGCACGCCAGAATGAGCACGCTGTCGATTTCCGCGAACACCTCGCCGGCCGTCGCGCCGAATAGCTCCGGGTCGAAGTGATCGGCTTGCGGAATCGTGTCGGTGATAGCGCGCGGCTGCTCGAAGATTTCCTTTTGCATGAAATGGCGATACGGCCCAAGCTCCACGGCGCCGCCGTACGCCGTCACCACGCGCACTTCGCGCTTCGCGGGCAGACCCGCCCGATCGAAAATCTTCACGCCATCGAGCGAAAGTTCGACGACATCGCCTTCTTCGAGGAACGAGAAACGGTCCGTGCTGCCCGCAATGGCGAGCGCATCGGACGCGAGGAAATTCTCGCCATCGCCCAGACCGACGACGAGCGGCGAACCCTGCCGCGCGCCCACCACCGTATGCGGCTGATCCTTATGAATGACCGCGATGGCATACGCGCCATGCAATTGCGCGACGGCTTCGCGCACGGTCTGGAACAGATCACCGCGATACATGCTGTGAATCAGATGCGCGATGACTTCGGTATCCGTCTGCGATACGAACTCGTAGCCCTTGCCGCGCAGCATCTCGCGCAACGCCTCGTAGTTCTCGATGATGCCGTTATGCACGAGCGCCACGGTATCGCGCGAAAAGATGGGGTGTGCGTTGTCGGTGACGGGCGCGCCATGCGTAGCCCAGCGCGTGTGCGCAATGGCCGTCATGCCGGCGAGTCCCGATTGCTTCACCTGTTCGTCGAGATCGGCCACGCGGGCGACGCTGCGCGCGCGGCGCGGCTCGCCGTTGCTCAATACGGCGACGCCGCACGAGTCGTAGCCGCGATATTCGAGGCGTCGCAGGCCTTCGACGAGCACCGGGACGATATTACGTTGCGCAACCGCGCCGACAATTCCACACATGGCGTTGATCCTTTCAGACTTAGTTTCGTGCGCGCGCCGCAATGCAGTCCGCGCGCGTTGTTCAGACCTTCTTCGCCTTGACCGGGCGAACGTAGCCCGGCTTGCTGACCTGCACTTTCTCGTTCAGCACGAGTTCGCCTTCGCCGACATCCTTCCACACGGTCGTGCCCGCCGCGATGGTCACGCCACGACCTACGCGCACGGGCGCGACGAGCTGCGTATCCGAGCCGACGAACACGTCGTCTTCGATGATCGTGCGATGCTTGTTCGCGCCGTCGTAGTTACAGGTAATGGTTCCGGCGCCGACATTTACCCGCGCGCCGATGTCCGCGTCGCCGATATAGGTCAGGTGGTTCGCCTTGGAACCGTGGCCTAGCACCGCGTTCTTCACTTCGACGAAGTTGCCGACGTGCGCTTCGTCGCCAAGCACCGCGCCCGGACGCAGCCGCGCATACGGCCCGAGCACGACATTCGCGCCGGTCTTGCCGCCTTCGATATGCGTGTACGCGTCCACGCGCGCGCCTGTGCCGATGGTGGCATTGCGAAGCACGCAGTTCGGACCGATGGTCACGTTATCCGCCAGCGTCACGCGGCCTTCGAAGACGCAATTCACGTCGATGAAAACGTCCGCGCCGCATTCGAGCGTGCCGCGTACGTCGATGCGGGCCGGGTCCGCGAGCGTCACGCCCGCTTCGAGCAGCGCGTAAGCCACGTTGCGCTGATGCACGCGCTCCAGTTCCGCCAGCTGAATCTTGCTGTTTACACCGAGCGTTTCCCATTCGGCATCGGGCTGCGCCGTCACCACTTCGACGCCTGCTTCGATGGCGCGCTCGACTACATCGGTGAGATAAAACTCGCCCTGCGCGTTGTTGTTCTTAAGCGACGCGAGCCACGCTTCGAGCGTGCGCGTGGGCGAAACGACAATGCCCGTGTTGATCTCCGCAATCCGCCGCTCTTCCTCGCTCGCATCTTTCTGTTCGACGATCTTCTGCACGGAACCGCTGGCATCGCGCACGATCCGGCCGTAGCCGGTCGGATCAGCCACCGTTACCGTCAGCACGCCGTAGCGTTCGCCGCCGGCAGCATCGAGCAGGCGTTGCAACGTGCTTGCGCGCGTGAGCGGCACGTCGCCGTAGAGCACGAGCGTCGGCACGGAGGGATCGAGCAGCGGCAGCGCCTGTTGCACCGCGTGGCCCGTGCCGAGTTGCTTGTCCTGGACGGCGAACTGCACGTCGGGCGCGCCGACGGCTTCGCGCACTTTCTCCGCGCCGTGACCGATCACCACGACGAGCCGCGTTGGCGAAAGCGTGCGCGCCGTGTCGATGACATGCGCGAGAAGCGGCTTGCCCGCCAGCGGATGAAGGACCTTCGGCAGAGCGGAGCGCATGCGCTTGCCCATGCCGGCAGCCAGAATCACGATGTTCATTGACGGATTTCTTGCGAAGAATGGTTGCGGCCAATATAGCACGCAGGCCTTTTGACGCAGTGCGGTAAATGCCACGCTGCGCCTTGTCGGGAAAGGCTCAAAGGTCGTCGAACTGCACGATTGAAATCGCGTTTGCCGGCCCGGACGGTTCGCTCGCGCACGGTTCTTCGTCGAAGGCAATATCGCCATTTGCGTCCGCCTCGCCCGTCGCGCGCAATCCGGCGAACGGAAAGAGCTTGTGATCCATCAAATGAGACGGCACGACATTGGTCAGCGCGTTGAACATGTTGTCCACTCGACCGGGAAAACGCTTGTCCCAATCGCGCACCAGCGCCTTCATTTCCGCGCGCTTCAAGTTGGGCTGACTGCCGCACAGATTGCACGGGATGATCGGAAACTCGCGCAACTCGGCGTATTTTTCCAGATCGGTTTCCTTCACGTAGGCAAGCGGGCGAATTACGATGTTCTTGCCATCGTCCGATTGCAGCTTGGGCGGCATGCCCTTCAGCTTGCCGCCATAGAACATGTTGAGCAACAGCGTTTGCAGAATGTCGTCGCGATGATGCCCGAGCGCGATCTTGGTCGCGCCCAGTTCGCCCGCCACGCGGTACAGAATGCCGCGCCGCAGCCGCGAGCACAGCGAACACGTCGTCTTGCCTTCCGGCACCAGCCGCTTGACGATGCTGTACGTATCCTGGTTCTCGATATGAAACGGAATATCGAGCTTGCTCAGATATTCGGGCAGCACATGCTCCGGAAATCCCGGCTGCTTCTGATCCAGATTGACGGCCACGAGTTCGAAGTTGATCGGCGCGCGCTCGCGCAGGCGCATGAGAATTTCGAGCATCGCGTAACTGTCCTTGCCGCCGGACAGACACACCATGACCTTGTCGCCTTCCTCGATCATGTTGAAGTCGCCGATCGCCTCGCCGACTTGCCGCGCGAGCCGCTTGAAGAGCTTGTTGTTCTCGTAGGCTTCCTTCTGCTGACGGCGCGTCAGCGCTTCGCGCGCGGGCTTTTGCTCGTCGGGCGCTTGCAGTGTCTCGGGCGCGTTCATGCTCGTTCCTCTTTGATACGGAAGACTTCGACGCCCACCGCGTCGCAGTCGGGATACACGTCGGGTTTTTCTGTCGATACCACCACGGCCCGCACATTCGGATGCGCGAGCAGCGCGGCGGCGACATCGTCGCAGAGTGTTTCCTGCAGATGGATGTGGCCGCGCTTCACGCGCTCGGCGATGGTCGAGCGCATGAAGTCGTAGTCGACGACTTCGGCGAGCTTGTCCGCGACGGGCGTGGACAGCGCGAGCGGCACGAACAGTTCGACGTTGATCACGACGCGTTGCTCGCCGCGCTTCTCGAAGTCATGCACACCGATATTGATGCGCACTTCGTAGTTGCGCAGAAAAAGCCGCCGGCAATCGGCCAGCCGGGGATGCGAAAGTGCGGCAAGCATGGGTTCGTTCCAAAAGTTGATACGCGGCGCGCGGGCTACAGCTTCGGCGCGCCGAACAGGTACATCACGTCGCGCGGGCTCGGCACGAGATGCTGGCCGCCATCGACCACGAGCGTCGTGCCGGTCATGCCGTGCGCGTTCGCCAGAAAGCACGCGGCCTCCGCGACGTCGCGCACCGTGGACGCCCGCTTGAGCGGCGTCACGCGATGCGCCGCCGCGAACGATTCCGGCGTCTGCCCGGCGGAAATCAGCGTCAGTCCCGGCGCGAGGCCGACGACGCGCAGCTTCGGCCCCAGCGCCTGCGCGAGCGCGACGGTGGCGTTTTCCAGCGCGGCCTTCGTGAGCGTGTACGACAGGTAATCCGGATTCATGTTGTACAGCTTCTGATCGAGCACGTTGATGACAACGCCGCGTTGCGTGTCGTCATCGGCGGCGGATTCAGGCGTGATTTCGTGCAACAGACGCGCAAGCGTGAGCGGCGCGGCGACGTTGATCGCGGTCATCTCGAGCAGCTTTGCGTAGCCGAAGTCGGTGGCCGTGTCTTCGTCGAAACGCGATGCGCAGTTCACCACGCAATTCAGCGCGCCGAATGCCTCGACACACGCCGGCACGAGCCGCGCCACGTCCGCTTCGATGCCGAGATCCGCGTGCAATGCGGCCGCGCGCCGGCCAAGCGCTTCGATTTCGGCGACGGTTTCGAGCGCTTCACGCGCAGAGCCGCCGTAGTGCACGGCGACGTCCCAGCCCTGGCGAGCGAATTCCAGCGCGACGCCGCGCCCTATGCGCCTGGCGCCGCCGGTCACGAGTACGACGCGGGCCCGCGCAGCCGAAGCGGGCGAAAGCGGCAAATTTGCGGAAGATAACGGCGTGGAGGCGCTCATTTACAATACTGGGATGAATCCGAAAGCTCGACAATCCGACAGTTTACCTGCTCCCGGCGCGGATGCACTCGCCCAGTCCGACGCACTTTCCGCGCTGATTTGCGAGCGTATCGCCGAGGCGGGCGGCTGGCTGCCGTTCGACCGCTACATGGACCTCGCGCTGTATGCGCCCGGACTCGGCTATTACAGCGGCGGCGCGATGAAGTTCGGCCGGCGCGCGGAAGACGGCAGCGACTTCGTCACCGCGCCGGAATTGTCGCCCTTGTTCGCAACGACGCTCGCGCGGCCCGTGGCGCAGGCGCTCGAACAGAGCGGCACGCGCCGGCTGATGGAGTTCGGCGCGGGCACGGGCAAGCTCGCGGCGGGTTTGCTCAACGCGCTAGCCGAACTAGACGTGGCCTTCGATAGTTACGCAATCGTCGATCTTTCCGGCGAATTGCGCGCGCGCCAGCGCGAGACAATCGAAGCGCAGGCGCCCTCGCTCGCCGCCAAGGTCATCTGGCTCGATGCATTGCCGGATTCGTTCGAAGGCGTGGTGATCGGCAACGAAGTGCTGGACGCCATGCCGGTGCGGCTCGTGGTGCGCAAGCTCGGCGCGTGGCACGAGCGCGGCGTGGTCGTGCTGAACGACCGTTTTGCTTTCGATGACCATCCCGTGGAAATCGACGAGCAAATCGAATTGATCGATGCCGCCATCGACGAAGCCAACGACGAGCCATTCACCGAATACGTGACCGAAACGCACGAGGCGGCGCTCGGCTTCACGAAGACCGTTTGCACCATGCTCACGCGCGGCGCGGCGTTTTTCATCGACTACGGATTTCCGCGCCGCGAGTTCTATCACGCGCAGCGCGCGACCGGAACGTTGATGTGTCATTGCCGGCATCGCGCGCACACGGACCCGTTTCTCTATCCGGGCTTGCAGGACATCACGGCGCACGTCGAATTCACGGGGATCGCGGAAGCAGGCACGGAAGCCGGCGCCGATCTGCTGGGCTTCACGTCGCAGGCGCGCTTTCTGATGAACGCCGGTATCACCGACGTACTCAACGAACTCGATCCCGCCGACGTACGGCGCTTTTTGCCCGCCGCCAACGCCGTGCAGAAATTGCTTTCGGAAGCAGAGATGGGCGAACTCTTCAAGGTGATCGCGTTTTCGCGCGGCATTCCCGGCACGCTCGACGCCTTCTCGGCCGGCGACCGTTCCCATACGCTCTGAGCCATTGCCATGATCCGCTGGCTTCTGACTACGTTTGTCGCGCTGATGGTGCTGTCGGCTTGCTGGCCGTGGCTCCGCAAGCTCGGCGTCGGGCGCTTGCCGGGCGATTTCACGCTGCGCATCTTTGGACGCGAATACTCGTTTCCGTTCATGTCGACGCTGCTGCTGTCGATGTTGCTGTCGCTGATCGCGCGCGCGCTCTAGCCGTTACAGAACCGCCTTCACCGCTTCGACCCGCGCATCGTGCACGGCGTCCTTTATGCGCGCGGGCTGATTGGCGAAGCGTTGCGCGACCGCGCCGGCATCGACGGAACGGGCCGCGACTAGCGCCTCGCGCAGCCGTTCAGCCTGTGGATAAGGCTGCTGTTCCAGACCGAGCCGACCGCGCGCATCGGCGAGACATGCCTGCAAGGCTTCCGCGAAACGCGCGGGTTTGCGCAACGCGTCGGCGCGTTCGAAGAGGCGCACCAGCGCGGCCGCGCCCGCGTCCATGACGCGATGAATGTTGCCGTGCTCGCGCGCGACGAGTACCGCCAGATCGCGGCACTCGTTTGGCACGCGCAAGCGGTCGCAAAGCGGCTTCAGGAGATCGACGCTGCGCCCTTCGTGACCAAGATGGCGCGGCAGGATATCGTCCGGCGTGGTCGCCTTGCCGAGATCGTGAGTGAGCGCGGCGAAGCGCACCGGCAACGCAAACCCCTGCGACGCCGCGTAGTCCACCACCATCATCACGTGGACGCCGGTGTCCACTTCGGGATGGTAGTCGGCGCGTTGCGGCACGCCCCAAAGCGCGTTGACTTCGGGGAGAATGCGCGCCAGCGCGCCGCAACCGCGCAGGACCTCGAACATGCGAGAAGGCTTCTTTTCCATCAGACCGCGCGAGACTTCCTGCCATACGCGCTCGGGCACGAGGGCATCGACTTCGCCCGCCTCGACCATTTTCTTCATCAGCGCTTCGGTTTCCGGCGCGACTGAAAAATCGGCGAAGCGCGCCGCGAAACGAGCGAGACGAAGAATACGCACCGGGTCTTCGATGAACGCATCGCCCACATGCCGGAAGAGTTTCTGCGCGAGATCGGCGCGGCCGTTGAACGGATCGATCACCGGGCCGGTCAGTTCGCCATCGGGATTCACTTCGCGCGCCATTGCATTGATGGTCAGATCGCGCCGCGTCAAGTCCTCTTCGAGCGTCACGTCCGGCGAGTAGTAAAACTGGAAGCCGTGATACCCCGCCGCCGTCTTGCGCTCGGTGCGCGCGAGCGCGTATTCCTCGTGCGTCCGCGGATGCAAAAACACCGGGAAATCCTTGCCCACCGGCTTATAGCCTTGCGCCACCATTTGCTCGGGCGTGGCTCCAACCACGACATAATCGCGATCCACCACCGGCACGCCGAGCAACTCGTCGCGGATCGCGCCGCCAACCGCGTAAATGTTCATTGCGCGATTTCCTGCTTTGCATCCTCGATCCACGCCGCGACCGCGGGCAATGCGGTCACGCGCTGCGCATAGGCACGCGATTCATGGTCAAGCGACGGCTCGTAGGAATTGAAGCGCATGACGACCGGCGCGAACATGGCATCCGCAATACCGAACTCGCCGAACAGAAACGGCCCGCCCGACTTCGCCAGGCAATCGGCCCACAACGCTTCGATGCGCGCGATATTCGCCAATGCGCCTTCGCTTGCGCCTTTGCCTGGCGCGTGCGTGCGAATTTCCATGGGCATCGACTGACGCAAGTCAGCGAAACTCGCGTGCATCTCGGCGCTGATGCTGCGCGCATGTGCCCGCGCACCGGCATCGCGCGGCCACATCGCGTGGTCGGGAAGGCGCTCGGCGAGGGTCTCCATGATCGCAAGCGACTCCCACACGGAGGCGCCGTCGTCGGTGACGAGACACGGCACCTTGCCCGATGGCGACACTTCGAGAATGCGCGCCTTGGTATCGGGCTGACCGAGACGGATCAGCGTTTCCTCGAAGGGAATGCCGAAGTGCTTCATCAGCACCCAAGGGCGCATGGACCAGGAAGACGTGTTCTTGTCACCAATGACGAGTTTCATGCGATCGATGTTCAGCGATGCGCCGTGGCGCGAAAAGAATTGAAGCGCGAGCGATTCGACGCGCCCGTCAGATACAACGGCGCAATCGCCTCGATGCTCGCCGGTTCGCCGATGCCCAGTTCGGGCGCAAGCGGGCCGCTCGCAATATTCGGCGTTTTCATGGAATCGAGATTGTCGCGCGAAATCAGCGGTTCACCGGGCGCGAGTTCGAGCGTCATCGCCTGAAGGCGGCCAAGGCTCTCGGGCAACTTGATGATGCGCGAATGCTTGCCGATGGTCGCGCCCGCAAAGCGCACCAGCTCCGCGAGCGTGAAGACGCCCGGCCCCGCGAGCTCGTAGACCATGCGGTTGGCCGCGTCGAGGTCGAGCACGTTGACCATGGCCTTGGCCACGTCGCCGACGAAAATAGGCTGGAACTGCGCGTCGGCGCAAGCCAGCGGAATCACCGGGAACATGCGTTCGAGGAAGGCGAACTGGTTCAGCAGATTGTCCTCGGGACCGAAAACGACGGAGCTTCGGAAAATGGTCCAGTCGAGGCCCGAGTCGCGCACCGCCTTTTCGCCATCGCCCTTCGAGCGCAAATACATGCTCGGACCTTCCGAATCCGCACCGATCGCGCTCATGTGCAGCAGCCGGCGCACGCCTTTCGCCGCGCACGCCGCCGCGATCTTGCGCGGCAACTCGACGTGTGCTTTCTCGAACTCAGGCCCATAAGGCTCGCCGCGCCGCCCTTGCAGCACGCCGACGAGGTTGATCACCGCGTCGGCCTCCGCGACGAAAGCCGCGAGTTGCGCGGGATCGTGAATATCGGTTTCGATGACATCGACGGGAAGAAGCGTCAGATGCGCCGCGTTGGAACGGCGCCGCGTGGCAATTCGCACGTTCTTGCCGAGATCGACCAGCGCGTTGACGAGATGACTTCCGATGAAACCCGAACCGCCGATGAGCGCTACCTTTTGATGTCGCATATTCGCCTCTAGAGTCGCGGCTTTGTGAGTGCGCTTTGACGAATGCGAACGGCGAAGGGGCAGCCGCGCGCCCGTTCCGTCTATTCGTGCAACGAAACCGCGACGCGCGGTGCAAAAGAACTACGGCGCGATATATCCCAGCCGCGTCTTCAGCGATTGCGGACGGCCTTCGAACAGTGCCGCGTAGTAGACGGTGTTCGACAGCACGTTCTTGACGTAATCGCGCGTCTCGGTGAACGGAATGGTTTCAGCAAAAATCGCGCCCTCGACAGGCGCGCGCAAATCCTGCCGCCATTGCTTCGGCCGGCCGGGACCTGCGTTGTAACCGGCAGTGGCGAGCACGGGTGAGTTATCGAATTGATTGTAGATCATCGACAGGTAATTTGTGCCGAGCAGAATGTTGGTGTTGATGTCGTTCATTTGCGCGCGCGACACCGGACCCATGCCGATTTTCTTGGCGACGAGTTGCGCCGTGCCAGGCATCAGTTGCATCAAGCCGCCCGCGCCTACTTCCGAACGCGCGTTGATGATGAAGCGCGATTCCTGGCGGATAAGCCCGTATGCCCATTCGATATCGAGCCCGGTGGTTTGCGCATCGCGCTCGACGATATCGCGGAACGGCGACAGATAACGCAGCGTGAAGTCGTGCTCGGTCTTAGTCTTGTCGGCGGTGTTCACCGTGCGGTCGAACAGTTCGATGCGCTTTGCATACTGCGCGGCGGCGATGAGTTGCCGGTCCGTCATGCTGCGCAATGGCCAGTTCCATTCGCGGTTGCCTTCGAGCCGCATGTTCAGCGAGTAGAAACGTTGCGACAGCGCGAAGCCCGGCACCGACTGCATCTGCGCGATTTCAGCATCGCTCACGGTGGTGCGCGGCGGGACGCTGATCTTCTGGCCGGTTTCTTCCAGCGCGAGCTGGCCGTAGAAGTTGTATTGGTCCGCGATCGACTGGAATTCCTGATTGGCCGTTGCGGCGTCGCCCGCTTGCTTGACCGCGCGGCCGTGCCAGTAAGTCCACGCAGGCTGGCTGCGCAAGGTGGGCGGCATCTGGTCGATAGACCAGCGCACCATGTTCCAGTCGCCCGCAAGCAGCGCGCTGCGCGTGCGCCATTCATATGCGGGGTTCGACAACTGCGCGTTCGCCGATAGCCGATACCAGTCCGACGCGGCCGGCATGCGCTTGATCGCCGCCTGATAGCCGATGGTGCCCCAGCCGATCGCGCGTTCCTGCGCAGTGAGACTCGGCGCGACCGAACTGAACGTGGCCGCGGCCATTGCCGGATCGTTGCGAGCCATGCGCGTGATGGCGAGCAAGGTCAGTTGGTGCGCCGGCGTGTTCGGCATGACGCCGCGCGCGAGGTAAAGCGGCGGCTTGTTGACCGCGTCGTCGAGAAGCGAGCCTTTCGGCTTTTCCTGCCCGAGCGCTTCGACGATATTCGATCCGGTCGACGTGTAGTTCTGTTCGTAAGCGATGCGAATCTGCTGCCAGATGTCGTCGCTCGTGAACTGGCCTGACTCCGCAAGTGCGCCGATGAGATCGACGCAGCCGTCGCCGTACCATTTGGGATCGACGAGCAGCGCGCGCGCCGCTTCCGCGACGTTCTCGCCCTTCGAGAGACGCGCTTCGAGTGCATAGCACTTGACCTGCGTGTCGTCGTTGAGCACGAAGCGGGCATATTGCTGCTCGAAGTTCTTCCAGTCGTGACGGCTGCCGAGCACGACGAGATAATCGTTGCGCATGCGGTCGGCAATGGCCTGGCCGTCGTTGCGCTGCAGGAACGAGAGCACCGGCGCATCGGGCGCGTCGATGCGCGCGTGGCCTTGCGAATCGAAGAGTTGCGGCTTGATCGTGAAGTACTCGACGTAACTCGGCGCCGGATAGTTCGGGATTTGCGCGGCAAGAACGCCGGCTTTGGCCGGATCGTTCGCGCGCGCGGCATCGCGCAACTGCATGAAGATGCGGTCGTCGGACGACGGCGAGAAGTCTTCGTCGGGGCGAACCGCGGAAGCTGTTCCACAAGCGACGAGCGTCACTGCGGCAAGTGCGGTACCAGCCGCAAGATATACTCGGTCGAGGCGTTTTGACATCGTTATTACTGGAGCGCGAGGTGGTCCAAAGATCGGTTGAAAGCATAGCACGCAACGTTTGCGCGAAACCTAAAAGCGCATTGCGTTCCACGCTTCTCGCAAGCCGCGAAGCACAGCGTGACGATCCCGCGCAAGCCGAAAGAAACAAGGCGCTCGCGACACGCATCGAGGCGTTGCTCGCGGAGCATGCGGTCAAGTGCATCGGCTTTTATTGGCCCGTTGCGGGCGAATTCGATGCACGCGCTTTGCTCACTCGCTGGCTCGCGGCAGACGCGACGCGCGCCGCCGCGTTGCCCGTGGTGGTCGAGCCCAAGGCGCCGATGGCCTTCCACGCATGGCATGCGCAAATGCCGATGAACGAAGGCCGCTATCGCATTCCCGTGCCTGCCCAGGAAATCCGCGTGACGCCGGATCTGTTGCTGATTCCATGCGTCGGTTTCGATCTCCAGCGCTTGAGACTGGGTTACGGCGGCGGCTACTACGATCGCACGCTCGCCGCCTGGCCGAATGGCGAGCGCCCCGTGACTATCGGGATTGCCTACGAATCGGGCAAATGCGATGCGCTCCCGCGCGAGACCCACGACTTGCCGCTTGGAGCCATCGTCACCGAGGCTGCCATCTACTGACTCAAAGCGATGTCGCCGCGCGCGCGGCGGTATCGTAAAGACCGGATGCGTTGCGCATGAGTTGCGCGGCGTCGCCAATCTGCTCGTTTGTCAGCCCGCTTTCGCGCAGCGTCGACATGAGACAGCTCTCCCGCACTTCACGATACTTCCCGCACAACTCGCGCCCTGCCGCCGTTGCGGAAAAGAACACTTCCTTGCCCGTCTTCTCGCTTTTAACGTAACCGCGCGCCACCAGTTTCTTGAGTGCATACGTGGCAACGTGGGTATCCTCGATATTCAGGACGAAGCAGATGTCGGCGAGCTTTTTCTTGCGATCGCGATGGCTCACGTGATGCAGCAGCGATACTTCCACGGCGGTCATGTCCTTCGCGCCCGCCGCCGACATGCAACGCACCATCCAGCGATTGAACGCGTTGCTCACCATGATGAGCGCGTATTCGAACTCCGATAACTCGGCGCTGACTTCTGACACGAGATGCTCGGACGAGACGATCTTGGTAGGGTGACGCGACATGGCGAGGACCGTTGAAAAGTGCGTGGAGTGTATCCGAACGATATCGCGCAGCCGCGACCTTGCGTCACGAACTACACTCCGAACAAACGCTTATTGATAAATTGTCGATAATTTATTGACAATGTAGCATTCTGACGCGTTGCTGGCCGCATGGACGGCGCGCGCAAGGGACCAGAGAGGCATGACGAAACCACGTATTCATCCGCTTGGCGACAACGCGCTCGTGTGCGAATCCGCGCCACCGGCGACGCTCGATTGTCAGCGCCGCATCTGGGCGCTCGCCGACATCGCGCGGCTCATGCCGCACGTCGTCGAAGTCGTGCCGGGCATGAACAACCTGACCATCGTCTTCGACCCGCTCGAAGCCGATTACGAAGCCCTCGCGGCGCAACTCGAAGATGGTTGGGAAGCGGCCACGCCATCGGATACGGGCGGCGCGGAGATCGAGATTCCGGTGCGCTACGGCGGCGCGGACGGCCCCGATCTGAGTTCGCTCGCCAAGCACGTCGGCCTTTCCGTCGATGAAGTCGTGAAGCGTCACACCGAAGCCGAATACGTCGTCTTCTTTCTCGGTTTTCAGCCGGGCTTCGCCTACATGGGCGGCCTCGATCCCGCGCTGCACACGCCGCGCCGCGCGGAACCGCGCCTCGAAGTGCCGGCGGGTTCGGTCGGCATCGGCGGGGCGCAGACGGGTATCTATCCCGCTGTATCGCCCGGTGGATGGAATCTGCTCGGCCGCACCGACCTCAAGCTTTTCGATCCGGCCCGCAACCCGCCGACGCTCATGCAGCCCGGCGACCGCGTGCGCTTCACGGCGCTGGAGGTGCGCGCATGATCGAAGTAAAACGCGCGGGCGTGCTCTCGTCCGTGCAGGATCTCGGGCGCCACGGTTATCGGCATCTCGGCGTGAGTTCGGGCGGCGCGCTCGATGCGCTGTCGCTGGAAATCGGCAATCGTATCGTCGGCAACAAGGCGGATGCGGCGGGTATTGAAGTCACGTTTGGGCCGACCGTGCTGCGCTTCTCGCGCGCGACGCGCGTGGCGATTACCGGCACGGACTTCGGCGCGACGCTCGACGACGAGCCGGTTTATTCGTGGTGGAGTCTGCCCGTGCGCGCGGGCCAGGAACTGACGCTGCGCGCGGCCAAGCGCGGCATGCGCGGCTACGTGTGCATTGCGGGCGGTATCGACGTCTTGCCGATGCTCGGCTCACGCAGCACCGACCTCGGCGCATGCTTCGGCGGCCTGGGCGGACGCGCGCTTGCCGACGGCGACCGTTTGCCCGTCGGCGTGCCGCAACCGCACAAGGGCATCGCGTTTTCGCCGGAAGAACCGGCCTTCGGCGTGAAGGCGCCCGCGTGGTGCAAGTTCGTGCTCGTCGATGAACCCGTGCGGCGCGGCCGACATGCGCCGGGCGTCGACTGGGCCGTGCCGATTCGCGTGCTGCGCGGTCCGGAATACGCGAGCTTCACGGAGAAGGCGCAGCGCGACTTCTGGAACGAGGAATGGACCATCACGCCAAACAGCAACCGCATGGGCTTTCGCCTTGCGGGCACGGAGCTCGAACGCGGCGAGAAAATCGAACTGCTGTCGCACGCGGTCTTGCCCGGCACGATTCAAGTGCCGCCGAACGGCCAGCCCATCGTCCTGATGGGCGACGCGCAATCCACGGGCGGCTATCCGAAGATCGGCGCGGTCATCAAGGCGGATTTGTGGAAGCTCGCGCAAGTGCGGTTGAACGGCGGCGTGCGCTTCATCGAAACGTCGCTGGAAGAAGCACGCCATGCGCTCGCCGAAGAGCGGCGCTATGTCAGTCAGGTGGGCACGGCCATCGCGATGCACGAGGAACGCTGCGCGCGTCTGGCTAAATCAACGTAACGACTTTGAACGATACGACATCATGGAAATCGATCTGAACGCCGATCTCGGCGAAGGCTGCGGCACCGACGAAGCGCTGCTCGAACTCGTCAGCTCCGCGAACATCGCGTGCGGCTGGCATGCGGGCGGCGCCACCGCGATGCGCGAGTGCGTGCGCTGGGCGGTGCAAAAAGGCGTGGCGATCGGCGCGCATCCGAGCTTCAACGATCCCGAGAACTTCGGCCGCAAGGAAATGGACTTGCCGCCCGAGGAAATCTACGCGGGCGTGCTGTATCAACTGGGCGCGCTGTCGGCCATTGCGCGGGCGGAAGGCGGACGTATCGCGCATGTGAAGCCGCACGGCGCGCTCTACAACCAGGCCGCGAAAAGCCCCGGGATAGCGGATGCCATCTGCTCCGCCGTGCATGACTTCGATCCGTCGCTGCTGATCTTCGGTCTCGCCAACAGCGGTCTCGTCGATGCGGCGCGGCGCGCGGGCTTGGTCGCCATCGAGGAAGTCTTCGCGGATCGCGGCTATCGCGCGGATGGCTCGCTCGTGCCGCGCAAGGAACCGGGCGCGCTGCTCGAGGATGAAACCGAAGTGCTCGACCGCACGCTCGCGATGGTGCGCGAGCAACGCGTGCAGGCCGTGTCCGGCGAATGGGTGCCGCTCAAGGCGCAGACCATCTGCCTGCATGGCGATGGCGCGCACGCACTCGAATTCGCGCGACGCATTCGCGGCGCGCTCGCCGATGCGGGCGTCGATGTCCGCGCCGCCCGCGCCGCCCGCGCCGAATAAGCGATTTTCCGATGCATCGAACGCCCCGCCTGCCGGGGCGTTTTAACAAGCGCTATTTACGCGTCCGCTTCGAGGCGCGATGTCTAACCCCTGGTCTGGAGATCTCATGGCAACCGCAGTCAACTTATGGCCGCTCATCGGCGTGGCCGTCATCATCGTGGGCTTCGTGCTGCGCTTCAATCCGATGCTGATCGTCGCCGCAGCGGCGATCGTCACCGGCTTCGCGGCGCACTTTCCCGTGGAGCGCATTCTGACCACCATCGGCACCGGCTTTCTGAAGACGCGCAATATTCCGCTCATCATCTTGCTGCCGCTCGCGGTGATCGGCCTGCTCGAACGGCATGGCTTGCGTGAACGCGCGCAGACGTGGATATCGAGCATTCGCGCGGCGACGGTCGGGCGCCTGTTGATCGTCTATCTGCTCGTGCGCGAACTGACGGCGGCGGTCGGCCTCACGGGTCTCGGCGGCCATCCGCAAATGGTGCGACCGCTCCTCGCGCCGATGGCCGAAGGCGCCGCCGAAACGCGTTACGGCAAGCTCTCCGACGCGGTGCGCCACAAGCTGCGCGCATATTCGGCGGCAACCGACAACGTCGGCCTCTTCTTCGGCGAGGACATCTTCGTGGCGTTCGGCGCCATCGTGCTGATGGTCACGTTCCTCAAGGAAGCGGGCATCGTCGTGGAACCCATGCATGTTGCCGTGTGGGGCATTCCGACCGCGTTCTGCGCGTTCCTCATCCACGGCTTTCGGCTGTGGCTGCTCGACCGGCGCCTGACGCGCGAACTCGGCGCGCTCACGCGCAATCTCGCGGGAGAGAAAGCATGACGCTCACCATCAACTATCTCTTCTATCTCGTCGGCATCGTGCTGGTGGTGGTCGCCGGCATGATCCTCACCGACAAGTCGCATCCGCGCCGCCTGACGACGGGCGTGTTCTGGCTCGTGTATGCGCTCGTGTTCCTGATCGGCGACTGGCTGCCGCCCGCGGTCGTCGGCGGCTCGTGATAGCGATGGCGCTCATCGCCGGACTCGGCGGCGTGACCGGCGCGAAGCCGAAAATGCTGTCGGAGCAAACGCGCCGGCAGAGCGCCGCGCGGCTCGGCAACAAGCTCTTCGTGCCCGCGCTGACCATTCCGGTCGTCACCGTGATCCTGACGCTCGGCGCGAGCCATCTCGTCTTCGGCGGGCAACCGTTGATCGAGTTGAAGAACGTGACGCTGATCGGCTTCGGCATAGGCTGCGTGATCGCGCTGGCGGTGGCGTGCGTCATGACGCGCGATACCGTCGGCCAGTCGATGCGCGAGGCGCGCCGTCTCATCGACGCGCTTTCGTGGGCCGCCGTGCTGCCGCAAATGCTCGGCATGCTCGGGCTCGTGTTCTCGGACGCAGGCGTCGGCAAGGCGGTCGCGCATGTGACGACGGCCTACATCAACCTCGACTATCGGCTCGTCGCGGTGACGGTCTATGTCGTCGGCATGGCGCTTTTCACGATGGTGATGGGCAACGGCTTCGCCGCGTTTCCAGTGATGACGGGCGGTGTCGGCGTACCGATTCTCGTCGGCGTGTTCCACGGCAATCCGGCGACGATGGCCGCCATCGGCATGTTCTCGGGCTACTGCGGAACGCTGATGACGCCGATGGCCGCGAACTTCAACATGGTTCCGGCGGCGTTGCTGGAGTTGCCCGACAAGAACGCGGTGATCAAGGTGCAAGTGCCAACGGCGTTGTCGCTTCTGATCGTGAACATCTTTTTGCTGAACTGGCTGATGTTCATCTGAATCGGCAAAGCGTTCAGCCAGCCACCACGACGAAGCCGCGCTTTCTCAGCAATTCGAGCACGCCGCGCGACCCGCCGAGATGCAGCGCCCCGATAGCCACGAACACCGGCTTGTCGGGCGCTGCCAGTTGCACCATCCGCGCGACGAAGCGGCGATTGCGCTCATATACCACGCGGTTATCCACCTGATCCGCGAGCGGCTTCGAGCGCGCAAGCTTGTTGCCCTTGGCGTCGTCCCAGGCTTTGAGCGCGTCCGCGTCGCCGATTCGCCAGAGCCGGTGCAGCTCTTTCACGTCGGCGATGTTTTCGGTTGGCGTCTGCACGAGATCCTGTGCGAGCATCTCGCGCTGTTGCGCGGAAGTCAGACGCGTGAACGTCGATATCTGTTCGTTCAAGGTTTCGAGCCCGACGATTTTTCCTCGCACATGCAGATAGACATTCTGCAACTGCGCCTCGGTGCCGTACTCGCTCTGAAAACCGGCCTTGAGCGTGTCGTATGTTTCGATCAGCATCGACGCGAGCCACGGACGCGTGTGCCGCAATTCCTTCAGCGCATCGGGATTGTTGCGCATGCGCGCTTGCACCGCCTGCCACATTGAATCCGGCAAATAATCGATCAGACATTCGCTGCGGCACATGCCGAAGCGATTCACGTCCTCTTGCGAAACGAGCAGTTCGTCGGGAGAGATTTCGAGCGCGAGTGTGGGCGATGCATAGAGCGCAGCCAGTATCGACTGGCGAAACGGCTGTTCGGCCGGATAGTCGGTCGCGAAACCGACATGCAGCGTGCCGAGCAAATAGATGGTGGTCGTGCCTTTGGTCGCAACGTAGAACGGCATGCGCGCCGGCGCCGCGCGCACGGGGCCGCTTGCCGTCGTGCCATCGGATCGATCCACGGCCGGCGCGGGTGCCGATGCGCCCGGTGCCGCCGCTACGTCCGCGCCGCCTGCGGGCTGCGGAGTGCCACCTGCCGGCGTACGCGATCCGACGACCGCAAAACCGGATGGCGTAACGACCGCGCCTGCCATGAACAGTACGAACGACAGCACAATGGCTGTCGCTCTGGCGGACGCCACGCGCGCGGCGCGCGGCTGGTCATATGAATACGGCACGAGCGACATCTTAAAACATTCACGCGACCCGCTGGACACGCGCTGTCGCTTCGAGACAATCGACTTGGAGCTTGACCGCGCGCCGCCTTCTTTGAACGAAGCTGGCGCGCGTCAAACCGCGCGTCGATGCGATTCAAACCTCCACGTCACCTACCTCCTCGGCGCGATGACACGAGACTTGCCGCCCGTCGACGACGCGCAGCGCCGGTTCCTCGGTTCTGCAACGATCGATCGCGTACGGGCAGCGCTGATGAAACGTGCAGCCTGATGGCGGATTGAGCGGCGAAGGCATTTCGCCCTGCAGCTTGATCTTGATGCGGCGATCTTCCTCGAACAACGCGGGCGTTGCCGACATCAAGGCGCGCGTGTACGGATGACGCGGTCGCGCGAAGATGGTTTTCTTGTCGCCGAGTTCGGCCACGCCGCCGAAGTACATCACCATCACGTCATCGGCAATATGCTCGACCACCGACAGGTTGTGCGAGATGAACACGTAGCTCGTGCCGAACTGCGCTTGCAGGTCCATGAACAGATTGAGAATCTGCGCCTGGATCGAGACATCGAGCGCGGAAACGGGTTCATCGGCGACGACGATTTGCGGGTCGAGAATCATCGCGCGCGCAATCGCCACACGTTGCCGTTGACCGCCCGAAAACATGTGCGGGTAGCGCGTCGCGTGTTCCGGTCTCAGGCCGACGGTGCGCATCATCTGCGCAATGCGTTGAGCGCGTTCGGTTGCGTTGAGCTTCGTGTTGATGGCGAGCGGCTCGCCGAGCGTCTGCTCGACGGTCTTACGCGGATTGAGCGAGGCAAACGGGTTCTGAAACACCATCTGCACGCGCTGCCGCAACGCGGCGATCTTGTCCTTGCTCGCGCCCGCCACGTCCTCGCCATCGATCAGAAGACGGCCCGATGTCGGCGTTTCGATCATCGTCAACTGACGCGCGAGCGTGGACTTGCCGCAACCCGATTCGCCGACGACAGCAAGCGTGCGCCCGCGCTGCAACTCGAACGACACGCCGTTCAGCGCCTTCACCGTGCCCTGTTCGAACATGCTGCGCTTGACGCTGTAATGCCGCGTGAGCTGATCGGCGGCGAGCACGATGTCCTTGTTGATTTCCTTCGGTACGGCGTTCATCGCGCGCCTCCTTCCACCACCACTTCGACATTCAACGGCTTGATGCAACGCGCGCGCACGGCCGCGTCGTTGGGGTCGAGCTGGAACAGATTCGGCCGCCCCTTCCAGCAGTCCTCGACGGCATATTTGCAGCGCGGCGCAAAGAGGCATCCACTGGGTCTGTCGTCTCGGCCCGGCACCATGCCCGGCAACGCCGCCAGACGATCCGCGCCGCGGCTATGTTCCGGAATCGCGGCGAGCAACGCTTCCGTGTACGGATGATGCGGCTCGCTGAAAATGGCAGGGACGTGATTCGTTTCGATGATCTCGCCCGCATACATCACCGCGACGCGCTGCGCCACTTCCGACACCACCGCGAGATCGTGCGAAATCAGCACGAGCGCCATGCCGCGTTCCTTTTGCAAGCGCACGAGCAGTTCCATGATCTGCGCCTGAATGGTCACGTCGAGCGCGGTCGTGGGCTCGTCGGCGATCAGGAGTTTAGGATTGCAGGCGACCGCCATTGCGATCATCACGCGCTGATTCATGCCGCCCGACATCTGATGCGGAAACGCGTCGATGCGGCTTTTCGCATCTGGAATGCCGACTTGATCCAGCAGTTCGAGCGCGCGTTTGTTGAGTGCGTCGCCGCGCAAGCCTTCGTGCAGTCTCAGCGATTCCTTGATCTGATAGCCGACCGTGTAGCTCGGGTTCAGGCTCGTCAGCGCGTCCTGAAACACCATCGCGATGTCCTTGCCGATGATCTTGCGACGCTCGCGCGCCGAGGCCTTCAGCAAATCTCGCCCATCGAAGGTGACCTGATCGGCCGAGACCTTGCCGGGTGCATCGATCAGGCCCATGAGCGCCATCATCGTGACGCTTTTGCCCGAGCCGGATTCGCCGACCACGCCGACCACTTCGCCCGGCTTGACCGAGAGGTCGATGCGATCGACCGCCTGTGTGCCGCCGAACGTCACTTGCAGATTACGGATAGTGAGTAGATCGTTCATGTCATCCCATCCGTTTCAGTTTCGGGTCGAGGGCGTCGCGCAGACCGTCGCCGAGCAGATTGATGACGAGCACCGAGATCAGGATGGAGAGACCGGGCATCGTGACGATCCACCATGCGCTTTCGATGTAATCGCGCGCCGAAGCCAGCATGGCGCCCCACTCGGCCGCGGGCGGTTGCACGCCCAAGCCGAGGAAGCCGAGCGCGGCGGCGTCCAGAATGGCCGATGAAAATCCGAGCGTCGCCTGCACGATGAGCGGCGCGGCGCAGTTTGGCAGCACTTGCGAGAACATCAGCCGCACAACGCCCGCACCCGCGACGCGCGATGCCGTCACGTATTCCTTTTGCAATTCGCCAAGCGCCGATGCGCGCGTCAGACGCACATAACCCGGCAGCGCGACGATGGCGATGGCAAGCATGGTGTTGACGAGCCCCGGCCCGATGATCGCGACCACGGCGACCGCGAGCAAGAGCGAAGGCAGCGCGAGGAGCACATCCATGATGCGCATGATCGGCGTATCGAGCCAGCCGAAGAACGCGGCCATGAGCCCCAGCACGACGCCCGGAATGAGCGCGAGCACGACCGATACGAAGCCGATCCAGAACGACAGCCGCGCGCCGTACATGAGACGCGAGAGAATGTCGCGGCCGGCTTCATCGGTGCCGAGCAGGAACATGCGGTTGCCGCCTTCGAGCCACGCGGGCGGAATCTTCACGTATTCGCGATATTGCTCGATGGGGCTGTGCGGCGCGATCACGGGCGCGGTGAGCGCCACCAGAATCAGCACGAGCACGATGAAGCCCGCGACCACTGCGCCGCGATTGCGCGAGAAGTTCGCCCAGAACTCGCGGCCCGCGACCATGCGGCCGCTGGGTGGCGGTGTTACTGCCTGGGGGGGTAGGTTGTTTTGAATGTCGGCCATATCATGCCTCTCGCCGAGCCGCCTCAAGAGAGGCATGCGCCCCCTCGGGGGGCAGCGAACGAATGTGAGCGTGGGGGTGGTACATGTTCACCTTGTATGGCGAATGCGCGGATTCAACACGCCGTACAGCAGATCGACGATCAGATTCACGAAGATCACGAGCGACGCGATCATCAGAATGCCGCCCTGCACGACGGGATAATCGCGACGCGAAATGGCATCGATCAGCCACTTGCCGACGCCCGGCCACGAGAACAACGTCTCCGTCAACACCGCGCCCGCGAGCAACGTGCCAACCTGCAAGCCGATCACGGTCACCACGGGAATCAGCGCATTGCGCAACGCATGCACGATCACCACCCGCAACGGCGAAAGCCCCTTCGCGCGCGCCGTGCGAATGTAGTCCTCGCGCAGCACTTCGAGCATCGACGAACGCGTCATGCGCGCAATCACCGCGAGCGGAATCGTGCCGAGCACGATGGTCGGCAATATCAGATGGCTCACCGCGGACTTGAACGCGCCTTCATCGGTGGAGAAGATCGAGTCGATCAGCATGAAGCCCGTGACGTGCGGAATGTCGTATTCCACCGCGATCCGCCCCGACACCGGCGTCCAGCCGAGCCTCGCCGAGAAGAACATGATGAGGATCAAGCCCCACCAGAAGATCGGCATCGAATAGCCCGTGAGCGCGGTGCCCATCACGCCATGATCGACCACCGTGCCGCGCTTGAGCGCCGCCGCCACGCCCGCCGGCAGACCGACGATGAGCGCGAAGATCATCGCGCAGATGGAGAGTTCGACGGTCGCCGGAAAGCGCGCCATGAATTCGCTCATCACACTCGTATTGGTGATGATCGACATGCCGAGATCGCCCTTGAGCGCATGGCCAACGTAGTGGAGATATTGAAGCGGCAAAGGCTCGTCGAGACCTAAGCGCTTCATGGCTTCGGCGTGCATCGCCGGGTCCACGCCGCGTTCGCCCATCATCACTTCGATGGGGTCGCCCGGGATCAGGTGGATGAGCGCGAACGCGAGAATCGTAATGCCGATGAACGTCGGTATCACCATTCCTATGCGTCGCAAAACGAATCGGAACATGATCGCCCTTTGGTTCGTACTTGGGGATTTGGAAGAGTGACCGGCGGCGCGGATCGTTTTCGACCCGCGCCGCCGGCCCTGTTCGACTAATTATGGTTTAGTGCAAAAAGCGTTCCGCTTGCAAGCTGCGTTTTGCGGATGCTCTCGCTTTACTGCATGCCCACGCCGTCGAAACGGACATAGCCGAGCGGTTCGATCTTCAGGCCCGTCACCTTCTTGCTGGCCGGCTGATACACCGTCGAATGCGCGATCGGCGAGAACGGCAGCTGTTGCGCGAAGATCTGCTGCGCGTCCATGTAGGCCTTCGTGCGCGCCGCGACGTCGCTCGTCGAACGGCCCTTCACGACCAGATCGTCGAACGGCTTATAGCACCACTTCGAAAAGTTGCTGCCCTTCACCGCGTCGCAACCGAGCAGCGTGCCGAGCCAGTTGTCGGGGTCGCCGTTGTCGCCGGTCCAGCCGATCAAGAGCGCCTGATGCTCGCCCGCGTGCGCGCGCTTGAGATACTCGCCCCATTCGTACGACACGATCTTTGCCTTCACGCCGATCTTCGCCCAGTCGGCCTGGATCATCTCGGCCATCAGACGTGCGTTCGGGTTGTACGCGCGTTGCACGGGCATGGCCCAAAGGTCGATATCCATGCCGTTCGGAAAGCCGGCCTTCGCAAGCAGATCCTTGGCCTTGGCCGTATCGTACGGACTCGTCTTGAGGTTCTTGTCGTAGGACCATTGAGTCGGCGCCATCGGAGCGGTGGCCGCCTGGCCCGCGCCCTGATACACGGAATCGATGATCGCCTTCTTGTTGATCGCCATGTCGAGCGCGCGGCGCACGTCGGTGTTGTCCAGACCCTTCTTGGTCACGTTATAGGCCACGTAACCTTCGTTGAAACCGGCCTGCGACGGCGTATCAAGATTCGATGCGGACTTGAGCGACTCGATGTCGCCCGGACGCGGATAGCTCATCACCTGGCATTCGTTGCTTTTCAGCTTCTGCACGCGCACGGCGGCATCGGGCGTGATCGAGAAGATCAGCTTCGACACCTGCACCGCGTTCGGCTTCCAGTAATCCGGATTGCCGTCGAAGCGAATGGTCGCATCCTTTGTATAGCTACGGAAGATGAACGGTCCCGTGCCAACCGGATACTGATTGATGTCGGCGGCCTTGCCGTCCTTCACCAGCTTGTCCGTGTATTCGGCCGAGAGAATGGACGCGTATTCCATCGCCATGTTCTGGATGAACGGCGCGTTCACTTCCTTGAGCGTGAACTTCACGGTGTAGGGATCGACCTTCTCCACCTTCGCGATGAGCTTGTCGAGGCCCATGTCCGTGAAGTACGGGAACGCAACCGGGTACGCCTTGCGGAACGGCTGGTTCGGGTCGAGCATGCGGTTGAACGTGACGAGGACGTCATCCGCGTTGAATTCGCGCGTCGGCTTGAAGTACGACGTCGTCTGGAACTTCACGCCGTGACGCAGATGGAAGGTGTAGGTCAAACCGTCCGCCGACACGTCCCACTTTTCGGCGAGACCCGGCTCGACCTTCGTGCCGCCGCGCTCGAATTCGACGAGGCGGTTATAAACCGTGAACGTGTTCGCGGTGAAGTCGGTGCCGGTGGTGTATTGCGCGGGATCGAAACCGGCGGGACTGCCTTCCGAGCAGTACACCAGCGTCTTGTTGGGGATGGCGGCATTCGCGACGTTCGCCGCGAATAGCGTTGCCGTGGCGACGGCGCCCATGAGCGCCGACACGCGGGCGACTCGCAACAGGCCATTCTTCTTCATGTTTCCTCCAGGTCGATGCCAGCTTTCAACTGACGTAGCGCGATATTACTTGATCGCATCGGCGGTGCTGCCAGCCGTGCGAATCTGCCGGATGAAACGGCGCAAGCAAATTCGGGCGCTACCCTAGCATGAACAAATATTACGTGTGTGGTCGTTTTCCCCACTGGATTTACGGCTGCCGGTTGGTTCGATGCGGTTAGGTTATCGCCTATGCCTAAGCGTGATAGCTCGGATGGCGAAATATCCGCGCAAGGTGCCGGCAGCGTGCGCAAAGTGCGCCGTCGGGTACTAAAACGCCCGAAAAAAGTGCTAAACGAGGAGGAAAGTAAGAACCGCGCGGACGAACGCCGCGCGGGTAAAACAAACTCAGACGCTCTTGACGCCGAGCCGCTCGCAAACCGTCTTCGACGCCCACGCGCCGTTGAGCGTGTAGAAATGCAAGCCGGGCGCGCCGCCGTCGATCAGACGCTGGCACAGACCCGTCACCACATCGACGCCGAATTCGCGGATCGACTCGCGGTCGTCGCCGTAACTTTCGAGCCGGCGCGCGATCCACTTCGGCACTTCCGCGCCGCACATCTCGGAAAAGCGCATCAACTGCGTGAAGTTGGTGATCGGCATGATGCCCGGCACGATAGGCACATCGACGCCGAGCTTTTTCGCTTCATCGACGAATTCGAAGTAGGCGTCCGCGTTGAAGAAGTACTGCGTGATCGCGGAGTTCGCGCCCGCCTTTACCTTGCGCGCGAAGTTTTCGAGATCGGCGCGCGGCGAACGCGATTGCGGATGGAACTCCGGATACGCCGCCACTTCGATGTTGAACCAGTCGCCGTGCTCCTGGCGAATGAACGCCACGAGTTCGGACGCATAGCGCAACTCGCCGACTTCACCCATGCCCGAAGGCAAGTCGCCGCGCAATGCGACGATATGGCGAATGCCGTGCTCCCGATACTGCGAAAGAATCGCGCGCAGGCTGTCTTTCGACGAGCCGATGCAAGACAGATGCGGCGCCGCTTCGAAGCCTTCCGCGGCCATTTCGAGCACGGTGTCGAGCGTGCCTTGCTGCGTGGAGCCGCCCGCGCCGAACGTCACGGAGACGAACTTCGGCGCGAGCGTTTTCAGTTGCGCGCGCGAGGCGCGCAGTTTGTCCACACCTTCCTGCGTCTTCGGCGGGAAAAACTCGAATGAAAGTTCGATCGGTTTCATGATGGTGTGTGTACGCGCGGGGAGGCGTGTGTGCGCGGCGTCAGCCGAAGTTGCGCTGTCCGAAGATGAGCGCCGACAGAAGCCACGACACGATGCTATAGAGAATCGAGCCGAAGAACGCGGACCAGAAACCCGTCACCTCGAAGCCTTTCAAGAGCGACGAGCACAGCCAGAAACACAGCGCATTCACCACGAGGATGAAGAGGCCGAGCGTCAGGATGGTCACGGGCAACGTGAGAATGATGAGCACCGGGCGCAGCACTGCGTTGATGAGCCCGAGCACCACGGCCACGATGAGCGCCGTGCCGAAACTGCGGATGTGGATCGACGGCACGAGATAGGTGATGATCAGAAGCGCGAGCGCGTTGATCAGCCATGTCAGCAGCACGGTCATCGAGTGTTCTCCGGTTGATGCAATGTGTCTTTGTACCGCGCACGAACCTCCCGATCCGTGCGCGGCCACGCCGCCGCGTGCCTTGTCAGTAGCGGATTAATAGCGGTAGTGGTTCGGCTTGAACGGACCGTTCTTGTCGACGCCGATATAACCGGCCTGCTCCGTCGAAAGCACCGTCAGTTCCGCGCCGATACGTCCCAGATGCAGACGCGCGACCTTCTCGTCGAGATGCTTCGGCAGCACATACACCTTGTTCTCGTACTTGTCGCCTTGCGTGAACAGTTCGATCTGCGCGAGCGTCTGGTTCGTGAACGAGTTCGACATCACGAACGACGGATGGCCGGTTGCGCAGCCGAGATTCACGAGACGTCCTTCGGCCAGCAGAATGATGCGCTTGCCGTCCGGGAAGATGATGTGATCGACTTGCGGCTTGATGTTGTCCCACGAGTATTGGCGCGTGGAAGCGACGTCGATTTCGGAGTCGAAGTGACCGATGTTGCAGACGATGGCGTTGTTGCGCATCGCCTTCATGTGGTCGTGGTTGATGACGTGGTAGTTGCCCGTTGCCGTCACGAAGATATCGGCCTTGTCGGCGGCATATTCCATCGTCACGACGCGGTAGCCTTCCATTGCCGCTTGCAGCGCGCAGATCGGGTCGATCTCCGTGACCCAGACAGTGGCGCCCAGACCGCGCAGCGACTGCGCGCAGCCCTTGCCCACGTCGCCGTAGCCCGCCACGACCGCGATCTTGCCGGCGATCATCACGTCGGTGGCGCGCTTGATGCCATCCACGAGCGATTCGCGGCAGCCGTACAGATTGTCGAACTTCGACTTCGTGACCGAATCGTTCACGTTGATGGCCGGGAACGGCAGACGCCCTTCCTTCTCCATCTGATACAGACGATGCACGCCCGTGGTCGTTTCTTCCGTCACGCCCTGGATGTGCGCGAGGCGCGTGGAGTACCAGGTCGGGTCGGCATCGAGGTGCGAAGCGATCGACTTGTACAGCGCGACTTCTTCTTCATTAGTCGGCTTGCCGATGACCGAGCGGTCTTTTTCGGCCTTCGAACCGAGGATGAGCAAGAGCGTGGCGTCGCCGCCGTCGTCCAGAATCATGTTGGCGAATTCGCCGTTCGGCCATTCGAAGATGCGGTGCGAGAACTCCCAGTATTCGTCGAGCGATTCGCCCTTGAACGCGAACACCGGCGTGCCGCCCGCGGCGATGGCGGCGGCAGCGTGATCCTGCGTGGAGAAGATGTTGCACGATGCCCAGCGCACGTCGGCGCCGAGTGCGGTCAGCGTTTCGATCAGCACGCCGGTCTGGATGGTCATGTGCAGCGAGCCTGCGACGCGCGCGCCTTTCAGCGGCTGTTGCGCCTTGTATTCCTCGCGCGTCTGGATGAGACCGGGCATCTCCGTTTCGGCGATGTCGAGTTCCTTGCGGCCCCATGCGGCGAGCGACATGTCGGCAACAACGTAATCCTGGGAATTCTTGGAATCGAGAACTGCGGCGTTCATCACGCCCTCCTTTCTAAAAAAGACTAGAAATTTTGACGTGAGCGCCGTTCGATGCGGTGGCTCAGCGGGCTTGTTTATGTGCCTTCGAACCGTCCGATTGAAGCCTCCGAGCCTGGCGGGTGAAACCCGTCGCAACGCTCCTCGGGGGCGAGCGAAGATTGTAGCAAAAGTCGGCGGAATGCGAATGCGGGATTAAGCGCAGTCTGATTGATGGGGGTGACTAAGCGTAGGGAGGCGTTCAGGCTCGATCGACTATTGACTCAGCAATTGCCGGACATCGCCGTGCGGGCGCGTGCGACGAATTGTTGAATGGCCTCGGTGGTCGCCCAATGCTCGTCGAACGGCGTTTCGGCGCCTCCTGCGCGGCTGAAATACAACGCCACGTGGCTCCCCGGATGATAGTTGACGCGAACGCCTTTCCTGGCTTCCAGGCGATAACAACCGTAAATGTCGATGATTGCATTTGAAAGCGCCGAATCCTCGCCGCCATAACGCCGGAAAACTTCTGCTGTAGCGAAGCCGCCCAGCGCAAGGAAGGTTGCGCGCTGAATTACAAGCGTGCTCGCCACCGTGTCGCTCATGATGTCGGCGTGGCGTTCGAAGTCGGGGAAAGCACGCAGTTCGGCGGGAAAGTCGCTGAAATCGGCGCTGAAACGGACTGCGGGTTGCCGAGGCGTGTTGCGCAGATAGAGTACGGCAGTCGCCAGTGCGCCTGGCTGGTACTCGTCGTCGGCGTCGAGGAACGCAAGAATGGAGTGTGCCGCAAAGTTCGCACCGCGATTGCGCGCCCGAGCCGGACCGCCGTTTTCCGGCATCTGCACCAGCTCGACGCGTCGGTCCTTGAGGGAATAAAACTTCGCGACCGCCGCCGATGCGTCCTGCGAGCCATCGTCCACCACGATGATCTGCGCTGCTTCGGTTTGCAAAAGACAACTATCGAGCGCGCGTGCCAGCGTTTTTGCCGAGTTGAAACAAGGAATGATGACTGAGACGCCGGAGCGCTGAGAGACTAGTGACATTGGGCTCTAACCGAAAAGTTGAGCCCGGATTGTCGCAAGAGATGCTCTGAGAATCGCTAGCGAAAACTCCTAAACAGCGGCGCGTGCGCGTAATTTGCCTATATCGGCAACATGCTCAAAACCGGCGCGAGCAGCACCATCACCACGCCCGCGATCATCATCGTCAAGCTGGCGACAACGCCCTCTTCGTTCCCGAGTTCGCGCGCCTTCGCGGTGCCGACGCCATGCGCCGCCGCGCCGAACAACGCGCCGCGCGCAAGCCGCGTGCGCAGCGGCACCAGCGCCAGCACGATCTCGCCGAAGAGCATGCCGCACACGCCCGTCGCGATGACGAAAAGCGCGGTCAGATCGCGCGGCGCGTGAATCTTGTCGGATACCGCGAGCGCAAATGGCGTCGATATCGAACGCGTCGCGAGACTGCGCTGCAGTTCCGGCGACAGATGCAGCAACTTCGCAAGCGCAATCGACCCGCCGACCGCCACCAGAATGCCAACCGTCACTCCGACGCTCAACGAAATCCAGTGCCGCTTCAGGAGCGACCGGTACTCGTAGATCGGCACCGCGAACGCCACGGTGGCTGGCCCGAGCAGCCACATGAGCCAGCGCGTATCGGCGAAATAGACGGGGTATGGAATGCGCGCCGTCACGACGATCACCGCAAGCACCGCCGGGACAGCCAGAAGCGGCGTCAGCCACGGACTTTTGAAGCGCGCGTAAAGCCGCTTCGACACGAAGTACAGGACGACGGTCATCACGAAACATCCGGCAGCGATCAGCCGTGCAGCGTCGTCTTGGAGCAGCGAAGCGTAGAAGTGGCTCATGGCTCAGGCGCGCGCCGCTTGGCGCGCGTTGAGCGCCCGGCGCAGCGCGAGGTGACGCTCCAGGCGCGCCGCTCGATCCACGGCGAACGCCACCGCCACCATCACCATCAGCGTTCCCGCGACGACAACCAGCGCCAAACGCCAGCCTTCTTCCATGAAAAGCCCGCCGTATTGGACCGCCGCCACGGCCGCCGGGATGAAGAACAGCAGCATGTCCGACAGCAGCCAGTCGGCGCCCGCCTTCACCCAGCGCGGCGCCACGCCGCCGCAGAACAGGAGCGCCAACAACGCGACTAGTCCGACGACGCCACCTGGCACCGGCAGCGCCAGCTTGCGCGCGGCCAGGTCCGCGACGAACCAGATCGCCGCGAGCGCCGCCGATTGAATCGCGATGCGCGTCACGCGAGCAAACGCCATGCGGGCGTTGGCGAAGGCGGAAGGGGCGGAAAGAACGGTGGACATGGCGGGCTCGGGGCGAATGACTAGGGTTAACCTGTAGGCGGAGTATAAGTGCACCATTTACATAAAAAAAATGACTTAGCATTATCCAAATCATTCCAATCTGGAATCTCACATGGAATTGCGCGCGTTGAGGTATTTCGTCGAGGTGGTCAAGCAAAAGAGCTTCACTGCTGCCGCCGAGCATATGTTCGTCACTCAGCCGACCATCAGCAAAATGGTCAAGTCACTGGAAGACGAGGTCGGCTCGCCGCTTTTATTGCGGGAAGGCCGTCAGATGGTCCTGACCGATGCCGGACAAATCGTCTATCAGCGTGGCGTCGATGTGCTCGCGGCCCATGCGCGGCTCGAAGCGGAACTGAACGATCTGGGCACGTTCGGGCGTGGCACGCTGACGATCGGCATTCCGCCGATGGGCGGCGCGCTCTTCACGCCCGTCATTGCTGCTTTCAGGGAGCGGTATCCGAAAATCGAGCTGAAGCTGTTCGAGCAAGGCTCAAAGGCGATCGAGGCTGCGTTGATCGAAGGCGAACTCGAACTTGGCGGCGTGCTGCAGCCAGTCGATGCCGAAACGTTCGATGTGCTGCCCGTCAGCCGGCAACTCTTGTGGCTCGTGGCGCAAAAAGGTTCGCGCTGGGACGGTCTGAACGAGGTAGTGCTCGCCGATCTGGCAGCCGAACCCTTTGTGTTCTACGGCGAAAGTCTCGCGCTCAACGACGTCGTGCTGAACGCGTGCCGCGCGGCGGGGTTCGCGCCGACGATCGTCGGTCGCAGCGGGCATTGGGATTTCATGGCGGCGTTGGTACAGGCTGGCATCGGCATCGCGCTGTTGCCCGCGCCTTATTGTGGCCGCCTGGATGCCGAGGCGTTCACCTGCCGGCCGGTCGTCGCGCCCGAGATTCGCTGGGATATGGCCGTCGGCTGGCGGCGCAACGGATATCTGTCGCATGCGGCGCGAGCGTGGATCGAAGTCGCGCGCGAAATACTGCCCGCGAATGTCGATCAGGATTTCATGGCCGATGGCTTTCCGCGGCTGAAGCGTGGCGAGGCGCTGTAATGCGTTGAACGGGAATTCCCTTGCCTGATGCGCCTGGCGCGCAGTAAAAAAAGCGCCGAACCGCTTCAGAGCGGTCCGGCGCTTTTTCGACGCATCGCGCCCGAGATGGCGCGTGAAGCTCAGTCGGCTTGCTTGAACTCGATACGTCGATTAGCCATGCGGCCAGCGGCGGTCGAGTTGTCGGCGACCGGATTGGCGTCGCCAAAGCCTTGAGCCGTCAGCGAATCAGAAGGAATGCCGTGCTGAACCAGGTACGAACGCACCGCTTCCGCACGCTTCTTCGACAACTGAAGATTCAGCGCCGCGCCGCCCGTGTTGTCCGAATAGCCTGCGATCTGAAGCTGAATTGGCTTTGCTTGCGTGTCGCAGGCCTTCAGCGCCTTCGCCGATGCAGCGAGCGCCGCCATGGCAACCGGCGGCGGCGTGTTCGAACCGGTGCCGAAGTTGACCGGCTTCAGGTTCAGCGTCTTGACGATAGACGGAGCCGAGCAGGCATCCGCGTCTTGATTGGCTTGCGCTTCCGATGCCGGAGCCGCAACCGGAGCCGATTGCGTGCCGACCGTCCAGCCGGCGCCGAACAGCGCCTTCAGCTTGTCGACCCAGCCGAGCTTCGGCTCGCTTGCGCCGCCGCTCAAGGTGATCGTGTCGCCGGTAATCTGCAGATCGGCGCCCGGCAGCGTCATCAACGGCAGCAGGCCTTCGAGCTTGTCGAGCCACGCGGCGGGCTTCGTGTCGGGATCGACGGTCACGTTCGCGTGGAACTTGTCCGCGCCGAGCTTGGCCGACAGCATGTCGATCAGGCGTTGACGTTCCTGCTCGCTGTTCACCGTGGCTTTCAGCGTGGGAATGCCGGAGGCGTCGACCGTCATGGACAGGCTTGCGTCCTTGCCCGGCAAAATGGTCGGCAACGATGCCTGATCGGGCGCCACAGCCGTGGCTTGCGATGCCTGATCGTCACTGGCGCTAGCGCTGGCGCTGGCTGCAGATGCGGCGTCGGATGCCGCCGAGGCGTCCGTGCGCGTTTCGGCCGTCATGTCTTTCGACTTGTTTTCGGTCGAACAGCCGCGCGCAACGAGCGCGGCCAGCAACGCGAGGGCAGCGGCGTTGGCGACCCACAGCCATTTGCGGCGCGGACCCTTGTCGTTTGTTTGCGCGGTTTCCACGGCCGGTTCTTGTTCGCCATGAATGGGGAACGACGCTGCTTCTTGGGTAGCCGGATGACCGAGATGCGAGGACACCGCCTTCAACCGCGAGGCCACGCCCGCGAGGAACGCGCCGACCGAGCCGAGCCCCAGCGCATTCGCGAACGAATCCGTCATGTTGGCCCGCACGACCGGCAGTTGATGCCCGAGCAGCGTGGGCAACTGGCCGATATGGCCGTTGTGCTGCGTGAAATGGCGCTTGAGGATACCGAGAATGGTCGCGCCCACGACGCCCGACAACGTGCGCGATGCGCTCGCTGCCACGCCCGTGTATTCGGAAATACGCTCGGCGAGCGCATTGAGATTGTCGTGCGAGGCAATGACGCCATCCACCGTCGAATGGGTGGCGAGGAGCGTTTGCATGCCTTCGTCGTTGAGAACGAAGTGCGGCAGTTCCTCGGCGATATGCGTGTTCACGCCCGGCGACATGACGGATGCAAACAGATTGCGTGCGCCATCCAGCGACGCCGCCTTGTTCATCATCGAGCCGATGAGTGCTGGCGCGCATAGTCCGACGACGCGCCTCGCGGACTCCTGCGTGCAGCCAACGCGTGCAGCCAGGTGTTGCAATACGCTCTCGGTCAAGGCGCCTTGAACGAGTTGATTGAGGTTGATGCTCATTGAGAAGACTTCCAGAAGAGGCCTGTAAACCTCAGGCCATAAGGGTCTCGGCGATTATAGGTTCGGCCTCCTGTCCGTCAGCCGTGGTAGCCAAACAATCGGATTTCTCTCATCCGGTTGGTCTTTAAGAGTTCGCATCAGAAAAATATAGGAATGGTTTAAGACCAAACGCGAGCGCCCGGCCAGATTGAAGCGAGCGGCAGCGCTACACGCTAGTCGGGCGTGCGGCCTATCATCGTTAAATAGAGATAGAGGATCATTTTTGACCACGCGTGTTGCGATTAGCCGACGCAAGCTCGCACGGGAGACACACGATGAACCACGCACCCTTGTTCGAGACACACGAAGTCACGAATCAGTCGCCGCCGCTTGTTGACTACGACGCCTTCGCCGCGGACCGCGCGCTCGTTGCCGCGCTCGAGCGCGAAGGCGCGCACTGGCATGCCGAGGCGCTCCACCGCGACGGCCGCGCGCTTACACAACCGGAAGTGCTCGCGCTCGCCGATCTCGCCAACCGGCATACGCCAGATCTGAGCACGCACAGCGCGCGTGGCGAGCGTATCGACGCAATCGAGTTTCATCCGGCCTGGCATGAACTGCTGCGACGTCTGCGGCAAGAAGGTCTGCACGCGCTGCCGTTCGAACCTTCGGCGCGCGCCGGGTCGATGGCCGCGCGCGCCGCCGGTTATTTTCTGCACGGACAACTCGAATCCGGATCGCTGTGTCCGGTCACGATGACCTTCGCGAGCATCCCCGTTTTGCGCAATGAACCCGCGCTTTATGAACGGCTCGCCGCACCGCTCCTGTCGCGCGAGCACGATTCGCGCGACATCGCCCTCGAAGCCGGCAAGCGATCGATGTTGATCGGCATGGGCATGACCGAAAAGCAGGGCGGCTCCGACGTGCGCGGCAATCGCACGCGCGCGCATGCGCTCGGCACACCCGGGCGCGGCGGGGACTATCGGTTAATCGGACACAAGTGGTTTTTCTCGGCGCCGCAGTGCGACGCGCATCTCGTGCTCGCGCGCACGGCGGACGAAGGCGGACTCTCCTGCTTCTACGTGCCGCGCTTTGTGCCCGACGGCCGCAAGAACGCCGTGCACGTGCAGCGTCTGAAGGACAAGCTCGGTAATCGCTCGAACGCGAGCAGCGAAGTCGAGTTTCTCGATGCCTACGGCGTGATGATCGGCGATGAAGGACGCGGCGTGCCGACCATCATCGAAATGGCGAACTACACGCGGCTCGATTGCGTGATCGGCAGCGCGGCGTTGATGCGCGCGGCGCTGGTCGAAGCGATCCATCATGCGCGGCATCGCAGCGCGTTTGGCGCGCATCTCGCCGATCAGCCCTTGATGCGCAACGTGCTCGCCGACCTCGCGCTCGAATCGGAAGCCGCGACGGTGCTGTTCATGCGGCTGGCCGGGGCGTTCGAGCAGAGCGCATCGGCGGGAGCGGCGTTGCGCGAACGCGCGTGGCGGCGCATCGTCACGCCTGCGGCGAAGTTCTGGGTCTGCAAGCGCGCGCTCGAATTCACCGGCGAGGCGATGGAAGTGTGGGGCGGCAACGGCTACGTCGAAACCGGGCCGATGGCGAGGTTTTATCGCGAGGCGCCGGTCAATTCGATCTGGGAGGGTTCGGGCAACGTCATGTGTCTAGACGTGCTGCGTGCGTTCGAGCGCGAGCAGGACGCGGCGCACGCACTATTCGACGACTGGCGCGATACGGCAAGCGCGCATCCGGCGCTCGGTGCGGCTTTGCAGACGCTCTTGACTAGTTTGACGAGCGATCCGGCGTCGCGCGAGGCATCGGCGCGGCGCATCGCGCAGCAATTGACCTTATGTGCACAAGGCGTATTGTTGGCGAGACATGCGCCGGACGAGGTGGCACAGGCGTTCATCGAAACCCGTTTGGGCGATGCGCGCGGCGAAACCGGCCGCGTGTATGGCACGTTGCCCGCGCGCTTCGATCATGCGGCGATCGTGAGGCGGGCTTTCGAGTTTTAGCGGCGTCCCGCTTCCCTCACCGGCTCCTCGTTCTCCAGCCGATAAACCCAGGCCAGCAGTTCCGCCACCGCCTGATAAAGCGCGGGGGGAATATGCGAATCGAGATCGACCTGCATCAAGAGCGACACCATTTCCGGCGAGTCATGGACATACACGCCCGCTTCCTTCGCGCGCTGCACGATCATTTCCGCGACCACGCCGTAGCCCTTTGCCACGACGCGCGGCGTCGTTTCGCGGCTGCCCGCATCGTAAGTGAGCGCGGTGGCCTGCTTGCGCGAATACAGTGGATTGCTCATGTCACTTCTCCACCCGGCGGCGCGCGGAATAAATGCTCGAGCGGCGAACGCACCGGTTTCGGCGCATCCAGGTCGATGTCGCCCGTGGCGGCGCCCGAGCCATCCATCGAACGCACGCTGAACGACGCCAGCGCGATGCCCGCCGCTTCGAGCTGACGCTGGAACGCGGCGGCATCGGCGGAAAAACGCGATGCGCCCGTATCGCTCGCCCTCAGACGCGCGACCAGCTTGTCGCCGGTCAGCACGAGTTCGGCGTCCACCATGCCGAGCGCGGGCAACGACAACGTGACGCGCGTGCGCCACGCGCGTTGCTCGCTGGTATCCACTGCGGGACGCGGCTCTCGCGCCACTTCCCAGTCGAAACGCGTCCCCGGCCACGCTTCGCCCTGCCAGCGGAATTGCTCGTTGGCGAGTATGTCGAGTTGCTGACGCACGACCGTGAGCGTCGCTGGATGAATACCCGCATCGAGCGATGCCTGCAGCGCCGATTCATGCTGGCTCGGCTGCGGCGCGGCGGGCGGCGAAGCGGGCGAGGACGGCGCGCTTTGCGAATTCGACAGCGCCAGCGCGGGCGCATCCCGTACCGATGCCGCGAGCGCCGCCGCTTGCTGCGGCGTTTGCGGCATCGCGACGTTATGCGTTTCGGCGTGCAGATCGGACAGATCGGTTTGTGTCGAGGCAAACGCCGGTGGGCGCGTGTCGTCGAAGGCGGCATCGCGCGCGATGCTTTCGTCGCCCGGCAAATCGAGCGGCAAGGTCAGCGCGCGCGGATCGATGCGCGCCTGCGGTTCGCTCGCGAGCGACGCCGTGCTGCGCTGCCCGGCCATCCATTGCACGAGATGCGACTCGTAGAAGAGGCCGCTTTGCGCCACCGTTTTCGCAAGCTCCGATGCCAGCGCGGACGCCGGCAACGGCGGCAGATTCTGGCTCGCCGCACGCGCGGCCGCGACGGCGGCGGCATTGGAGGAGAAAGCGGTATCGAAAAGCCCCGTGGTCAGCGCGGCGAACGCGCTCGCGGGACGCGGCGGTGTCGGCCAGAGCGGGGCATCGCCGAGAATCGCGGGCGCGGCGCCGCCCAGGCGGGAAATGACATCGAGCGTGCGGGCCACGCTCGACAGTTCGGTTTGCGCGGACGCCACCGGAGCGAGCGTCGGCGCGGATGCGCCCGCCGCGGTTCCGGCGGGCGTCGCGACGGACAAGGAAACGCCCGTCTGCGTGGTCGGCTGGCCGGTCGAACCGGCGTTGGCGCGCAGCGCGGACAGAAGGAGCTCGGTCCGGCTGGCGATAATCGTGGCGATCGCGGAATCGAGTCCTGACATGCCGGCATCCTGGAAAGACCGCGCGCGAGGGCCGGGCCAGACGCCGGAAGAGTTTTCCGTCGCAAGCCGCGTTGTCTAGCGCAGTCCGATCATCTTTTTAAGTACGCGCGCCGGGCTGTTGGTCGTGAAGAGCGCGGAAAGACGCGCGAGGCTCGGCGAACTGAGGTCGCGAATCGCGGCATCGTCGGCGAGGATCTTCTTCACGAGGTCCAGCTTGCGCGCACGGGCGGTGTCGTCGAGTTCCGAGCCGGTATCCACGTCCTTCAACCGTTCGATCAACTCGCGATACCTGCCCTGCATCGTCTTCAATTCGCTCCACTCGCCACTGCGCGCCGCAGCCAGCATCTGGCCGGACAGCGCAGCAATCGCCTCGTAGTGCGCGAAATATTCGTCTGTGGTATTCATTCTTGTCAGGCAGTCGCCATGGCTGCCGCTCAGACGGCTGCCGCGGTCGTTCTCGCCACTTCCGGTCCAATGCCGACCCACGCCTCTTCGAGCGTAGCCAGCAGATTGTCCACTTCCACGAGCATCGACTCGTCCTGGTTCAGATTCGCTTCCAGGAGCCGGCGTGCCATGTACGAGTACAGCGCGTCCAGACGCAGCGCGACTTCGCCGCCCGCTTCCTTGTTGAGCGCCTGCTGCAACCCGGTCTCGATGATGTTGATCGCCTTGCTGATCGCCGTTCCGCGCGCGCCCACGTTCTTCTGCTGCAAGTGCATCCGCGCCTGTGCAATCGACTGCCGCGCGCCCTGATAGAGCATCACGATCAGCCGGTGCGGGCTCGCTCCCATCACCCCTGTCTGAACGCCGACGCGTGCATATGCGTTGGCTCCCGCCTGTCCTGGGGAATACATCCGTGGTTCTCCTTATGCGATACCGAATAACGCCCGCGGCACGTGGCGCGCGGTGCTCGGACGACGGCGCAAAGGCCGCTTCGTCCGACCGGTAAGAATCGGTGCTGGCGATCGAACCATCGTTCGCCGTGCTGTTATCGAGGTTATCGGAGAATCGCGGCAAAGCTTTAGGGCGCAAGGCTCTGGGGCCGTATCGGCATGATGGGGACGGATTCGAAACGCACGCGCCAGCCACAGCGCGTTACACCGAAATTTGCATGATGTCGTTGTAGGCCGACACGAGCTTGTTGCGTACTTGCAAGCCGAACTGCATGCCGACGTTGGCCTTTTGCATATCGACCATCACGTCGTTGAGCGAAACGTTCGGCGCGCCGATTTCGAACGCGTGCGCTTCGGACAGCGCCTTCGTCTGGTTGTCGCTGATCTTGCTGATCGACGACTGCAGCGCGTCCGCGAACGTGCCCGCGCTCACCGCGCCCGACTGGCCGATTCCCGCGTCCTGTCCGGATACGGCACCCGTGGCGACCGTGGGGCTGCCGGCGGCCTGCGTCGCCATCGACTGCATTGTGCTCAGCGCGGAGGTGAGCGGATTGATCGGGAAGTTCATGGTGTCTCCGATTGACAAGTAAAGAGCCGGTTCAGCGCCCAAGTGCGAAAGACGCTCGTCGCCGGGTTCGGGGCGGCGTGCGAACGGTCGTCCGAACGCTTTTACCGAGTACGAGAAAGATTAGCAGCGCGGCATTTTCCAAAGCGCTGGAAGAACGGGGGAAACCCGGCTCTATTCGCCGAATCGACTTGCAATCTTCTGCGGATAATCCATCTCGTCAAAAGTCCTCCGGCGCCGCATCACGGGCAGTACGACCGGCCAGAGGGGAACGCAAAAGATTCGGAGCTTCGACGCTAAATGGATACGCCCAACAACTCACTGATCACGCCAGACGCCAGAATGGGCCTGGCAGGCGCGCAGCCTGGCGCCTCGGCGAGCGCCGCGAGCCCCAGCCTCACCGGCGGCGCTGGCGGCGCCGACTTCGGCGGCTTCGCTCAGCGCATGCCGATGCTCTCGCAATTCCGCTCGAACCCGCGCGTGCCGCTCATCATCGCCGTGGCGATTCTGGCGATGGTCGTGGCGGGGCTCGTCATGTGGACGCGCCAGCCCGACTACCGCGTGCTGTTCTCGAATCTCTCCGACCGCGACGGCGGTGCGATCGTCGCCGCGCTCCAGCAGGGCAACATTCCCTACAAGCTTTCCGACGGCGGCGGCGCGATCCTCGTTCCGGCCGAGTCGGTGCACGAAACGCGTCTGCGCCTCGCAAGCCAGGGCTTGCCGAAAAGCGGCTCGGTCGGCTTCGAACTGATGGACAACCAAAAGTTCGGCATCAGCCAGTTCGCGGAGCAGATCAACTACCAGCGCGCGCTCGAAGGCGAACTGGAACGCACCATCGGCGCAATTTCCTCGGTGAAGTCGGCACGCGTGCATCTGGCCATTCCGAAGCCGAGCGTGTTCGTGCGCGACAAGGAACTGCCGACCGCGTCCGTCATGGTCAACCTCTTTCCCGGCCGCGTGCTCGACGAAGGACAGGTTTCGGCGATCGCGCACATGGTGTCGTCGGGCGTGGCGGACATGCCGGTCAAGAACGTGAATATCGTCGATCAGGACGGCAACCTGCTCACGAACCAGAGCGCCGCGAACGGTCTCGACGCATCGCAACTGAAGTACGTGCAGCAGATCGAGCACAACACGCAAAAGCGCATCGACGCGATTCTTTCCCCGCTCTTCGGCGGCGGCAACGCGCATTCGCAAGTGAGCGCGGACATCGACTTCTCGAAGCTCGAACAAACCGCCGAAAGCTACGGCCCGAACGCCAACCCCCAGAACACGTCGATCCGCAGCCAGCAATCGAGCGAATCCAGCGAAACCTCGGGCAGCGGCCCGTCGGGCGTGCCGGGCGCGCTGTCGAACCAGCCGCCGCAGCCGGCATCCGCGCCGGTCACGGGCGGAGCATCGGACGCAACCGGCGCTGCCGCCGCGAAGTCCACGCCGCAGAACCTGCGCAAGGACACGACGACCAATTACGAAGTGGACCGCACCGTGCGCCACTACGAACAGGCGACAGGCGGCATCAAGCGTCTTTCGGTGGCGGTGGTCGTGAACTATCAGCGTCAGGTCGATGCGAAGGGCAACGTCACGATGACGCCGCTCGCCGCCGACAAGCTCGCGCAAGTCCAGCAACTCGTGAAGGACGCGATGGGCTACGACGAGAAGCGCGGCGACTCGGTCAACGTGGTGAACAGCGCGTTCAACTCCGACCAGAACGTGACGCCCGATGTGCCGTGGTGGCGCACGCCGGACATGATCATGCGCGGTATTCAGTTGGCGAAGTACGTGGGCATCGGCATCGTCGCACTGTTCCTGTACTTCAGCATGGTGAAGCCGGCAATGCGCCGCGCCTTCCCCGTGCCGGAACCGGCGGCGCCCTCGCTCAACGCGCCAGACGAACTCTCGCTGCTCGACGGCCCGACGCTCGAAGGCGGCGCCAAGAATGACGATGATGACAAGGATGCCGAGGTAAGTCTCCTCGGTCATGAAAGCAACAAGGCCAAGTTCGATCGCAATCTCGACTACGCGCGCATGGTGGCGCGTCAGGACGCGAGAATCGTGGCGACGGTCGTGAAGAACTGGGTGTCCGATGAACGCTGAAGGTCTCAATAAAGCCGCGCTCCTCCTGATGTCGATCGGCGAGGAAGAAGCCGCCGAAGTTTTCAAGTATCTCGCTCCGCGCGAGGTGCAGAAGATCGGCGCGACCATGGCGGCGCTCAAGAACGTGACGCGCGAGCAGCTCGACAACGTGCTGACCGAATTCGTCAGCGAAGCGGAGCAGCACACCGCGTTGTCGCTCGATTCGAGCGAGTACATCCGCTCGGTGCTCACGAAGGCGCTCGGCGAAACCAAGGCTGGCGCGCTCATCGACCGGATTCTGCAAGGCAGCGATACGAGCGGTATCGAAGGTCTGAAGTGGATGGACTCGGGCGCGGTCGCGGAACTCATCAAGAACGAGCATCCGCAGATCATCGCGACGATCCTCGTGCACCTGGACCGCGATCAGGCTTCGGAAATCGTCTCGCTGCTCAACGACCGTCTGCGTAACGACGTGCTGCTGCGTATCGCCACGCTCGACGGTATTCAGCCCGCCGCGCTGCGCGAACTCGACGATGTGCTGACCACGCTTCTCTCCGGCAGCGACAACCTGAAGCGCGCGCCGATGGGCGGTATCCGCACGGCGGCCGAGATTCTCAACTTCATGTCGAGCAACCATGAAGAGGGCGTGATCAACAACGTCAAGGAATACGACGTGGAACTCGCGCAGAAGATCATCGACCAGATGTTCGTGTTCGAGAACCTGCTCGACCTGGAAGACCGCGCGATCCAGTTGCTGCTGAAGGAAGTGGAATCCGAAACGCTGATCGTCTCGCTCAAGGGCGCGCAGCCCGCGTTGCGTCAGAAGTTCCTGTCGAACATGTCGCAACGCGCGGCCGAATTGCTTGCGGAAGACCTCGATTCGCGCGGTCCGGTGCGTGTGTCGGAAGTCGAGCAGCAGCAACGCAAGGTGCTTCAGGTGGTGCGTAATCTGGCGGAAAACGGCCAGATTCAATTAGGCGGCAAGGCAGAGGATGCATATGTCTAATCCGGCCCAGAACCCGAAGGCGCCGCTCTCCGCGTATCAACGCTGGGAGATGGCTTCGTTCGATCCCGTCACCGTGGACCACAGCGCGGCGGATCAGGCAGCGCTCGAAGCGCATTTGCGCCGCGTCGAGGAAGACGCGCATGCGCAAGGTCTTGCCACGGGTCATGTGGCTGGACAGGCGATCGGGTATCAGGCCGGTTTCGAACAAGGTCACGCCAAGGGTTTCGAGGACGGCCGCAAGGAAGCGCTCGCCGAAGCGGCGCGTCTCGCGGAAATCGCCGATGCGTTCAGGATCGCGCTGCAAGCCGCCGATGCCGCCATCGCGGAAACGCTCGCCGCGCTCGCGGTCGATATCGCGCAGCAAGTGGTGCGGCAGCATCTGGCGCACGATCCGACGGCGCTCGTCACCGTGGCGCGCGAAGTGATCGCGGCCGAGCCGGAACTCACGGGATCGCCGACGCTGATCGTGAATCCCGCCGATTTGCCTATCGTCGATGCGTACTTGCAGGAAGAACTCGGCGCGGCTGGCTGGATGGTGCGGCCCGACCCGCTCGTGGAACGCGGCGGCTGCCGCGCGCACGCGGCGAGCGGCGAAATCGATTCGACCAATGCGTCGCGCTGGGAGCGTGTCGCGGCGGCATTGGGGAGGAACAAGCCGTGGTAAATAGCGCAATGACGCATCGCATCACGCAGGACGGACTAAGCGAGCTGGAGCAGGAAATCGCGCGCGCGTCGTTCGGGCCGGAGGCTGTCGTCGAGGAAGAATCGCCGGAGGAACTCGCTGCGCGGACCATCGCGGAACTCGCGAACATGGCGGGCAATCCGCATATCGACGCCTGGCGCGACAAGCTCGACGCCCTCAAGGCGCGTACCGCGATCGCCAAGCCGCTGCGTCCGTGCGGACGTCTCACGCGCGCCGCCGGCCTCGTGCTCGAAGCGGTCGGACTGAAGATGGGCGTCGGTTCCGAATGCATGATCGAACTGCCGCCGGGCAGCGCCATTCCGACCGCCGAAGCCGAAGTCGTCGGCTTCGCGGGCGACAAACTCTTCTTGATGCCGACCACGGAAATGGCCGGCCTCTTGCCCGGCGCGCGCGTGTATCCGCTGGAAAGCGCGCCGATCAACGATCCGATGGCAGGCGCGAAACGTCTGCCGGTCGGCTGGGAGATGCTCGGCCGCGTGGTCGATGCATCCGGCCGTCCGCTCGACGGACTCGGCCCGCTCGGCGCAAAAGTCGATGCGCCGTTGTCATCGCCGGTCATCAACCCGCTGAATCGCGAGCCGATTCACAAAGTGCTGGACGTCGGCGTGCGCGCAATCAATTCGCTGCTGACGGTTGGACGCGGCCAGCGCATGGGCCTGTTCGCGGGTTCGGGCGTCGGTAAATCGGTGCTGCTCGGCACGATGGCGCGCTACACGAGCGCGGAAGTGATCGTGATCGGACTGATCGGCGAACGCGGCCGCGAAGTGAAGGAATTTATCGAACAGATTCTCGGCGAAGACGGTCTCGCGCGTTCGGTCGTCGTGGCCGCGCCGGCCGACGTTTCGCCGGTGCTGCGCATGCAGGGCGCGACTTACGCGACTTCGCTCGCCGAATATTTCCGCGATCAGGGCAAGCATGTGTTGCTGCTAATGGATTCGCTGACGCGTTACGCGATGGCGCAGCGCGAGATCGCACTTGCGATTGGCGAGCCGCCCGCGACCAAGGGTTACCCGCCGTCGGTGTTCGCCAAGCTGCCCGCGCTGGTCGAGCGTACCGGCAATGGCCCGGAAGGCGGCGGTTCGATCACCGCGTTCTACACCGTGCTCACCGAAGGCGACGACCAGCAAGATCCGATCGCCGATTCGGCCCGCGCCATTCTCGACGGCCATATCGTGCTGAACCGCTCGCTCGCCGAGGCGGGGCATTATCCGGCTATCGATATCGAACAGTCGATCAGCCGCGCGATGACCGCGCTCATCGACGACAAGCATCTCGAACACGTGCGCCTTTTCAAGCAGATGCTCTCGCGTTATCAGCGCAATCGCGATCTGATCAACGTGGGCGCGTATTCCAGCGGCCGCGATGCCCTGCTCGACCGGGCCATCGCGCTTTATCCGCGAATGGAGTCGTTTTTACAGCAAGGCTTTCGCGAGCAGGCGAATTTCGAACCGAGTCTTGGTTTATTGCATCAACTTTTCAACTAGTATTTGCAGCCGCACCTATATTTGTCATAAGTTATTAAAAAAACCGCGCGACCACAGAGACCAACTCGTCCATGTCAAAGAATCTGCCGATCAACACCCTGATCGAACTCGCTCAGGAAGAACTCGACGCCGCGACCAAGAAGCTGGGCAAGCTTCAGCAGGAGCGCAACGAAATCGAGGGGCAACTCAATTCGCTCGTGACGTATCGCGACGAATATCACGCGCGTTTCACGGCGTCGGCGCAGCAAGGCACGACGGCGCAGACGCTGCGTAACTTCCAGGCGTTCGTCGACACGCTGGACTCGGCGATCGCGCAACAGCGCACGTTGCTCGTGATGGCCGACCAGCGCATCGAGGCGGCGAAGCCGGAATGGCGTCTCAAGAAGCAGAAGGTCGGCAGCTACGAGGTGCTCGCGGCGCGCGGCGAGGCGTTGCTCGCCAAGAAGGCGGCGCGCGTGGAACAGCGCGAATCGGACGAGCACGCGGCCAAGGTGCTGCGCATGCGCGCCGAACGCGCCTGAATTTAACTACCGGACTTTTTCGAGGTAACGCATGTCCTCCGTTTCTTCCATCGGCGCGCAGTCGGGCGTTTCGTCATCTTCGGCTGCCAAAAAGCGTGCAGCGGACGCAGGCGCGTCGTTCGGCCTGACGCTGCAGAGCATGACCGACAAGGCCAATGCCGACGCACAGGCAGCCAAGGCGCTGGCGGCGTCGTCCTTGTCCTCGTCCACTGCGGCCAAGTCGAGCGTGCATGACGTGCCGAAGTCCGACGACACCGCGAGCGCCAGCAAGTCGGACGACGCGAGCGACGTGAAGAAGAGCGATAGCGCGACAGACACGCAGGCGTCGTCGTCGGCCGACAAGAGCGGCAAGACGGATTCGACGAAGGAGGCATCGAAGCCTTCGGGCAAGACCGAAACGGCGGATGCGTCCAAGCCTGCCGCCCCGGCAAAGCCCGCGAAAGCGACGGATGCCGCCGATGCGGCCGAGCGCGCGGACGCCGCCCAAGCTGCGAATACCACCGTGTCCGACGTGACCGATGCGGCCGCGACGGCGGTTGCATCGACGGATGACGACAAGACCGCGACCGGCGACACGCACAAGAGCGGCGACGCCAAGTCCGCGCAAGATGCGCTGCAGGCCGCGCTCGCCGCGATGAACAACGTGCCGGCGAATGCCGTGCCGATGAACGCGGCGGCATCGGCGCATGCGGGCGCGGGCGCGGCCACGGGCGCTGGAAAGAGCGACGAGGCGTCGGGCGCCATGGTCGGCGAAGGATCGAAGGGTAATCGCTCGGGCGGCCTGCTCAACGCGCTCGCCGGCGATGCCAGGGACAACGCGGCGCCGGCGACGACCGCGGCACTGGCAAGCGATGCGGCAGCGGTTCAGGCCGCGCTGACCCCGCAAGCCGATGCGGGCAGCGCGGCGTACAAAGCCATCTCGCAGCAAGCCGATGCAGCGGCGCGCGCGGTGGCGATGCAATCGGCATCGGCGGGGTCGGCGGTATCGAGTGCGCAAGGCGAGATGACGGCGGCGACCAGCGCGGCGATTGCGCCGCACGTGGGCGCTGGCGGCTGGGACGATGCGTTCAGCCAGAAAGTCGTGTTCCTCTCGAATTCGCAGCAACAGAGCGCGGAGTTGACGCTCAATCCGAAGGATCTCGGCCCGTTGCAGGTCACTCTGCAGGTTTCCGAGAATCATGCGCACGCGCTCTTCGTGTCGCAGCATGCGCAGGTGCGCGAAGCGGTCGAGGCCGCGATGCCGAAGCTGCGAGAGGCGATGGAAGCCAACGGTATCAGCCTAGGCTCCACCAGCGTTTCGGATGGATTCGCGCGCCAGTCGTCGCAACAGGACCGCGGCGAGGGCCGCTCGTCGTCGGGCAACGGACGCGGCGTGGGCGGTGTTGGCGGCGTCGGCGGTAGCGATTCGGGCGTGGCAAGCACGGTGACGATGCCGGTGCGGCGCACGGTCGGGTTGGTGGATACGTTTGCTTGATGGCCGTGGTGCAATCGATTCGGCTTCTTGGGACGAACCGATTGCAATCACATTGATCAAGCACAGGTTGCGCGTCCTCGCTGACGCGTGATTGCTTTTTCTACTTCCTGCCAAATTCCGTTGAGTGTCACCCGAAGATACAGAACGCTGAGTTCGTGTCGCAGACGGAAGAAAGCAGACGCGTCGCGTTTCAAGAGGAGTTTCCTGACTTCATCGATCACCGTTTGATCATCGAATGAAAGCCAGATCGGCGGCGCTGCAGTTAAGGCGTTCGGACCGCACACTGGAGCGACCTCCCGAAAGAAAATCTTTTTGAGTTCTTTCAATGGATAGACACATATTTTCGATGCTTGGTAGTCGTAGTCGATTTTGTTATCGACGAAGAATTCCGCCATCGTCGTCCAAATGCGCTCCCTTGCCTGCTGATCTATCTGATGCCCCACGTGCGGAATTCCTCCAATTCGTCGAGATAAGCGTCCTGAGCCGTTTGAGTTACGACAGAACCGAGAGTTGAACCGATCAAGACGACACCGAGAGCACATATTGGGGCTCCCGGTCCGCAGATTGATCCTACGGCAAGACCCGCAAGCGCACCGCCGATCAACCCGCCTTCAATGGACGCAATTTGGCGTTCAGCTTCGCTTATCTTGTCTCTGGCGTTCAAAATCTCATATCCGGCGAGCACTCCTGTTATCAAGAGGCCGACCTTGCCCATCAATTTCATTCGGGCCGTTTTTGCGTTGACCTTGGCGTTACTCCTTCCCGCCGATTCGATTATCGAGAAGTAAGCGCGGTCTTTTTCAGACTCGGTCAATGCATGAAACGGCTTGGAAAAGTTTTTAACCGAGTACTTGTCGAGAAGCTTTTCAAGGCCAAGCCCTTCTGCCTTATATGCCTGTGCTTTTGCCAAACTCGTGGGCGAAGTGGCCGTCCTCGCCTCTTCCATGATGCGATTGCGCATGTCCTGGCAGAAGGCCGCACCCTCTGCAGCGGTCATGCGTCCAGCGTTGACTTCGGTTTGAACGGTCTCGCTCATTCGCTCGATGCCAGCGGCATAACGCGCTCGCACGCTCGCGTCGCTGATAACGCTTTGGGAGAAATACGCTCCAGCGCCTTCGAGAGCGGCGCGCGCATCGGCCAGAATCCGGGAATCAATCTGGTGATCTTTGTTCGCCGCGAAAGAACCTCTGATGGTACTGCCGCTTACTGGCGCTTTTGTGTCTGGCATTAAGCTCGAATAATCGATAAAAGTGCTTGAGATACGGTCGCTTCCTCACTGGGAGAAACGCTTACCGCGATCTCGATACGTGTGCATGCGCTGTTGTTCGATCTAGCGAACCGGATGTTGTTGCCGCCGCCGATACTGCCTCGCTCGCTGGACCCGTCCGCGAAGCGTGCGACGCATGACATGCCTTCGTAGCTTTCCGGCTCGCGCAGAGTGAAGCTGATCCAGTGGTCTGCATCAGGAGGTACCGGCGGCTCTGCCGAAGCACTGCTCGACGAGAAGCGCGTGATGGGCGCGTGATCGAATATCCGGCATCGTCTTCCGTGAGCCGGATAGATGATCGGAGACGTCGAGCACTGGCAAAGAACCCGGTCGCCGCCAAGCGCCCAATCGCGTCCCCGATCTTTAGGTCTGCGTCCCGGTGTTAGATGGACACCGTAGGTAATTTCGCCCGTGCTCTCGCAAGCTGTGCAGAAAGCGAAGTCGCCGATCACTGCCGCGCCGCGCAGTCGACCGCTTTCGTCTGCAATGCGCCGAGTTCGCCCTTGCGCGATTACGTAGCTCCCCTCTTCGCTGGTGAGCGGGTCGCCATCCACGGCGGCGTAATAGACGGTCATTTCGCTATTGCCTTTCTTGTACGTCGGCGATGACAACACGTTCGTGTCTAACGTCGATTTGTAGATATGCGAGTTAAATGCAAAAAACGTCGTATAGGCGAAGGCGTTATAGCCGCATCTAACACCTTCCAGCAAGCGGCCTGAAACGCTTGGCGTATCGCCCGTACCGCAGTTTCACATGACCGAAGAGACCTTACTGAAAAATAGTGTCAAATGCTGTGCATGGGCAACTTTCTTGCGGCAATGCGTTCGCGCGCCCATTTTCAGCGTTCGCTCACGGGCCGTCGAGACCGGAATAACAAGGCTTTGCATCCGCCAGCAAGCTGCCCTAACCCACGAGTTAGCCCCAAATCCCCCCTCTTTTCGCCCCATCGCTCAACGGCGTTATAGCCAACAATTCAACCTATCGAAAGAGGGCAAGAATTCATGGCTACCACCACTGCAAATCCGAAAGACATCGTTCCCGCGAAGAGCGGCAAGCTCAAGAAGACTCTGATCATCGCCATTGGCGCGGTCGTTCTGCTGGGTGCTGGCGCCGGCGGCGCTTACTTCATGCTCGGCAAGCAGCCTCACGGCCCCGCCAAGCCCGCACCGGTGCCGCCGCCCGTGTTCTTCCCGCTCGATTCGCTGACCGTCAACCTGCAAGCCGACGACGGCATCATGCACTACCTGCGCGTCGGTCTGTCGCTCAAGCTCGCGGACGAAAAGGCTCAGGTGCAGATCACCGAACGCATGCCTGAGATCCGCAGCCGCGTGCTGATGCTCATCTCCGGCAAGCACCCCGAAGAGATGGCGACCGTCGAGGGCAAGCGAAAGCTCGCCGACGAACTGCGCGAAGCCGTCGAGAAGGCCGCCAGCGCGCCGGATCATCCCGCCCACGTCGAAGAAGTGTTGTTCACCGAATTCGTCGTGCAGTAAGCCCGCGCACCAGATTCAAGGAAACGGAAAAGAGTCATGGGCCACGAAGAGTTCATGTCGCAGGAGGAGGTCGATGCCCTCCTCAAGGGCGTCACCGGCGAAGTCGATCAGGTCTCAGACGACAGCAAGCCCGCCGGCGTTCGTCCTTACAACATCGCGACGCAGGAACGCATTGTCCGCGGCCGGATGCCCGGCCTCGAAATCATCAACGACCGCTTCGCGCGCCTGTTGCGCGTGGGCATCTTCAACTTCATGCGGCGTTCGGCGGAAATCTCCGTCGGCCCGGTGAAGGTGCAAAAGTACAGCGAATTCACGCGCAATCTGCCGATCCCGACCAACCTCAACCTGGTCCATGTGAAGCCTCTGCGCGGCACGTCGCTGTTCGTGTTCGATCCGAACCTCGTGTTCTTCGTGGTCGACAACCTCTTCGGCGGCGACGGGCGTTTCCATACGCGCGTCGAAGGCCGCGAGTTCACGCAGACCGAGCAACGCATCATCCACAAGCTGCTCACGCTGGTATTCGAGCACTACTCCGCTTCGTGGAAGAGCGTGCGTCCGCTGCAGTTCGAATTCATGCGCTCGGAAATGCACACGCAGTTCGCGAACGTGGCGACGCCGAATGAAATCGTCATCGTGACGCAGTTCACCATCGAATTCGGTTCGACGGGCGGCACGCTGCATATCTGCATGCCCTACTCGATGATCGAGCCGATTCGCGATCAGCTCTCCTCGCCGATTCAGGGCGAAGCGCTCGAAGTGGATCGCCGCTGGGTGCGCGTGCTCTCGCAGCAAGTGCAATCGGCGGAAGTGGAACTGACGGTGGAACTCGCCGAGATCCGTTCGTCGTTCGAAAGGCTGCTCAACATGCGCAAGGGCGACGTGCTGCCGATCGACGTGCCCGAGCATGTCGTCGCCAAGGTGGACGGCGTGCCGGTGATGGAATGCGGCTACGGAATTTTCAATGGTCAATACGCGCTGCGCGTGCAGAAAATGGTCAGCGCGTCGGACAACATGAAGGAAGGTGGATATGAGTGATCTCTTGCAGGAAGGCACACTGCCCGGCTCGACCGGCGTGGGCGACATGAAGGCGGAAGAGTTGTCGATGGACGACTGGGCGAGCGCGCTCGCCGAGCAGAACGGCAACGAAACGCCTGCCGTGGCCAGCGCGGGCGTGTTCCAGCCCTTGTCGAAAGCCGCGGCGCCTTCGACGCGCAACGACATCGACATGATTCTCGATATCCCCGTGCAGATGACGGTGGAACTCGGCCGCACGAAGATCGCGATTCGCAACCTGCTGCAGCTCGCGCAGGGTTCGGTCGTGGAACTCGACGGCATGGCGGGCGAGCCAATGGACGTGCTCGTGAACGGTTGTCTTATTGCGCAAGGCGAAGTGGTCGTCGTGAACGACAAGTTCGGTATTCGCCTGACCGACATCATCACGCCGTCCGAACGTATCCGGAAGTTGAATCGATGAAACGCTTTGCCGCCGTCCTGATTGCCTTCGTGCCTGCGCTGTCCCGCGCAGCCGATATGAACGCCGTGAACCACGCCGCGCAGATCGCTTCGAGCGTCGGCGCGGGAAGCGCCGTGCCGTCGCTCGGTTTCGGCGCGGTGTTGCAGACGCTGTTCGGTCTCGTCATCGTGATCGGCTTCGTGTTCGGTTGCGCGTGGCTCGCTCGCAAGTTCGGCTTGCAAGGCGGCAGGAAAGGCGGCCTCGTGAAAGTAGTGGGCGGCGCGTCGCTCGGCAACAAGGAGCGCGTGGCGGTCGTCGAAATAGGCGATACCTGGCTCGTGCTCGGCGCGGGGCCCGGCAACGTGCGCTTGCTGCATACCATGCCCGCCGGATCGGCGGAAGCGGACGTAAGCGGCGAACCAACGCCGTTGGCCGCGCAAACGTTGCAAGGCAGTTTTGGTCAGCGGTTTCGCGATGCCCTCGCCGGTGAAGCGAACAAGCGTCTTCAGAAGTTCGTGGGCGGGAGCAAGTAATGCAGGTCAGTCGTAACATCGTGCGCGGCGTGAAACTGGCGCTGCCGGTCGTGATCGCCTTGTTGCCGGTCGCGGCGCTCGCGCAAAGCACGGCGGGTCTTCCCGCCTTCAATACCAGCCCCGGCCCGAACGGCGGCACGACGTACTCGCTCAGCGTGCAGACGATGTTGCTGCTGACGATGCTCTCGTTCCTCCCGGCCATGGTCCTGATGATGACGAGCTTCACGCGCATCATCATCGTGCTGTCGCTCTTGCGCCAGGCGCTCGGCACGACGAGCACGCCGCCTAATCAAGTGCTCGTGGGCCTCGCGTTGTTTCTCTCGTTTTTCGTGATGTCGCCGGTGCTCGACAAAGCCTACACCGACGCATACAAGCCCTTCTCCGACGGCACCATCGCGATGGATCAGGCCATGCAGCGCGGCGTCGCGCCCTTCAAGCAGTTCATGCTGAAGCAGACGCGCGAAGCGGATCTCGCGCTCTTCGCCCGCATCTCGAAGGCCGCGCCGATGAACGGTCCGGAAGACGTGCCGCTGTCGCTGCTGGTGCCTTCGTTCGTGACGAGCGAACTGAAGACGGGGTTTCAGATCGGCTTCACCATCTTTATTCCGTTCCTCATCATCGACGTGGTGGTGGCGAGCGTCTTGATGTCGATGGGCATGATGATGGTCTCGCCCACGACGATAGCGCTGCCCTTCAAGCTCATGCTGTTCGTGCTCGTCGATGGCTGGCAGTTGCTGATCGGCTCGCTTGCGCAGAGCTTCGTTTCGTAACGTTATCGTTTCTATTGAGGTTGCTGGAATGACACCCGAATCGGTCATGACCATCGCGCATCAGGCGATGTATGTCGCGTTGCTGCTGGCTGCCCCGCTCTTGCTGGTCGCGCTCGTCGTGGGTCTGGTGGTTAGTCTCTTTCAGGCGGCCACGCAGATCAACGAATCGACGCTCTCCTTCATTCCGAAGCTGATCGCCGTGGCGGTGACGCTCGTGATCGCAGGACCGTGGATGCTCACGACCATCCTCGATTACATGCGGCACGTGTTCACCATCACGCCTGCGATCACGGGCTGATTCGTTCGATGTTCTCGGTTACTTATGCGCAACTGAACGGCTGGCTCACGGCGTTTCTGTGGCCGTTCGTGCGCATCCTCGCCTTGATGGCCACCGCGCCGGTGCTGAACCATATGGCGTTGCCCACGCGCGTGAAGATCGCGCTGGCGGCCTTCATCACGCTGATCGTCGCGCCCACCTTGCCCGCCATGCCCGACGCCACGGTGTTCTCAGCGGCGGGCGTGTGGATCATCGTCAATCAGTTCCTGATTGGCGCGGCCATTGGCATGACGATGCAAATAGCCTTTGCCGCCGTCGATGCGGCTGGCGAGTTCATCGGACAGCAAATGGGCCTCGGTTTCGCGATGCTTTACGATCCGCGCGCGGGTGGCAATGCCGTGGTGGTATCGCGCTATCTCAACACGCTGGCGATGCTGGCGTTTCTCGTCTTCGACGGGCATCTGCAACTGATCGCGGCACTGATCATGACCTTCCAGAGTGTGCCCGTCGATGTCAATGTCGTGGCGTCCGCTTCGCATGCGCAAGGTTGGCGGGTGATGGTGGGTTATGGCGCTTCGGTTTTTTCCACCGGGTTGTTGCTGTCGTTGCCGGTCGTGGCGGCGCTTCTTATCGCCAATCTCGCGCTCGGCATTCTGAATCGCGCGGCGCCACAGATCGGCATCTTCCAGGTGGGTTTTCCGGTCACCATGCTCGTCGGCTTGTTGCTGCTTCAGTTGATGGTGCCTAATTTGATGCCGTTTTTTCAGCGGATCTTCGAGGCGGGGTTGGGACAGGTGGGAAGGATCGCGGGCTCGATGGGTTCTTGACGCGTCATTGCCCGCATCGTGGCTCACGGTGCGCGCATGCACGGCGCGACGTGCCCGACATACATGGGCCGTTCACCATACCGAACGACAGCGCCGTTGCGAATAAGGAACCAGCGGCGCTTGGCTCCCGTGTAACCGCCATAGCTGTTCTTCGCGTTGATGTCCGTGCACACGAGATAACCATAAACGGCACGGTGCTCCGTCATGTTCTCGATAGCCTGATCCTTCGTTGGCGTGGAGAAATCGCCATAGCGCGCCGACTCAGGGTCTTTGAGCGTCTTTGCCATGGCCGCCTTGATAATGTCCTGATAATTCGACGGATACTCACCGTAGTCAGCGTCCGGCTCCGGCAGCGTCGCGGCCCACTGTGCCCGCCCGGCGTCGAGTTGTGCCGTGTTCTTGCGGGCAGGCGGCGAATCCGCGCCGCTTCCACACGCGACAAGCATGATCGGACATGTCATTGCACCGAGCACAACGAGCGCGCGATCAATCCTCATTTCCGTCACCCGTCTCACCAAGCAGTCGGTATCTCATGGCGCACGAATCCTCGACGTTGCACTTAAGTCCGGTGCGTCAATCATAGGCAATCGTTCCCGGCTTCTTCCACTGAAAAAACGAAAAAAAGAGCATCGCCAAACCGCACGATGCCCTTCTCGAAGTTCCCTTAAAAAGCGAGAGACAAAGGCCCCTTATTAGCTGAGGTAATTGAACAACGACAACTTCTGGATCTGCGAAAACGCCTGCTGTGCCGCCGTCAACGAGTTCTGCGTGAGCTCATAAGAACTGATCGCCGAAACCAGATCGATGCTCGTCAGATTCGCAAGATCGCTGGCGGTCTGCGTCTGCGAAGTCGCCATCGACGTCTGCGTGGCCTTCACTTCCTGCTCGCGGCCACCCACCACCGTCTGCGCAGACAACACGTTCGTGTAGGTGTTGTCGAGCTTGGTCGAAGCCGTCGACAACGCGTTGGTCAACGTCGCTTCCGAGGCTGGCGTGCCCGTCGGCTGCTTGAGCGCGCTGATCAAATTGTCGAGCGTCGCGAACACATCGTTGTTGCCCGATGCCGCCGGCTGCACCGTGAAGCTGTCGCCGTTCGCGGGCGCGCCGCTGACCGTCACCTTCTGACCGCCGAACGAAATCGCCGTGCCGGCCGTGTATGCGGTCGGTGTCGTCGACAACGACGAGTCAGGCGGCGTTGCGGTCACGAGGTAGCTCGTCGAACCATCCGTCGACGATACCGAAAACGCGATGGAATACGTGCTCGCATTGTTCGCGTTGCCCGGATCGGTCGTGCTCACCTTGCTGATCGTGGCCGTGCCCGTATTGGTCGCCGATGCCGACGGTACCGCGTCGCTATCCGTGGGCGACACGCCCATGAAAATCGACGAGCCGGTGTCGCCCACGGGAATCGAGCGGCCCGAGCTGATCTGCACCGTGCGCTGGCCGGCATCGCCCGAATACGTCGTGCCTACGCCGGAAGCATTGTTCGAAAACGGCGCGGTGCCGCCCTTTAGACCCGAGAAAATGTAATTGCCTTCGCTGTCGGTCGTGTTCGCGACGCTCATCAACTGGTCGCGATAACCCTGCAGCGTATCCGCAATCGATTTGCGATCCGCGTTCGTGAGGGAGCCATCGCCCGCGCGCACGACTTGCGTCTGAATGCTTTGCAGCACGCCGCTCACGTCGCTCAAGGTCGAATCTTCCTGCTGCAACGACGAAAGCGCCGTGGTCTGATTCGCGCTGTATTGCGTGAGCGTGGCGGTCTTCATCGTGAGCTGCACGGCCTGCGCGGCACCGAGCGGGTCGTCGGAAGCGGTCAGAATGCGCTTGCCCGACGAGATCTGCTGATACATCGAGGCAAGCGAGCTCTGCTGGTCGCTCATCGAAGCGACGTTCATGTTGAAATACTGCGAACTGGATATACGCATCGCTAAATGCCTCAGTTAAAGATGCCAAGCAGCGTCTGAAACAGCGTCGAAGCCGTCTGAATCACTTTGCTGTTCGCCTGATAAAGCTGCTGATACTGCATGAGGTTCGCCGCTTCCTCGTTCAGGTTCACGCCCTGCACGGACTGTTGCGCCGATGTCGCCTGACTGAGCAGCGCCGTTTGCGACGAGCTCGTGCTCTTCAGCTGGTTCGTCTGGTTGCCGATCTGGTTCACGTAGTTCGCATAGGAATTCGTGAGCGTGTCGGTGCCGTTCATCGACTTGGTCGACACCAGGTTCGACATGGTGAGCGCGTTGCTGCCGTCGCTCGTGCCGCCCGTGTTCGGATTGATGTTGAACACGTCCGTATTGGCCGGCTTGCCGCTGATCGTCGCGCTGATGCCGTTCGACGTGACAGTGAGCCCCTTCGACGAATCGTAGGGAATGGTCGTGTTGGCCGGGTAATTCGTGGTGCCCACGGTCACCGCGACATTCGACGTGAAGCCGCCCGCCGTCGAGTTGTACGTGAGCGCGATAGCCGAAGGCGTGCTGTAACCCGCCGCGACCGTCGCCGAGGAAATCGTGGCCGTACCGGTGTTCGCGGTCGCCGCCGATGTCACCGCGGGCGAAGCGGCCGCGATCGCGGAGCCGTTGGTCGTCGCGAGCTGGAAGTTGTCGAGCGAGGCGCGCGTCGGCTGAATGGAGAACGAGTCGCCCGCTTGCATCGTGCCCGACGGCGTGATCTTCAGACCGTCGAACGCGTTGGGCGGCGTGAAGCTGCCGAGCGCCTTGCCGCTCTGGGTATCGGTCACGTCGAAGCCGGTGCCGTTATAGGTGACCGTGAGATCGCTGGACGTGGGCTGCGTGGCATCGGAGAACTCGGCCGTGACCGTGCCGGTGCCCTTGTTGCGCGCGTCGGCGTAGACGGTGGGCGAACCCGCCGAGAAGAGCGCGCCGCCAGCCTGGCCGTTCAGATCGAGGCCGAGCGAGTTCTGTCCGTTCAGTTGCGCGGCAAAGCTCGTCGCAATCGCGCCGAGTTGCGCTTGCGCCGGATCGAGCGTTTGCGAGCGGAAGTCCATCAGGCCGCCGACCACGCCGCCCGACAACGCGCTGGTATCAAGGTATTGCGTCTGCGCGGCGGTCGGCGTCGTGCCGTCCTTGCTCTTGAACGCGACCGTCAATTCGCTCGGGTCAGTCGGCGATGTCACCGTCTGCAATGCCGAAGCCGTGCCGCCGACGACGAGCGGCTGTCCGTTGCCGACGAAGATGTTGTAGTTGCCATCCGTTTGCACGACCTGCACGCCGACCATCGAGCTGAGACTCGCGACGGCCTGATCCCGCTGATCCATCAACTGATTGGGCTGCTGACCTTGCGCGCTGGCGACGTTGATCTGCTTGTTGAGATCAGCGATCTGTTGCGTGTAGCTGTTGATCGACGAGACCGCGCTCGTCAGTTGCGTGTTGACGCTCGAACGCAACTGGTCGTATTGCTCACCTGCCGAATTGAGCTGATTCGCGAGCGTCTGCGCGTTGCTCATGAGCGACTGGCGCGACGACGTGCTGCTCGCCGAATTCGCCACCGACTGCATGCCCGAAAAATAGTTGCTGATGCCGGTTGCGATACCGGTGGTGGGATCGCCAACCAGGTTGTTCAGCTGCGAGATCAACGAGTAATAGGTGTTGGCGGCGCTGCTCGACGCGGTCGTGTTGTTGACCTGCGTGGTCAGATACTGGCTGTATTGACGCGTGACGGTAGTCGTCTGCACGCCGCTGCCGAGATAGCCGGAACCCGTGTACTGTCCCGACGACTCCTGAAACGAAGCCTTTTCGAGCGTATAGCCGGGCGTCGCCGCATTGCTGATGTTCTGCCCGGTGACTGTCAGGCCCCATTGAGCCGCATTCAGTCCCGACAGGCCGATATTGAAGATGTTGTTGGACATGCGTTGATCCTTGTCTTGGCGGCGATGGCGTCATGCAACGCCGCCGGATAGCTGCCTTGTTTATCGGCGAAGCGCCGGGAAAGTTGAGCGTTTCGGCAAACGTTCGCGGACCGGTTCTTCAACGCGGATACCGTGGACGGTTTGCTCGACTTGGGCATTATCGGGCGCGTCGTGCAAGCGCAATTTGCCGATTTGAAGGGGGTTTTGGGGCTTATTCGGATTCGATTCCGGCGGGCGCTTTTAGCTGTATCGCGACGCGAGGGAATGGAAAAAGCCGGGACCCTTTGCAGCAGAACGGGCGGCGCTTAGAGCAGCGCCGCCGCGAGGGATGAAACCAATATGAACGGCCGCCTTACTTCGCCAGCGCGCGCCGCTTCATTTCCAGTTGCGTAATGAGCCGCTGCAGCGTGTTTTCCGCCGATCCCGGCATCGAAATGAATTTGAAGCCGAGCGTGAAGCGGCGATCGCCCTTGGCCGTCGTCGATTCCCTGTGCGACACCAGCTTGATATCCACGGTCACCTTGCCGGTGGTCGTGAAGTGCAGTTCGGCATCCTGAATCACGATGCCCATCTCCAGGTCGGCCACGCGTTCGTCCGTGGTTCGCAACGCGACGCCGCCGAGCGAAAGATCATGCACTTCGAAGCGAAAGCGCTCGCCATCCGGCAGCGAACCGCTGCAAATGTAGGGGTCGAGCACTGGCGCTTCGACGCGGAAATATTCGCGACGCTGCATGTAGTAAAGCACCGGCGGAAACTCGGCCTCGAAAGCGGGACGTCCGTCGAACACGGTCTCACGCGCGGCGCCCGTGGTGAATTCGAGTCGCACGCCGTCCGGCGCCGAACTGAAAATCAGCTTGGGCGCAGCCAGCACGTGACGATTCTGTTCCGCCATGCCGCCCCAGTCGAACGTAAAGCGATGTCCCGTAACATCGACGTCCAAAAGGCGCGTAACAATCTGCCCGTCACCGTATTGCGCGGTCAAAAAGTCGCCGCGATGGGCAAGGTTGCGCAACGACACACCGATCTCCAGCGGATTGCGTCGTCCAAAGTCCACGATCGGCGCAATGTCGTCGTCGGCGAAGTCCTGCATGTGATTGATATTCATTGTGCTGGCCGTATTCATTGGTCGCGTACCGTCCATTTCCGCTACGCCACGTGTCGAACCGGCTCACCTTCGAACCGGCAGTTTCTTCTTAGGGATAGCGGCAAACTGCCAGCAAAGTTTAGACAGGCAGCCCCGAAAAATATGTGGCGCGCCGTCCCTACGAGGACTAAAACGTTTGCACATGCACGAAGCAGGCCAAAGAGCGCGCATGGCTCTAAATCAACGTATTGAGCGCCGAGCGCAAAAAGGCAGGATCGTTCCGCCGTTGACGAAACGCCTGCCTTTCGGTCGAATTCGAAAACGCTTCGTCAGGCGATCTGACGCATGATCGAGATCAACTTTTTCGCGTATTGGGGATCGGTCGCGTAGCCTGCCTTCTGCATGCCGTGCGCGAAGCCCGCGACATCGCGCGATGCCTCCACGACCGGCGCGTAACGCGGATTGTTCTTGATGACGCTCGCGTAGTCGGTGAGCGCGGCTTCGTAGGAATCGTAGGCGCGAAAGCGCTCCACGACCTTCTTCGGCTGACCGTTGACGTATTCCGTCGTTACCGAATCCACTGTCTTGCCGGTCCAGCTCGACGTCGCCTTGATGCCGAAAATGTTGTGGCTCGTCGCGCCGTTCGCGTACTTGATCTCGCGCTTGCCCCAGCCCGATTCCAGCGCCGCCTGGCCGATGATGAAGCGCGCCGGAATGCCCGTTGCCGCGCTCGCGGCTTGCGCGGGCGTGGCCAGCCGTTCGACGAACGCGTTGACCTTGTCCGAACCGTTGCCGCGCACGCCCGGATCGAGCGCGTCGGCGCCCGTGTAGCCGTTGCCGCTGTTGAGCGATGCGCCGCTCTTGTTGGCCTGCGCCGCGGCGTAGGCCTTGGCCATTGCGTTCATTGCGGCGATGTTGCCCGCGTTCGCGTCGCTGCTGCCGCCGCCGCCCGACAGCGCGTTCATCGCGTTCATGCCGTTTGCCGCGCCGCCCGTGGCCGACGTGTCCTTGATGCCCGCCGTGCGCATGAGTTGCTTGTACATCGCGTCCGCCACGCCAATACCCTTCGACGACATCTGCTGCGACAACTGCTGGTCGAGCATCGCCGTGAACGACTTCGTATCGTTCGACTCGAACGGGCTGTCCGAGGGCGTCGCATCGCGCATGCTCTTGAGCATCATCGTCGTGAAGACCGCATCGAACTGCTTGGCTGCCGCCTTCAAACCCTGTTGCGGCGATGCGTTGGCCTGCGCGCGCAACGCGTCGAAGCCCTGCGTATCGAGCGCGAAGCGGTTGGTCAGGTTCGACAGTCCGCCCGTCTCGGTAGATGCCAATGCCGTGTTGGCGATACCGCTCGAAGTCGAGTTCATGTGCCGTCGTCCCTTAGATGATTTCGAGGTCGGCGCGCAGTGCGCCCGCCGCCTTCATCGACTGAAGGATCGAGATCAGATCGGCCGGTGTCGCGCCGAGTGCGTTCAAGCCCTTCACCACGTCCGCCAGATTCGCGCCCGCCGAAAGCATCTTGAGCGCGCCGCTATCCTGCTTCAACTGAATCGACGATTCCTTCGCGGCGACCGTCTGGCCGTTCGAGAACGCGTTCGGCTGGCTCACCGCCGTCTTCGTGTTGATGACGACCGACAGGTTGCCGTGAGCGACCGCGCAATTCTGCAGCGTGACCATCTGATTCATCACGATGGAGCCGGTGCGTGCATTCAGAATGACCTTGGCCGCGGCTTGCGCCGGACGCACGTCGATGTTTTGCAATTGCGCCATGAACGAGACCTGTTCGCTCGCTTCGGACGGCGCGCGCAACTGAATCGTGCGGCCGTCGAGCGCGAGCGCCGTGCCCGTGCCGAACTGGTTGTTCACGGCCGCGACGATGCGCTGGGTCGTGTCGAAATCCATCTCGCGCAGTTCCATCTGCATGGTGCCGCCTTGTTGCAGCACCGTGCTCTGCACTGCGCGTTCGACGAGCGCGCCGCCGGAAATGCGGCCCACCGCGAGTTGATTGACCTGCACCTTGCTGCCGTTCGCACTTGCGCCCGCGCCGCCGACGACGAGGTTGCCCTGCGCCATCGCGTAGACCTGACCGTCCGCGCCCTTCAACGGCGACATCAGCAAGGTGCCGCCGCGCAGGCTCTTGGCGTTGCCGAGCGAGGATACGGTCACGTCGATCGCTTCGCCGGGACGCGCGAACGGCGGCAACGTGGCCGTCACCATCACGGCGGCGACGTTCTTCAATTGCATGTTCGACGTGGTCGCTGAATTCACCGTGATGCCCAGGTTGCCGAGCATGTTGGTCAAGCTCTGCGTGGTGAACGGCGTCTGCATGGTCTGGTCGCCCGTGCCGTCGAGACCGACGACGAGGCCATAACCGATCAGCGGATTGTCACGCACGCCTTGAAAGGAGACGAGGTCTTTCAGGCGCTCGGCGTGCGCATGCGGAACGGAGCCGATGGCGACGACAGCAGCCGCGAGCGAGAACGAGAGAAAGCGAAGGAGCGAATTCATGATCGGTCAGAACGGCGCGACGTTGAGGAAGAAGCGCTGGAGCCAGCCCATGTTTTGCGCTTCGTCGATATAACCCTTCGCCGAATATTCGATCTTCGCATCGGCGATCTGCGTGGAGTAGACCGTGTTGCTGCCCGAGATGGTCGTCGGATTGACGACGCCCGAGAAACGCACGTATTCGTTACCCTGGTTGATGAGCATCTGCTTTTCGCCGCTGACCATCAGATTGCCGTTCGACATCACTTCGGTGACGGTGACGGTGAGCGTGCCGCTGAACGTGTTGGCCGCGCTTGCGCCGCCGCCCGCCGTGAACTTGTTGGCGCCCGTGGCCGACAGGTTCGTGTTGTTGAAGAGGCCGCCGAAGACGCCCGGCACGGTCGGCACGGCGAACGCGCCCGTGCCGGTGCGGTTGGTGTTCGCCGCCGACGACTTCGTCGCGTTGACGTTTTCCGAGATCACGATGGTCAGGATGTCGCCGACGTTGCGCGGACGCTGATCTTCGAACAGCGGCCGGCCCGCATAGCCCGCGTTGTAGATCGCGCCGGGCGAGCGCGTGCCGATGGGCGGCTGCGGCGGACGCGCGGTCATCGGCTGCTGGATGATCGGTTCCTTCGGCACGAGGCCGCAAGCGGCAAGCGCCGCGCCGAGCGCGAGAAGCGATGCAAGGCGTGACGCGCGAACGATAGTGTTGAGTGGCGACATCTTGATGATCCGTTTAATGCTTCTGCGTCAAACCTGCATCTGGGAAAGCGTCTGCAGCATCTGGTCGGACGTGGTCACGGCCTTGCTGTTGATCTCGTAGGCGCGCTGCGTCTGGATCATGTTGACCAGTTCCTGCACCACGTTCACGTTCGACGCTTCCACATAGCCTTGTTGCAGCGAGCCCGTGCCATTCAGGCCCGGTTGCGAAACGTTCGGCGCGCCCGAGCTGCCCGTTTCGGCGAAGAGGTTTTCGCCCTTCGCTTCGAGACCGGCCGGGTTGATGAACGACGCGAGCGTGATCTGGCCGACCGTCGTGCTGGCCGTGCTGCTCGGCTGCGTGACCGAGACCGTGCCGTCCGAGCCGATGGTGATCGCGGTCGCGTTTTGCGGAATCGTGATCGCCGGATTCAATTGATAGCCGCTCGACGTGACGAGCTGGCCTTGCGCGTTGGTCTGGAACGAACCGTCGCGGGTGTAGGCGGTCGTGCCGTCGGGCATCGTCACCTGGAAGAAGCCTTGACCGTTGATCGCGACGTCCTTCGAGTTGCCGGTCTGTTGCAGGTTGCCCTGCGTGTAAAGGCGTTCTGTCGCGACTTGCTGCACGCCGGTGCCGAGCTGGCTGCCCGACGCGAGTTCGGTTTGCTGCGTGGAGTTCGCGCCCGGCTGACGCACGGTCTGATAAAGCAGATCCTCGAACACCGCGCGCGAGCCCTTGAAGCCGTTGGTGCTCACGTTGGCGAGGTTGTTCGAGATCACGTCCATCTGCGACTGCTGGGCATTCATGCCGGTCGCGGCGATATAGAGGGAGCGGTTCATGTCGTTCGTTTCCTAATGTCTTGGCTGTGCGGCTTAGCTGAAGTTCAGCAGCTTGTTCGCCGATTGTTCGTTCTGGTCCGCGGATTCCATCAGCTTGGTCTGCATCTGGAACTGGCGTGCGTTGGAGATCATCGAGACCATCGCGGAGACCGGGTTCACGTTGCTGCCTTCGAGCGAGCCGCCTGCCACGACCACATTCGGGTCCGCTTCGGCGGGGTCGCCATCGGCGGTATGGAAGAGGCCGTCATCGCCGCGCGACAGCGTCGACGGATCGGGATTCACGAGCTTCAGCTGATCCACCGTCGCGATCGCCGTGGGCGGATCGCCCGGAATCAGCGCGGACACCGTGCCGTCCTTGCCGACCGTCACTTCCGCGCCCGGCGGAATGGACAGCGGGCCGCTCGTGCCGAGCACCGGCAAGTTGTTCGCCGTGACGAGCTGACCGTTCTGATCCACGTGCAGATTGCCGGCGCGCGTGTAGGCCTCGTTGCCGTCGGCCGTTTGCACCGAGAGCCAGCCGGGTCCCTGAATCGCGACATCGAGCGGATTGCCCGTTTGCGAGATCGGGCCTGCCGAGTAGTCCGCGTTCGGCGTGGACGAGAGCACGAAAGTGCGCGTCGTGCCATCGGCGGACTGGTTCTCGAACGACATTGGCACTTGACGGAACGCCGCGAGTTGAGCCTTGAAGCCCGTGGTCGATGCGTTCGCCAGGTTGTTCGCCACGACGCTCTGTTGTTCGAGCGCCTGGCTTGCGCCGGTCATCGCGGTGTAGATCAGACGGTCCATGAATCGCTTCCTTCCTTGACTGACTTGACGACGCTTACAGGTTGATGACCGCTTGATCGACGGCCTGCTGCGTCTTGATCGTCTGCGCGTTCGCCTGATAGTTGCGCTGCGCGGTGATCAGGCTCACGAGTTCGCTCGTCAGATCGACGTTCGAGTCTTCCACCGCGCCGCCTTGCAGCACGCCGTGGTTGGTCGAGCCCGGAACCGCGACCTGCGCCGCGCCCGAAGCCGCCGTCTGCGCGTAGACGTTGCCGCCCAGGTTCTGCAGACCGTTCTGGTTGTTGAAGTTGGCAATCGCGATCTGGCCGAGCGACTTGGTCTGGCCGTTCGAGTAGTTGCCCGTCAGCATGCCGTCCGTGCCAACCGTGAAGCCGGTCAGTTCGCCCGTGCTGTTGCCGTCCTGATGCAGATTCGCGAGACCGCTCGTCGCGCCGTATTGCGTCGTGCCGGTGAGATCGAGCGTGAGCGACTGCGTGGTCGTGCCGCTCGGGTCCGCGCCGTTGGGAATCGTGAAGGTGTATTTCGGGCTGCTCGTCAGGTTGCCCGACGTATCGAACGTGACCGCGCCGAGATCCGACTTTTGCGTGACCGGATCGCCGTAACCCGCGAACGCCTCCCACGAGCCCGTCGCGGACTTCGTGAAGTACACCGAGACCTTCTGCGTGCCGCCGAGCGAATCGTAGGCATCGACCGAGGTCGAGGCGTTGTACGTGTTGCCGTTGGTCGGATCGAACGCGGCCTTGTCCTTCACTGCGTCCTGCGAATTCAGGTTGAACGACGCGGTGATGGTCTTCGTCGCGGTCGGCGCGATATTGGCCGTCGGCACCGACAGCGGCACCGTGCTTGCGCTGTTGACCACACCGTTCGAATCCGCCGCGTAGCCCATCAGTTGCAGGCCGGCCGAGTTGACGATCTTGCCGGTGTTGTCGAGGTGGAACACGCCGTTACGCGAGTACACGGTCGAACCGTTGTTCGACAACTGATAGAAACCGTTGCCGTTGATGGCGACGTCGAGCGCCTGGTTGGTCGTCGTGATCGTGCCTTGCGAGAACTGCTGCTGCACTTCGGACAGACGCGTGCCGATACCGATCTGGTTGCTGACGGCGGTGGCCATCGAGCTTGCGTACATATCGGCGAATTGCGCCTGTCCTTGCTTAAAGCCGACCGTGTTCGCGTTCGCGATGTTGTTGCCGATCACGTCGAGGTCGCTCGATGCAGCGCCCAGACCGCTCAGTGCTTGTTGATAGCTCATGTGTTTCTCTCTGGAATGTCTGTTTGTTTAAAGAATCGAGGCGACGCTCGACAGTGCGACCGTGGAGCCGTTCGCGAGCTTGAGACCCGGTGCGCCGCCCGTCATCTGCACGACGCTTTGGACTTGCGAGGCCGCGAGCGTGGTCGCCGTTGCCTGCTGGCCGTTGATCGTGCCTTGCGCGGTGATCGTGTAAGTGCCGTCGGCGAGCGTGTTGCCCTTCGAGTCGACCGGCTTCCAGCCCGAGACCGGCACGACGCCTGCGCTCTGCGCGCCGAGGTCGAGCGTGTTGACGATCTGGCCGGACGAGTTCTTGACGACCACCTGAAGGTCGCTCACGTCGTTGGCGAGCTGCACGCCGAAAGTCGACGACGCGCCGCTCGATACCGACACGTTGCTGCCCGAGGCGAGCACGGTCGAACCGATGAGCATCGCCGCTTGCGTCGACTGGCCGGCGGAAAGCTGCGTGGCGAGCGAGGACAGCGACGTGTTCAACTGACCGATGCCCGACACCGTGTTGATCTGCGCGAGCTGCGAAGTCATCTGCGAGCTGTCGGCGGGGTTGGTCGGGTCCTGGTTCTTCAACTGCGTCACGAGCAGCGTGAGAAAGGTGTTCTGCAGGTCCGATGCGGACGTGCCCGAAGTCGAACCGGAGCTCGAGCTGGACGACGTCGAGGAAGCCGACGACGCGCCGTTCATGGTGTCGAGGAGCGTCTGCGACACCGTGGTGCCGTTGCTGCCGATGGTTGTGCTGGTTGTCACGTTATGTTCCTTCAGGTTCCGATGGTGAGGGTCTTGAGCATCAATTGCTTCGCGGTATTGAGCGTTTCGACGTTCGCCTGATAGGAACGCGACGCGGACATCATGTTGACCATTTCCTGCACCGGATCGACGTTCGGCAGCGTCACGTAGCCGTCCGCGTTCGCCGCCGGGTTGCTCGGGTCGTAGCTGGTTTTCATCGGGCTCGGGTCGTCGATCACGCCGGTGACCTGCACGCCGCCGACTTGCTGGCCGGAGCCGCTCTTCGCGCCGCCGAGCGGATCGACCGCGAACACGACCTGCTTCGCCTTGTACGCCTGGCCGTCGGGGCCGGTGGTGCTGTCCGCGTTGGCCAGATTCGACGCGGTGACGTTCAGGCGTTGCGCCTGAGCCGACATCGCCGAACCGGCCACGCTGAAAATGTTCATCAAAGAAGGCATGGTTTTCTGGCTCCTTAACTGTTCGACGTGATCGCCGAAAGCATCGACTTGATCTGCGAACTCAACACCGTCATGCCGGCTTCGAAGTGCAGCGCGTTGTCCGCGAATTGCACGCGCTCGGCGTCGAGATCGACCGTATTGCCGTCGAGCGACGGCTGGTTCGGCACGCGATAGGCGAGGCGGCCGTAGTCGTCGCTCGAACCGCCGGATGCGGTGAGCGTCGAAGTGCCCGACATGTGGCCGCGCGCCGTGACCGCCATTGCCGCGCCAGCGCTCACGCTGACCGGCTGCGCCATTGCCAGCGTGCCGGTGCTGCTCGTGCCCGCGCTGCTCGCCGTGCCAGTGGCGCCGCCTTTCTTCAGCGCGCCGGCAAGGGCGGACGAAAAATCGACGTCGCGCGCCTTGTAGCCCGGCGTGTCCGCGTTGGCGATATTCGACGAAAGCAGTTCCTGCCGATACGCGCGGACATCGAGCGCTTCGCGGCCGAAGGCGAATTCCTTGTCGAGTTTGTCTAGCATCACCGTCCTCTACAGATGTTTGGTCCGGGTCCGGCATCGCCAAGACCTTTTTGCATGACACGAATATTAGGAGCGGCGCGCAACAACTAATCCGACGAATAACCGGGAAACGGGGCCTCTATTCGACGCTTGATCGCCGCGCGGTCTATCTAGAATCTGGTTCGTGGTCGAAAGGAATGGTTTGGGAGTCGAAGCGGCTGTGATGTTCGTGGGACTTCGGGTGGATGGGCTCGGCCGCCGTGGCATTGCGGCGGCGTTTGTCCAGCGATGTGCAGTTGCCGTCTTGTCCGCGCCCCGGCCCTGGGCAAGACGAGTCAGTCGAATGGGAGTGCCGCCGTGGAAATCGCGGCGTGTCGTTAGCGGTTTGCAGTCGCCGTCCTGTCCGCGCCCCCGCAAAGGGCGGGACGGCTCAATCGAATCAGAACGCCGTCGCGGCATTCGCGGCGCGCGAGGGAGAGAAGTAATGAGCAGGTCCGCCAGTCATTCGTCGAAGGCTCTTGCCCGCGTCGCCGCGATGGAGCGCCGCGTGCAGAAGGCGTCGCTTGCGCGACGCTCGGCGGCTGGCGTGGCCCTCGTGTTCGTCGGGGCCGCTGGTTTTGGCTTTGCGGCGAGCGCTTACGCGCAGCAGGACGATGGTCCCATCGTCATTCCAGGCAATGCGGAGACGAATCCGGCAGCCGCGGCGGAAATGGCGAAGGGTCTCAAGACCGCGAAAGCCGCGCCCGCGACCGCGCCCGCACCGGTGGCGGCCGTTTCTCCGGCAGCAATTTCATCCGCGATGATGTCGCGCCCGAGCGGCTACGGCGATGCCAGCAAAGCCGCCGATGCCGCCATGCGCCACGCCGCGCTCGCGCTCGAAGCACGCGCCGAAGCCGCCGACGACGCCATGGACGACGCAAGCGGCATGATCGTCATTCCCGGTCCGGGCGAAGCGAAGGCGCAAACGGGCGTTGGAACGGCGCGCGCGGCGGCCTCTGCTAATCAGAATGCAGTAAGCGGCGCGATGAGCGCGCCCGTTTCCAAGGTTGCCGATGCTCTGGGCGCCGCTCAAACCGCAGCTCAACCCGATACCGCCGCGAACGCGAATCTGCGCAGAGTCGCCTCCGTCACGCCATCGCGCGATGTGATTCCCGTGGTCGTCACCCGCGACGACGCCATTCCCGCCCGCAACGGCGCCGTGCGTCCGATCGCGGCAGGCACGACGGCGCCCGTTTCCAGCGCGGCATCGCCGATGAAGCGCGTCAGTTTCAATCCGTCCGCCACGGCGGGAGCCGCCGCAGCGCCCGCCGCGACGACGCTGCCACAGGCGAACGCCACCGGCGCCACCGTCCAGGACGGCGAGAGCATTCGCGCGGCTGCCGTGGCTTTTCTTCAGCAACAAACCGCCGGACTGCCGGGCAAGGTCGAGATCACCGTGACGCCTGCGTTCCCGCGAGGTCTCGCGCCGTGTTCGTCGATCGATCCGTTCATGCCGACCGGCGCACGGCTCTGGGGCCGTATGACAGTAGGCGTGCGCTGCGTCGGCGAGCGCCCGTGGACGCTCTATCTGCAAGCGCGCGTGGCGATCAACGCGACTTACTACACGGCGGCGCGCGCGATCGCACCCGGCGAGATGCTCGGTCAGGGCGATGTGGTCGCCCACGAAGGCGATATCACCGCGATGCCGCAGGCCACCGTCACCGATCCCGCGCAAGCCGTGGGCGCCATCGCGCTGTCGCGCGTGCCGGCGGGGTTGCCGCTGCGCACCGACATGCTGCGCGCCGCCAGCTCGGTTGCGGTCGGCCAGACGGTGCACGTCGTCACGGATGGCTCCGGATTCTCGATTTCCGCCGAAGGCAGCGTGATGAACAACGCCGCGCCCGGCCAGCAAGTCCGCGTGAAGACGGCCAACGGACAGATCATTACCGGCATCGTGAAGGACAGTCAGACCGTCGAGATACGGATGTGAGACGGCTTGAGGCAGATATCTGCGAATCAGGTCGTGAAAGACAGTAAGACCGTCGAGATGCGTATCCGAGGGTGGCTCTTTTCGGCTCTGCCGCGTTCAAACGAATCAGTCTGAAAGAGCCGCTAGAGCCCTTATGTGGGCCAGATAACAGTTTGTTTCACTTTGTTGCAATTGCTTTGAAGCCCGCCACGTAAGGCTTTGCGGGCGACGAGCGAGTCGATGCCCCGTATGGGTCCCCCGGTTGGGTAAAGTTTCCAAACACCCCCGCCGATAAAGGACTCAACAAGTACGGGAATAGACATCGTGAAAATCGAATCGAACAGCAACATCGCACTGGCTGGAATTCAAGACGCTACGCAACGTGCATCGCAAAACGACGCCAAGAGCGCTTCTAGCGTGGCGCAAGCCGGCACGACCGCCGCGCAGAACTCGAAAGTGAGTCTGTCATCGCTGTCGTCGGGTCTGCGCGCGTCGAACAGCGCCGACGTCGATACGGCGAAAGTCGATTCGATCAAGGCTGCACTGCGCGACGGCAGCTATAAGATTGACGCCGGCAAGATCGCCGACGGCATGCTGAGTTCCGCGCGCGACATGCTGCAAACCAGAACCGCGCCCGCTGGCGCCTGAGTTCTTTCTCCGCCGCGCCCGCTTTCGCTTCGAAAGCAGACGCGCAACGGAACCGGAATTCGACGGCGGCAGGCGCATTGTGAAACCCGCGTTTTTTTAGCGAGCTGCAATGAGAGACGCCCTGCTGTCCACCGTTACCGAAGAAGTCGCCGCCGTTCTGGCGTTCGAAGCCCTCCTCGCCCACGAGGAAAAGGCGCTGATCGCCGCGCAGCCGCTCGAAGCGCTGCCGGAAATCATCGAGAACAAGACCGAGTTGACCGAGCGCATCGCCGCGCTCGAGAAAGATCGCGACGCGCATTTGCACGCGCTCGACCTGCCGGGCGGTTTCGCCGGCATGGAAGTCGCCGCTCAGGGCGATGCGCGCATCGCCGAGCAATGGGCGTTGTTGTGCGCGGCCGCTCGCCGTGCGCGTCAAGGCAACAACAACAACGGCGTGCTGATCCGCACGCGCATGGAATACAACCGCAAGGCGCTCGCCGCGTTGCAGGTTGCGCCGTCGAAGGCGGGCTTTTATGGGCCGGATGGGCGGTTGCCGGGAGCTTGAGGATTTGTTGGAGGGTTGCATTTGCCGGGTGCGCTTTCGGGCCGGCGCGGCTTGCTCCGCTGGCATTCGGTAAACGACAGCCGTTCTTTTCAACGCTTTCCCGGGCTTCTTGTCTCGATCGGGGCGCACGTCGCTTGGCGCTCCTGGCTGGCGGCCGAGGCTGGTTATCTGTCGGCGGGTTGGTTTTTCGACGCGGTCGCGCCTGATTCGATCGCCGGCTTGCTGACGCCTCTGGCTCTTGCGAAAGCCCGCTGATTTGCAGTCGTTCGAAGCTCCGCGCAGCCTCTAGCCGGGCGGGCGCGATGAACGATCCGCGCCTTTCTAACCGTCGGCACATGATTCCGCCGAGTGTGCCGATGGCCGCAGCGGCAAGCGTCGACGCTCCCTTTCACCGATTAGCCTCGCACTTTTTGTAGCGTCGGAGCTTGCTTTAGTCCGCTGGCGTCCGACTTTCGGCGAATGCCAACGCTTACATCCGATCGGCGCGGCACATCGCCGGATCAACGCTTCCGCCGCGCGGCGCGTCCGTTCCAACGCCTCCCATCACCCGAATAAACCCCCTTTCCCCGGCCTTATCCGCCGATGGTGGCTCGACGTCCTCCGCAATAATCGCTTTCATCAAGAAGCGGCTTCGCGCCGCGCATGGCGATTAACGCAGTCGAACCGGAGTCGAAGCGCGGTGGCAGAAGAAAGCGATCTCGAAAAAACCGAATCAGCCACTCCCAGGCGCCTCGAAAAGGCGCGGGAGGAAGGCCAGGTTGCGCGCTCGCGGGAACTCGCATCGTTCGCGCTCCTCGCGGCGGGATTTTTCGGGGTATGGGGTTTGTCGGGTCCGATCTACGGTCATCTGCAAGGCATTCTGCGCGGCGCGTTCACCTTCAATCACGAGAACGTGCTCGATACTCACCAGATGATGATCGGCGCCGCCAACGCCAGCAAGGAAGGCATGCTCGCCATGCTGCCGGTGCTCGCGCTCACCGCCGCCGCCGCGCTCGCCGCACCCATGGCGCTCGGCGGCTGGCTCATCACCACGAAGCCGCTTGCCCCGAACTTCGGCCGGCTCAATCCGATCAGCGGCCTCGGCAAGATGTTCTCGTCGAACGGTCCGATCCAGCTCGGCATGTCGATGCTGAAAACCGTGGTCGTCGGCGGCATGGCGGGCTCGGCCATGTGGAGCCGCAAGGCCGAAGTGCTCGGTCTTTTGACCAAGCCGCTCGACCTCGCGCTCGCCGACGCCATGCATCTGCTGTTCGTGTGCTGCGGCATGGCCATCGGCGGCCTCTTTCTCGTCGCCGCCGTCGATGTGCCGTATCAGCTTTATTCGCACGCGAAGAAGCTGCGCATGAGCAAGGAAGAAGTGAAGCGCGAACACAAGGAAAGCGAAGGCGACCCGCACGTGAAGGGCCGCATCCGTGCGCAACAACGCGCCGCCGCCCGGCGCCGCATGATGCAGGCAATTCCGACCGCCGATGTCATCGTCACCAACCCGACGCACTTCGCCGTCGCGCTCAAATACGCCGATGGCGAAATGCGCGCGCCGAAGGTCGTCGCCAAGGGTGTGGATCTGGTGGCCGCGCGTATCCGCGAATTGGGCCGCGAGCATAACGTGCCGCTGCTCGAAGCGCCGCCGCTTGCGCGTGCGCTCTATCACAACGTGGAAATCAACCGCGAGATTCCAGGCGCGCTGTACGGCGCTGTCGCGCAGGTGCTGGCGTGGGTTTATCAGCTGCGCCGGTATCGCGAAGACGGCGGCGCCAAGCCGGACGATCCGTCCGATCTCGAAGTACCGAAAGAACTCGACAAGGGCAGCGTCTCCGACGCCGATGCCGAACAAGAAGCCGCCGACGTACTCGGCGCCGATGACACCTCGAATGGAGCCGCAGCATGAACGCGCGCGCTGGATTTTTCGCCAAACGGCCCGACGCGCTCGGCACGCAGAATTTGCGCGCGCTCGCCGGTCCGATCCTGATCTGCATGATCCTCGGCATGATGATCTTGCCGTTGCCGGCGTTCCTGCTGGATCTACTGTTCACCTTCAACATCGCGCTTTCGGTGATGGTGCTGCTCGTCAGCATGTACACACAGAAGCCGCTCGACTTCGCGGCCTTCCCCGCCGTGCTGCTGTTCTCGACGCTGCTGCGCCTGTCGCTGAACGTGGCGTCCACGCGGATCGTGCTGCTCGAAGGTCATACCGGCCCGGACGCTGCCGGTCAGGTGATCGAATCGTTCGGCCACTTTCTCGTTGGTGGCAATTTCGCCGTGGGTATCGTCGTCTTCGTGATTCTGATGATCATCAACTTCATGGTGATCACGAAGGGCGCGGGACGTATCGCGGAAGTCGGCGCGCGCTTCACTCTCGACGCGATGCCCGGCAAGCAAATGGCCATCGACGCCGACCTGAACGCCGGCCTCATCAACGAAGAAACCGCGAAGAAGCGCCGCACGGCGGTGGCGCAAGAAGCCGAGTTCTACGGTTCGATGGACGGTGCGAGCAAGTTCGTGCGCGGCGACGCGATTGCGGGCTTGCTGATCATGGTGATCAACATCGTGGGCGGGCTGATCGTCGGCATGCTTCAGCACGACATGGACTTCGGCCACGCGGCGACGAACTATACGCTCCTGACTATCGGCGATGGCCTCGTCGCGCAGATTCCTTCGCTCATCATTTCGACGGCGGCGGGCGTGATCGTGTCGCGCGTCGCGACCGAGGAAGACATCGGTACGCAGTTGACCGGCCAGTTGTTCCAGAACCCGCGCGTGTTGATGATCACGGGCGTGATCATCGGCGTGATGGGGTTGATTCCGGGCATGCCGCACTTTGCGTTCATGCTGCTCGGCGGCGGCTTGATCTACGCCGCGCGTTCGATGAACAAGCGCGCCGAAGCGAAGAAGAAAGCCGGCAACGTTACGGACATCACGCCGGTCGCGGCCGCGCCGGTGGAGAATGCCGAAGCGAGCTGGGACGATGTCGCGCTGATCGATCCGCTCGGCCTCGAAGTGGGCTACCGGCTGATTCCGCTCGTCGATCGCAATACGGATGGAGAATTGCTCAAGCGTATCAAGGGCATTCGCAAGAAGTTCGCGCAGGAAATCGGGTTTTTGCCGCCTGTCATTCATATTCGCGACAACCTGGAATTGCGGCCGAACGGCTATCGCATTGCGCTGAAGGGCGTGGAAGTGGGCGTTGGCGAGGTGTTTCCGGGACAGTGGCTCGCGATCAATCCGGGGCAGGTGTCGGTGACTTTGCCGGGCCCGCAGACGCAGGACCCGGCGTTCGGCCTGCCGGCAGTGTGGATCGACACGAATATGCGCGAACAGGCGCAGGTTTATGGCTACACGGTCGTCGATGCCAGCACGGTGGTCGCGACGCATTTGAATCATCTCGTCGTGACGCACGCGGCGGAATTGCTTGGGCGTCAGGAAGTGCAGGCGTTGCTGGATCGTATTGGCAAGGACACGCCGTCGCTCACCGAGGATCTCGTGCCGAAGACCATTTCGCTCACGCTGTTGCAGAAGGTGCTGCAAAATCTGCTCGACGAAAGCGTGCCGATTCGCGACATGCGCACCATTCTCGACGCGGTGCAGGAGCACGCGCCGCGACTCGCCGATCCGTACGAGCTTACGGCCGCGGTGCGCCTTGCGCTCGGCCGCGCGATTTCGCAGCAGTGGTTTCCGGGCACCGACGACCTTCAGGTGATGGGCCTCGATCCGATGCTGGAGCGTGTGTTGTCGCAGGCGCTTTCGACGGGCGCGAACCCCGGCCTGGAGCCGGGGCTTGCGCAGACGCTGATGAACTCGACGCAGAACGCGATGCTGCGTCAGCAGAACTTGGGCTTGCCGCCGGTGCTGCTCGTGCAGCATTCGCTACGCGCGATGCTTGCGCGGTTCCTGCGCCGAAGTCTGCCGCAGTTGAAGGTGCTTTCTTATGCGGAAGTACCGGATACGCGGAATGTGAAAGTGGTTAATTTGATTGGGGCTTGAGGTGCGGGCCTTGATTCGATAATCAATTAAGCGTTGCGCTGATCAGACTTCGAAGATTGCGCGCATCGAACACAACGGTTTTCCACGTGTAGTAATTCGCGCGTTCGAACTGAATCTTGCCGACCGCTTGTTGCGACTCCGCAATTGCCAAGACCGCGCCCGGCATCTTTTGGGCGCGGTACTGCAAATGAATGATCTCCCCTTCTAGAAGACGCTTCGCGCTCGTCGCGGCAATCACGATGGAAGGCGTGGGCGTATCGATGACATGGTCGGCGATCAAGCCACCGGATATCGGCAACTCAACGTCCGACACATGCGCGAGGCCCAAATCGCTTGCAATCTCGTCGATCGCGCATTTCAAGCGGACCGTGAACTCATTGCTTCCCTGGCGTTCGGCGCGAGACGTAGCTACGCCATAAAGCTGTTGCGCTGCCTCCGCGACGCGGAACACATAGGGCGCAAGAAGACGTTCGTCGATTGTCGTAGCTCGGATTACTTCGTCATCGCAGAGGCGCGCCGGACTGTCTTGAGCAAACGCTTCCGACCAGCGCTCGACGGCGCCCGACTCGACATCGCCACCCGCCATACTTGCGTGAAAGCAGGCTTCTCCGTTTTCATCGATAACAAAACCGGCTCTTTTAAAAACGGAGTGGGTAACGGCCTTCAGCGGGCATGCGAGTTGAATGCGGAGAAGTCGAGTTTGCCTGCGATAAGAAACAGGACCGTTCGCATGGTTTCGAAGCGAGCGTATCCGCGTGCCTTGCGCTTGGCGGCCTGAAACAGTCCGTTGATGGCTTCGATGAAGCCGTTGGTCTGGCGGGTCTGGGTCCAGGCGACGATGCCGTCGAAGTGTCGGCGAATCAATCGCACCACGTCCTTCATCGGTTCGACCTTCGAGCGCATGACGTTGGTGCACCACTGTTGCAACATCTCGGAGACGACATTGATTTGCTTGCGTTCGAGAATATCTCGCAGTTGCTCGCGATACAGCCAGGCGCGTGCCGTGCGGCTGGTAGTGTACTGGCTGACGAGCGCCTCGAGCTCAGTCAGTTGAGCCAGATTGAGCCTATTCGCGTCTTTCAGCAGCGTCCAGCGCATGCCTTTAAGTTCCGGGTCGACCTTCTGTTGTTGGCGACGCACTGTATCGAGCGCCTTGGACGCGTGCGCGACGACGTGAAACTTGTCGAAGGTCAGCCGTGCATCGGGCAGATGTTCGTTGACTCCCTTGATGAAAGCTGGCGACATGTCGATGCTGACCGGGCCGACCTGTTCGGGCTTGCCACCGTGTTGGCCCAGATAGGCGGCGAAGCGTTCAATCGTGCTGGCATCCTTGCCGGTCGTCACGAACACGACCCGCCGCGCCTGCATGTCGGCCACCAGTGTCAGATACTCGTGACCGCGCCGGTAAGAGGTTTCATCAATCGCCACTGTCGTCACCTCCGACAGGTCCGCCGATGCGAGCGCCAGTTCCACATAGCGCGAGCAGATGGCGTGAACCCGGTGCCACGACAGGTTGACGATGCGCGCCACGGCAGCAAACGGCATCTGCTGAGCGAGCATCATCACGAGCGCCTCGAACAGCAACGTGAAGCCGCTGAGTTGGCCGACCCAATCAGGTTCCACCAACCGTACCGAGCCGTCCGGCAAGCGCACGCGCGGCACCCGTACTTCCAGATAGCACTCGTGCTGGAAGAAATTCAGATGGCGCAGACGCTTGATTTGCGTGTCGTGCACCGGGTGCTCGCCGGCGACGCTGGCATAACCGAACCGGCTGCCCGCGACGAAGTTCACCGCAATCGTGAGCTGGCGTTTGCCGGCATCAAAGTCGACGCTTTGTACGTACCACGGGGCCTTGATTCCCAGCGCGGCTTCAAACAGTTGGTCCGTCATTGTTCGTTTCGTCTTGCATGGCTGGTTGCAGCATTCTGCCGCAACCAGCGATGACTCACCTTATCGAATCAGTGCGCCTCAAGGGCTCGCTGCGCCGGGCTTACGCCCGCCCTTGACCCGCCAAACCACCCACTGAGAATTCAAAAGAGGCACAAAACCGTCGTCGCGAGAACGAATACGCACCACCACGCGATCGCCTGTTCCCGGATATTCGAGCGGCGTAATGACGCGATACACGCCGTTCGAGTCAGCGTGAACTTCGAATAGCGCGCAGATTGTTTGTTTAAGTGTGTCTGCTAGCACAATAAGTCGCCCTGGCCGTCTTGCTCGTTTGAGATCGTGATGCCCGTCGCCTTGCAGAACAACACGATCAAAGCGCCACGATCATTTTCCGCACGTGGATCGAAACGTTTCGACGACTTAAGGTTAAGCTCCGGCGCGCCCGGCAGCAAGCGGTTCCGATAATCGCTTGTCGTCCGACACGGCACCTTGCAGTGCAAACCCTTATGGCTTGGATGGTAGTGAAACTCGAGCAAGGGATAGAGATCGCCCTTCGGCAGCGAGCAAAGCAGATGCGCGTAGAACGCGCGGTCTTCGAGTTGTTCTCCGTCGCGCCAAACGAACAATACGAAGTGGTCGTCCGACACGCGAATGAGTTCGGTGGCGTGAACGCGCGGCCTCGCCATCCGATTAAATGGCTTCGGCCACTTGTTCTTGACCATCTGCTTGAACTTTGGCGAGCCGGTCAGCGTTTTGCGCACTTGCTTATGCGCAGCAAGATCCTGTGGAAGCAAGGCGGTCTCTCAAGTATTTGAACCGACCGCGTCGCACCGAAGGAGCAGTCGATAGATTCGTTTTAGTTCTATCGATGCTAACCGCCTTGCGTGATGGAAACTGCTTCGTCCACCGAATTTTTCAATCGCCCTGACAATTTCTGCTTGGAGCCTCAACACTCCACGATATTCACCGCCAACCCACCCCGCGAAGTCTCCTTATACTTCGTCTTCATATCCGCCCCTGTCTCGCGCATGGTTTTAATGACCGAATCCAGCGAAACATAATGCGATCCATCGCCACGCATCGCCATGCGCGCCGCGTTGACAGCCTTCACCGACCCCATCGCGTTACGTTCGATGCACGGAATCTGCACCATGCCGCCCACCGGGTCGCACGTGAGCCCAAGGTTGTGCTCCATGCCGATTTCCGCCGCGTTCTCCACCTGCGCGGGCGTGCCGCCCATCACCGCCGCAAGTCCCCCGGCGGCCATCGAGCACGCAACGCCCACTTCGCCCTGACATCCCACTTCCGCGCCCGAAATCGACGCATTCATCTTGTAGAGGATGCCAATGGCCGCCGCCGTCAGCAGAAAATCGATCACGCCCTGCGCATTCGATCCCGGCAAAAACCGATCGTAGTAATGCAGCACCGCCGGAATGATGCCCGCCGCGCCGTTCGTCGGCGCCGTAACCACTCGGCCGCCGACCGCGTTCTCTTCATTCACGGCGATGGCGTAGAGGTTGATCCAGTCCATCATCGATAGCGGATCGCGCAGCGCCTGCTCGGGTTTGCCGGCGAGCGCGCGATACAACACCGGCGCACGCCGCTTCACCTGGAACGGACCCGGCAGATGCCCATCCGCATCCGGATTGCCGATGCCGCAGCCGCGCGCGACGCAATCCTGCATCACGTCCCAGATTCGCAACAAGCCCGCGCGAATCTCGTCCTCGCTACGCCACACGCGCTCGTTTTCCCACATCAGTTGCGCGATGGACTTGCCCGAATCGGCGCACATCTTCATCAACTCATCGCCCGTCTTGAAGGCGTAGGGCAAGTGTTCGATGGCCGTAAGCACCGCCGTGTTCGCCGCGCCCGCCGTCACCACGAAGCCGCCGCCCACCGACAGATATGTCGCCTCGTGCAACGGCTCGCCGCTCGCATCGAATGCGTGCAGCTTCATGCCGTTCGGATGCTCCGGCAACGCCTGCCGATAGAACGCAATGTTCTCCTTCAGCGTGAACGGAATCTTGTGAGTGCCGAGCAGCGCGAGCGTCCTGGACGTGCGTACGGTTTCGAGGCGCGGCGCGATGGTGCCCGCATCGACCGTGTCGGGGGCATCGCCCATCAAGCCGAGCATGACGCCGCGGTCCGTGCCGTGGCCTTTACCCGTCGCACCGAGCGATCCGTACAGCTCGCATTTCACCGATGCCACCGCGTCCAGCAGCCCATCGCGTTCGAGCCCTTGCGCGAACATCAGCGCGGCGCGCATCGGGCCCACGGTATGTGAACTCGAAGGTCCGATGCCGATCTTGAAGAGGTCGAATACGCTGACTGCCATGAATGCTCCTTGCTTGAGCTGCTTGAGACGGGATCATCGCGCCGGCAACGGCAGACACACCGCGAGCCACGCAGGCGGCGTCGGCGCGAGCCGCAACGCCACCGGCGCATAACGGCCGTCGAGACGCGCCGCGAGATGAAAGAGTTCCGCCGAGTTCTTCGGGTCCCACTGACCCGAGAATCCCGGCAATCCGGCTTCGCGACGCTTGGCATCGAAAGGCACGGTCGAATGCACGAATTCGTCATGCGTGCGGGTGCCGAGCGCATAAGGCGTAAGCCAGTTGAGCGCTTGCGCGAGCGTTGCGCCCGACTGCGCGCGCTCCGGCAGCCAGTTGCGGTTATGCCGTCGCGCGGCCAGCGCCGCCGTCACGAGCGGCTGAAGATCGTAGGTGACGTAGCGCAAGGCATCGCGTTCGGCGAAATCGACGGTCGACCCATCCGGCGCGATGTTGTCGCCGATATGCTCGACGAACAGCCGCTGCGCCGCGTTGATGAGCTTGCGGTCGTCGATGGTGAATGCGCCCATCGCCACCAGCTTCACGCGATGACTCTGCCAGTTGTTCCGATACGTGCCCGTGAGCGGGCGCTTCTGCTTGTCCATGTCGGCGACGTAGCCCGTCACCATCTTCGTGATGAACGCGTTCGCCGCGTTGCGCGTCTTCACCGGCAACGCGCTCGCGGTCAGATCGTAGGCGAGGATCAGCGACTCGAAGTTGGTCTCGTCGATCGGATTGAAACTCGGCTGATACGTTGTCGTCCACGCGAACAGAAAGCGGTCGACGAGACGCAGATAACGCTCGTCGCCGGTCGCGCGCCAGGCGAGCGCGGCATCGCGCATCAAGCCGAGATCCTTTTCGGCTTCGATGCTCTCGTCACGTATGCCTTCGTGCGGCAGCGTGCCTTCGGTATGCAATTTCGCGAGCGGCTTCGGCTGGTCGTTGACGTGCGATTGCACCATCTGCACGAGCGCCTTCACGCCGGGATCGGCATTGGTGCGCTCGCTCGTCTGCATGGCGGGCGCGGCGCAGAAATTCATCGCCGCATGCGCGGACGGCGCGGCGCAAGCCAACGCCCACAGCATGAATCGCGCGGCATGGAAGCGCTTCGTCTCGTTCACCTCTCGCACCCTTGTCGCCATATGAACTCCCTGTTTTGGCTTTTGGTCCGGGGTGAGATGTTAGCCCTTCTGACTCGCGCTGCAAAACCGCCCGACAATGCTTGACGTTTCCGGGCGGTTCCGCGGTTTTGATCGATTACTCGTCCGCGTACTCCGAGATCGGCACGCACGAGCACATCAGATTGCGGTCGCCATACGCGTTATCCGCGCGGCCAACCGGCGACCAATACTTGCGCGTCACGAGCGACTTCAGCGGATACGCCGCCGCTTCACGCGTGTACTTGTGGTCCCACGCATCCGACGTAACGACCGCCGCCGTGTGCGGCGCGTTCTTCAGCACGTTGTCTTCGCGATCCGCGCTGCCTTCTTCCACCGCGCGAATCTCGTTGCGAATGGCGATCATCGCGTCGATGAAGCGATCCAGCTCTTCCTTCGACTCCGATTCGGTCGGTTCCACCATCAGCGTGCCGGGCACCGGAAAGCTCATCGTCGGCGCGTGGAAGCCGTAGTCGATCAGACGCTTGGCCACGTCTTCCACCGAGATGCCGCTCGATTCCTTGATCGGCCGGACATCGAGAATGCATTCGTGCGCGACGAGCCCGCCCGGCCCGCTATACAGCACCGGATAATGCGGCGCGAGGCGCTTCGCGACGTAGTTGGCCGCAAGAATCGCGCTTGCCGTGGCGGCGGTGAGACCTTCCGCGCCCATCATCGCGATATACATCCACGAGATCGGCAAGATCGCGGCCGAGCCGTAAGGCGCCGACGATACCGCGCCGATGCCCGCGTCATCGCGCTTGTAACCGGTCGAAGCCTGATTCGGCAGAAACTTGGCCAGATGCGCGCCAACCGCTACCGGACCCACGCCCGGTCCGCCGCCGCCGTGCGGAATGCAGAACGTCTTGTGCAAGTTCAGATGCGAGACATCGCCGCCGAACTGGCCGGGCGCGGTGAGGCCGACCATCGCATTCATGTTTGCGCCGTCGACATACACCTGGCCGCCGTGCGCGTGCACGATCTCGCAGATTTCGCGGACGTTGCGCTCGAACACGCCATGCGTCGACGGATACGTGATCATGATCGCCGCGAGATTCGCCGAATGCTTTTCGGCCTTCGCCTTCAGGTCTTCGATATCGACGTTGCCGTTCGTATCGCATGCAACGACGACGACCTGCATGCCCGCCATCTGCGCCGAAGCCGGATTCGTGCCGTGCGCGGACGCCGGAATCAGACACACATTGCGATGCCCTTCGCCGCGCGACTCGTGATACGCGTGAATGATGAGCAAGCCGGCGTATTCGCCCTGCGAACCGGCGTTCGGCTGCAACGACACCGCCGCATAGCCGGTGCACGCGACAAGCATCTGTTCGAGCTGATCGATCATCGTGCGATAGCCGACCGTCTGTTCCGCCGGCGCGAATGGATGAATCTGCGCGAACTCGGGCCACGTGACCGGCAGCATTTCGGAGGTCGCGTTGAGCTTCATCGTGCAGGAGCCGAGCGGGATCATCGTGCGGTCGAGCGCGAGGTCCTTGTCCGCGAGACTGCGCAGATAGCGCAGCATTTCGTGCTCGGAATGATGGCGATTGAAAACCGGATGCGTGAGGTATTCGCTCGTGCGCTTGAGATCTGCGGGCAATGGATCGGCAAGCGATGCATCGAGCGCGTCGATATCGAACGTCTCGTTCTTGCCCGCGACTTCGGCAAACAGCGCGAAGAGCTTCGTGAGATCGTCGCGCGTCGTGGTTTCATCGAGCGACACACCGACGCGATTCGCGCTCACATGACGCAGATTCACATGCGCGGCGTAAGCGGCCTGATGCAGCGCGTTGGTGCTCGCGCCGCTTTCGATGGTCACGGTATCGAAGAACGTGTCGTTGGTCAGCGCGTAGCCGAGCTTTCGCACGCCCGCCGCGAACACCGACGCGACGCGATTCACGCGCAGCGCAATGGTCTTGAGACCCTCAGGGCCGTGATAGACCGCGTACATGCTCGCCATGATCGCGAGCAGCGCCTGCGCCGTGCAGACATTCGACGTCGCCTTCTCGCGGCGAATATGCTGTTCGCGCGTTTGCAGCGCGAGACGCAGCGCGGAATTGCCTTGCGCGTCGATAGTCACGCCGACGAGACGGCCCGGCATCTGACGCTTGAATTCGTCGCGCACGGCCATGTACGCCGCGTGCGGACCGCCGAAGCCTACCGGCACGCCGAAACGCTGCGTATTGCCGATAGCCACGTCCGCGCCCCATTCGCCCGGCGGCGTGATGAGCGTGAGCGCCAGCAAGTCGGCTGCGGCGATCACGTAACCGCCCGCCGCATGCACCGCTTCGGCGAGCGCGCGGTAGTCGCGAACGTCGCCATTCGCGCCGGGATATTGCAGCAGCACGCCGAATGCGTTCGCGCTCGCGGCATCCGCGGCCGGTCCCACCCGCACGTCGATGCCCGCCGGCTTAGCGCGTGTCTTCACCACTTCGATGGTCTGCGGCAGCACGTCGTCGGCCACATAGAACACGTTCGATTTCGGCTTGCCGACGCGTTGCAGAAGCGTCATGGCTTCGGCGGCGGCGGTGGCTTCGTCGAGCAGCGACGCGTTCGAGATGGCGAGGCCCGTGAGATCCATCACCATCTGCTGAAAGTTCAGAAGCGCTTCCAGACGCCCTTGCGAAATCTCGGGCTGATACGGCGTATAAGCCGTGTACCACGCCGGATTTTCCAGCACGTTGCGCAGGATCACGCCCGGCGTGTGCGTGCCGTAATAACCCTGGCCGATATACGTGCGAAACACGAGATTCTCGTTCGCCAGCTTGCGCAGCGACGCGAGCGCTTCCGCTTCGCTTTTCGGCTGCGTGAACGCGCCGAGCGGCAGCGTTTCCTGGCGGCGGATCGATTCCGGAATCACCGCGTCGATGAACGCCGCGCGCGATGCGAACCCGAGCGCGTCGAGCATGGCGCGCTGATCGGCATCGCCGGGACCGATGTGCCGTGCCGCGAATGCGTCATGGCATTCGAGCGCGGCGAGGGACAGGGAGGTGCGGTTCATCAGGTGATCCGGATGTTCGAGCTTCATGTGAATTCCTGCAAAGCGGCCGGTTGGAAACGCAACCGCTTTCGTCATTGAGATGAGTTATTCGCCGATCGACTTGCCGTAGCCTTCGGCGTCGAGCAGCTTGTCGAGACTGGCGTCGGCGGCCGGCTTGATCTTGAAGAGCCAGCTTTCGTACGGTGCGCCATTCACCGAATCCGGCGACGAAGTCAACGCGTCGTTCGCGGCGACGACTTCGCCCGACACCGGCGCGTAAATATCGGATGCCGCTTTCACGGATTCGATCACCGCGATGGCGTCGCCCGCCGCGACTGCCTTGCCCGCCGCGGGCAGTTCGACGAACACGATGTCGCCCAGCGCTTCTTGCGCGTGATCGGTAATGCCGATGGTCAGTGTGCCGTCGGATTCGGCGCGGACCCATTCATGCGATTCGGTATATTTCAGATCGGCCGGGATGCTCATTGGATGCTCCTTGCGTAATTCGTTCGTGGGGTTCGTGATCGGATGGCGCGCGCCACGTTCGTCCGCTGTCGGGCCTCAAAGGCTCACGAGCGTCTTGCCGTTGCGCACGAACGGAAGTTTTACCACGCGCGCGGCAACTTGCTTGTCGCGGATGAGCACTTGCACCGTATCGCCGATCGCCACTTGCGTCGGGACGCGAGCGAACGCAATCGACTCCTGCATCGACGGCGAAAACGTGCCGCTCGTGATCTCGCCTTCGCCGTGCGCCGTGACGACCTTCTGATGCGCGCGCAGCACGCCAGCCGCACGCCCGTTCTCCTTGATGAGCACGAGCCCGACGAAGTTCGACTGCGAGCCGTTCGCTTCGAGCGCGGCGCGGCCGACGAAATCGCGCGGGGTCTTCAGGTCGACGGTCCAGGCGAGGCCGGCGTCGAGCGGCGACACGGTTTCATCCATGTCCTGGCCGTAGAGATTCATGCCGGCTTCGAGACGCAAGGTGTCGCGTGCGCCGAGGCCTGCGGGCTTCACGCCGGCTTCACGGAGCGCGTTCCACAGCGCTTCCACGTGCGTGGCGGAAACCACGATCTCGAAGCCGTCCTCGCCCGTGTAGCCGGTGCGCGCGAGCATCAGTTCGCCGAAGGGCGTGGTTGCGAACTTCGCCGCATTGAAGGGTTTGAGCGATTCGGTTTCGGCGCGCGTCTGCGGCAGCACTTGCCAGACCTTTTCGCGTGCATTCGGACCTTGCACCGCGATGATGCCGAAATCGCCGCGCGGGCGGATCGACAGATCGAAACCACCTTCCGCGTTCAGTTGCTGGAACCACGCGATGTCTTTATCCGCCGTGCTCGCGTTCACGACCACGCGGAAACTCGTTTCGGAGAAGTAGTAGACGATCAGATCGTCGATGACGCCGCCGTCGGTCTTGAGCAGGCACGAATACAGTGCGCGACCGGGCGTTGTCAGCTTGTCGACGTTATTGGCGATGGCGTGCAGAAAGAAGGGCCGAACGGCGTCGCCGTCGAAATCGACGACGCGCATGTGCGATACGTCGAACATGCCCGCGTCGGTTCGGACGGCGTGATGTTCGTCGATTTGCGAACCGTAGTTGACGGGCATGTCCCAGCCGCCGAAATCGACCATGCGCGCGTTGAGCGCGAGGTGGGCGGCATGCAAGGGCGTGTGTTGAAGAGCGGTCATCGGGGCCTCGGTTCGCGAAACAAAAAAGGCCACGCAGCGCGCAGATATCTGCCTTCGCCGCGACTATGCCTTTGCTCGCTGACTTTCAGCAGCGCAAAGCGCATACCGGCTGGCGGTTGCGATGCGTGACCCCTCTGTCCTCGGTACCTGAGAGATTGCGCGGATCAAAAAAATCCGTCGCGCGCCCCTTCGGTGGGCTGCTGACATCGTTCGATGCCGCTGCCGCTCTCCAGAGTGCGAAAAAATTGCCCGAAAGGGCGATTTCTTCGACGCGGCCGGTCCTTTTGCCTGAGAGTTTGTGGGTGTGCCCCTTCGGCGGCGCGGCTCGCTTGGCGATCTTTGAATCGACAGAAGCCACGCGCTCTCCCGACGCGTGCGGCCGAATTTACGCGACCGAATTAGGCTTGTCAAACGGATTCGGACGGGGCTGAGTGTGCGGTGGAGCGGGTTGTGGCTGGCGACGATGCCTCGCCATGCGTCGGCCTCAGAACGTCGTTGACAGGGTCGAGTTGATTTGCCCCTGAAATGCATCGGTTTTCGGCAAGAACGCCAGACAGCTCGCGACGAGGTCGGTGGCGTCGTGCTGACTAAACGGCTCCGTGAGATGGTAATCCGCGTGCGTACGCACTTTTTTCAGGTCGATGAGCACGTAGGCCAGCGCCCGGCCTTTGTTCCCTACGGTCATGAGCCGATTTGTCAGCCGTTCATGTTGACCGGCAACCTCGCGCGTTGACGGCAAGCAGGCGTCCGCCACGGCAAGCGTTTTGTGATAAGCGGCGTAATAAGCTCGCGACGCGCCGGATCGCCATTCGCATTCGCTATTGCCTGCCGACAACTGCTGCGCCAGATGCAGCAGATCGGAAACCTGGATGCTCATTGCACCACCTCCGTTAGCGCACTGCGGGATGCAAGCGCACTAAGCGAACCAACAGGGCGACAGACGAAGGTAATCACCTCTGGGTACGCGTTATCGAAGGTCGTGGTCAATGCCTCGGCAATCGCGAAGTTGACGTTTCCACACTGGCTTGCAGTTTCGTCGACATAAAGCTCGTATCTCGTTGTGTCGTCGTAAATCATCAACCTGCTGCCGCGAATCATGCAGCCCTGCGAGCGGATTGCTTCGACCGCCGTTTCCAACAAAGCAAGCCGTTGCTCGGCATCGACGCCGCAACGAAGAAAGATCTGTGCCGTCGCTTCGATGTCGCGCGGTAGCTCCGCATCGCCTTCGGCAACGGTTGCATTGAGATCATGAGCAAGCATGATTGCCGCCGCCTCTTCGGCATGCAGCGCCGTGACGAATACACGCGCTGCCTTGATCCGGCTTGTCGGGTCGCTACGCTGCGTATCGGCGAGCAAGCGCGCGTAGTTCACCGCCATGCGCGGCTCTCCGAGATCGCACATTAGCGACGCCACATTGGTCAGAATGGTGACGTGATGCCTCGCCAATGCCTGCGCGGCTTCGGAGCAACGAACGCATTCGTCGCGATCACCACGGAGGAACGCGGTGAATGCGAGTACGAGCCAACATATCTCAGGACGTTCGCGGCCCTTGCTCAAGAACGCAAGCGCTTCTCGCTCGATGCGCCTTACCTGGAATTCGTTGCTCTGCGCCGTGATCACCATATCGATCAGATCGCATAGCCACTCTGTTGCAACAGCTTTCGGGACATTCAAGGGAACGCACTCCGGATATTCGTTTGCGGTCGATTCGAAATACTACCGCCTCGATCGCGCCAGGCGTTTGTCTCTTTAATGTGAATTAAATGCCCCTGCTGGAAGGCACGGAATTATTGCCGCAATCGTTCGAGTGAGCGCAAAAGCCGCCTCGTCAATGTCGAACAAACTCTACCCGCCGCCCTTCCTTTTCACTCTGAATAGCCAGCTCGATGATCGCCATCACATCCACCGCATCCTGCGGCTTAACGGGGAACGGTTTGCCATCCGACACGGCCCCCGCCAACGCCCGATAAAACTCCACATACGCTCCGTCGCGGGTGGCGAAAGCCTGACGCAGATCGTGATCGCCATCGACTTCGCGCAGCAAGCCCGGCGGGTTCTTGCCGAATTCCGAATGCCCCGGCCGCATGCCGGAGCGCAGTTGATCTTCCTGCACATCGACCCCGCTCTTCACATAGCTGCCGCGCGTGCCGTGAATCGTGAAACGCGGCGGATCGAGCGCCGCGAGCGCGCTTGCATGCAGAACGACTTCCTTATCCGCATAGCCGAGCACGAGATGCACGTAATCCGGCGCATGCGCGTGGTCGCGATGCGCCTTCACGAACGCCGTCACCGTCGCGGGCGCGCCGAACAACGTGAGCGCCTGATCGATCAGATGCGGCCCGAGATCGAACAGCAAGCCGCCGCCGCGCGATGCTTCCTCACGCCAGCGCTGCGGCACTTTCGGACGAAAGCGGTCGAAATGCGATTCGTAATGCGTGATGCGCCCAAGCCGCCCGCTTTCGATCAACGCGCGCACGGTCATGAAATCGCCATCCCAACGGCGATTGTGGAACGGCGCGAACAGAAGCCCGCGCGATGCGGCGAGATCGGCGAGCGTGCGGGCATCGCGCGAGGAAAGCGTCACGGGTTTGTCGACGACCACATGCTTGGCCGCCGACAACGCGCGATGCGCGAGGTCGAAGTGCGTGTCGTTAGGCGTGGCGATGACGATGCAATCGAGCGCGTCGATGGCAAGGAGCGCATCGAAATCGGCGACGATCCGTGCATCGGGATAATCGGCCTCGGCGCGCTCGGCCTGGCTCGTCGCGATGGCCGTCACCTCCGCGCGGCCGCAGTGTTCGATGACCGGCGCGTGAAACGTCGCGCCCGCCAGACCATAGCCCATCACGCCGACTTTCAGTTTTGAACTCATGCTTGGCGTCCTTTGAATCGGTAATCCGGCTGGATATTGTGGCATGTCAGTTGGACGCGGCGCGCTCGGTGCGTCGTTCACGGCGGCGTCACGATCATCCACCGATTGACGGACGATGGTCCCGTTCGGCGACAAGACGCAATCGCGAGCGCCACCCATCGTCCGAACGAACGAGGGCCAAAACCCGTCGCGTTCTATCGTGTTAACATCGCGCTCTCGCGCATTTTTTGCGGTCGCACGCGCGTCGCTGCGATGCGCGCAGTCCATCAGGCACCGGCGCCGCCGCGAGCCTCAACTCAAAGTCCAAAACGATGTCCGCAGGTCTGAACGCCGCGCAAAGCGAAGCCGTGCGCTATCTCGACGGTCCCTGTCTCGTGCTCGCCGGTGCGGGCAGCGGCAAGACGCGCGTGATCACGCAGAAGATCGCGCATCTGATCGAAGGACGCGGCTTCGAGCCTAGGCACATTGCCGCCCTCACCTTCACCAACAAGGCCGCGCTCGAAATGCGCGAGCGCACCGCGAAGCTGCTCGAAGGCAAAACGCTCACGACGCCCGGCAAGGAAGGCCGCAAGGTGCCCGTGAATCAGTTGACCATCTGCACGTTTCACTCGCTCGGCGTGCAGATCATGCGTCAGGAAGCGGAACATGTCGGCCTTAAACCGCAGTTCTCCATCATGGATTCGGACGATTGCTTCGGCATGGTTCAGGAGCAGCTCGGCACGACCGACAAGGGCTTGATCCGCAAGGTGCAGTCGATCATCTCGCTGTGGAAGAACGCGATGGTCTCGCCCGATCAGGCGTCCGTGCTCGCGAATAACGAAGACGAGCATCAGGCGGCGATTGTTTATCGGAGCTACGCGGCGACCTTGCATGCGTATCAGGCGCTGGATTTCGACGATCTCATCCTGCGTCCCGCGCAACTGTTCGCCGAAAACGAGCAGGTTCGCGACAAGTGGCAGAACCGTCTGCGATATCTCTTGATCGACGAGTATCAGGACACCAACGCCTGTCAGTACGAGTTGTTGAAGCTGCTGGCTGGTCCGCGCGCCGCCTTCACCGCCGTGGGCGACGACGATCAGGCCATTTACGGCTGGCGCGGCGCCACGCTGGAAAACCTCGGGCAGTTGAGCAAGGACTTCCCGAAACTGCATGTGGTGAAGCTGGAGCAGAACTATCGCTCGACGGTGCGGATTCTGACAGCGGCGAACAATGTGATCGCCAACAATCCCAAACTGTTCGAGAAGAAGCTCTGGTCCGAGCACGGCATGGGCGACAGCATCACCGTGACCGGTTGCAATGACGAAGAGCACGAAGCGGAGTCCGTCGTGTTCCGGCTGTCGGCGCACAAGTTCGAACGGCGCGCGGCGTTTCGCGACTACGCCATTCTGTATCGCGGCAACTTTCAGGCGCGCATCTTCGAACAGGTTTTGCGGCGTGAGCGCATTCCGTACGTGCTGTCGGGCGGGCAGTCGTTTTTCGACCGCGCCGAGATCAAGGACATCATCGCGTATTTGCGGCTGATCGCGAATCCCGACGACGATCCCGCGTTCATCCGCGCGATCACGACGCCGCGCCGCGGTGTCGGCAACACGACGCTCGAAGCGCTCGGCGCGTTCGCCGGCGCGGCGAAGGTGTCGCTCTTCGAGGCCGTGTTCATGGGCGGTATCGAGGCGCGCTTGTCGGCGCGGCAAGTGGAACCGCTGCGCACGTTTTGCGAGTGGATTCGCAGGCTGTCGGACCGCGCCGCGCGCGATCCGGCGAGCACCGTGCTCGACGACATGATGGAAGCGATCCACTACGAAGCGTATCTCTACGATGCCTACGACGAACGGCAGGCGCAATCGAAGTGGCAGAACGTTCTCGAATTCTGCGAGTGGCTCAAGCGTAAGGGCACGAAGCCGGAGCCATCGGCGGAAGCGGAACAGACCGGGTTCGATACGGCCGACGGTCTTTCGGATGACGGCAAGAATCTGCTCGGCCTGATTCAAACCGTCGCGCTGATGTCCATGCTCGAAGGCCGCGATGAAGATCCGGACGCGGTGCGGCTATCGACGGTGCATGCGTCGAAGGGGCTCGAATATCCGCACGTGTTTCTGGTGGGCGTGGAGGAAGGCATCATGCCGCATCGCGGCAGTTCGGACGATGACGCGCCAGTGGATTCCGCGCGTATCGAGGAAGAACGGCGGCTCATGTATGTGGCGATCACGCGGGCGCAGCGCAGCCTGCATCTGAACTGGTGCAAGAAGCGCAAGCGCGCGCGGGAAACGGTGGTGTGCGAGCCATCGCGCTTCATCCCCGAGATGCTGCTCGACGATGCACCGCCGCCGACGGCCGAAGAAGCGCCGTTGTCGCCGAAGGATCGGATGGCGATGTTGAAGGCGATGTTGCAGAAGGGGTGATGAGCGCTGGCGCGTTCGGCAGTCTTGAAGCGCGTCGAGCGTATGCGTGAGATTTTCTGCGCTATCAAGCTGCAGACGCGGTCCCGGCGGCTACCGTCGAAAGGCAAGCCGGCTAACTCCTCGTTCGACGAATATTGCGTTGTAAAAGCAAAGCCCCGCGACGCTCACACGCACGCAGTGCTTTTACCGCCGCCATTCACTTCGAAGCATTCACCATGTAATCGACGGCGGCTTTCACGTCCGCATCGGATGCATTCGATCCGCCTTTCGCCGGCATCGCGCCCTTGCCGTGCAGCGCGTAGTTGTAGACGGTGTCCATCGGATCTTTCAAGCGCGGCGCCCATGCTTCCTTGTCGCCGAACTTCGGTGCGTTGAGCACGCCGGCCGCGTGGCACGCCTGACAAACCTGCTCATAGAGCGCCTTGCCGGCTTGCGATGCATCGGCGCTTTGCGCGCCCGCTGCCGGAGCAGCAGCCTGCGGCACCGATGCCAGCGCGGCGACTGCCGCCGCAGCCTGAGCGTTCTCCGTCGAACTCGCGCCAGCCGCCGCGCCGGATGCTCCGGCTGCGGGAGCCGCGGCGCCTGCCGTTGCGCCAGAAGCGGGTTGAGCCGGTTCGGGGAACTTGGCGCCGCCGTCGTTGGCCATGTAGACGACTGCGCGAGCGATTTCGAAGTCGCTATAGTCGTCGGGGCTCGTGCCGCCGCGCGCGGGCATGGCGCCCTTGCCGTTGAGCGCGTTATGCAGAAGCGTGTCGTAGCCTTCGCTGATGCGCGGGGCCCAGGCGCTGGCATCGCCGAACTTGGGCGCGCCTGCGGTTCCTGCCGCGTGACAGGCCGAGCACACGGCCTTGAAGACTTGTTCGCCGGTCTTGTAGACGCGTGGCGCGTTGGCGTCGCGGATATCGACTTGAGCGGCCGGTGCGATACGTTCCTTGACCGAAGCTTCGAGGTCGGTGCCGGCGCCGGTGCGAGTCGAGTTATTCACATAGACCGCGAGCAGGATGATGATGGCGACCGGTATGCCAAACCCCGCGATCACCGCCGCGATGAGTTGGCCGGGTGTTTTTATTGGGGCTCCGTGGGGTGCTTCGCTCATGCTTGTCTCGTCTCCCGTTTTTTCTAGGTGAGTCGGTTCAGTGACAGCGTGTGGCTACCGCGATTGCCCTCCTTCTGTATGAGGGCACGGTCGATTATAGACGGAACGTTTAACGCAGGGCGTGGGCCGCCTGCTTTGGTTTCACGCGCGTTTACCCGAACCGGCGCGGGTTCCGAGCTTCCACGAAAGGCGCTCGCGCGGGCCGCGCGATGGACGGATTCATCGAAAACAGGTATTCTCTCGGATTAGCATGGGTCTTGCAGACGCTTCTCCAGCGTCCCCCGCAGCCAAGATCCTCGTCAACGCGCCCGTAGCTCAATGGATAGAGTACTGCCCTCCGAAGGCAGGGGTTGCTGGTTCGATCCCAGCCGGGCGCACCACGTAGTTCTCGGCAATGCCGTTCAGATCAACTCGACGCCCGCTTCCGTGACGACCTTCCAGTCGAATTCATCATGCCCGCAAATCTGCTCCATGGCGCTCGAGAATTCGCCCACCGTGGCTTGCAGATAACGCAGGTTGTCGCTCCACTCCGGCACCGCGCCCTCCTGCGTCGTCAGCACCACGGTCATATGATTCCTGAGCGGACCTCGCGCATGATGTCGCAAGCTGTCCTGCACCTTCCGCGCATCTCCTTCCGGGTCGAGAATCAACACGGCTGGAATCCGCTCCGGTCCACTTGCCGACGCTCCACCGAGCTTGAGCCCCAGGCCCCGCAAATACACTTCGTGATATTGCGCCAGTTGCGACTGCACTGAACCGCTCTTGTAGACGATGGCTTGCGCCGTACGTGCAAGGCTACGGCGCTGCGCCGGGTTGGTGATCAAATTCGCGATCGCAGTGACCCAGGCATCGGCCGATGCCGAATCCACACGCACGCCCGAACAGGCATCGCGCACCAGGTCGCTGTATGCGGGATGCTCGCTGCCGAGCGTCGCCACGCCTGCCGCCGCGTATTCGAGCCATTCCGTCCGCGCTTCGCCATTGTCGACTTCCGACGCGGCACGCGGCATGAGGCCGATATCGAGTTCAAGTTGCCGGAAGACCTTCGCGTGCTCCTCGTAGGTTTCGGCTACGCCAACCAGGGTGACATCCGGCTGTCCCATCCAGTCCGGCGGAGGCGGCGCGCCGACGAACACGAATTGCACGTCGCCAGCGAAGCGCGCGCGAAGCGCCATCAGCGCCGGTTCGATGACTGCGAAATTGCACGGCTTCGTCGCCGAACCCATGATGCCGATGCGTACCTTCTCCTCGTTCATTCGGACCGGACTGTAGAAGCGGTCGAAGTCCACGCCCGTCGGCAACACGTGAATGTTGCCATTCCACGGACGCATCGCCTCCGCTAGCGCCGGCGTCGTGACGATCAGCGCGTTCGCACGGCGCATGACGTACTCGACCTTCTCGCCCGCGCGCCGGCTCAAGAAGTGCAGCGGATGGGTCTCGGGAAGGTCGTGATACGGCTCGTTGGTCTCGTAGATCACCGGCTTGCCGAGCCCGAAGATCGCTTCGAGTTGCTCGGGCGTGGCGGCCATCGGAAAGCGCCGCTGCATCAAAACGATGTCGGCCGACGCAATCTTCTCCTCGGTGTTCTGGATCGGCCAAATCAGTTCCCAATGGTCGGCCAGGAGTTCGAACGGCTTCTTGACGCGCGATGTCGACCAGCGGTGCGCGACCGGCTCGGTCGTCAGTGCCGCGATCCGCCGTTTCGGGGTCTTCGGCACGTTCGACGAAGCAACCCGCAGTTCGGCCGGGCGCCGAAGCGCTTTTCGCGCCGCATCCTGAGTCTTCTCCAGAAACACGGGCAGGTCCGCCCGGAACACGTTGCCGAGCGCCACCAGGGTCGGATATATCGTGTCCACGGTCGCCAGGGCGCGCGCGTAGCCATTCTTCTCGTTCGCCATGGCCGCCCCGTTGACGCCGAAGGCGAACTGATCCGGCACGGCCTTCAATCCGCCCTCGGGCAGGTAGATGACAGGGCAGCCGCACGCCATGGCCTCGTTACAGACAGACGACTGCTCGTAGGAGTAAAGCACCCGGCCGCCTTGCAGCTTCTTCGCGAGTTCGGGAAGCGTCACGGGGTTCGCCATCGACAGTAGTTCGGTGCCGGGCGGGAAAAGCGAAAAGTCGATCTTGTCGAGCGGATGCCGGTAATGGAAGACGAACGTCCGGTCCTTCTTGACCGTGGGATCGGGCTTGAACAGCTCCGTATCGATCACGGGCAGGAACAGAAAATCGACGTCCTTCTTGTTCGCGCTACCGAGGAAGTTCTCCGAAAAATAGAAGACCAGATCGTCCTTGCCCTCGTTGAGCGGCTTTCCTGACAGGAACCCGATGTGGTTGAGGATATAGCGTACGCATACATCGGCATTCATCGGGTTGCCCGACACGATCTCCGGATAGACGACGATCGGCATGCGGCCCTCCAACCTGTGTCGGGCCTGCACCTCGAATGTGGCAAGCGGCGTGTCGAACCGTGGGTTGACGACATCGGTCGCGGAGATATAGGCGTCGTATCCCTCGCGATTGAGCAGGTGACAGAGCGTGTGCATCACGACGATCCCGGCCGATGACTCCCGGTAAGCCGGCGCATAGATGTAGTACGGATGCCCCTTGCGTGAAGCTCTGGTGCTGGCGATGTTCATGTGGCACTACCTTGCGGTCTGGTTGCTGGCTTTCGGCCGGTTCGACGAATGGATGAGGAGCGCCGGCATTTCGCGGTCGATCTTCCCGAGCGTGAAGTCTGCGGGCAGACGCGTCCCGTCGATCACGCGAACAGACCGGTTTTGGCACGTTATCTCGCCGCATTGCCTGCGCGGCCTTGACCAGATAATTCATCGGAATCGCCCTGACAGGCCGGCATAGGTGTTTTCGGCTGGCGCATGGGACGCCGCCAGCCGCGCGGCGACAACATCACCCTCGGAACACGAAAGACATGACAGCCAGCCTGCCTCCCGAATCAGTTTCCGCGCTGCCGCTGGAGCGAATGTTCGTCACGCAGCCGCATCTGCCGCCGCTCGCGGAATTTTTGCCCTACCTCGAGCAAATCTGGGAGAGCAAGGTCCTGACCAACGGCGGGCCGTTTCATCAGCGCTTCGAACAGGCGCTCGGCGAACACTTAGGCGTCCGGCATCTTTCGCTGTTCAGCAATGGCACGCTCGGGCTCGTCACGGCGCTGCAGGCGCTGCGCATCACGGGCGAAGTCATCACGACGCCGTACTCGTTCGTGGCGACCGCGCATTCGCTGTTGTGGAACGGCGTCAAACCCGTATTCGTCGATGTCGATCCTGTCACGCTGAATCTCGACCCCGCGAAGATCGAGGCGGCCATCACGCCTCAGACCACGGCGATCCTGCCGGTTCATTGCTACGGCAATCCGTGCGATGTCGATGCAATCCAGCGGATCGCGGACAACTACAACCTGAAGGTCATCTACGACGCCGCCCATGGCTTCGGCGTGCAGACCGAAGCGGGCAGCATCCTGGCGCACGGCGATCTGTCCGTTCTCAGCTTCCACGCGACAAAGGTGTTCAACACTTTTGAAGGCGGCGCAATCGTCTGTCCGGACGCAAAGACCAAGCTGCGCATAGACCAGCTCAAGAACTTCGGTTTCGTCGACGAAACGACGGTGGTGGCGAGCGGCATCAACGCGAAGATGAGCGAGATCAACGCGGCGTTCGGCCTGGTTCAACTCGAACACATAGAAGATGCGCTCGCGCGCCGGCGAGAGATAGACGCGCTGTACCGCGAAATGCTGCGCGATGTGCCGGGTATCCGTTGCCTGCCAAGAGGCTCGCAGACCGTTGCCAACTGCTCGTACTTTCCGATACTCGTCGAAGCCGATTTCTCGCTCACCCGCGATGCGCTATACGAACATCTGCGCAGTCGGCAGATCTATGCGCGCCGCTATTTTTATCCGCTTATCTCCGATTTCCCGATGTACCGCGGACTTCCCTCGGCGAGCCGCGCGAATCTGCCGGTCGCGGCCAATGCGGCCAGCAAGGTACTGTGTCTGCCGATCTACCCGGCCTTGAGCGACGAGCATGTCGCCTTCGTCGTCGAGACGATCTTGAGCGCTGCAAACGGCCGCTCTCACGACCTGAAATGACCGTCAAATCACCGTCTGTTCGCGCGATGAGGTCTTGCAGCGACATGGCAGAATTTTTCCTGAGATTCGGGCTGCAAGGCGCACGGCGCTAGATGTTCCGCATGACGACGACGCGCGTCAGCCCGACCGCTTTTATCGATGCTTTTTTCAGGACGCAGGCCGCACCATGATGATCAACGTGCTCGAATATTTCGAAGGAGGTGCGCTGGCACGTATGCCGGAAAAGACCGCCATCGTCGATGGCGACAAGCGCTATAACTTTCGCGAGCTCGAAGTTCATGCGAAGGCATTCGCCGCCGCCATTCGCGCGCGTACCGATGCGATCCGCAATCCGATTGCCGTGTTTCTGCCGAAGTGCGCCGAAACCATCTTCGCCGACTTGGGCATCGTCTACACGGGAAACTGCTACGCCAATCTCGACATCAAGCTGCCCGCCATCCGCCTCAAGGCAATTCTCGATAATCTGGACGCACCGCTCATCGTGACGAACGCCGCGCTGGCGTCTTCCTTGAACGCAGTCGGAATCGATGACAAGCACATTCTCCTTATCGACGACGTGGGGCATACGGACCACGCTTCGTCGAACGTCGAACTGGATTGGTGCCTCGACAATATCATCGACACGGACCCGCTTTGCATCATCCACACGTCGGGTTCCACGGGCGTGCCGAAAGGCGTTGCACTCAATCATCGCGCGACCATCGACTTCATGGACTGGGCATTCGAACGTCTGGCGCTCGATGGCAGCGAGACGATCGGCAGCCTGTCTCCTTTGTACTTCGATATTTACTCGCTCGAACTCTTCCTGTGTCTCGCGAAGGGCGCGACCATCTCGCTGATCCCGGAACAGATCGCGGCTTTCCCGGCTTCGCTTCTCCAGCACCTGATCGATCAGAACATCAGTTTCATTTTCTGGGTGCCCACGATCATGGTGAACATCGCGAATCAGGCGCTGCTCGAACGCTTGCCGCCCGTCGCGCTGAAGAAGATTCTTTTCGCAGGCGAAGTATTCCCCACGCGGCCGCTGAACATATGGCGCAAGCACTTGCCGCAAGCCATGTTCGTGAATCTGTACGGGCCGATCGAGGCGACGGTGGATTGCACGTACTTCATCGTCGAGCGCGACTTCGGCGACGACGAGAAGCTGCCCATCGGCTTTCCCTGCCGCAATTCGGATGTGCTGATCCTGACCGACGAGGGGCGCGCCGCGCGCATCGGCGAGCACGGTGAGTTGTGCGTGCGTGGCAGTTCGCTCGCGCTCGGATACTGGAACAATCCGCGGAAAACGGCGGATGCCTTCACGATGAATCCGCTGCAGCCGCATTATCCCGACCGACTTTATCGCACGGGCGATACGGTTTATCGAAACGAGCGCGGCGAGATCATGTTCGTCGGCCGCCGCGACTATCAGATCAAGCATTTGGGTTATCGCATCGAGCTTGGCGAAATCGAGCACGCCGCGTTGCAGATCGAAGGCATTGCGCAGGCATGTGTGGTGTACGACTCGGCGAAGAAACAGATCGCGCTGTATTTCGAATCGGACGAGAACGTTTCCGCCGCCGCCATCCGCACGGCGCTCGGCGCGCGCTTGCCGAAGTACATGCTGCCGACCGCCTTTATGCGTATCGACAGCATGCCGCGAAACCCCAACGGCAAGATAGACAGGCTCGCGCTCTCACAAAAGCAAGCGGCGCCGCGCCCGGCCGTCGAGGCGTGAAACAGGCTGGATTCGCCGCGACAGAAGTCGCATTGGCGCCGGTATTCGAACACGGAGTGGAATTTATGTTGGCAGCAAAGTTGATGGACTTGCTCAAGAGCGTGCGCCCCGAAAGCGACTTCACGCGGTCCGAGGATTTTCTCGAAGACGGTTTGCTCGATTCGTTCGACATGCTGACACTGGTCTCGACCATCGACGACGAATTCGACATTTCGATCGATGGTCTCGACATCGTGCCCGACCACTTTCGCAACGTGCAGGCCATTTCCCTGCTCATCGCGAGATATGGAGTGACGCAGTGAACCTGTTCTTCAAGGGCAAGCGCATCAGCAGTCTGCTGACCGTCGTGCCCGCTCGCGAGCAATCGTTCGTCGAGGACATGAAGCGCTTCGACTTTCCAGAGGCGCGCTCGCGCAAACTCATGCAGGTCATGGGCTACGACAAGCACCGTCTCGTCGATGCCGATACCTGCGTGTCGGACCTCGCCGTCTTCGGGCTGGAGCAGTTGTTCGCGAGAAAGGTGATCGCTCGTGACGAAATCGATGCCCTCGTGCTCGTCACGCAAACGCCCGACTACCTGATGCCGCCGACGAGCAGCATCGTGCAGGGACGACTCGGCCTGAAGCAGGACATGTTCTGCATGGACATCAACCAGGGATGCGCGGGCTTCGTCGTCGGTCTCATTCAGGCGTTCATGCTGCTCGAACAACCGAATATCCGGCGCGTCGCACTCGTCAACGCCGACGTGATGAGCCGCAGGACTTCGCCCAGGGACCGCAACAGCTATCCGCTGGTTGGCGACGCGGCGTCCATCGCCATTGTCGAATCGGCGGCGCCGGATCGCGTGGTCCATGCCAATCTGAAGATGGACGGCACGCGACACGCGGCCCTGATGATTCCCGCCGGCGGAATGCGCATGCCGTGTTCGCCGGCAACGGCCGAGTTGCGGGACGAAGGCGATCACAATTTTCGTGCGCTGGATCATTTGAAGATGGAAGGCTCGGAGGTCTTCACGTTCGTCCAGACGGAGGTCCCGCCGATGATCACGGCGCTGATGAATCAGGCGGAAACGACCATCGACGAGATCGACTGGTTTCTGTTCCATCAGCCCAACCGCTTCATGCTGCAAAAGCTCGCGGACAAGATAGGCATTCCGTACGGCAAGCTGCCCATGAACGTGGTGGAAAAGTACGGCAATAGCAGCGGCGTGACGATTCCAATGGCAACCGTCGAAAACCTGCGCGAAGTCCTGACGCAGCACGAGGCGCTGGTATGTCTCGCCGGATTCGGCGTCGGTCTCACATGGGGATCGATGCTCATGCGTCTCGGACCGCTGGACGTATGTGAAATGGTGCAATATCCCTGACAGGAGTTTCCAGATGAAAGACGTTTTTTACGCCAACCTCGCCGAGTTGCTCGAAGTCGATTCGGTCGACCCAGACCTGCCGCTCGACCATTACGACAACTGGGATTCCCTGACCGCGCTCGCATTGATTGCGTGGCTCGACAAGGAGCTTGGCGTCGCGATCAGCGCCAAGGGCATCAGCGAATTCGCTTGCGCCGCGGACTTGTTCGCCGCGCTCGAAAAACAGCACGCCTGAGCATTCATGTCGAATCCTCTGAACCTCGAAGGTCAACGAATCCTCGTCACGGGTGCGGCGTCGGGCATCGGTCTCGCGACCAGCCAGTTGTTCAGCGCGCTGGGCGCGGCCGTCGTCATGCTGGATCGTGACGATGCGCGGCTTCAGCAAGCAAGCGCCGGCCTCAACGCGAAGACGGTGACCTTCGATCTTCTCGATACCGAACGCCTGCCCGGCCTCTTCGCCGAGTTGGCGCAAGCCGGGGGACCGTTCTCCGGGCTCGTGCACGCGGCGGGAATCAGTTCCATTGCGCCTACCCGCTTGCTGACGCCCGCGCGCTATCGTGAAGTGTTCAGCGTGAATGCCGAAGCTGCGCTCGCGTTGCTGCGCGGCTTTCAGCACCGCAGCGTATGCCGCGCAAATGGCGGCTCGGTGGTGTTCATCTCGTCGGTCATGAGCATCGTCGGCTCCGCCGGTGCGTCGGCTTATGCCATGTCGAAAGCCGCGCTCACCGGCCTTGCAAAATCGGCGGCTCTGGAGTTTGCGCCGAGAAGTATCCGCGTCAATTGCATTGCTCCCGGATTCGTCAAGACCGCGATGTTCGACGAAAACTCCCGGCACTGGAGTGAAGAGCAGCGCAAGCAGATCGAATCCGCGCATCCGCTGGGTCTGGGCACGCCCGAAGACATCGCCAATGCGGCCGCCTTTCTCGTTGCCGACTCCGGTCGCTGGATCACCGGTTCGGTGCTGGTCTGCGACGGCGGCTACACCGCGTCCTGAGCGAGACAGTCATGAGCCACGAATTTCATAGCCTGATTACGGGCGCCTCATCGGGCATAGGCCGGGCAACGGCCATTCAGCTTTCCTCCACGCGGTCGCTCGTGTTGCACGGCAGGGACCGGGCGCGGCTGGAGGAGACGCGACAGCTTTGCGCTAACCCCGACGCCCACGCATTGTGGGTGCAGGATCTTCGCGAACTGGACGAGATCGAGTCCGGCTTCGTCGATTTCGTTTCGTCTCGCGGCATGCGTATCGAGAACTACGTCCACTGCGCCGGCGCGTGGATCATCGGCCCGCTTCGTTTGCTCGAGCGCGCGAGCGCGGTGGAAGTCATGAACGTGAACTTCATGTCGGCCATGGAAATTTCTCGCCTGCTCGTGCGACGCAAGGTGAACGACAAGGCGCTCCGCAACATCGTGTTCGTGTCGAGTACGGCGAGTCAGTTCGGCGCCAAGGGACTCGGGGTTTATTGCGCGAGCAAGGGCGCGCTCGATGCCTATATGCGCGCGCTCGCCGTCGAACTGGCGCCATCGGTTCGCGTCAACTCCATCCTGCCCGGCGCGGTTCATACGCCCATGACGGATTCGATATTCGGCAACGAGCAAGTGCGCGAGCGCATGGCGGAGTCGTATCCGCTAGGTCTCGGGCGTGAAAGCGACATAGCCGGCATGGCCGAATTCCTGTTGTCCGACAATGCACGCTGGATCACGGGCCAGCAACTCGTGGTCGATGGCGGCCGCTCGGTGAACATTTCCGCATGACACACACGCTCGCAGCCGTGACCGGCATCAAAAATCTCATTATCGTGGGCGCGGGCGCGTTGGGGCGGGAAGTGCTCGTCTGGTCGCAACAGGCCATCGCTGCGGGAACGCCATGGAAGGTCAAGGGGTTTCTCGACAGCCGCACCGACATGCTCGACGGCTTTGCGTGCGGCGCGCCCATCATCGGCTCGCCCGAAGCTTATCTACCGCTCGACGACGACATTTTTCTCTGCGCAATAGGCGATCCGTCGCAGAAGCGCGCCTACGTCACCCTGCTCGAAGACAAGGGCGCGGAGTTCGGTATCCTCGTGCATCCGACGGCGCTCGTGGGCAGGGACGTGAAACTCGGCGCGGGCTCAATCATCTGTCCGTTCACGCAGATGTCGTGCGATATCGACGTGGGCCGCCACGTGTTTATCGGCACTCACAGCAGCGTGGCGCATGACACGTCTATCGGCAGCTACACGCAGATTTGCGGTGCATGCCAACTGAACGGTCACGTCAACGTGGGAGAGGAAGTGTTTATCGCGAGCAGCGCGACGCTGCTGCCGAAGTGCAACGTCGGCGACCGCGCGTATGTCGGCGCAGGCAGCGTGGTCTTGCGACGCGTGAAGGCGCGTACCAAAGTGTTCGGCAATCCGGCGATGGTCATCGGCGAAATGGGCAACGAGCGTTGACATGGCACGCGTTAAAACGGCCGCGCGGCTTGAACACATCGACGGTTATCTGTCGCAGCTCGGCTTTCGCGCCAGCCCCGAGCCGACGCTCGCCACGTTGCGAGCCTTGCAGGAACGCCACACCCGCCGCTTTCCGTTCGAAAACCTGTCGACGCTCTTGCGGGAGCCTACGTCCATCGACGTGGCATCGCTCGAACAAAAGATCGTGCTCGGCGGGCGAGGCGGTTACTGCTACGAGCTCAACCTGCTTTTTCTCGCATTGCTCAGGCAGTTGGGATTCGACGCGCGCGGCCTGACGGGACGCGTCGTCATGGGCGGCCCGGAAACCGCGTGGGCGCCGCGAACGCATATGTCGATTCTCGTGACGTTTGGACCGGGCGACGACTACATCTCGGATGTGGGCTTCGGCCGCATGGTGCCGACGACTCCGCTGCGGCTCGATACGGATGCCGAGCAAACGACATCGCTCGAACGTTTCAGGCTGCTGCAACGCGAGGCCGGTTACGTGCTTCAGGCGCGGATAAACGGCGTCTGGCGCGCGCTATACGTATTCGACTTGCAACGTCAGGAACAGATCGACTTCGAGATAGGCAACTGGTTCATCTCGACGCATCCGGCGTCACCGCTTGCGTCGCAATTGGTCGTTGCGCGCACGGACGAGGGAAGACGCAAGAGTCTCGTCGATGGCAACTACGGCGTCCATCATCTCGATGCGGTCGCCGAGCGCCGTCAGATTTCCTGCACCGACGAACTGCTGGCCGTGCTGCAAGACGAGTTCGGCATCCGCCTGCCCGGCGGCGACTTGACGAACTTGCTGGGTCGACTCATCAAGCGCGTTTGATGCGGTGGCTTACCGGCCATCGAATCACGCGCTCGTCGTCCCCCACCCAAACGCCATTCCCGCCAACCATCTCCGATACGCCACCGACATCCGGTCGCACTTCTGATGCAACTCCGCATCGAGCGCGAGCGGCAGCAGCTTCGGCCATTGCGACTCCACGATCGGCGTGTCCTGCAGCAGAATCTCCATATTGAAGTCGTACAGCTCCTCGTCGCTGTGCGAAGTCTCGTCTTCGTGAATGGAAACGAGCCACGCGCGGGTCTCGGTCTGCGTCACGGGCGACGCCACCAGCATGATATGCAGTGCGCCCATTGCCCCCGACGCCATCTTCGTGAGACTCGCAACCAGCGGCCGCTTCACGCGATAAACGTAATCCATCATCGCGCCGCCCTGCCCCGGCAAACCCGCCGGCTGCCAGAAACGGCACTGGCGCGCTTCGAGTCCGTCGGCGCTTTCCACGACTTCATAGTCCGGCACTTCGGTATGCGCATCCTCGCCGAGAATGCCCACGTGCACGAACGAAAAGTGCGCCATGTCCAGGAAGTTTTCGACGACACGCGGCGCGGATGACTTCACCGTCTGCGGCGCAAGGTTGATGCGCCGTCCGCCCGGAATGGCGGCTTCGGGAAAGAAATCGAGCGCGTGCGCGGGCTCGCCGAAGCACATCCACACGACGCCGTATTTCTCCTCGGCGACGAACGCGGTGGCGCACGCGCGTTTCGAAGGCCGAAGCGACGGATTCGACGGAATCAGCACGCACTGACCAAGCGTGTCGTAGCGCCAGCCGTGATACGGACACGCGAGCTGATCGTTCGTCACCGTGCCCAGCGACAGTTGCGCGCCGCGATGCGGACAGTAGTCACGCCAGACATGCGCCACGCCTTCGGCATCGCGCCAGACGACGATGCGCTCATCCGCGACGATGAACGCTCGCGTCGAACCCGCCGGCACGTCATCGCCATTACAGACCGCCAGCCATTCGCCAGCGAGAGAAAAGTCGTCGCTCATAGCACTGAAGCATCCGCAGAAAACGCCGTTAATCATCTGTCCGAGATGCGTTCTTACACGATTCACAGCAGCTTGGCAAAACGTTGCAAAATACCAGTCGTCGAAGACGAACATCGCGACGGGGCCGCAATAAGACAGAAGCGCGACAGCAAAGACACGCGCAAAAGACCATAACAGCAAGAAATCACCACCAGGGGTTCGGTATGGAGCAGGCGCATCAACCGGCACGCCGGGCCTATGCCTTCGCATGGTCCGGCAACCGGAATCCCGAACGCGAGCAAGCCATGCTGCGTATCGGGATGGGAGCGGCAGTTCTGCTGGCTTATGCGGTGTATGCGTGGCGGCACCCTTCGGCCAACGCGTCGCTGATCACGCGGTTGATCGCGCTCTACGTGTCCTACGGTGCAATCACACTATTGCTCGTCAGCCGGATGATGGCGCTGTCCAACGTCCGGCTCGTCATCACCACTATCCTCGATCAGGCGTTGCTCGGCGCCATGCTCTTTCTCTGCGGCACGCTCGCCTTGCCGCTGCTGTGGGTGGTGTTCTGGTTTCTGATCGGCTCGGGATGCCGCTACGGCAAGCGCACGCTCGCCATTTCGTGCGCGATGGCGCTCGTCGCGATCGTCGCGCTGGCGTTGTGGCAACCGTGGTGGGTGGCAAACCGCGCCGCCGCGCTCGGGCTCGCGCTGAGCGTGCTGGGCGCGTCGGTGTATCTGAGCGTGCTGGTCGACAGGCTTGGCAGCGCGAATCGCGTGCTGGCGCGGCAGGCATCGACGGACCCGCTCACGGGCCTCTATAACCGTTACGCGCTCGAACAAACCGTGAATCGCGCGATGTCCGCGCCCGAAGCCGCCGACGCGAATACCAGCGCACTGCTACTGATCGATCTCGACGGCTTCAAGGGCGTGAACGATACCTACGGTCACGCGGTCGGCGACGTGCTGTTGCAGTCGTTCGCGCAATTGCTTGCACGGCGCATGCGCAAGACCGACACCATCGCGCGGCTGGGCGGCGACGAGTTCGTCGTGCTCGCGCGCAACATGCGCGATCGCAGCGCGGTGCTCACGCTCACCGATGGCATCCATTCGGCGCTCGCCGACCTCACGCTGGTGCAGGAGCGGCCAGTGAGCGTATCGGCGAGTATCGGCGCCTGCTTGCTGTCGAGCGCGGCAGAAGCGCATGACGCCGATATCACCGCCGTGCTGAGAGCCGCCGATCGCGCGATGTATCGCGCAAAGAGTCTCGGCGAAGGCAAGACGGTGTTCGCCGAGGCGCGCGACTTCGAGATGCATTGAGCCCATCCGCGCGCATTCGAGCGCCTTTGCAAAGGCAAAAGCAAAAAGCGCGCGGCCCCGGTTCGGGGCTTCGCGCGCCTCTACAACTCGGAACTCAAGCCTCGACGCTAGTCCACGACTGTTCCCGCAGCTTCGCACGCAAACGCGCCACGGCCTGGCTATGCAACTGGCACACGCGCGACTCGCTCACTTCCATCACCGCGCCGATTTCGCGCAGGTTGAGGCCCTTCTCGTAGTACAAGCTCATGAGCAGCTTCTCGCGCTCCGGCAACTTGTCGATGGCTTCGATCAGCGCGCCGCGCAGACTGTCGTCCAGAAGCGCCGACAGCGGGTCCGAACGATCGACGCAGTAACGGTCGAGGAACGGCTCGTCGTCCGCCGAGCGGTCGAAGTCTTCGTAATAGATCAACTGGCTGCCGTGCAAGTCCTGCAGCATCGACTGATACTCGTCGAGCGGCATCTTCATGTGCTCGGCGACTTCGGTCTCGCTGGCCGAACGGCCAAGGTTCTGTTCCACCTTGTGTACCGCCGACTCCACTTCGCGCGATGTCTTGCGCATGCTGCGTGGCAACCAGTCGTTGGCGCGCAACTCGTCGAGCATGGCGCCGCGAATACGCTGACTTGCGTAGGTTTCGAACTGGGCGCCCTGATCTTCCTTGTAGCGGCTAGCCGCATCGAGGAGGCCAATCATGCCGGCCTGGATCAGATCGTCGAGATCGACGCTCGCCGGCATTTTGGCGACGAGCTGGAGTCCGAGGCGGCGAACGAGCGGCGCATATTTCGTAAGCACGTCGGACTGCGAGAGTTTGCCTTGGGCGTTATACATCCTGTTCACCTTTCAATATCACATCGACGCCGTGCTGCTCATTGCATGATCGGAAAACGCCGCCGCTCGGTGCGCCGCTTTCCGTCCGCTTTCACCAGACTCGCCAACCGGAATGTGCGCGTCGTACTGGCTCGCTTCGTCGCCGCGCGAAAACGGCGCGGGACGCATCGGCCAGTGCAGCAGCTCGGCTGCGATGTAGCGGTAGTCGCGCGCCGCGGCCGTAGCCGGAAACGCTTCCACCGCACACCGAGAGAGCTCCCTCGCCCGAGCGACGCGCGCATCCTCGGACACATACCCTGCCTGCACGAGCGAAACGGCCAGATAACGGCTCGCGACACCCGAGAGGTTGTCGAACGCGACCGCTGCATCGGCTGCGTCCTGCACGTGATTCATCAGCACGCGGAACTGGCCGATCGCGTGGGCGTAGTGCAAGCGCTTCATGCACGCATACGCCTCGGTGATCGCCGACGCGGCTACCCGCGTCACTATCAGAAAGTCATGCGCCTGCGCCGCGAGCGACGAGAGCGCGCCATTACGATCGAGTTGCGCATCGATCAGCACGATATCCGCGGGGCCGTCGAGCAGCGCGCGTGCTTGCGCCGCATCGTGGCTGATACGTTCATCGCGCGGTGCGGCGATCAGCGAAAAACCCATCGGCGTGCGCACCGCGACATCCTGCAGTTCGCGACGGCCGGACATCACCGCCGAGAGCGCGCCCGCGCCATCCACACCCGCCATGCGGCTGACCGAGCCCGCGTTATGCCGCTCGTCGATGACGAGCACATCCTTGCCATGCACGGACAACGCCGCGCCGAGGTTCACTACCGCCGACGTGCAACCGATGCCCGCCGGTCCGCCCACTACAGCCACCACGCGAGAACTGGCGCGCGTCAGCAGCCTTCTCAGGCCTTCAGCCTGATCGAGCACGAACTTATCCAAAATGGACTCCATGCAGTTCGGTCGTGGCGCGTGCGGACAGTGCGGACAGAAGCGCCGGCACATCGTCGTCTTGCGGCACGAAAGGCGAGCCATCGCGCGGAATGCAGAACGCGCTCTTGATGAGGAAACGCTTGGTTGCGACGTACAAGTTCTCCGGCACCTTCTGACCGGTCGATACGTAATGCACCGGCAGCTTGTAGCGGATGACCGTATCGAGCACGCTGCCGAGGTTGGTCGCCTCGTCGAGCTTGGTCAGAATGCAGCCCGCGAGCGGCGGCTGGTCCGGCGCACTCTTGTAGGCCTGCACGACTTCGTTGAGCGTGTCGCCGTGGCTCGTGGCGTTCAGCAGCAACAAGCGTTGCACCGGCTGACCCGTGCCGCACAGCATCGCGATCTGGTCGGAGACCGTGCGATCGCGCTGGCTCATGCCGATCGTGTCGATCAGCACGATATGTTTGTTGCGCAGTTCGGAGAGCGCGAGTTGCAGGTCAGCGCCGTCCTTTACCGCGTGCACCGACACGCCGAGAATCTTGCCGAAGATGCGCAGTTGTTCATGCGCGCCGATCCGGTAGCTGTCCGTCGTCAGGAGCGCGACCTTGCTGGCGCCGAAGCGCATCACGCAGCGCGCCGCGAGCTTTGCCGTGGTCGTCGTCTTGCCGACGCCCGTCGGGCCCATCAGCGCGAACACGCCGCCGCGTTCCATCAACGCGTCTTCGCTCGGCATCACCGGCAGATTCGATTCGAGAACTTGCTGCACCCATTCGAGCGCGTTTTCCACGTTCTCCATCGACGGCATGTTGTCGATCACCATGCGCACGAGTTGCGCGGAGAAACCGGCGGCGAAGAGGCGCTTGGTCAAGGCCGAGTTGGTCGGGTTGCGGCGCTGGCGGTCGCCCCACAGCAAACCCGAGAAGTGCTCTTCCATCATCTCGCGCATCGACGAGAGTTCGTTCATCACCGTTTCGTTGACGACTTGCTCCATGCGCGTGCGGATGGCTTCGGTCACGACGGCTGCGGCATTAGCCGGCAAGCCTTCGAAATTGCCCGATGCGGCCGGCGCTTCGTCGGCGGGTTGCGGTGCTGCGTTGATCTTCTGTGCGGCGCGGCGTGCGGCGACTTGCGCGGCTTCACGCGCCCAGTCGGGCGTTTCGATCTTTGCGTGCGCTTGCGCGGCGGGTGCGGCAGGCGCGGCGGCAACCGGTTGCGCGGCGGCTTGTGCACGCGGCGCTTGCTGGCGCGGTGCGTCGGCTGCCTTGACCGATACCGGCACGCCCATGCCGCGTGCAATTGCGGCGGACGGCGTCAGCGGCCGGTTCGACGGCACCGAAGCCTGTTGCGCGATACGGCGCGCATGTTCGATCAACCACGGATTGGAATCGGCCATCGTGCGCGGTGCTTCCATGCGCTCTTCGTCGGCTTGCTCGTCGAAATCGTCGGCGTCGGCGGTGTTGCCGAAGACGGAGGAGAAAACATCGCCGCTGGCGTAGGGGTTCATCGGAGAGCTGGGAGCGGCGGCCTGCTGCTTCATCGCGGCGGCTGCGGCTTGTGCAAGCGCGGCGCGCGGCGTGGCGCTGGCGAACGGCGCGGCGGCGGCTTGTTCGCGTGCGGCCTTCGCGGGCGAGATCGAAGCGAGATCGCTATCCGCGACACCGACGATTTCCACCGATCCATCGTCGAGCGTGCGGTTGGACAACACCACGGCATCGGGTCCGAGCGCTTCACGGACCTGGCGCAGAGCGTCACGACTGTTCGCGCCGATGAATTTACGAATGTTCAAACTGGCCCCCGATGAGGATAAATGCAGCGATATTTGCGAGGCGAGCACCCTTTGGTTATTTCCGTGCCCGCTTTTCAGTGAAGCCATTATTGCGAAGATCACTTCGGGCCTATCGCTGGATAAAGGGTGTGAAAGAGGGGTATTTCGACTGATGGAAACAACCCGGCCGTGCGGATTGCGTCGCGCGTCATGCGGGAAAAAATGCCGGTCTGGCACGATCGACGCGACGGGACGAGAGATGTCGCTTGGCGGTTTGTCCGGCTGTGAGGCGCGCGGCGGCAGGCGCGTTGCGCGCCAAGGCGGCCGGACTGCATCAGCCAGAGTCCCATCCAGCGGCGTAAGCTACGGTCTGCGGCTCGAAACCCGGGCTCACCGATGCTCACTGACAAAGGAGACTTGTTCGCATGGCATCCGCTTCTCATGGCCAGACCACCGGCGCGCGTCTGGTTGTCGATGCGCTCGTTCATCACGGTGTCGAACGCGTGTTCTGCGTGCCGGGCGAGAGCTTTCTCGCCGTCCTGGATTCGCTGCACGACGAAACCAGCCAGATACAGACGATCGTCTGCCGCCACGAAGCCGGCGCGGCGAACATGGCCGAGGCGGTCGGCAAGCTGACGGGGCGTCCGGGCGTGGCTATCGTCACGCGCGGGCCGGGCGCGACGCACGCGTCCATCGGCGTGCACACCGCTTTCCAGGACTCGACGCCGATGATCCTGCTGATCGGCCAATGCGCGCGGGATCACATGGATCGCGAGGCGTTTCAGGAAATCGACTATCGGCGCATGTTCGGGCAAATGGCGAAGTGGGTCGCGCAAATCGACGATCCGCGCCGCGTGCCGGAGTATCTGAGCCACGCGTTCCATGTCGCGACGGCGGGACGTCCTGGCCCGGTCGTGCTGGCGTTACCCGAAGACATGCTGACCGAAGCGTGCGACGCGGCGCCGCCCGTGCCGCGCTATCAGCGCGTCGCGGCGGCGCCGTCGCAGGCGCAGATCGAGCGCGTGCGCGAACTGCTCGCCAACGCGAAGACACCGTTCGTGATCGCGGGCGGCAGCGGCTGGACCGCCGAGGCGACGCAGGACTTCGCGCGCTTCATCGAGCGCTGGCAGTTGCCGGCGGGATGCGCGTTCCGCTATCAGGACACGCTTCATAACGAGCATCCGAATTACGCGGGCGATGTCGGGCTCGGCATCAATCCGGCGCTGGGCGCGCGCGTGCGCGAAGCGGACGTGCTCTTCGTTCTCGGCCCGCGCATGGGTGAATCGACGACGGGCGGCTACACGCTGCTCGACATCCCGAAGACGAAGCAGACGCTGATTCACGTGCATCAGGGCGCGGAGGAACTGGGCCGCGTGTATAGCGCCGATCTGCCGATCGTCTCCGGCATGCCCGAGATTGCGTCGATGCTTGCCGCGCTCGAACCACCCGCGCAGATCGCGTGGTCGGGCAGCGCCGAGACGGCGCACGCCGCGTATCTCGAATGGCGCAAGCCGCGCCCCATGCTCGGCGATGTCCAGCTCGGCGAGATCATGCGCACGCTTTCGGAGCGCCTGCCCGAAGACGCGATTCTCACCAACGGCGCGGGCAACTACGCGACCTGGCTGCATCGGCATTATTCGTATCGGCACTTCCGCTCGCAAGTTGCGCCGACGAGCGGTGCGATGGGTTACGGCGTGCCCGCGGCCATCGCGGCGAAGTCGCTGTATCCGCAGCGCACGGTGATCGCGTTCGCGGGCGATGGCTGCTTCATGATGTCGAGCCACGAACTCGCCACGGCGATGCAGTACCAGCTGCCGGTGATTTTCGTGGTCGTGAACAACGGGCAGTTCGGCACGATCCGCATGCATCAGGAGCGGCACTATCCGCATCGGGTCCATGGCACGGGGCTGACGAACCCCGACTTCGCGGCTTATGCGCGCGCGTTCGGGGCGCACGGCGAGCGGGTCGAATCGACGGAGCAGTTCATGCCGGCGTTCGAGCGCGCTGTGAGTTCCGGATTGCCCGCGGTGATCGAGATTCGGATTCCGGCGGATCAGAGCACGCCGGGCGCGACGCTCGAACAGATTCGGGAGCAGGGGAAGCGCTGAGGGATAGCTTTCGATTGACTTGCGATGTCCTTCCGGTGGAAGTAGAGTGTTCGGACTTCAAACCACCGGGAGTCGACGATGTTCAAGGTACTGGCTTTGTCATTGGCAATGGGTTTCTCCGGCGCCGCGTTCGCGAAGGCGGACTGCACGGCGCATCCCAAGAGCGAGTGGATCAAGGAGTCGGACGCCAAGGCGCAACTCGAAGCGCAGCGCTACAAGATCCGCAAGTTCAAGATCGATGGCAACTGCTATGAAATCTACGGGCACGACAAGAATGGCAAGAAGGTCGAGATCTACTACGACACCAAGACGCTGGCTGTCGTGAAATCGGAAGTCGAATAAGCGCGCTTCGTCATGTCTGCCAAGACCGGCCCTCGCGTGAAGGTCTGGGATCTTTGGGTCCGGCTCACACACTGGATCGTGGCGGGCGTCGTTTCATGGAATCTTTTTGGGCCAACAGACCAGACGCATCGAGTGCTTGGCTATATCGCGGCGGGGTTGGTGCTGGCGCGTATCGTGTGGGGTTTCGTCGGTTCGCGGCATGCGCGCTTTGCCGCCTGGTGGCCGGGCGCCGCGCAGCTTCGTACCTATCTCCGTTCGCTTGCAGCGGGCAAGCCCCTACATCATGTCTCGCATAATCCATTGGGCGCGTTGATGGCCGTTGCGTTGTGGTTCCTGGTACTGGCGCTCGCGGTATCCGGCTGGATCATGCGGCTCGATGCCTTCTGGGGCGAAGACTGGCCACAAGAGATCCACACATGGCTGTCTTATCTGATCGAAATATGCGTGTGCGTGCATGTCGTCGCGGCGGTGTCGATGAGCTTGTGGACACGAGAGAATTTAATCGGCGGGATGGTGACGGGACTCAAGCGCGTTAAACAGCACGATGAAAGCGATCGAGCAACTGATGCCTAAGCGCGTCAGATTCAGCTAATCGGCAAATGACTGATAGATCGCTTGAGATTTAGGCAGCAACAAGCGGTGACGTCGGCGCACGAGCCGATTCTTTTAAGCATTAAACACTATCAGCAGCCTGCATTCGCTTTGGATAATTGAGTTAATCGCCCATTCGGCGAGCCACCTCAGTTTGAAGAAGGAGCGAACTAAACGATGTCTCACGCAGCGAAGCAACTGACGAAGATCGGCGTCTTCTACGATGGGAATTACTTTGATCTGGTGAGCAAGTACTACATGCACCAGCATCCGAAAAAAGCATGGCTTTCGATTCACGGTTTGCATGAATACATTCGCCACAGAGTAGCGCTTGTCGAGACAGTGGACGCGCGCGATTGTCAGGTGATCGACGCGCATTACTTCCGAGGCCGATTCTCAGCGCGCAAGAGCGCGGACAAAGGCCACGACATTCTGTTCAACGAGCGTGTACTCGACGACATCCTGATGCGGGAGAACGTCACGGCGCATTACTTCCCAATGAGCTTCGCTGGCAAGGAAAAGGGCATCGATGTCTGGCTGGCTCTTGAAGCGTTCGAGCTTTCCATTTACAAGCAGTTCAATGTGGTCGTCCTTATTGCAGGCGACAGTGATTACATACCGCTCGCGCGTAAGCTCAAGACGCTTGGTATTCGAGTAATGGTTGTTTGCTGGTCTTACTCATTCGAGACTACGACTAGAGAACAAAAGGGCGCAAATCCGAGCCAGATGTTGCTCAACGAGGTGAGTTATCCATTGATGATGTCCGAGGTCATCGACCGGATGGATGACGCGCGAGGAGACGAGCGGGCCGTTTTGAGCGGGTTGTTTCAGATCAGACGCGACAGGCCTCCGTCCTCTGGGGCAGCGGAGGATGTCTGGAAGATGGGCGTCATTGCAAGTCTGAAAGATCACTTCGGCTTCATCAAACCGGCAAGCGGTTCGAACACAAGCATCTACTTCCGATACGCCGTTCTGACGGATGCCGACCCGGATGGACTCGAAGAAGGCATGGAAGTGAGTTACCAGGCTAATGAAACGCCGAGAGGCTTGCAGGCCGTGAAAGTTCGTACTGGCTAAATTGTCGTTGGATCACAAATAAGAACGGCCCGGTCGCACACGACCGGGCCATCCAAAACAGCCACTAAACCTTACTTCCCACCCACGCTCTGCAGCGTCGTCCACTTCCCGCCAACGACCTTATACAGCGTGATACCGCCGTTCTTCAGATCGCCCTTCGAGTCGTACGCCAGATGCTTCGTGGTCACGCCTTGCATGTCGGTCTTGGCAAGCAGCGGCAGATACTTTGCCGGGTCCGTCGAGTTGGCCGCCTTCATTGCGTTGAACATGGCCATTGCACCGTCGTAGGCGTAGGGCGAGTACGTCTCTACGTCTTCGTTGAAGCGCTTCTTGTACTTCGCCGTGTAGTCCGCGCCGCCAGGCATCTGGTCCATCGGCAGGCCGGCGAGCGATGCCACCGTGCCATCGGCCGCGTCGCCCGCGATCTTGATGAAGGTGTCGGTCTTGACCATCTCGCCCGCCATCAGCGGTGCACGAAAGCCAAGCGTCTTCATTTGCTTGGCCATCGGCGCGGCTTGCGAATCCGCGCCGCCGTAGTACACGAGGTCAGGATTCGACGACTTGATCTTGGTCAGAATCGCCTTGAAGTCGACAGCCTTGTCGTTCGTGAATTCGCGCACGACGATGTTGCCGCCCGACGCCTTCGCTGCCTTCTCGAACTGGTCGGCGAGACCCTGGCCGTAAGCCGTGCGGTCATCGACGATGGCGATCTTCTTCACTTTCAGCGTCTTCACCGCAAACTCGCCCGCGACCGAGCCTTGCTGCGTGTCGGACGTCATCATGCGGAAGGCCGTCTTGAAGCCTTGCGTGGTGTACTCCGGCGCGGTTGCCATCGCGATTTCGGGGATGCCGGCATTCGCATAGATGCGCGATGCCGGAATGGTCGTGCCCGAGTTGAAGTGGCCGAGCATGCCCTTGATGCCGTCGTCGACGAGCTTCTGCGCGACGGTCGTGCCCGTGCGCGGGTCGGCCTGATCGTCCGCCGAATCGAGCACGATGCGAACCGGCTTGCCGCCGATCACCGGCTTCGTGGCGTTGAAGTCCTCGACCGCGAGCGTGATGCCGTTCTGGAAATCCTTGCCGTAGTGCGCCTGCGCACCGGTCATCGGCCCGGCGAAGCCGACCTTCACATCTTCTGCTGTTTGCGCGAACGCAGTCCCCGCGAGCGACAGGCCGGCGAGCGTCAGGGCGGCTGCCAGCTTGTTCATCGTGTGCTTCATAGCTTCTCCTAGTACCAGTGTGAATGGCAGCTCGTCGCCGGGATCGCCGTGCCTGCTGCCGTTTGTTTGAATCGAGCGCGAGAGGATACTTCTCAACCGATCGTCATCAAATTCGCATTGCCGCCCGCCGCCGCCGTGTTCACGCTCACCGAGCGTTCCGTCAGCAGACGTTCGAGCGCATAGTCTTCGCCGTCATGATCAGCATCGGCGAATGTTCCCGCCGCCACGCCCTGCACCGATACGATCGGTCCCGGGCGCTTCGCGACTTCCTTCACGAGCGACAACAGTTCGTCGCTGTCGCCTTCGAACAGCACGGCATCGAACTCCGCCGCCGCGTCTTTCCTGACCGCCGCATACGGCTTGAGCGATGCCGGCAGCGACGCCGCCAACTGCTCGCCCGCCGAACCGGCGAACAGCGCCTTGTTGCCCGTTGCCAGCACGGCGGCAAACTGCGCCCGCGCGCCGCTCGGGGTTGCCGCCACGCACAGCACCGTGCCGCGCGCGCCGAGCGTGTACGTGTTGCGCTCGCCGGTCGGACCGGACAGCACGGCCGTCGCGCCCGCGAGCACGTGTTGCAGATAACCGTCGCAACGCGCCGCGGTCTGCGGATCGCGTTCGCCGATCGACCAGTCGCGCAGCGCCGTGAGAGCGGCGGTCGGGGCATCGGCGGATGCCGCCTTGTCCACCACGAGCGCGCTTGCCAGCGACTTCGGCAATCCAGTGGGACGCTTGGCCAGCAAGCGCTGCAAGTACAACGCGCCGCCCGCCTTCGGACCCGTGCCCGACAAACCTTCGCCGCCGAACGGCTGCACGCCGACCACCGCGCCGATCACATTGCGGTTCACGTAGATGTTGCCCACGTGCGCGCGCGAGATCACATGCGCGATGGTTTCGTCGATCCGCGTGTGGATGCCGAGCGTCAGTCCATAACCGGTCGACCGAATTTGGTCGAGGAGTTTATCAAGAGACGAACGGCGGTAACGCACCACATGAAGCACCGGGCCGAAGACCTCGCGCTTGAGTTCGTCGATGCCGTCGAGTTCGATCAGCGTCGGCGGCACGAATGTGCCTTGCGCGCAACCGTCCGGCAGCGGCAGTTGCACGACCTTGCGGCCCTTCTCGCGCATCTGCGCAACGTGCGCGTCGATGCCGCGTTTCGCGTCGGCATCGATCACGGGACCGACATCCGCCGACAGCCGGTCAGGATTGCCCACCGCGAGTTGCTTCATCGCGCCGGTCAGCATTTCGAGCGTGCGATCCGCGACATCGTCTTGCAGACAAAGAACGCGTAGCGCCGAGCAGCGTTGACCCGCCGAGTCGAACGACGACTGCATGACGTCCGCGACGACCTGTTCCGCAAGCGCCGAGGAATCGACGATCATCGCGTTCTGGCCGCCGGTTTCGGCGATGAGCGGAATCGGGCGGCCGTCCGGATCGAGCCGTTCGGACAGCGTCTTGTTGATGAGGCGCGCGACCTCGGTCGAGCCGGTGAACATCACGGCGCGCGTGCGCGGGTCGGCGACGAGCGCTGCGCCCACGGTTTCACCGTTGCCCGGCAACAGTTGCACGGCGCCCGGCGGCACGCCCGCTTCGCGCAGAATGCGCACGGCTTGCGCGGCGATCAGCGGCGTTTGCTCGGCTGGCTTCGCGAGCACCGGATTGCCAGCCGCGAGCGCCGCCGCGACCTGACCCATGAAAATCGCGAGCGGGAAGTTCCACGGGCTGATGCAGACCACCGGTCCGAGCGGACGATGCGTGTCGTTCGAAAATTCCTCGCGAATCTGTGCGGAGTAATAGCGCAGGAAGTCGATAGCCTCGCGAATCTCCGATACCGCGTTCGCCAGCGACTTGCCGGCTTCGCGCACGACGAGGCCCATCAGCGTGTGCATCTGCGCTTCGAGCAAGTCGGCGGCGCGCGTGAGGCAGTCGGCGCGGTCATCGACGGGCGTCGCTTGCCAGATCGGCGCGGCGGCCACCGCGTTGGCGATCGCGGCGCCAACTTGTTCCTTCGACGCTTCCACCACCGTGCCGACGAGATCGCGCAGATCGGCGGGATTGCGAATGTCGCGTGCGACGCCGTTGTGCGGATCGTCGCCTTCGAGCATCGGCTCGGCGCGCCACTGATGATTCGCGCTCGCGAGCAACGCCGACGACAGCGACGCCAGGCGATGCTCGTTCGACAAGTCCAGACCCATCGAATTGGGCCGCTCGTCCCCGTACAACTGACGCGGCAGCGGAATCTTCGCGTGCGGCGCGCCGAGCGGCACGATCTTCTGCGCTTCGTCGATCGGGTCTTCGACGAGATCCTTCACGGGGATGGATTCATCGGCAATACGGTTCACGAACGATGTGTTCGCGCCGTTTTCGAGCAGACGCCGCACGAGATACGCGAGCAGCGTTTCGTGCGTGCCGACCGGCGCATACACGCGGCATGGCCGGTTCAGCTTGTCGCGGCCCGTGACTTCTTCATAGAGCGGTTCACCCATGCCGTGCAGGCACTGAAACTCGTACTGGCCGGGATAGTAATTCTGTCCCGCGAGGTGATAGATAGCCGACAGCGTGAACGCGTTGTGCGTCGCGAACTGCGGATAGACGGCATCCGGCGCGCCGAGCAGTTTTTTCGCGCAAGCAAGATACGAGATGTCCGTATAAATCTTGCGCGTATAAACCGGATAGCCTTCGAGGCCGTCCACTTGCGCGCGCTTGATTTCGGTATCCCAATACGCGCCCTTCACGAGACGAATCATCAGCCGATGCCGGCTGCGGCGCGCCAGGTCGATCAGGTAATCGATCACGAACGGGCAGCGTTTCTGATAACCCTGCACCACGAAGCCGATGCCGTTCCAGCCCGCGAGCGCCGGGTCGAAGCACAGCGCTTCGAGCAGATCGAGCGAGATTTCAAGGCGATCCGCTTCTTCCGCGTCGATGTTCAGGCCAATGTCGTAACGACGCGCGAGCAGCGCCAGCGCGCGCACGCGCGGCAGCAGTTCGCTCATGGTGCGTTCCTGCTGCGAACGCGAATAACGCGGATGCAGCGCCGAGAGCTTGATCGAGATGCCCGGGCCTTCGTAGATGCCGCGCCCGCCCGCCGCCTTGCCGATAGCGTGAATCGCCTGCTCGTAGGACGCGTAGTAACGCTGCGCGTCTTCCTCGGTGGTCGCTGCTTCGCCCAGCATGTCGTAGGAATAGCGGAAACCGCGCGCCTCGAACTTGCGACTGTTCGCGAGCGCTTCGGAGATGGTCTCGCCGGTGACGAACTGCTCGCCCATGAGGCGCATCGCCATGTCCACACCCTTGCGGATCAGCGGCTCGCCGCCTTTGCCGATCATGCGCGTCAACGCCGACGACAAACCGGCCTCGCTATTCGTCGTGACGAGCTTGCCGGTGATCATCAAGCCCCACGTCGCCGCATTCACGAACAGCGACGGCGCCTGGCCCATGTGCGAACGCCAGTCGCCCTTGCTGATCTTGTCGCGGATGAGCGCGTCGCGGGTCGCGCGGTCGGGAATGCGCAGCAGCGCTTCGGCGAGACACATCAGCGCAACGCCTTCCTGACTCGACAGCGAGAACTCGTGGATCAACCCTTCCACGCCGCCGCCCGTGCTCTTCGCGCGCAAGGCTTCGACGAGTCTGGTCGCGAGCTTTTCGGTATCGGCGGAAACGCTGGCCGGCAAGCGCGCTTGTCCGATCAGGAACGGCACGCATTCGGGTTCCGGGCGACGATACGCCGCCGTGATCGCCGCGCGCAACACCGACTGCGGTTGCACGTTCTGCGCGAAATCGAGGAAAGGTTGCGGCGCGCTGTCGTCATCGCCCTCGACGGCTACGGTCTCGCCGGGTTCGCCCGAGCCGTTCGTGCCCGAGAGTTCCGGCGGAAGCTGACCATGCTCGATACGCTCCAGATAGGCAAAGATCGCCTGCTTGATGAGCCAGTGAGGAGTGCGCTCGAGCCGGGTCGCGGCATCTCTGAGCCGTGAACGCAGCAGATCGTCGACTTTGACGCCAAGGGTTGTGCTCGCCATGATTCCTTCGTTTGCCGGACGTGCTCACCCGGCGGTAGACCTAAAAGTTGGCGAATCGTACTCCGCTGAAATAAAAGGTGCAACCGACAATTTCGAGAGGGTTGCACCATGTTGGAACCCTTGTGGGACAAGGCTTTGCGGGATGCAACGCCGAACGGACATTGGCGGAAATCACCTAGTAGTTTCCCTAGGCGTTTTTATTTTGGGACATGCCCTAAGTAATTGCCCGAGTGCAGCCGATATAAACGCCATGCGCGCCGTCGGCGCCACATTCCGCGGAGGACCACCGCGGGGCTCTCGGAGAATAACGAGCATGAGCACTTGGATGGTGATAGCCAGCGTTTGGGTGATGTTCGCAGTGTGCGTCGTCTTGTTTGTGCGAGGCGCATCGCCGCATGTAGGCCGTTCGGACGATCTGCACGACGACCTCGAATCCGCATCTGGAAGCGCCACGCGCGCCGAGTATTAGACGTCCAGCGGATCCACTTCCACGTTCCAGCGCAGTACGCCCTTCAGCGCGCGCAACGCCGGTTGCCACGCGCGCAGGGCGGATTGAAGCGCAGCCCGCGAGCTGCTTTCGAGCAGCAATTGCGCGCGGTGCACGTTGAACACTTTCACGATGGTCAGCGGCACGGCATCGTAGACCGTCACGCGGTCCGCGCCCGGCAAGGGCGCGAAGGCGGCCGCCGCCTGCCCGAGAAACGCCAGCGCCGCTTCGAGCGTGCGGCCTTCCGCGCGCAGCATGGCCTGATAGACGAATGGCGGCAGACGCGCATCGCGACGTTCCGCGAGCGTCGCGTTGGCGAATCCCACGTAATCCTGCCGCGATAACGCCTGATACAGCGCGTGACGCGGATATCGCGTCTGAATCATCACTTCGCCGGGAAGTCCGGCGCGACCCGCGCGGCCGCTCACCTGCGTCAGTTGCGCGAAAAGCCGTTCGCTTGCGCGAAAGTCGTGAGAAAAAAGCGCGGTGTCGGCGTTCAGGACACCCACGAGCGTCACACGGCGGAAGTCGTGGCCCTTCGCGATCATCTGCGTGCCGACGAGAATATCGACCTCGCCTGCATGGACATCCGAGAAAAGCGCCTGCGCGCTGCCCTTGCGCCGCGTGCTGTCCGCGTCGATGCGCAACACCCGTGCGCCGGGAACCACGCTCGCGAGTGTTTCTTCCACGCGTTGCGTGCCGCGTCCCATTGGCGCGATATCGATGTTGCCGCATTCCGGGCATGCCTTTGGAATGCGCGATTCCCAGCCGCAATGGTGACAGCGCAACGCGCGCTCGGGCTTGTGAAGCACGGCGTAGGCGCTGCATCGCGGACAGCCCGCGACCCAGCCGCAGGCGTCGCACGACAGAATCGGCGCATAGCCGCGCCGATTCAGGAACACGAGACTCTGCTCGCCGCGTTCCAGGCGCGCCTTCAGCGCTGCGATGAGCGGGCCCGACAAGCCTTCCACGGACGCGCGCCCGCGCTGCCTTTCCTCTTCGAGATCGATGAGCCGCACGCTTGGCAACGCCGCATCGGCGACGGCGCGGCGCTTGAGCGTCAGGCGCGTGTAGCGGCCCTGCTCCGCCTGCCACCAGGTTTCGAGCGATGGCGTCGCCGACCCGAGCACGACGGGAATACCAAGCTGCTTCGCCCGATAGATGGCCAGATCGCGCGCGGAATAACGCAAGCCTTCTTGCTGCTTGTACGCCGGGTCGTGCTCTTCATCGACGACGATCATCGCCAGTTTTGGCTGCGACGCGAGGATCGCGAGGCGCGTGCCAAGCACGATGCGCGCGCTTCCCGTGTGTGCCGCGAGCCAGTTGCGGGCGCGTTCGCCCTCGGCAAGACCGCTGTGCATCGTGACGATGGAACCGGGCGCAAGCATCGAAAAACGATTGCGGAACGCCGCCTCGAACTGCGGTGTCAGGTTGATTTCGGGCACGAGCACGAGCGCCTGCGCATCCGCTTGTCTGGCGAGCAGCGCGGCAAGCGCGTGCAGATAAACCTCGGTCTTGCCGCTGCCCGTCACGCCGTGCAGCAGAAATGGCGCGAAGCCTTGCGCGCTCGCGATGGCATCGACGGCTTCGCGTTGCTCGTCGGTCAGGCGCGGCGGCGCTTCGGTCGCCGCGAGCGTCGGCGCGTGATCCGCCGGCGATGCGTTTTCAACGCTTTCGATCCAGCCGCGCGTCAGCCATTCGTCGAAAGTCGCGCTTGCTTTGGGATGTACGGCGCGCGCTTCGGACAAACCCAGCGTCTCGCTCGATCCCAGCGCTTCCACCAGCCGCCGCAACGCGCTCGCCCGAGCGGGCAAGGCATCCGGAAGTTCGGCTCGTCCGGCTGCCAGCATGCGGTAACGCGGCTCGACCGCGAATAGGCGGTTCCAGCGCGATGCGTCGCGAAGAGCTTGCGGCAAAGCGGGCAGCGCAACTTCGCCGAGCCCGCGTTGATAGTATTCCGCCGCGAACGTCGCGAGCCCGATCCATTCGGCGGAAAGCGGCGCGCAGGCATCGCAGATGGCGCTTACGTGGCGCAGTTTGTCGGCGGGGACGTCGGTTGAGGTCGCGATTTCGCAGATGAGCCCAACGACGTCGCGCCGCCCGAACGGCACCTGCACCAACGAGCCGACCACAGGCTCGACGTCGAGTTGATAGACGTAATCGAACAGCACGGACATCGGCTGATCGATAGCGACGCGCACAAAGAGGCCGCTCATACCACGCGACGCCTTTCGGCAAGCCACGGCGGGCTTTCCGACAATGACATCAGGCTTCGCGCGACGAACTTAAAGTAAAACATCAGAATCGCTGGTAAACCGAAGATTATTTTTAGATTTCCGATGCTTTCCACAGGCCTGTGGATAACTTTGTTGAGAAGTGCATTACGGGCTGCCGCAAACCGTGTCGCCGATCACTTATGTGCGTCGGCCCACATTTCGGGCAGACCACAACAAACATTAATGCAAACAGGCACTTACGCAACAAATAGCGACATTTAATTGATCGCGGATGGCGATATGTCTGATGGCGCGCCGCAACGTACAAAATGTGTATAACTGCTGTCTTGACATCTTTCGATTCCACCAAGGGCGGGCGTTTCAGACAAATCCGACGATTTCTGAAACGCTGCGCCCGAAGGTATCTCGCTGCACCGCAACATAGCGCTTAGCGTAGTAACGTGGCCGCGCGCATCGCCCGGCTGTGCGAATGGACTTCATCGACCAGCTCGGCAACGTGTTCGGGCGGCGTGAACTGCGAAATGCCGTGGCCGAGATTGAAGACGTGTCCCGGATGATTGCCGAAGCTTTCCAGCACGCCACGCGCTTCGGCACGAATCGCCTCGGGCGGCGCAAACAGTACGCTCGGATCGATATTGCCCTGCAACGCCACGCGAGCGCCCACTTTCTCGCGCGCCGCGCCGAGGTTCACTGTCCAGTCCAGCCCGACAGCATCCACGCCGATTGACGCGATCTGCTCAAGCCACAACCCGCCGCCCTTCGTGAACGTAATAACCGGGACCCGCGCGCCGTCGTGCTCGCGCTTGAGGCCTGCGACGACCTTCGCAATGTAGTCGAGCGAGAAGCGCTGATACGCGCCGTCGGCGAGTGCGCCGCCCCAGGTATCGAAGATCATGACCGCCTGCGCGCCGGCTTCGATCTGGGCGTTGAGATACGCGACAACCGCTTGCGCGTTCACATCGAGAATGCGGTGCATGAGATCGGGCCGCGAATAAGCCATCGATTTCACGGTGCGATGATCGTCCGAGCCGCCGCCTTCCACCATGTAGCACGCAAGCGTCCACGGACTGCCCGAGAAGCCGATGAGCGGTACCCGCTGACGGCCTTCCGCGTCGGTGAGCGCGCGGCGAATCTGGCCGACGGCGTCGGTGACATAGCGCAGCGTGGCGTCGATGTCCGGCACGGCCAAGCGCTTTACGTCGTCTTCGGTGCGTACCGTGCGTTCAAAACGCGGACCTTCGCCTTGCACGAAGTTCAGCCCGAGGCCCATTGCGTCGGGAATGGTGAGGATGTCGGAGAAGAGGATCGCCGCGTCGAGCGGATAACGTTCGAGCGGCTGAAGCGTCACTTCGGTGGCGTAATCGGGATTCTTCGCAAGACCGAGGAAACTGCCGGCGCGTGCGCGCGTGGCGTTGTACTCGGGCAGATAGCGCCCGGCCTGACGCATCAGCCAGATTGGCGTGTATTCGGTCGGCTGCCGCAAGAGCGCGCGCAGAAAGGTGTCGTTCAGAAGAGTGTGGGCCACGGCGCTCGATGCTGAATGCGAGGAATCGTCCATTCTACCGGACGATGCGCGCGTCATCGGCGGCTGAGAGTGATGTTCAGACTCACGCGCGCTCGTTATGATCGACGGCGGCAACCAACACGAATAGAACACGGAGAATCGATGAAACGCGCGTTTTTAACGTCCATTAGTGTCGCAATCGCCGTCTTTGCCGGGTCGATGTCCACCACCGCACTTGCTCAAACGGTGCAGGCGGGAAGTGTCGGCACCGTGCCCGCGCCTCCGCCGCCCGTCGCGCCTCCCACACGGCTCGACGACATCCTCGGGCGCCACACGCTGCGCGTCTGCACGACCGGCGACTACAAGCCGTACACGTTCCTGCGTACGGACGGACAGTTCGAAGGCATCGATATCGACCTGGCGGAAAGCCTCGCGAAGTCGCTTGGCGCCAAGGCCGAATACGTGAAGACTTCGTGGTCGAACCTGATGAACGATTTCATCGACAAGTGCGATATCGCGGTCGGCGGCGTATCGACGACACTCGACCGGCAGAAGCGCGCCTTCTTCACCGCGCCATATATGGAGGACGGCAAAACGCCAATTGTCCGCTGCGATGACGTGGACAACTACCAGACCGTCGAACAGATCGATCAGCCGAACGTGCGCACGATCGTGAATCCCGGCGGCACGAACGAGCGCTTTGCCAAGCAGTTCTTCCCGCATTCGCAGTTGATCGAGTACCCGGACAACGTCACGATCTTCAAGCAGATTCTGGACGGCAAGGCAGATGTCATGGTCACGGATGCCTCGGAAACGCTGCTTCAGCAGAAGCTCAATCCAGGCCTATGCACCGTGCATCCGGACAAACCGTTCCAGTTCGGCGAAAAGGCGTATCTGCTGCCGCGCGGCGATGTCGTCTGGCAGCAGTACGTCGACCAGTGGTTGCACCTCGCGCGCGGTTCGGGCGAGTTTCAGGCTGTAGTGGACAAGTGGCTCAAATGAACAATCAGCGCGCGGCGCGCAACCACTCGCCTGCGCGCTCGCCGATTCGACGCAGCCAGGCAAGCGCGGCTTCGGATCGCGGATGCATGCGGCCAAAGCCGTGCGTCATGTCCGCGGCGTCGATTAATTCGACGCGGCCGCCGTTGGTTTCGAGGAAGCGCTTGAGTTCGTGGGCATCGTCGTAAAGCGGGTCGTAGGCTGCCGCGACGATCAACGCGGGCGCAGGCGTCCGCTCGAACGGCTCGGCGAGCGGAAAGGCGCGCACGTCATGGGCGTCGGGCATCACGCCGGACAGGAACTGAGTCCAATACCACTTCATCTCGTCGTTGGTGAGGCCGGGGCCGTTCGCGTTTGCAAGACAGCTCGCGCTCTCGAATTGCCGCCGCATCACCGGATACAGCAGAAGCTGGAGACTGACGAGACCGGCCACGCGCTCGTTCGCGCCGCGCGCCGCGACCACCGAGAGATGCGCACCCGCGCTATCGCCACCGACAGCCAGCCGGTCCGTCGCGAAGCCAAGCCGCGAACGATGTTCGGCGAGCCAGATCAGCGCGTCGAGGGCATCTTCGCAAGGCGCGGGAAATGGATGCTCCGGCGCCAGCCGATAATCGACGCTCGCGACTGCGCACTGCGAGTCGCGCGCGAGGCGGGCGACCAGCGCATCATGCGTCTCGATATCGCCGACCACCCAGCCACCGCCGTGAAAGTAGACGATTAGCGGCAGCGGACCGTTCGCCGACTTCGGCTTATAGATGCGCGTGGCAAGCGTGCGCCCGGCAAGCGGAATCTCGATGTCCTCGACGAAAATGGTTTCGTCCGGCGCCGGGGCGTAGGCTTTCGCCACTTCGCTGAAGCGCTCGCGCACTGCCTTCGCGTCGGCATCGGGACCGAGCGGCGGAAAAGCTTCGGCGACGGTGGCGTAGTAGCGAAGCAGAGCGGCGTCAATGGTCATACGAGTCTCCAAGTGCGTCTTTTACAGGAAGTTTTGGCGGTTCAGGCCGAATGAGTATCGATTTCATACGTGCGCCCGTTCGATTTTCCCGGAAAATGCCGATTAACGCAGCGGCCCATATAACCGGAAAAACTCCGGGAGTTTTAGCGGATCGAATAAATCAGCTTAATAACTGACAATATCTGCACGGCTTTATACGCATCCGCGACCGAAAATTTAACGAGAGCCTTATGGGACGGGGGTTACAACCTGAAACACTTTGTTACGGCGGGTCAGAATCAATTCGCCCACAATCTGTTCAAACGGTTTCAACACGGATGTGTCCGGGCGCGCGGTTGCAAATGCGGCGTTTTCCGGTGGTCGCCTTGGGCGAATCTCTGAAAGGGGCATCAGTGTTGGGATCGTTCTTCGATTTGACGTTGAATCGAATCCCACCTTTGGTCTCCTCGCGCTAACCCCGTAGCGTGTGGTTTTTAGCGGGCTCCAGGCCCGCTTTTTTTTCGCCTGCACAAACGTTTGCGCTAGTTGCGAGTTTCGCAGCCGAACGTTTCGTGCCATGACAGGAAGGGAGCGCGTAATAGCGCTCCCTTCGTCGTTTCAATTACGCCGTTTTGGCTTCCGCAAGCTTCAGGTCGTCGATCATCTGCGCGCGCATCACAAACTTCTGGACCTTGCCTGTTACCGTCATCGGCAATTCGTCGACGAACCGGATGTATCGCGGAATCTTGTAGTGCGCGATTTGTCCTTGGCAAAAGTCGCGGATCTCGTCGGCGCTGGCCATCTCGCCCGGACGCAGCACGACCCAGGCGCACACCTCCTCGCCATACTTTTCGTCCGGGACGCCGAACACCTGCACCGACTGCACCTTCGGATGGCGGAACAAGAATTCCTCGATCTCGCGCGGATAGACGTTCTCGCCGCCGCGAATCAGCATGTCCTTCAGGCGTCCGACGATGTTGCAGTACCCTTCGGCGTCGAGCGTCGCGAGGTCGCCGGTGTGCATCCAGCCATCGACGATTGCCTCGCGCGTCTTTGCGTCGTCGCCCCAGTAGCCTTTCATCACCGAATAGCCGCGCGTGCACAGTTCGCCCGTCTGGCCGACCGGCACGATTTCGCCGAGCGGGTCGATGATCTTCACCTCCAGATGCGGCTGAACGCGCCCGACAGTGGTCGTGCGTTTGTCGAGCGGGTCGGTGGTCGAGCTTTGAAACGAAACGGGACTTGTCTCCGTCATGCCGTAAGCGATCGTGATCTCGTCCAAATGCATGGTGGAGACCACACGCTTCATCGTTTCGATGGGGCACGGCGAGCCCGCCATGATGCCCGTGCGCAGCCGGCTCAAGTCGTAATTCGCGAACTCGGGATGATCGAGCTCGGCGATAAACATCGTCGGCACGCCGTGTAGCGCCGTGCAACGCTCCTCGTGCACGGCGGCGAGCGTCGCGGCGGGATCGAATGCCTCGCCGGGGAACACCATCGCGCAGCCGGTCGATACGCAAGCCAGCACCGCGAGCACCATGCCGAAGCAGTGGTAAAGCGGCACGGGAATGCACAGCGAGTCGTTCTCGGTGAGGCGCATGGCCATCGCGATATAGCGCGCGTTGTTCACCACGTTCCGATGCGTAAGCGTCGCGCCCTTCGGATTGCCCGTCGTGCCGCTCGTGAACTGCACGTTGATCGCTTCGTCGGCGGCGAGTTTGGCTTCGAGCGCATCGAGCTTGGCGGTATCGACGAGCGCGCGGCCTTCTTCCATCAACGCGTCGAAGTTGAGCATGCCGGGCGTCTTGCCTTCGCCCATTCGGATGATGGCGCGCAGGTCCGGCAGCTTCGCCGCATTTAGCGCGTTCGGTTGCGCATGGGCGAGCTCCGGCGCGAGCGTCTGCAACATCTCCAGATATTTCGACGACTTGAACTGCTCCGCCGCGACGATCGCCTTGCAGCCGACCTTGTTCAGTGCGTATTCCAGTTCGGCAAGCCGATAAGCCGGATTGATATTCACCAGCACCGCGCCGATGCGCGCCGTCGCAAATTGCGTCAGCAGCCATTCCGCGCGATTCGGCGACCAGATGCCGACGCGGTCGCCTGCTTCGATGCCAAGCGCAAGCAAGCCGCTCGCAAGCACGTCGATCTCGTCGGCGAACTCACGCCAGGTCCAGCGGATGTTCTGCTCACGAAACACGACAGCGGGACGCCCGGGAAAGCGGCGCGCGGTATCGAGAAGAAAGCGCGAAACGGTGGCGTCGCTCAAGGGCGTGTCGGTCGCGCCGCGGACGTAGGAAAGACCGTCACGCGGTTCGACTTGCGCGCTGGCCTGCGTCGGTTGAGTTGCCATCGAATGGTCTCCGCTATCGACCGTGCAAGATATACAGCCTCAAGGACGTAGGCTGTTTGGAAGGCTATTTTGCACGGTGGCAAGCGGCGCTGGCATCAAGTGTTACCCGCAATCGGGGTGCACAACGGTCATGCAGATTTGCCGGTAAGCAACCCGGACTCGCCATAAAAAAAGCAGCCCGGAGGCTGCTTTCTTCGATTCGCTACAAGCGCGCTGGCTTAGTGCTTCGAGCCAAGCTTGCGCAAACGCTGAATGGCGGCGAGCTGTGCCGTTGCGTACGCGAGTTCCGCTTGCGCGGTCGCGTATTCAAGGTTCGAGCCCGTGTTCTGCAACGCTTCTTCCGCGCGCTTCTTTGCTTGCTCGGCCTTCGCTTCGTCCAGATCGGCGCCGCGAATGGCGGTATCGGCAAGAACGGTCACGACGCCCGGCTGAATCTCGAGGATTCCGCCTGCGACGAAAACGAACTCTTCCGAACCGTCTTCCGCTTCGATGCGCACCGCGCCCGGACGAATGCGCGTGATGAGCGGCGTGTGGCCCGGCAAAATGCCGAGTTCACCTGCTTCGCCCGGTAGCGCGACGAACTTCGCCTGGCCCGAGAAGATCTGCTCTTCCGCGCTGACGACGTCTACTTTGATGGTTGCCATATCGACTCCTGAGCGTATTACGAAGGCGCGGAGTTTTGAGATCCGCGCCCGCTTCGTCTACACCCGACCGTTACTGAATCTTCTTGGCCTTTTCGAAGGCTTCGTCGATCGTGCCAACCATGTAGAACGCCTGCTCCGGCAGATGATCGCACTCACCTTCGACGATCATCTTGAAGCCGCGAATGGTTTCCTTCAGCGGCACGTACTTGCCCGGCGAGCCCGTGAACACTTCAGCAACGTGGAACGGCTGCGACAGGAAACGCTGGATCTTACGAGCGCGCGCCACGGCGAGCTTGTCTTCCGGCGCGAGTTCGTCCATGCCCAGAATCGCGATGATGTCGCGCAATTCCTTGTAACGCTGCAGCGTTTGCTGCACGCCGCGCGTGATCGAGTAGTGCTCTTCGCCGATCACGTTCGGGTCGATCTGACGCGAGGTCGAATCGAGCGGGTCCACTGCCGGATAGATACCCAGCGATGCAATGTCACGCGACAACACGACCGTTGCGTCCAAGTGGCCGAAAGTCGTAGCCGGCGACGGGTCGGTCAAGTCATCCGCAGGGACGTACACGGCCTGAACGGACGTGATCGAACCAGTCTTGGTCGACGTGATGCGCTCTTGCAGCTTGCCCATTTCTTCAGCCAGCGTCGGCTGATAGCCCACTGCCGACGGCATACGGCCGAGCAGTGCCGACACTTCCGTGCCCGCCAGCGTGAAACGGTAGATGTTGTCGACGAAGAACAGCACGTCGAGACCTTCGTCACGGAAGTGCTCGGCCATCGTGAGGCCGGTCAGCGCCACGCGCAGACGGTTGCCCGGCGGCTCGTTCATCTGGCCGTACACCAGCGCGACCTTGTCGAGAACGTTCGAGTCCTTCATTTCGTGATAGAAGTCGTTCCCTTCGCGGGTACGCTCACCCACACCGGCGAACACGGAATAACCGCCGTGTTCCTTCGCGATGTTGTTGATGAGTTCCATCATGTTCACGGTCTTGCCCACGCCGGCGCCGCCGAACAGGCCAACCTTACCGCCCTTGGCAAACGGGCAGATCAGGTCGATAACCTTGATGCCCGTTTCGAGCAGTTCGGTCGAAGGCGACAGCTCGTCGAACTTCGGCGCGAGCTGGTGAATCGAACGCGTGGCGGTCGATTCGATAGGACCGGCTTCGTCGATCGGACGGCCGAGCACGTCCATGATGCGGCCAAGCGTCGGCTTGCCGACCGGCACGCTGATGGGGTTGCCCGTGTTCTTCACGATCGTGCCGCGGCGCAAGCCGTCGGATGCACCCAGACAGATGGTGCGGACCACGCCGTCGCCCAACTGCTGCTGGACTTCCAGCGTCAGCTCGGTGCCTTCCAGAATGAGCGCGTCGTAAATCTTCGGCATGTGCGAGCGCGGAAATTCCACGTCGATAACGGCGCCGATGCACTGTACGATCTTGCCTTCTACCAAAGCAGTAGTACTCATCGCATTTCCTTTAGATACTGTGTTCTTTCACGCGGTCATCAAGATCAGACCGCAGCGGCGCCGCCGACGATTTCCGACAATTCTTTCGTAATCGCGGCCTGGCGGCTCTTGTTGTAGACGAGCTGCAGTTCGTTGATCACGGTCTTCGCGTTATCCGACGCGGCCTTCATTGCGACCATGCGCGCCGATTGTTCCGACGCCATGTTTTCCGCCACCGCCTGATAAACCAGCGCCTCGACGTAGCGCACGAGCAATTCGTCCACCACGGTTTGAGCGTCCGGCTCGTAGATGTAGTCCCACGAGGTCTTCGGCGTGTCGTTCGCAATCGCGGCTTCGTCTGCCTTCTGCTGCAGATCTTCGGCCGTCAACGGCAGCAATTGCTCGATCACCGCTTCCTGCTTCATCGTATTGACGAAGCGCGTGTACCCCAGGTACACCGCGTTGATCTTGCCTTCCGAATACAAGTCGAGCTGCACCTTCACCGCGCCGATCAGCTTTTCCAGATGCGGCGTGTCGCCCAGATGCGTGACTTGCGACACGACCTTGGCGCGCAGCCGGTTCAGGAAGCCGAGACCCTTGGCGCCGATAGCCGACGCTTCGATGGACACGCCGGTCTGCTCCAGCTCCTTGATGCGCTGCAACGACGCACGCAGCACGTTCGTGTTCATGCCGCCGCACAAACCCTTGTCGGTCGTGACGAGGATCAGGCCGGCCGTCTTCGCGCCTTCGTTCTTCACCATGAACGGGTGACGATACTCGGGGTTCGCCGCGCTCATGTGCGCCGCGATTGCACGGACCTTGTCGGCATACGGACGGGCGGAACGCATGCGCTCCTGGGCGCGGCGCATCTTCGATGCGGCGACCATTTCCATCGCTTTCGTGATCTTGCGCGTGTTCTGCACGCTCTTGATCTTGCCGCGAATTTCCTTCATTCCAGCCATTGCTTACTCCTTGATCGAAGCCGCGCGGTGTTCATCGGTCGATGCACCGCGCGTTGCTCCTCAGTCCCGATCAATAAGCGCCCGATTTCTTGAAGTCCTTCAGCGCGGTATGCAGTGCGCCGTCGTCGTCCTTCGACAAGTCTTTATTGTCTTCGATGCGCTTAACCAGATCGGCATGGCTCGTCTTCAGGTATTCGCGCAGGCCCTTTTCGAACGGCAGCACTTGCGCAACTTCCAGATCGTCGAGGTAGCCGTTGTTAGCCGCGAACAGCGCCACAGCGAGTTCCCACACTTGAAGCGGCTGATACTGCGGCTGCTTCAGCAGTTCCGTCACGCGGCGACCGCGCTCCAGCTGCTTGCGGGTGGCTTCGTCCAGGTCCGACGCGAACTGCGCGAACGCAGCCAGTTCACGATACTGCGCCAAGTCGGTACGAATACCGCCCGACAGCTTCTTGATGACCTTGGTCTGAGCCGCACCACCGACGCGCGACACCGAAACGCCCGCGTTGATGGCAGGGCGGATACCGGCGTTGAACAAGTCGGTTTCCAGGAAGATCTGGCCGTCGGTAATCGAGATCACGTTCGTCGGAACGAACGCGGTCACGTCGCCGGCTTGCGTTTCAATGACGGGCAGTGCCGTCAGCGAACCGCTCTTGCCCTTTACTTCGCCGTTGGTGAACTTCTCGACGTAGTCTTCCGAAACACGAGCCGCACGCTCGAGCAGACGCGAGTGCAGATAGAACACGTCACCCGGATACGCTTCACGACCCGGCGGACGGCGCAGCAACAGCGAAATCTGGCGATAGGCCCATGCTTGCTTGGTCAAATCGTCATATACGATCAGCGCGTCCTGGCCGCGATCGCGGAAGTATTCGCCCATCGTGCAGCCGGCGTACGGCGCGAGGTATTGCATCGCGGCCGATTCCGAAGCCGAAGCCGCCACGACGATGGTGTAAGCCATTGCGCCGGTTTCTTCGAGCTTGCGCACTACGTTCATGATCGACGAAGCCTTCTGGCCGATCGCGACATAGATACAGAAAAGGTCCTTGCCCTTCTGATTGATGATCGCGTCGACAGCCACCGCGGTCTTGCCGCACTGACGGTCGCCGATGATCAGCTCGCGCTGACCACGGCCGATCGGCACCATCGAGTCGATGGACTTCAGACCCGTTTGCACCGGCTGCGACACCGACTTACGCCAGATCACGCCCGGAGCAATCTTTTCGATTGCGTCGGTCATCTTCGCGTTGACCGGACCCTTGCCGTCGATGGGGTTACCCAGCGCGTCGACCACGCGGCCGATCAATTCCGGACCGACCGGCACTTCGAGAATGCGGCCCGTCGTCTTGACGATGTCGCCTTCCGAGATGTGCTCGTACTGGCCGAGAATAACGGCGCCGACGGAGTCGCGTTCGAGGTTCAGCGCGAGGCCGAAGGTGTTGCCCGGAAACTCGAGCATTTCACCCTGCATCACGTCCGACAGGCCGTGAATACGCACGATACCGTCGGTCACGGAGATCACGGTGCCCTGGTTGCGAACATCCGCGCTCGCTTCAAGGCCCTGGATCCGGCTCTTGATCAGCTCGCTGATCTCAGAGGGATTGAGTTGCATTATTCGCTCCTGATAGTCAATTCTGTTGCGTGCCAGCGATTCGCTTCTAACGAAGCGTCAGGCGGTCAGAGCCGTCTGCATGCTGGCGAGGCGCGCGCGGACCGAGGTATCGAGCACTTCGTCGCCAACCGTCACGCGAACGCCGCCGATCAGCGACTGATCGACTTCGACGGTCGGTTTCAGCTTGCGTTCGAACTTGCGTTCGAGGCTTGCGACTAGGTCGTTCAATTGTTCGCCTTCGAAGGGGAACGCGCTTACGATCAGCGCGTCGGCCGCACCTTCGCGGGCGTTCTTCAGCTCGTCGAACTGCACGGCGATTTCAGGCAGCAGCGACAGACGATGATTGTCCACCAGCATGCCGACGAAATTCTTCGCCTGTACATTGCCTTGAGCCAAAGGCGATTTCACTGCGGACAGCAGCAGGTCCGCTACTTGATCGCGGCTCACCTTCGGGCTCGAGGCGACCGACTGCACTTCGGGCAGACGCGCAACCTGGGCCAGTTCCTCGACGAAAGTGGACCAGCCCGCGAGATTGCCGCTCTCGGCTACGCGGAACAGCGCTTCTGCGTAAGGACGAGCGATGGTTGCAAGTTCGGCCATGATCAGAGCTCGGTTTTGAGTTGATTCAGCAGATCGGCGTGAGCCTTCTGATCGACTTCGCGCTTCAGAATTTGCTCGGCGCCCTTCACGGCCAGGGCCGCGACTTCGGCGCGCAGCGACTCGCGCGCCTTGACGACTTGCTGTTCGGCGTCCGCCTTGGCTTGCGCGACGATGCGCGCGGCTTCAGCCTGAGCGTTGGCCTTGATTTCTTCGGCGACGGCTGCGGCGCGCTTTTCGGCGTCAGCGATACGTTGCTGACCGTCCGTGCGAGCCTGCGCGAGTTCCTGGTCGACGCGCTTATGCGCGGCTTCGAGTTCCGCCTTGCCCTTGTCGGCGGCGGCGAGGCCGTCGGCAATCTTCTTTGAGCGCTCGTCGAGGGCATTGATCAACGGCGGCCACACGAACTTCATCGTGAACCACGCGAGGATCAGAAACACGACCATTTGCGCAAACAGGGTTGCGTTGAGATTCACGGTGTTTCCTTAAACGTTGCTTAGTCGGAGAGTGAAACGGTTAAAAGGCGCTCATCGGCCCGTTGTGCTCGATCAGCGCCTCACCCGTTCCGTCTTGCGTCTCATCGCAAGAAGAGACGCACACTTCCGAGGAACCTCAGCCTGCGAGCTTCGAGAGCAGCGGGTTCGCGAACGCAAACAGCATTGCCACACCAACGCCGATCAGGAACGCCGCGTCGATCAGACCAGCCAGCAGGAACATCTTGGTCTGGAGCGGGTTCATCAGTTCCGGCTGGCGGGCGCATGCTTCAATGTACTTGCCGCCCATCAGGCCGATACCGATACAGGCGCCGATTGCACCCAGGCCGATGATGATGCCGATACCGATGGCGGTCAGACCCTGGATGTTGGCGATGAAAGCGTTCATGTTCACTCCTTTGATTAAAGACTTTGGAACTGGATTTATAAAAATTGAAAACTAAAACCTAAGCGATTCTGGACCTGCCGCGAACACTCTTTAGTGAGAGTCGTGCGCCTGACCGATGTACACGAGCGTCAGCATCATGAAGATGAACGCTTGCAGCAGCACGATCAGAATGTGGAAGATCGCCCAGACCGTACCCGCGACCACATGGCCGATAAAGCCAAGTACAGAGGCGTCCGCGCCGAAGTGCCACATGCTGCCGAGCAGCGCGATCAGCAGGAACAGCAGCTCACCCGCGTACATGTTGCCGAAAAGCCGCATGCCGAGCGAAACCGTCTTGGCGACGAACTCGATGATGTTCAGCGCAAGATTCGGAATCCACAGAAGCGGATGCGCGCCAAACGGAGCGGACAGCAGCTCGTGCACGAAGCCGCCTGCGCCCTTGATCTTGAGGTTGTAGTAGATCATCAGCACGAACACGCCGAGCGCGATGCCGAGCGTGCCGTTCAGATCGGCCGTGGGCACGATGCGATGATGCGGCAGCACTTGTTCGAGGCCCAGCCAGCCAATCACGCGGCCTGGCAGATCCACGGGGATGAAGTCGAGCGAGTTCATCAGGGCGACCCAGACGAACACGGTCAGCGCGAGCGGAGCGATGAAGCGGCGGCTGCCGTGGATCATCGACTTCGACTGATCTTCGACCATTTCGACGAGCATCTCGATCGCGCACTGGAAACGGCCGGGAACACCGGACGTCGCGCGGCGCGCCGCGATACCGAGAATGACGATGGTCAGGAGACCGCACACGATGGACCAGAACAGCGTGTCCAGATTCCAGACGTGGATGTCGAAAATCGACGTCTGTGTGTGCGTGGAAAGATTCTGCAAGTGGTGCGCAATGTACTCGGACGGGTCCAGAGCGTGCGTTCCTTCGCTAGCTGCCATATCGTTAAAGCCACCCAAATTGTCAAAAATCTTTCGTCGCCAGACGCTTATCCGAGCCACCGCTTCGCGTTGCGGCTCCGGGCGTCCGGCCCGAGCGCGGCGTTCATAACCGCGCTTTCATGTGTGATGCTACATACTTGACTTCGGGCTGGCGATTACCCTGGAGGTCAACGCAAAGCCATGGCCAGCCAGTAAGTCTTCAACGCGACGATGTACGTAACGAGCAAAGGCAACCACAGTGCGCTCTTGTACCAGAAGGCGACCGCTACGAACATAGCAATCGTCGCTCCCATTTTCATCGCTTCGCCGATCATCCAACTCATGATGGTCTCGGCTCCGCTCTTCGCCTTCAGGCGCGCCGCGAACAGTGCACTGGGCAGCCAGCAGATCGCGCCTCCGAGGAAGGCGGACAGCGCAGCATCGCCCGGCGGCTTGTAGAACAGCCACCACAACAGCGTCGCACCCAGGGACAAAACCATTTGCGCGGCCACTACCTTGAAAGGCGTGACCCGCGATGGACGACTCACATCAGGACCGAACAGCTTCTCTGCCTGGCCCCGCGTGAGCGGAACGATATTGTTATCTTGCGCCTCGGCGTCCCACGAGTCGTCACACGAACTGCGGGGCTGATTTCCTGAGGCGTGAATGTCTCCGCGTTTGTTTTGAGCGCTGTCTTGCCCGCCCACCGGCGCTCGATTCTGCTCTCGCACCGTCTTCAAACCCCTTCAACACATCAACCGACAGTTCGGAAACCACCCTGCGCTTTCGCCGCGCTTTCTAGGTGGCCTAGCTGATAAATCCGGGGGATTGTAAGCGATTGTCCTCGGGGATTCAATAGTTTAGGTGCGTCAAAAGCCAAGCGGACAAAGCTTAAAAAATGGTCTCGAAAGCGAGACTTTTCTTGCGGTTACAAGCAGATTTTCAGACGACGTGAGATTGCGTCGCGAAACTCAGATAAGCGCCCATCCAACAAGCGCTGCAACAAACCAGAAAGGGATCGAAACGAGGTGAAACGGACCCCACATGCCCTTCTCGCCCGACAGACGCACGGCGATGAGATTGGCGAGCGAGCCGATTGCCACCCCAAAGCCACCGACGCTCACGCCGAACGCAAGCGCGCGCCAGTCCTTCGAAAACTCGGCGAGCACGATGGCCGCCGGCACGTTACTGATGGCCTGCGACAGCACCGCGCCCGCAGCATAAGCACGCATCGGCGTGCCGATGCCCAACTGCGCGATGAAGCCGTGGATGGCCGGCAACGCGGCCGCGCTGCGCAGCACAATGAACATCAGCATGAAGATGAGCAGAAGCAGCCAGTCGATCTTCAAGACGACTTCGCGGCGCCAAAGAAGGAACGCGACGGCAAGGACGGCGAGGCCGGGCCCGGCATGATGCGCGTCGGCCAGTGCGACGAAGCCAGCGAACGCAAGCACGCTCACACCGCATAACACACGGTCGACGCCGTGCTCTTCGGCATCGCCAGAAAGGTCGAGCGGCGCGTTGCGAAACATTGCGCAAGTCACGGCGCCGAGCATGAGCATGAGGACCGCGCAAAGCGGCAGCAACGCCCAGACGAACGCGCCGAAGGAGACGCCGCTCGTCTGCCAGAGGAAGAGGTTTTGTGGATTGCCGAGCGGCGTGAGGATCGATCCCGCGTTCACCGACAACGCAATCACGATGACAAGACGCTTGATGGGCAAGGGCGCGAGCCGATGCAGCGATAGCGCGAGCGGCACGACCGCGAACAACGCGACATCGTTGGTCAGCACCGTGGACAGCGCCGCCGCCAGCGCGACGAGCAGCAGCGCCAGGCCGCGTTCGCCGTGGATGTGATGCACCAGCCGATGCGCGGCCCACATCAGGAATCCTGACAATTCGATCGCTTTGGTCAGGATGAGCAGGCCGGCGAGCGTGAGCACGGTCTGCCAATCCACAAGACCTGGCAGCGAAGCCCACGAGCGCGGATGAACCACTTGCAACACGCCGAGCGCGAGCACGAGAATGGCGAGGACCGGCTCTTTACTGACGGTCCTCCAGACGCGCGTCAGGAGGTCGGACCGCGATTGCTTGACGTTGTATTCCGACAAGACTCACGCGGCCGAATTAGGCGCTTCAATGCTGCCGCGTAGTTTGCTCAGAATGCCTTCGAGCGCGTCGAGGTTGCCGAAATCGATCATCACCTTGCCGCGTCCTCGTCCGCCCAGCTTGATCTTCACGCTCGCCGCGAGCAGATCCGACAGCTCTTCTTCGAGCCTGCGCGTGTCACGGCCGCCATCGTTCGCGGGACGCGCCTTGACTGCCGGCGCTTCCTTCGTCGTCGCGGCGACGAGGCGCTCCGTTTCACGCACCGACAAGCGGCGATTCACCACGTGATTAGCCAATTGAATCTGCGTGGCGGCATCGACGGCGAGCAGCGCGCGTGCGTGCCCCATGTCGAGATCGCCTGCGAGCAGCATCGTCTGAACGGGCGTGGCGAGGTTCAAGAGACGCAGCAGATTCGATACCGCGCTACGCGATCGCCCGACCGCTTCGGCCGCCTGCTCGTGCGTGAACGTAAATTCGTCGAGCAGGCGCTGAATACCCTGCGCCTCTTCCAGCGGATTCAGATCCTCCCGCTGGATGTTTTCGATCAGCGCCATCGCGGCGGCAGCCTGATCGGGCACGTTCTTCACCAGCACCGGCACTTCGTCGAGCCCAGCCAGACGCGCCGCGCGAAAACGTCGCTCGCCCGCGATGATCTCGTACTGATCCGGGCCGACGGAGCGCACGAGAATCGGCTGCATGAGGCCTTGCGCGCGAATACTCGCGGCGAGCTCTTGCAACGCGCCCTCGTCCATTCGGGTACGCGGCTGATACTTGCCCGCCTGCAGCTTGTCGAGCGACAGGACTGACGGCGTGCCTTCGCCGCGTACGGCTTCGGTAATGTCGACGCTGCCGCCGAGCAATGCATCCAGGCCTCGGCCCAAACCCTTCTTCTTCATCACAGCGCTCATTTCGATTCCTCCGTTGGCGTCGTCCGCCAGATCGAATGGGTTTGCGTTACAGCGCGCGTACGCGCTCGATCATTTCCGTGCCGAACTGGATATACGCCTGCGCGCCACGCGACGACTTGTCGAACACCACGCCTGGCAGGCCGTAACTCGGCGCCTCGGCAAGGCGCACGTTGCGTGGAATGACGACATCGAAAACCTTGTCGCCAAAGTGTTCCTTCAACTGTTCGGAAACTTGCTGCTGCAAGGTGATGCGCGGATCGAACATCACACGCAACAGTCCGATCACTTTCAGATCGCGGTTGAGGTTCGCGTGGATCTGCTTGATGGTGCTCACCAGATCCGACAAGCCTTCCAACGCGAAGTATTCACATTGCATTGGAATGACGACGCCATGCGCGGCGCACAACGCGTTCAATGTCAACAGCGACAAAGCAGGCGGACAATCGATTAAGATGAAGTCATAGTCATCGACTATTTGTGCAATGGCCGCGCGCAGAATGTGCTCGCGGTCGTCCATATCCACAAGCTCGACTTCCGCGCCAGCGAGTTCACGATTCGCAGGCAGAACGTGGTATCCCACGCTCTCCGGTCGCACTACCGCCTCACGTAGTGTCACCCCGTCGACTAACACTTCGTAGATTGTCTTCTCGCATGCGCCTTTATTGACGCCACTGCCCATCGTCGCGTTCCCCTGCGGGTCCAGATCGATGAGTAGAACGCGTTGATCAAGGCCCGCGAGACTTGCCGCGAGATTGACCGCCGTGGTGGTCTTTCCAACGCCGCCCTTCTGATTTGCGACGCAGAAGATTTTTGCCATCGTTTTATGTCCTCGTTTCTTCGCTGTCAGAAGATCAGCTGCCGTTACGGCCGTGACGAAAGCGCCCGCGACGTGTTACTGCGCGCCGACGGCTACATGGATCAAGTGGCGCTCGGCATCGAGCATCGGAACTTGCAAACGCTCGATGCGCTCCACCGTCGCGCCATTTGGCAGACGCGCGATTTCGTCGTCCGGCTGCAAGCCCTTCATCGCGAGAATCCGGCCGTTGTCCGCGACCAGATGACGCGCAAGTGTAACGAAATCCGCGAGGTCTGCGAACGCGCGCGAGACAATTACGTCGAATTTCCCCGGGACTTCGCAACCCGGCCGCAAATTCTCGACGCGCCCCGTCACAACGGAAAGATTCGCCAACCCCAACTGAACCTTCGCTTGCGACTGGAAGGCGGTCTTCTTGTGAACGATGTCGTTCAGTGTCACTTTAACGTCGGGGAAGACAATTGCTAGCACGATGCCCGGCAGGCCGCCGCCCGAACCGACATCCAAAATCGATTTTGGTTGGCGCGCCACGAGCATCGGAACGATGGCGAGCGAATCGAGAAGATGCTGAATGAGCATTTGCTTCGGGTCGCGGATCGCCGTCAGGTTGTAGACGGCGTTCCATTTGCCCAGCAGCGCAACGTAATCGAGTAGCTGCTGTTTCTGCGATGAAGTCAGCGCAAGCTCGAGTTCAGTCGTACCTCGGTTGAGCAAGTTAGCCAGCGATTCGTTTTGGTCCTTCATTGAACCACCGGGTTGCTGCTGGCCTGATCCTGATCGCTGCCTGTGCCGCGTCCGCGCCGGCCGAGGCCGCGCTTGAGATGCACCATGAGCAGGGAGATGGCAGCCGGCGTGATGCCCTGAATACGCGATGCCTGCCCGATCGTCTCGGGACGATGCTGCGTTAACTTTTGTCGCGCCTCAAACGAAAGACCGCGTACTTCGCTGTAGTCGATCGTCTCTGGTAAACGCGTGTTCTCTTGCGCTCCGTTGCGCACGATCTCGTCCGCTTGCCGGTCGATATAGCCTTGGTACTTCACGCCAATCTCGATCTGTTCTTTGATCTGCGCGAGCAGAACTGGATCATCGGCTAACGATTCGGCTGAACCGCATTCCCCGTTGCGCAGAGCGCAGACGCCATCGTACGAGACACCAGGGCGTCGTAGCAGGTCGGCCAAACTGTATTCGTGATCGATCGGCTTGCCGAGTAACGCGGTCGCCTCTTCAGCGGGAAGCGTCTTAGGGTTCACCCACGTGGAGCGCAACCGCTCTGTTTCACGTGAAACAGCGTCACGCTTGCGGCTGAAAGCATCCCACCGGACGTCATCTACGACTCCAAGCTCCCGCCCTGCTTCGGTCAGGCGCATATCCGCGTTATCTTCACGTAGAGACAGACGATATTCCGCACGGCTCGTGAACATTCGATACGGTTCAGAGACTCCGCGCGTTACCAAATCGTCGACCAATACACCCAAGTACGCCTCATCACGGCGCGGTGTCCAGGCATCCCGGCCCTGCACTTGAAGCCCTGCATTTATGCCGGCTAGTATTCCTTGAGCGGCAGCTTCCTCATAACCCGTTGTGCCGTTGATCTGTCCGGCAAAGAAAAGCCCACCGATGGATTTCGTTTCAAGCGAAGCCTTAAGCGCACGCGGATCGAAGTAGTCGTATTCGATTGCATAGCCAGGGCGCAAGATATGGGCGTGTTCGAGACCACGCATGGAACGCACAAGATCTAATTGGACATCGAAAGGCAGACTCGTCGAAATTCCATTGGGATAGAACTCGTTCGTAGTCAGCCCTTCCGGTTCCAGAAAGATTTGATGTGCGTCCTTCGATGCAAACCGATGAATCTTGTCTTCAATCGACGGGCAGTACCGCGGCCCAACGCCTTCAATCACCCCTGTGTACATCGGCGACCGATCCAAGCCCGAACGAATAATGTCGTGCGTTTGAGCGTTCGTGTGCGTCACCCAACACGGCACCTGACGCGGATGCTGCTCGACGCGGCCAAGAAAAGAGAAAACCGGAACCGGATCCAAATCGCCCGGCTGCTCATCAAGCTTCGAAAAATCGATCGTGCGGCCGTCGATGCGCGGTGGCGTTCCCGTCTTAAGTCGGCCCTGCGGCAAATTCAACTCTTTGAGACGTGCGGATAAAGATATCGCAGCAGGATCGCCCGCGCGGCCGCCCACGTAGTTGTTCAACCCCACGTGGATCTTTCCGTCGAGGAACGTCCCCGCTGTCAGAACCACGGCACGCGCCCGAAACCGTAAGCCAACTTGCGTAACGGCACCAACCACGTGGTCGCCTTCCACCATCAAATCATCGACGGCTTGCTGGAACAGCCAGAGATTCGGCTGATTTTCCAGCCGATGGCGTATTGCCTGCTTGTAAAGAATGCGGTCGGCTTGAGCGCGCGTGGCTCGCACTGCAGGACCCTTGGACGAATTGAGAATGCGAAACTGAATACCGGACTCGTCGGTGGCGGCAGCCATCACGCCGCCCAACGCATCGACTTCTTTGACGAGATGTCCTTTTCCGATGCCGCCGATCGACGGGTTGCAGCTCATCTGGCCAAGCGTCTCGATGTTATGCGTCAGGAGCAGCGTCCGACAGCCCATTCGCGCCGATGCAAGCGCCGCTTCGGTGCCCGCGTGACCACCGCCAACGACGATCACATCAAATTCTGAGGGAAAAAGCATGAAGATCTCGCATCGAGCGATGCGAACCTGAAGAAAGAATATCGACGAATTATATCGGGTTCTCGTCCGCCGATTTTCCAACGACCCGGAAAAGGCGAAAAAAATGGCGTGTTTCACGTGAAACACGCCTTCGAGATTTGACGCAACCCGCTAAACAGCCTTCTTTACCAACCCGAGGTAAGTCTCAATGACCTGGGGATTGTGTTGCAAATCTTGCGCGAGGCCTTTCAGGGCGAATTCGCCTGTCTCAAGAACGTACCCGAAGTCTGATATCTGTAGTGCCGCGCGTGCGTTTTGCTCGATCAAAAGTATTGCGACGCCCGTCTCGCGAAGCGCACTAACGATATGAAAAATTTCCTTCACGATCAAAGGTGCCAGACCGAGACTAGGCTCATCGAGCATCAACAATTTTGGCTTGGCCATCAACGCTCGACCCACAGCAAGCATTTGCCGCTCACCGCCGGATAGCGTTCCTGCCGCCTGCGTGCGGCGCTCCTTCAACCTGGGAAAAAGGCGAAAGACTGGTTCCAGCTGATCCAAGAAGTTTCGCTCCCCCGCTCGCTTGCGCCGATACGCGCCTAGGACGAGATTGTCCTCAACCGACATCGAAGCGAACAGTTCCCGACGCTCAGGCACGAGGCACATTCCACGTGAAACACGACGCTCGATAGGCAGCGCAGCGACATCCTCGTCCAGATACCGAATCACACCGTTAGCCGATCCTGTCGGCGGCAAAGCCCCCATGATTGCATTTAACAGGGTGGATTTTCCCGCACCATTTGGACCGATCACCGACACGATTTGTCCAGCACCAACCGTGAGCGTCGCACTGTGCAGCGCCTCGACTTTCCCGTATCGGGCGGATAAACCATCGACTTGAAGAATCGGTACACTTTTTTGCATTACTCCACTCCACCAAGATACGCTTCGAGCACAGTAGGATCTTTCTGAACTTCTGAAGGCAAGCCTTCCGCAATCTTCGTCCCAAACTCCATCACGACAAGGCGGTCGGTGAGATTCATCACGAAGTCCATATCGTGCTCGACCAGCAGGATGCTCATTCCCTCTGCGCGAAGCCTACGCAGCAGGTCGGCAAGCTGAAGCTTCTCCTGATACCGCAAACCAGCAGCTGGCTCATCGAGAAGCAACAGCGTTGGATCGCAACACAGCGCGCGCGCAATTTCCATGATGCGTTGTTGCCCCAGCGCCAAACTTCCGGCCTCACTGAATACATGCTTTTTCAGGCCGACGCGTTCGATCTGTCGCGCCGCCTCGGCCATCAGCCGACTTTCCTCCGCACCGTTCAAACGCGCGACGCTCCGCCAAACTCCGGTGTTTCCCCGCAGATGTGCGCCGATCGCAACATTTTCCAAGACGCTCATACCCGGAAGCATCTTCACGTGCTGGAAGGTTCGCCCGATGCCGCGCTTTACGATCTCCCGCGATGTCAGCCTCTCGATACGCTCGCCTCGAAAGCTGATCGCGCCGCTCGTAGCCTGAAGCACTCCGGTCACGAGATTGAAAGTGGTGGATTTTCCAGCGCCGTTCGGCCCGATCAGCCCTATGATCTCCCCTGCCTTTATATCGAAACTCACATCGTTTACTGCAACAAGCCCGCCGAACTGTTTGCGCGCGTTATCGACGACAAGAAGCGATTCGCCCGCCGCCGGCTTGCTGCGCTGCGGCAACGCTTCGCCGCGCTCCGGCACGCGCGCTCGCGGAGCGCTTGGAAACAAACGCGCTACGAACGGCCACACTCCCTGACGCGCGTATTGAAGCAGCAGCACCATCAACACGCCGAAGACAATAACCTCGAAGTTTCCATTCGCACCAATCAACTTGGGCAGCAGCGTCTGCAGATAATCTTGCAGAACGGTGAGGATAGTCGCGCCCAGAATCGCACCCCAGACATGCGCCACTCCGCCAACCACCGCCATGAACAGAAACTCGATGCCATGATTAAGCCCGAACGGCGTCGGATTCACCGCACGCTGTAAATGCGCGTAAAGAAAGCCGGAAATGGATGCAAGCACCGCCGCATAGACAAAGATAACGACGCGCATCCAGCCGGTATTGACGCCCATCGCCTCCGCCATCGTGCCGCCGCCGCGCAACGCGCGGATAGCGCGGCCCGGACGACTATTAAGCAGATTCTGAACAGATACGACGGCGAGCAGCACGACGACCCAAATCAGGTAGTAGATGCTGCGCCCAGACTCCAAGTGCCATCCAAAAAGGTTCAACACAGGAATTCCATTGATCCCGTCGTACTTGCCGAGCAACTCCATGTTTCCAAACAGATAAAACAACGACAGTCCCCACGCGATTGTGCCGAGCGGCAGAAAGTGCCCGGAAAGCCGCATCGTGATGAGGCCCAGAAACAGCGCGATGATCGCCGTCAACACCACGCCCGCGATCAACGCAAGCCACGGTGACACACCGTATTGGGTCGTCAGAAACGCCGTTGCATACGCGCCTACGCCGACGAACGCGGCCTGCCCGAAGCTCGTCATCCCGCCTATGCCCGTCAGCAAGACGAGCCCTATCGCAACAATCGAATACAAGCCGATGTAGTTGAGCAGCGTTATCCAGTACTCGGGCACGGCCACCGGTTTCGGCAACACGGGCAACGCAAAGACCACGACGAGGAACAGCCAGAAGAAGCGGTATCGATGAAGGAATGCCATTGCGTTACTCCTCGTCTTCATCGGAATGCGGGCTTGCCAGGCTTCGCCATAGCAGCACCGGAATAATTAGCGTGAAGACGATCACCTCTTTGTACGCGCTCGCCCAGAACGACGAATACGACTCCAGCAAGCCGACGAGCAGCGACCCCGCCGCCGCCAGCGGATAACTCACCAGACCGCCCACGATTGCCCCGACGAAGCCCTTCAAGCCGATCAGAAATCCCGAGTCGTAATAGATGGTCGTGATGGGTGCGACGAGTACGCCGCACAGCGCGCCGAGCCCCGCCGCCAGCGTGAACGCGAGCCGCCCCGCCTGCGTCGTGCCGATGCCGACCAGGCGCGCGCCCAAACGGTTCACCGACGTCGCCCGCAACGCCTTGCCGGAAATGGTCCGGTCGAAGTAGAAGTAGAGCGCCGCGATCAGCACGACCGCCGTGCCCACCACCCACACACTCTGCCCGGAGATCGACACGCTGCCGAGATTGAACGTGGCGTCGGAGAACGCCGTCGTGCGCGATCCTTCCGCGCCGAACATGACGAGCCCGAGCCCGACCATCGCGAAGTGCACGGCCACCGCGACGATCAGCAGCAACAGCGTGCTCGCCTCCGCGATCGGCTCGTAGGCGAGTCGATACACGAACGGTCCCATCGGCACGACGATCAACAGCGTCAGCGCGATCTGCACGAACATCGGCAAGGGCTGCGCGAAGATTGCCTGCGTCAGTGCCCATACGGCGACGGGAAACAGCACATACTTTCCCGCGAGCGTTGCAAGCAGCCGTCCAATCTGCCGATACCGCGTCGGATGCCGCACGATCCCCGCAAGTTCGGCGACGAAGCAACCCGCGCCCATGACGATGAGCAAGTAACACGTCGCCGGCAGCTTTTGCGTCTGCAGCGCGGCAAGCGTGAGCGCGCCATAAGCGACGAACTCCCCTTGCGGGATGAAAATGACGCGAGTCACGGAAAACACGAGCACCAGGGCGAGCGCGAGCAATGCGTAGATCGCGCCCGTGGTGATCCCGTCTTGCGCGAGGATCGCCGCAATCGATAAGTCCATACTTCCTCTTCAGAGCTTCCGCAAAAAGGTCGGGCTGCCGGATCAGCCCGTGAACATGGGAAAAAGCGGCGCGCCGCATACATCGGCGCACCGCTTTGCTATCTTGAAAATCGGAGAAAAGAACGCGCCTTTAGCAGAGCGCGCGCTCAAGTCCGATCAGTCGTTGAGCAGCTTCCACTTGCCATCGGAGATTTGCACCATCACACGCGCGCGATCGTCGAAGCCGTTGTGATCGTTCGATGTCGTGTTCATGATGCCGTGCGCGACGGGCAAGTCCTTCAGATTCTCCAACGCGGCACGCAGCGCCTCACGGAACTCGGGCGTACCCGGCTGCGCTTTCTTCAGCGCTTCGGGGATGGCACGCTGAAGCATCTGACCGGCGTCCCACGCGTGACCGCCGAAGGTGGAAAGCGTACCCGCCCCGTTGGCCTTCTCATAGGCGTTCTTGTACGCCGCCGAGGACTTCTTCACCGGATTGTTTTCCGGCAGTTGCTCGGTCACGAGAACCGGCCCGGCAGGCAGGATCTCTCCTTCGCAATCCTTGCCGCATACGCGCAGAAAGTCGTTGTTCGCCACCCCGTGCGTCTGATAAACCTTGCCCTTGTACCCGCGCTCCTTCAACGCCTTCGCCGGCAGCGCCGCCGGCGTTCCCGCGCCTGCGATCAGCACGGCATCCGGATTGGCGCCCACCGTCTTGAGCACCTGACCGGTGACGGACGTGTCCGTGCGGTTATAGCGTTCGTTCGCGACGATCTTGAGCTTGTGCGCGCTCGCCGCTGCGTTGAAGACGTTGTACCAGCCGTCGCCGTAGGCATCCGCGAAGCCGATGAAGCCCACTGTCTTCACGCCGTGCTTCTCCATGTAACTGGCGATGGCGTCGGCCATGAGCGCGTCGTTCTGCGGCGTCTTGAAGACCCACGCTTTCTTGCCATCCATCGGTGCAATGATGGAAGCCGATGCCGCCATCGAGATCATCGGTGTCTTCGAAGCCGAAGCGGCATCGATCATCGCGAGCGAATTGGGCGTGACCGTGGAACCGACGACTGCATCGACATGATCCTCGTCTATCAGCTTGCGCGTGTTCTGCACGGCGCGGCTCGTGTCGGAGCCGTCATCCAGCACGATGTACTCGACGGACTTGCCGCCAATTTCCTTCGGCAACAACGCGATGGTATTTTTCTCGGGAATCCCGAGCGATGCCGCCGGTCCCGTGGCCGAGAGCGTCACGCCAATCTTCACTTGCGCGAAGGCCGCGCCTGAGCTTACGAGCGCGCCCCCCGCGATGGCGAGCGCGACGCTTGCCCTGATCCATGTGTGCTTCGTTTTCATTGCTTGTCTCCAAACGCGACCGGCTGTACGCGCCGCTGCGAGTTGTTATCGATGAAGCTTGCTTACTGCCGTCTGAACAGCCGCCCCAATCTATGTACCGCGAAACCACGTGCCTAGGCTGGTTTTCCCTGACCGTCGGCAGGCGCTGCATGGGGTTTTCGCGCCCTCTTCTCTTCGATTACGGCATGCAGAAAAAAAGGCGCGACCATGACAGACGCGCCTTCTTCATTTGCATGATTTCACATGCTCAGTTGCCCGAGAGCTTCCACTTGCCGCCGACGATCTCCACCATCACGCGAGCACGCTGATCGAGGCCAGAGTGATCGTTCGCGCTCATGTTGAAGATGCCGTGCGATGCAGGCAAGTCCCTGGTGCCTTCGATAGCCGCGCGCAATGCCTCGCGAAACGCGGGCGTTCCTGGCTGACCCTTCTTCAAGGCAATGGGAATAGCGCGCTGGAGAATGAGGCCCGCGTCCCACGCATGACCGCCGAACGTCGAGACCGAACCCGCGCCGTATGAGCCTTCATAAGCCTTCTTGTAAGTGAGCGCGGCTTGCTTTACCGGATTGCTGTCCGGCAGTTGCTCGGCGACCAGCAACGGTCCGGCGGGCAGGAACGTGCCTTCGCAATCCTTGCCGCATACACGCAGGAAGTCGTTGTTGGCAACGCCGTGCGTCTGATAGATCTTGCCCTTGTAGCCGCGCTCCTTGAGCGTCTTCTGCGGCAGCGCGGCGGGTGTTCCAGCACCGGCGATGAGCACCGCATCCGCGTTCTGCGACATCATCTTGAGCACTTGCCCCGTGACCGATGCGTCGTTGCGCGCGAAGCGCTCGTTGGCCACGACGCGAATCTTCGCGAGCTCCGCCGCCTTCGTGAACTCCTTGAACCAGCTCTCGCCGTAGGCGTCCGCAAAGCCGATGAAGGCAACCGTCTTCACGCCATGATTCGACATGTGCTGCGCAATAGCGGTCGCCATGAGGATGTCGTTCTGCGGCGTCTTGAAGACCCACGCCTTCTTCGCGTCCATGGGTTCGACGATGCTGGCCGCGGCCGCCATCGAGATCATGGGCGTGGTGGTCTCGGCGGCGATGTCGATCATCGCGAGGGAATTGGGAACGACCGTCGAACCGACGAGCGCATCGACGTGGTCTTCGCTCGTGAGCTTGCGCGCGTTCTTCACGGCTTGCGTGGAATCCGTGGCGTCATCCAACACGATGTACTGCACCTTCTGCCCCGCCACTTCTTTTGGCAGCAACGCGATGGTGTTCTTTTCCGGAATGCCGAGCGAAGCCGCCGGGCCCGTTGCCGAGACCGTCACGCCTATCTTTACGTCCGCGAAAACCTGAGTGCTGAATACCGCCGATAAACCCGCGACAGCCATTGCGACCGTCTTAACGCGTAAAGCCCACTTCATTGATTTGCGCCCCGTCTTGATCGTGAAACGTCCAGTTTGAAGCCCGCGTCTTTTCACCGACCGATGGGTCGGGAAATGCAGTTTAGCGGAGGCGCGTCATGCACAGCAAGCGTTTTGCAGGGCTTATGACGGCTGTCGAACGTAAGCTGCGACCGGGTGTGAATGCGAGTTTTTTGAATCCGCCGAAACGGTATGCGGATTATATTTCGGCGACGCGAAATATCGACGTAAAACAAAACAGCCAATAAAAAAAGCGCTGTTGGAATCATCCAACAGCGCTTTCGGTCGGGCACTTGGTGCCTCATGTCTCCTCGTTCTCCACCTCAAAAATCTGGGTGCAACAGAACTAAGCAGAATGTTATCGACTGTATCGTTTCGCAACAACCTAGCATTTACCCTAGTGGTGCATAAAAGCACCTTAAGAGGGCGATTTCGAGGTCGTTAACCGTGCATTGCGCGCGTGTCGTTGATTGAACAGTATTTGTTCGGATATCCAACTAAATGGTTAACCCTGTAGCGGTCTGACACGCGCCACGATTTCACCCACAATGCCACGTCGAAATGCCAGCACGCATGCGATAAAAATCAGGCCCGTCACGATAGTCACGGATTCACCCAGCGAATTGAACCAGTCCACGCCGGTGAGTCGCGCAAGTCCGCCGCCAATATCGCCGAGCCGGTCTTCCAGCGCAACGATGATCGCCGCGCCGAGCAACGGACCGAACATGGTGCTCATGCCGCCGACGAGCGTCATCAGCACCACCAGGCCGGACATGGTCCAGTAGGCATCGCCGAGAGTTTCGAAGCCGAGCACGAGCGTCTTCAGCGCACCGGCAAGCCCAGCGAGACCCGCCGACAACACGAACGCAAGCAGCTTGTAGCGCGCGGTATCGTAGCCGAGCGATACCGCGCGCGGCTCGTTCTCCTTGATCGCGATCAGCACTTGCCCGAACGGCGAATGCACGATACGCACGATCAACGCGAACGCCAGCAACATGACGACGAGCACGACGTAATAGAGCGTAATGTCACTGCCGAGGTTCAACGCGCCGAAGAGCTTGCCGCGCGGCACGCCTTGCAAACCGTCTTCGCCATGCGTGAACGGCGCCTGCAGGAACACGAAGTAGACCATCTGCGCGAGCGCGAGCGTGACCATCGCGAAGTAGATGCCTTGGCGGCGAATCGCCAGAAGACCGACGATCAATCCAAGCACGGTCGCCACCGCCGTTCCCGCGATCACGCCGAGTTCGGGCGTCAACCCCAATGTCTGGATGGCATAGCCCGCGGTGTAACCCGCGCTTGCCAGAAACATCGCGTGCCCGAAAGACAGCAAGCCCGTATAGCCGATCAACAGATTGAACGCCGCCGCGAACAACGCGAAGCACAGCACTTTCATCATGAAGACCGGATACACGCCCGCGAAGGGCGCGACGATCAAAGCGATCAGCAACAAGCCGTAAAGCGCTTTTCTCTGCATCATTTTTCCTTGCCGAAGAGTCCGGCGGGCCGCACCATCAGCACGAGCGCCATGATGACGAAGACAACCGTCGCGGACGCTTCCGGATAAAACACGCGCGTCAGGCCTTCGATGATGCCGAGCAAAAGACCCGTGAGAATCGAGCCCATGATCGAACCCATGCCGCCGATCACCACGACCGCGAACACGGTGATGATCATCGACTGGCCCATCAGCGGCGACACTTGAATCACCGGCGCGGCCAGCACCCCCGCAAAGGCCGCAAGCGCGACGCCGAAGCCATAGGTGAGCGTGATCATGAGCGGCACATTGATGCCGAATGCCTCGACGAGCTTCGGGTTCTCCGTGCCCGCGCGCAGATAAGCGCCAATGCGCGTCTTCTCGATCACGAACCATGTCGCGAAGCACACCGCGAGCGATGCCACGACGACCCAAGCGCGATAGTTCGGCAGGAACATGAAGCCGAGATTGGTCGCGCCCGTCAGAAGCGAGGGCACGTCGTAAGGCTGACCCGACGAACCATAGATGGAACGGAACACGCCTTCGATCACGAGCGTGAGACCGAACGTAAGCAACAAGCCGTAAAGATGATCGAGCTTGTACAGCCAACGCAGCATCGAGCGTTCGATAACCATGCCGAAGAGGCCGACGATAAGCGGCGCGAGCACGAGCATCGCCCAATACGGCACGTTGAGATACGAGGCGCCCATCCACGCGAGCATGGCGCCGAGCATGAACAACGCGCCGTGCGCGAAGTTGATGACGTTGAGCAAGCCGAAGATCACCGCGAGCCCGAGACTCAGGATCGCGTAGAACGAGCCGTTCACCAGTCCGAGGAGCAACTGGCTCATCATCGCGGCGAGCGGAATGCCGAAAATTTCCATTGAACCTGCCGTCAGGAATGGGTCGATTAAGTCATCGCGACAAGCGGCCGATGACAGCCGCTTGCCGCATCAACCGTGTGCGCTTACTTCCACGCCGCGCAGCGCGACTCCGCCTTCGTGCCGAATGCCTGATCGCCGGGAATCGTCGCCGTGATCTTGTAGTAGTCCCACGGCTCCTTCGACTCCGACGGCTTCTTCACTTCCATGAGATACATGTCGTGGATCATCGCGCCGTCCTGGCGGATGGTGCCCTTCGCGTAGAAGTCGTCGATCTTCGTCTGCTTCAACTGCGCCATGATCTTGTCGCTGTCGGTCGTGCCCGTGGCCTGCACGGCCTTCAGATACGTCGTGACAGCCGAATAGTCCGCGGCCTGCAGGCTCGTCGGCATCTTCTTCATCTTGTCGAAGTAGCGCTTGGCCCACGCGCGCGTCTTGTCGTCCTTGTTCCAGTACCAGCTATCCGTCGCCACGAGGCCTTGCGTGGTTTCGAGTCCCAGGCTGTGGATGTCCGTCAGGAAGATCAGCAACGCGGCGAGTTTCATCGACTTGTTGATGCCGAATTCCTTCGCTGCCTTGATCGAGTTGATGGTGTCGCCGCCCGCGTTCGCAAGACCGAGCACCTGCGCCTTCGATCCTTGCGCCTGCAACAGAAACGACGAGAAGTCCGACGCCGACAGCGGATGGCGTACATCGCCGAGCACTTGGCCGCCGTTGGCCTTCACCACGTCGGCCGTGTTCTTTTCGAGCGCCTTGCCGAACGCGTAGTCGGCGGTGAGGAAGTACCACGACTTGCCGCCCTGCTTCGTCACGGCGGAACCGGTGCCCTTGGCGAGCGCCATGGTGTCGTACGCATAGTGCACGGTGTACGGTGTGCACTGCTCGTTCGTGAGGTTGTCCGCGCCCGCGCCGATGTTGATGTACGGAACCTTCTTCTCGCCCGCGACCTGATTGGTGGAAAGCGCGGTAGCCGAGTTCGTGCCGCCGATGATCACGTTCACGCCATCGCGGTCGATCCACTCACGCGCGCGCGATGCCGCGATATCCGCCTTGTTCTGGTGATCCGCATACACGAGTTCGATTTGCTTGCCGTTCACCTTGCCGCCGAAGTCCGCAATCGCCATGCGAATGGCTTCGAGACCGCCCTGGCCGTCGATATCGGCGTAGAGACCCGACAGGTCGGTAATGAAGCCGATCTTCACCGTGTTGCCGTCGGCCGCGTGAGCAGCGTTCATGGACGCCACACTCGCCGCCGCAGCCGCAAAGCAAAAAGTGGAAAGGCGCGCGAGGGTCTTCATTTTCATTGCAGTCTCCGTGAGTTTTTGGTTGTTGCGTGCTGCCTGAGCCGTGCCGCTTTACGTGCCGCTTCAACGTGCCGCGTTTGTCGATTTAAGAACGATTACACCCCGAGCAATTCGTGCAGCACCGGCATCTTCGCTTCGAGTTCCCCCGCGCCGAAATGCTCGACGATGTTTCCATGCTCCATCACATAGAAGCGGTCCGCGAGCGGCGCTGCGAAACGAAAATTCTGTTCGACCATGACGATGGTGTAGCCACGCGCCTTCAGCATGAGGATCATGCGCGCGAGTGTCTGCACGATGACGGGCGCAAGCCCTTCCGATATCTCATCGAGCAGCAGCAAATTGGCGCCGGTGCGCAGAATGCGCGCCACCGCGAGCATTTGCTGTTCGCCGCCCGAGAGCCGCGTGCCCTGACTCGCGCGCCGCTCCTTCAGATTCGGGAACATGGAGTAGATCTCGTCTAGCGGCATCGCCTCTTTCGGATTGCCGGTCACCGGTGGCAAGAGAAGATTTTCTTCGCAGGACAAGCTCGAGAAAATGCCGCGCTCCTCCGGACAATAGCCGACCCCATGATGCGCGATCTTGTGTGTGGCAAGCCCAATGGTCTCGCGTCCGCCCACGCGGATAGAGCCCGTGCGCCGCCCGGTCAATCCCATGATGGCGCGCATCGTGGTCGTGCGCCCCGCGCCGTTACGGCCGAGCAGCGTGACCACTTCGCCGCGATTCACCTTCAGATCGACACCATGCAGAATGTGCGATTCGCCGTACCACGCCTGCAAGCCTGCTATTTCCAGCGCGGGCACATGACCCGCTGCGCCGTTCGCCTCTTGCGAGCGGCGCGCTTCCACGATCGTGCTCATGCGTGCGCTCCGGTGAGCGCTGCATCGGCGCTGCCCATGTAGGCTTCCATCACGAGCGGATTCTTCGATACTTCCGCATAGCTGCCTTCCGCGAGCACTTCGCCGCGCTGAAGCACCGTGATGGTGTCGGAGATGCCCGCGATCACGTTCATGTTGTGCTCGACCATCAGAATGGTGCGTCCCGCCGAGACCTTCTTGATGAGCGCCGTCACGCGATCCACGTCCTCGTGCCCCATGCCTTGCGTCGGTTCGTCGAGCAGCATGAGTTCGGGTTCCATCGAAAGCGTCGTGGCAATTTCCAGCGCGCGCTTGCGGCCGTATGAAAGCTCGACGGTTTTCGTATCGGCGAAATCGGTCAGGCCCACTTGCGTGAGCAAATCCATCGCGCGGTCGTTGAGGGCATCGAGCGAACGCTCGCTGCGCCAGAACTGGAACGACGTGCCGAGCTGCCGCTGCAGGCCGACGCGCACGTTCTGCAGCACGCTCAAGTGCGGAAACACGGCAGAAATCTGGAACGAACGAATGATGCCGCGCCGCGCGATATGCGCCGGGCGTTCGCGCGTGATGTCGGTGCCGTTGAAGACGATCTGGCCCGCGGTGGGTTCGAGGAACTTGGTGAGGAGGTTGAAACAGGTCGTCTTGCCCGCGCCGTTGGGACCGATCAGCGCGTGGATCGAACCGCGGCGCACGCGCAGGTTCACGCCATTCACGGCCGTGAAGCCTTTGAATTCCTTCGTGAGCCCTCGCGTTTCCAGAATGGTGTCGCCGAGAATCATGTCCCCTTCCATGCGAAGTGAAACGCTAAGCGGATGACTTCGCCTGCGCCTTATTTTTTATCCGCGCATACCGGACGCGGGTTTCGCGCCGATACCGCTTCGCCTCGTGCGCCGCTGTTGCGGTTGCACAAAAGTGTGCGCGCGATAAGCCGAGCATCACCTGATTCGAGGCCATTGTCGCCGCAATGATGCAGCGCAATCATTGGGATTTGCACTTACTTACGCCGTTGAAAGCTCGGGCTGTCGGACATGCGAAGGCCTCGCATGACGCCGTCTCGTGCGAGGCCGCCAAACGCGCCGTTCATCGTGCGGTCATGCAAGCGCGGTTGCGATGACCTCTTGCGCTTCCATGCCGCGCCGGTCTTCGCGAATCATGTCGCTTGCGCGTTCGGCGATCATCAGCGTCGGCGAATTCGTGTTCCCGGAGGTGATGACCGGCATCACCGATGCATCGACCACGCGCAATCCGCGCACGCCGATCACGCGCAGACGGCTATCGACCACGGCGGCGGGATCGTTGTCCGTACCCATGCGGCATGTGCCGACCGGATGAAAAATCGTCGTGCCGATATTGCCTGCCGCTTCGATCAGTTCTTCCTGCGTCTGGAACTGGATGCCGGGCAGAATCTCTTCGGGCGCATGTCGCGCCAGCGCGGGCGCGCTGACGATACGTCGCGTGAGCTTCAACGCGTTGACGGCAACTTCGCGGTCGTGTTCCGTGGAAAGATAATTCGGCGCGATGAGCGGTGCCGCGTGCGCATCCGGCGAGCCGATATGCACGCTGCCGCGCGACGTAGGCCGCAGATTGCATACGGACGCCGTGAACGCATTGAACGCGTGCAAGGGCTCGCCGAAGCGTTCGAGCGACAACGGCTGAACGTGATACTCGACATCGGAGCGCTTAACGGATGCGTCGTCGGGATTGGATTTGGCGAACGCGCCGAGTTGCGACGGCGCCATCGACATGGGGCCGCTGCGCAAGAGCGCGTATTGCATGCCGATGAAAAGCTTGCCCCACCATTTGGCCGACAACGTATTGAGCGTGCGCACGCCGTTCACTCTGTATGCCATGCGCAATTGCAGATGGTCCTGCAGATTCTCGCCGACGCCGCGCAGATCGCGCACGACATCGATGCCGAGCCGCTGCAGCCGCGCGCCATTGCCGATGCCCGAGAGTTCGAGAATCTGCGGCGAGTTCACCGCGCCCGCGCTGAGAATCACCTCGCAACGCGCCCGCGCGATGTAATCGACGTCGCCGCCGCGATATTCCACGCCCGAGCACCGCATGCCCTCGAACACGAGCCGTTGCGTGTGCGCGCCGGTGATCGTCGTGAGGTTCGGGCGCTTCATCGCTTCACGCAGGAATGCTTTGGCCGCGTTCCAGCGAATGCCGCCGCGCTGGTTCACATCGAAATAACCGACGCCTGTGTTGTCGCCGCGATTGAAGTCATCGGTTGCGGGAATGCCGCTTTGCTGCGCGGCTTGCGAGAAGGTTTCGAGAATCTTCCACTTGAGACGCTGTTTTTCCACGCGCCATTCGCCGCCCGCGCCATGCCACTGATTCGCGCCGCCGTGATGATCCTCGCTGCGCTTGAAGATGGGCAGCACGGAATCCCACGACCAGTTCGGGTCGCCGCTGATATGCGCCCAGTCGTCGTAGTCTTCGCGCTGGCCGCGCATGTAGATCATGCCGTTGATGGATGAACATCCGCCGAGCACGCGACCGCGCGGATAAGACAGCGCGCGCCCGTTCAGACCCGCTTCGGCTTGCGTCTTGTACAGCCAGTCCGTGCGCGGATTGCCAATGCAGTACAAGTAGCCGACGGGAATGTGTATCCAGTGATAGTCGTCCTTGCCGCCCGCTTCGAGCAGCAGCACGTTCACGTTGGGGTCTTCGCTGAGGCGATTGGCGAGCACGCATCCGGCCGTGCCCGCGCCGACGATGATGTAGTCGAATTCACCTTCCAGCTTGCGGGCGTCCTGTTTCATCGCTGTCTCCTGATGGCCGGCAATGCCGTCTGTCGCGGCGTGGTCTGGCGAGAGTAACGCCGCAAGCCGCAGCAAATCCAATGAGATATGTTCATCGGCGATATAAGTCGCGCTAATATCAGCGCATGGACTACACACTTCTGCGCGCTTTCATCACCGTCGCTCGCGAAGGCAATCTCACGCGCGCGGCGGCGCAACTGCATGTCACGCAGCCAGCGGTCAGTCTGCAGATCAAGAATCTTCAGGAGATGCTCGGCGTCGTTCTGTTTTCGCGGACATCGCACGGACTTTTGCTGACGCGCGACGGCGAAGCGCTGCTGCCGCACGCGGAACGCGCGCTCGTCGCCGCCGCCGATGTCCAACGCGCCGCCGCCGCATTGCGCGACGAAGTGAGCGGCACGTTGCGCATCGGGACGATCCTCGATCCCGAATTTCTGCGCCTTGGCGGCTTTCTGCGGCAACTCGTGGAAGCGTATCCGCGCATTGAAACGGCGTTGCGGCATGGCATGTCGGGTTGGGTGCTCGAACGCGTGAAGGCGCGCGAACTGGATGTCGGCTACTACATCGGCGACCCTGCGGCGGACGGCACGCGCGATGGCGAGCGCTTTCATGTCGTGCGGCTGACGCCCTTCGACTATCGCGTGCTCGCGCCCGCCGGCTGGCATAACCGCGTGAACAAGGGAAAGCGCAACTGGGCGACGCTCGCGCGGTTGCCGTGGATCTGGACGCCGCCGGAATCCGCGCACAACCGGCTGCTATCGCAGATTTTCCGCGACGCCAACGCGTCGCCGACCATCGTCGCCGAAGTGGATCAGGAGCCGTCGATGCTCGATCTCGTCAAATCGGGCGTGGGCCTTTCGCTCGCCCGCGATTCGATCGCGCTTCGGGAGGCGCACGCGCATGCGCTGACAATCGTCGAGGGCGTCACGGTATCGACACAACTGTCGTTCGTGACGCTCGCCGAACGCCGCGAGGAACCGGCGATTGCGGCGGCGCTGCGGCTCATCGACGCCCAATGGTCGATGTAAGGCGAAGTTCAAGCGGCCTTCATCGAAACTTTGCTAGGCTTGAGCGCAGATGCTTCATTCAAGGCAAACCGCTCAACCGGAGTCCTCCATGGCACGCAACATCGAAATCAAGGCACGCGCTCATCAGTTCGACCAATTGCGTGAGCGCGCCGCCGCGCTCGCCACCGACAGGCCGCTGGTGTTTCGCCAGCAGGACTTCTTCTACGACGTGCCCACCGGCCGTCTCAAGTTGCGCCAGTTCGACGACGGCACGCCATCGGAGCTGATCTTCTATCAGCGCGACGACCGCGACGGCCCGAAAGTCTCGTATTACTCGCGCAGTCCCGTGACGAATCCCGAAGCCATGCATACGCTGCTCGCGCAGGCGCTGACCACGCGCGGCATCGTCACGAAGGAAAGGCATGTCTATCTTGTCGGGCGCACGCGCATCCATCTGGATCGCGTGGATGGGCTTGGGGACTTCATCGAACTCGAAGTGCTGCTGGGTCAGGAAGACGACGAAGCCGGCGGCGAGGAAGAAGCGCACGCCATGTTCGCGCGTCTTGGCGTGGAACAGACGGATCTGGTGCCGGTTGCTTATGTCGACTTGCTGAATCCGACGCTTCAGGCGGAATCGGTCGACAAATGACCTAGCGGAAGCGGACCGTTGCGCTTGAATGTCGTGAGAACGATGTTCGAGCGCACGCTATCGACGCCGGGAACGCGCATCAACTTCTTCATCACGAAGGTGGACAGTGCGTTCAGATCGGGCGCGACGATCCGCAGAAGGTAATCCGCATCGCCGACGGTCGCGTGGCATTCGAGCACTTCGGGCAGCGTCTCGATCTGCTGCTGAAACTCCTCGATGATCGAATCGCCGTGATGCTTGAGCTTCAGGCTCGTGAACGCGGTCACACCGAGGCCGAGCTTTTCTGGCCGCAACACCACCCGATATCCTTCGATCACGCCGGTCGCTTCGAGCCGCTGCAGTCGACGGCCGATCTGCGACGGCGACAGCGGCACCTGCTCGCCCAATTGCTGATGCGTGGCGCGGCCGAAGCGTTGCAGCACATCGAGCAAGGCGAGATCGAAATGATCGAGTTCCAGCATGATTGGGCGCGCGCGAAAGCGAAGACGAAGATGCGACTTTAGCGCATGAAAATGCCATCACTCACATACCCGACGCGTCGAAGGGCCGTTTCGCGCGGAGCTTAACGCCTGCTTACGGCAACCGACAAGGTAACAGCCGTATTACCAACCGTGACATGATCGAAAGGATCGAAAAGCGCCTTTTGCCAGCTTCACGTCATGGATGGAAGCCGATGCGAAGCTTGGAGAAAGAAATCGTGCTGAAATCTTTCGGTCGTGCAGGCTGATTTATAAGCGCGTGTAATGTAGCCGCGTGACGCGCGCCCGTGGACCCGGCCGATCGACCGGCACTTCTGACTGACGCTGTACAATCAGCAGCGCAACTAGCCTGGGCAACGTTCAGGCAGAAAGTCATCCGGTGTACGGCCGCTCGCGGCTCGAGGTTACGTTCGCGCGACGCCGCATGAGAATCAACGGATTTGATCCGGCTCGAACCCGCGCCGCCGCGTCGTGCATGTCACCGGCTTGGGCGCCGGCTCGGGTTAAACCCATCGTACTTGAGCGAGTTCATGCGAATCCTTCTGATTGAAGACGACCGCCCCATTGCGCGCGGCATCCAGAGCAGCCTCGAACAGTCGGGCTTCACGGTCGATATGGTCCACGACGGCATCTTCGCCGAGCAAGCGCTCGCGCAGAACCGCCACGAACTGGTCATTCTCGATCTGGGCCTGCCGGGCATCGACGGCATGACGCTTCTGGCGCGCTTTCGCCAGAGCAACCGGCATACGCCGGTCATCATCCTCACCGCGCGCGACGAACTGCATGACCGCGTGCAGGGGCTGAACAGCGGCGCCGACGACTACATGCTCAAGCCCTTCGAGCCGCAGGAACTGGAAGCGCGCATTCGCGCCGTGATGCGCCGTAGCGGCCCGCACGGCGACGTGCCGCGCCCCGAAGTCACCTTGGGCGGCTTGCGTCTGTCGGGCGTGGATCGCCGCATCTTCAACGACGAGCGTCCGCTCGAACTGTCGCCGCGCGAATTCGCCGTGCTGGAAATGCTGCTGCTGCGTCATGGCCGCGTCGTCAGCAAGGCGCAATTGCAGGATCACCTGACGCATTTCGGCGGCGATCTCGGCGATACGGCCATCGAAGTCTATGTGCATCGCGTGCGCAAAAAGCTCGAAAACACGCGCGTGGAAATCGTGACGGTGCGCGGCTTCGGCTATTTGCTTCAGGAGATCCGTCAGGCGACGTGACGTCCCGGCGGTAGAACGGTTTGCGACTTCCCACCCGGCGCGCGGGCGATCAGCGTTTCGCCCGCGAAGATTGGCTCGATCTGGCGCGATCTAAGGCCACCGAAGTTCCCGCGTCACCGAGCCTGCGGCGCACGCTGTTGCGCCGCCTGGCCGCGCCGCTGTCCCTGCTCGCGCTGATGAGCGGCCTGATGGCGTACTGGCTCGCGTGGCAGTACACGCAGCACGTGGTGGACCGTTCTCTCGCGGATCTCGCCACCGCCATCTCCAAGCAGATTCAGCTCGCGGGCGTCGATGCCCCCGTCACCGTTCCGCCGCTCGCCCAGGCGATGTTCTCCGATCCGGTGGAGCAGCTCGTCTATCGCATCAGCACCGGCGACCAGGAAATTGCCGGCGAGCCCGATCTGCCGCTGACCGGCACCGCCGTGCGGCGCATCCACTATGCATACGTTTTCGAAACGCACTATCAGGGCGTGAGCGTGCGCGCCGCGCAAGTGCGCGTGCCGCAGCCGACGGGCAATCCTATCGTCGTCGAAGTGGCGCAGCGCGTGGGCTCGCGCTACAGAATCGCGGTGGAGTTTCTCTTCGCGATCATGATGCCGCTGCTGCTTTTGCTGCTCGCAGGCTGGGTGATCGTATGGCGCGTGGTGAATCAGCAATTGAACCCGCTCACCGATCTCGCCGACACGCTCAACCAGCAGACCCACATCTCGCTCGAACCCGTCGACGAAACCTTCGTGCCAAGCGAAATCCGTCCGCTCACGAGCGCCATGAACGGCTTGCTCGTGCGTCTTCAGGCCGCGCTCGATGCACAACGCAAATTCATCGCCGATGCCGCGCACCAATTGCGCACGCCGCTTACCGCCGTCAAGCTGCACGCGGAGCAAGCGCTTAGTTCGCGCGATCCGGCGAAGGCCATCGAAGCGGTGAAGGAACTGCGCGCATCGGCGGATCGCGCGGTGCGTTTGTCGAATCAACTGCTTTCGCTCGCGCGCGCCGAACCGGGCGAGCAAGCCGCGCGTTTCACCGACTTCGATCTCGCCACGCTCGCGTTCGAAACCGGCGCGGAATGGGTGCCGCGCGCGTTGTCGGCGGGCGTGGATCTGGGCTTTCAGCGTCTCGACGACCCCGACAACGAACATCCGATGATGGCGCGCGGCAATATCGTGCTGACGCGCGAGGTGATCGCGAATCTCATCGACAACGCGCTCAAGTATGTGCCGCCGTCGCGTCATGAAGGTTCGCGCATCACGCTGACCATCGGCGACTGGCACGATGCGCAAGGCAAGCGTTTCGGCGAAGTGGTCATCGAGGACAACGGTCCCGGTGTGCCGCCGGATCAGCAACCCGATCTCTTCAAGCGCTTCTTTCGTGGCGACGGTCAGATGGTGGAAGGCGGCGCGGGACTCGGGCTCGCCATCGTTCACGACATCATCTCGCTGCACGGCGGCACGGTGCATTACGAAGACGCTCCGGAAGGCGGCGCGCGCTTCATCGTGCGTATGCCGCTCAAGGACGGCGCGGCGCCAGCCGCCGCAAAATAAAAAGCCACGGCATGATTCCATGCAGTGGCTTCTTTACCATCGCGTTGCAAGCGCCTATTTCTTCAGCGCGAGCATGGTTCCGCGACACTTCTTCGCGCCGCAACGGCATTCGTATTCTTTCTTGAGCTTCTTCGTGATGCGGCCTTCGATCACGAGGCCGTAGTCGTAATTGAGCTCTTCTTCCGGCTCGATGTCGCGCAGGGCGTGGATGAACACGCGCCCTTCCACTTCCTCGGCTTCGCAATTCGGCTTGCACGAATGATTGATGTACTTCGCGCTGTTGCCGTCGATCTTACCGTCGATCACGCTGCCGTCGTCGAGCGCGAAGTAGAACGTGTGATTCGGCTCATCCGGATTGTGCGGATGCCGGCGCAGCGCTTCCTTCCACGAGATACGCTCGCCCTTGTATTCCATCACCTGCTCACCCGCCGCGATGTGCTTCACGGCGAATACGCCCTTGCCATGTACTCCCGAGCGGCGGACGGTGATCCTGCGTGAACTCATCGAACGAATCCTTAATAAACGAGGTGTGGGGTTGGCTTCATGTCCACTTCGTCTTGGATCGTCTCGACGAAAGCGGATAAAAAAAACGCGGTGGCCGCTGAGGCGCCGCGTTGGCATGGTTGAACGTGCTATTCAACTCAATCGTTATCGTACACTCCCGGGCCGCTGTCGAACAACTGGCCCGTGAGTATCCGTGGGTATCGACTGATGATGTTGGTTAGCGCTGGCCGAACGCCACGTCGCCGAACAGGTTCTTCAGTTCGCGCGGCTGCGAGCGCCAGTATTGCGGCGGCGCCGTGACGGTCGCGCCGAGCTCGGCGGCGGCGTGCCACGCCCAGCGTGGATCGTACAGCGCGGCCCGCGCGATGGCGACGAAGTCTGCCTTGCCGCTACCAACGATCGCCTCGGCCTGCTGCGGCTCCGTGATGAGACCGACCGCGATGGTCGTCACGCCCGTGGCTTCCTTGACCGCCTGTGCGTACGGCACCTGATAGCCCGGCCCGAGCGTGATCTTCTGCAGCGGCGATACGCCGCCCGACGAGACATCGATCCAGTCGACATCGCGCTTCTTCAGTTCCGCCGCGAACGCGATCGTGTCCTCGATGGTCCAGCCGCCCTCGACCCAATCCGTCGCGGACACGCGCACGCCGACGGGCTTGTCGGCGGGAAACGCGGCGCGCACGGCCTCGAAAATCTCGAGCGGATAACGCATGCGATTTTCGAGCGAACCGCCGTATTCGTCGGTGCGCTGATTGGCGAGCGGCGACAGAAACTGATGCAGCAGATAACCATGCGCCGCATGCACTTCGATGCCGTCGATACCAAGCCGCGCCGCCCGTTTCGCCGATGCGACGAACGCTTCCTTCACGCGAATGAGGCCGGCCGCATCGAGCGCGAGCGGCGGCGTCTCGCCTTCCTTGTGCGGAATGGCCGAAGGTGCGTGCGTCATCCAGCCGCCGTCGGCAACCGGGATCAGCTGGCCGCCATCCCACGGCTTGTTGCTCGACGCCTTGCGGCCCGCGTGCGCGAGCTGCATGGTCACGGCGATATCCGAATACTGGCGGATGGCCGCGAGGACCGGACGCAGCGCGGCTTCGGTCGCGTCGTCCCAGAGACCGAGATCGCCAGGCGTGATGCGGCCGTCAGGCTCGACCGCGGTCGCCTCGATGACGAGCATGCCCGCGCCCGAGAGCGCGAGTTGGCCCAGATGGATCATGTGCCACGCGGTGGCCTCGCCGCGTTCGGCGGAGTACTGGCACATCGGCGAAATGACGATGCGATTGGGAAGCTGAAGGCTGCGTAAGGTCTTGGGAGTGAAAAGCGCGCTCATGTCGAAGGCTCGGTGAGAAAAGATGCGATCGAGAATAGCATCGGGATTTCTTCCGTGCAGGATGCATGCGGTGCCACCCGCCGCAATCCGCGCCTTGACCTTCATCCCTGACGTTCGGTGCAGGGAAACTTGTCGAGCCATTCGTGGAACATGGCGCGCGCCGCGCGTTCGAGGGCGGGACCGTGGCGCGCCGTCTCTTCACGCAGCGTGACGGCCGTGGCGCCGCTCCTGGCGATATCCGCGGGATAGGTGACGAGCCAGCTCTCGAACCGGTCTGGCAGCACTTCGGGATGGCACTGCAGCGCAAGCACATGCTCGCCCCACGAGAACGCCTGATGCGCGCAAGCTTCCGTCGATGCAAGCAAGCTCGCGCCTTGCGGCAAATCGAAGGTGTCGCCGTGCCAGTGAAATACGGGAATGGGTTTGCCATCGGCTTCGAGATGACGCAGCAGCGACGCGCGCCCGGCGTCGGTCAGCGCAAGCGGCGACCAGCCGAGCTCCAGCTTTCCCGACGAATACACGCGCGCGCCGAGCGCACGCGCGATCAGCTGCGAGCCAAGACAGATGCCGATGGTCGGCAAGCCCGCCGCAATGCGCTTTTCGAGCATCGACAAAAGCGGAGCCAGATGGGGATATTGCGCATCGTCGTAGGCGCCGATCGGCCCGCCGAGCACGACCATGAGCGATGCATCGAGCGGATCGGGCGCGTCTATGCGTCCGCGGCCCACGTCGAGATAACGCACGAGATGGCCGCGGTCGCCGAGGACCAGTTCGAGGCTGCCCAGATCTTCGAAATAGACGTGGCGAATCGCCAGGACTTCATGTTTCATCGGCGGGTTTCCGTGGCTCGGACTGCGGAGTAGAGACGAGCCGCGCCTCGCCAGGAGGCGCGACGCGCACAGTCTAACCGACTCGACGCGGCCTCACAGCGTACCTTTGCACCGATCGACCCGGGTTGTCCCGGGCCGTTGCCGTTCAGGCGATTTGCGCGAAGACCTTCCAGCTCTTCTTCTGCGTGGCGACGTCGGCTTCTTCGTATACCGAACAGTCGAGACGCAGATTGGTATCCGCCATGTCGATCTGAAGCAGTGCGCAATGATGCAGCACCTTCTTCGGATTCTTGCTTGGCTGGAAATGCGCGCACGACAGACACATCCGATGCGCCGGAATCTGCTGTTGTGTTTCGAGCTGGCGGATGGTCTTGAGCAAGCTGCGGTAAAGCGCCGCTTGCTCTTCTTCACGCAATGTGCCGACCGCCTTCGCGAGGAAGTCCGGCCATTGCAGCGCGCGCTTGGCGGCCGTGCGGCCGCGTGCGGTCAGACGCACCGCCAGTGCGCGACCGTCGTCGAGTGCACGGCGCTTTTCGACGAGCCCCTTGCCTTCGAGCGTGCTCACGGCGTCGCTGGTGGTCGCGGCGGTCAGCGCGGTTTCCCGTGCAATCTCGCCGAGGCGCATAGGCCCCTTGCGCTGCATCAGCAGTACGAGAATTTCACCCTGGGTTGGCGTAAGCCCCGCGCCTTCCGCCCATTCCCAGGCCTGGCTGCGCATCGCTGTGCTCAGCCTCAGCAGGCCGTGGGTCACCCGCCCCGTCGCCTGCTCTCCGTATAAACCTTCACTCATGATCTTTCGCTTGTTGTTCCGCTTATGGGTTTTGACGGCATGTTCGCTAACCAACGAACACCACGTCCCCTAAGCCGCCCCAGGAACCTGCTGCCTGTGCACTGCTGTCAGTATTCCAAAGACCGCCTTCAGGTCGTGGTCCCCGCCGTCTCAAAATTCAGGCGTACCAAGCCAATTCGCTTTGCCTGAATGGGGGACATGCAACCCTCTTCGTTATGCGCCATCTTGTCACCAGCCACTTCACCACCCTGCTCGACAATCTTGCTTTGCGTCCAAAGTGACCGGTTGCGGCGCTATGTTTTTGCCGACTATAACGCGCCGTCGGCAACGTCGCCATTCTAAGCGACCTAGAACAAACGTACACCTTAATTATTCACGCAAAACTGTGGATAACCCGTGGAAAAACGTAGCGTTTGGTTGTGAGCGAAGTCTCGATAAGCCAAGACATCTTTCGACCACCCTTTGTCTTATCCTTGGCCGCGCGCATCCATTCAACTTTGATTCACCGCCTTATCGTTTTTCCAATTCGTTGACCTTGCAGCGCTTTTTAACGTTTTCCATAGCGTCGCGCAGCCCTCGTTACCTTCTATTACGTAGGTATACGGACTTCTCACGGGAAACCTTAGAGATGCCGTAACGATTCACGTAACGTTCAGGCAACGAGCTTATTCCTAAGTTCCGCATGCACACGTTTCATACACAACATAGCGAGACCGAAGTTTCAAAGCACGAAGGCCGTTTCGACTTTCATCGAAACGGCCTTTCGTCTTGATTCTCACTTCAACGCGTGTGTAAGGGCAGCGTCATGCGCGCCATTGCAGGCATTGCTGACGTACGGCTTCGTGTAGCGACTTCTCTTTGTCGAAAACGCCGCGCAACCAAGTGGCGTCATTCATGCCACCGCGTGCAATGTCCGCGATTTGCGCGAGCGCCGCTTGCGAACCCAATGCTTCGGCATGCGGTGCAAGTACATCCAGCGTTGCGAGAATATCTTCGCCGATGGTGTGCCGCTCACCCGACTGCGGATGCACGCAGGTGCCTTCCAGACCGAAGCGGCAAGCTTCGAAACGATTGAATGTGTAGACGAGGTAATCGTCTTCTTGCGGCGTAAGCGGTTTATCGAGCAGCAAATACCGCGACAACGTTTGTATATAGCAAGCAATCGCCGCAGCGCGATCGACAGAAAGTGGCGTATCCATCACGCGAACCTCGATAGTGCCGAAACCCGGCTTCGGCCGGATATCCCAGTAGAAGTCCTTCATGCTGTTCACGACGCCCGTGTGCACCATCTTCGAAAAGTATTCCTCGAAGCTGTCCCACGTGAGGACAAACGGCGCGCGTCCGGAAAGCGGGAACGCGAATACCGAATTAAGCCGGGCCGAATGGAAGCCGGTATCGACACCCTGGATATACGGCGACGATGCCGAAAGCGCTATGAAGTGCGGAATATAGCGCGACATCGAATGCAACAGGAACAGCGCGCTATTCGGATCCGGACAGCCGATATGCACGTGCTGGCCAAACACCGTGAATTGCTTGGCCAGGTAGCCGTAGAGTTCGGAGATGTACTGGAAGCGCGGCGCGTCGTAAATTTGCCGGTCGCTCCATTGCTGAAAAGCATGCGTGCCGCCGCCGGCAAGGCCGACATTGAGTTGATCCGCCGCCGCGACCAGCGTATCGCGAATCTTGCGCAGATCGGTGACGGCCTGTTCATGCGTCGTGCAGATGCCGGTCGAAAGCTCGATCATGCTTTCGGTGATTTCCGGCGTGATGTTGCCCGGAATCTCTTCGTCCTTGATGAGACGCATGAGGTCCGACGCGGCGCGGGTCAGATCGTAGTCGTGCGTATTGACGACCTGGATCTCAAGCTCCACGCCGAAGGTGAACGGCTCGGAGTCGATAAATGGTTCGAGTGCCATGACGCCTCTAAAAAATTCAATGCCCGTGCGGTGCGGTGCGGCGCCTATTCGCGCCGCTCGCCCACCGCCGACAGGCTACGGTACACCAGGAACGGCGACACGATTTGCAGCACGACGATCGAGCACATGACGATCGCACGAAGCGTCGGGTCGTAGCTCGGATAAAGCACGTACATGTCGTCGACGAGCAGGTAGGCAAGCGCGGACATCGGCGTGAGCGCGACGCCCAACGCCGCGCCCTGCTTCCAGTCGAGGCCGCTCGGCTTTGCAAAAATCATCACGCCGGCCAGCTTACCGATGAAGCGCGCGACGATCAGCGCGAGCGCCGCTACACCGCCAAGCGCGATATCGCGCCATTCGAACGACGTCAGTGTCAGCGCAAAAAGAATGACGGTCAGCAGCCATCCAGCGGAACCGAAATGCGTAGGCCAGAGTTGCGGCTTTTCATCAGCGTTCTTAACGATGATGCCTGCTGCAAGCAGCGCAAGAATGATCGACAGCTTGAAGATATGCGCGATCGCGATAGCCAGCAGCACGAGACCGAACAACGCGACGAAGGAGTGCTCGTCGTTCGCATTCAGACGCCGATACAGCAGGTTGCATGCACGCGCGAGCAGGAAGGCCAGCACGAGCGAACCGATCAGCAGATAAAGCGGCTGCAGAATGGTTGCAAACGCATTGCCGTAAATTTCCTGATGCAACACGCCGGCCGCGAGTTTTTCGACAATTACCGCGTACATGCTGTTCAACGCGGTCAACGTGAGAAGACGCTGCGTGACCTGTCCCTCGGCGCGCAATTCGGTCTTCAATTGGATGACCATTGCGGGCGACGTCGCCATGACGATGGCCGCGATGACGATCGAAGGCATTGTCGGCACGTTGCATAACATCAACGCAATCAGCACGAAGCCGAAGGTAAGCGTGGCTTCGGCGATGCTCGACAGAATCAGATACGGATTGCGGCGGATCCAGCGCAAATCGAGCCGGCCGCCGAGTTCGAAGAGCAATAGCCCAAGCGCGACATCTAGCAGAGGCCGTGAGATGGCGCCTGCGCTTACGTCGATCACACCGAGTCCCGCGTTACCGGCGATCAGCCCGATGACCGCATAGCCCGTGATACGCGGCAGACGCCATGCACGCCAGAGCAATTCTCCGGCGAGGCCGGCGGTGACGAGCGCAAGACCTGCCCAAAGAATGGCATTGGGTTCGAGCGGCCAGGCGGGCAAAAACGAAAAGGCCGAATTCATCGTGTTTGCTTCTCCTTCGTTGCAGCAGAGGATGCACGTTCTGTTGCGTGACTTTGCGCGCGCGGCGCATCCGAGCGGCTCGCCTGTTCAGGCGAATGAGTTCATTCAAATGAAACGAAAGCGAACGAACACGGCGTCACGGAACCAGCCGTGCACGAATTAGACGACGCACCCGGCTCGCCATCGCGCGGCTTACGACTCGCGCGCATTGAGATGGTGACGGATGCGGGCAAGACAAGCGGCGCTTGCCCGGAGGCGGGCCGACGGCCAGACGACAGCGCGGCCCTGGTTGATCAGATTCGTGGCGGGCGCTCATCGTTCCGTTGAAGCGGTCGCCGTCTGAACGGCGCGACGCGGGAAGAAGCGCGATTGTGCCATACCTCGATGACCGTGACAGGGAAGTCCAGGCTCATGATTTTTATGAAGTAAAAGCGACAGCCGTGCACGCGTGAAGGCGGCAAGGCTGACCGGCGGGCGGTTTTCGGATTCGATTTCCCTCTTCCGATAGCCTCTGTGTCAGGTGTTTACAGGTTTACTGTATATACATGTAGTAGTAGTTAACAAGCACCTGCCTCACCTGTGGATAAGACCAATTTCTCCTTTCCAAACAAGCAATTGTGGAAAGCAGAACGCAGCGGTAAACATGTTCAGGCATGGCGGTCAACTTTGAACAACTTTCGGGACGCTCGGGCACTCGCGAGGGTTGTCCCGTTTACGTGCACAACGAGTCCACAACTCGTTCTTCGGTAAACCCGGGTCTTATCCACAACCCGGCTTGGATAACTACGTTGCGTCGAATTGACCGTGACGCAGCGCTCGCAATAAAAAGCGCGCGGGATCGATCGACTCGGCGAGTTCGCGTTCGATGACCCAAGGTTCGCCTTCGATCTGCGAGACGATGAGTTCCGCGGCGAGCGTCGCCCAGACGAGCCCGCGCGAACCGAAGGCAAACGCGCCATACAAACCCGGCATGCGCGGCAGGTCGAGCGGCCACGCGCCTTTGAGGCGGGCGGCGTCGGCGCGCGCGGCGGCTTCATCGGCGAACTGGCCGATCATCGGCATGCGGTCGCTCGTCACGCAACGGAACGCGACGCGGCCTTGCTTCACATGCGCCGTCGCTTGCAGTGCCGGAAGCATGGCTCCAACGCGCTCGATGTTTTCCCGATGCCCTGCGTCACGAACTTCGATATCGGGATCGTCGATGTCATAGGTCGCGCCGATCAGCGTGCCTCGTTCGCCCAAAGGCACCGCATAACCTTCGCCGATGACGGGAACGCGCAATCCATCGAGCGTGGTGCTGTCCAGGACGCTGAGTTGTCCGCGAACGCTGCTCGTCGTTGCATCATCGAGATGTGCGAGTCGCGCAGCTTCATGCGCGTTCGCCAGCACGAGAATCGGCGCTCGCGCGACCTCCGCGTCGTGCGTGTCGAAGACGCGCCAGTTGTCACCATCACGTTCGATGCGCGCCACTTCCGTGTTCATTCGCGTCGTCTGCGCGGCGCCGGCATCTGCAAGCTGCGCCGCGCAGACCGATGCCGGCGAGATCGCGCCGCCGTGCGGGAAGAACCATCCGCCGCGCGCGACATCCACGCTTGCGATACGCGATGCATTGGCACTGGATACCGAACTCACGTAGTCGCGCGGATACGCGAAACGGGCGATGGCGTCGGCGATCGCGGCGGCGTCTTCGGGCGTGTCCGCGATTTGCAGCAAGCCATCGCGGCTACGTTGCAAGTCGTATGAGCGCGCTTCGAGCGCTTGCCACTGACTCAGCGCGAACAAAAAGCCAGCACGGGTGAGCCGCGCGGCGACGCTGTCATCGCGCCAGACGATGGGATGAAACACGCCAGCGGGATTGCCCGACGCGTCGCGCGCGGGCAGCGCGTGCCGGTCGATGAGCGTGACATGCCAGCCGCGCGCCGCGAGACGCGATGTCATTGCAGAGCCCGCGAGTCCCGCGCCGATCACGATGGCTTCGCGCGACTGGACAGCGGACGCGCGCGGCGGTTCGTGACGACGCACGCGCCAGCGCGGGGCGAAGCGCGCGCTTCGGTCGTCGGCACACGTGAAACCCGAAGCCTCCAATGCGCGTCGCAGCGAGGCGGCGTCCGCGATGTTCGTCGCCGATACGGTTGCGTCGTCGCCCGCGAGCCGCGCGATGCCCTTGCACAACCATTGCGGCTTGTCGAAGGCGGCGGCGTCGAGATGGAAGGCATCGGCGCGCAGCCACAGTCTCGACAGCATGTCGTTCGGATCGCCGATGGCGAGCGTCAGCACCACGCGCCCTGCATCGAATTCGAGCCGATGCATGCCGGAGACGCGCATCGGCCAGGCGTTTATCAGTGCGTCCGCGAGCGGGTCGCCGTTCTTCGACGGCGCTGCATCGAGCGCATGCAACGGCGCGATGACGACTACATGCAGACGTTCGCAACGCGCGTTGTCATCACGCCAACGTCGCCAGATGTCGAGAAAGCGGTTGGCGTGCGCGAATTGCGTATCGACGAAAGTAAAGACGCGCCGATGCCGCCAGCGCGCGGGAAGATCGTGCAGTTCGAAAAGCTTGTCCGTAGGCAACAATGATTCGGTCATGCGAAAAGGGAAGGGAAGCGATGGCGTCCGCTATACCGGACGAAGACGGCAAGACATCGAGCATGTACTAGACAGACGGCGCTTTGGCCGCATGCAAGGCGTTGGGCATCGTGCCTTCGAGCGCGATCGGTTCGACCGCGTGACCGGCGGCGCGCCATGCTTCGAGACCGCCGAAGAGCGGCGCGACATCGTCGAAACCATGCGCGATCAGGTCTTTTGCCGCCAACGCCGCGGATACTTCGTTCGGACAATCGCAGTAGGTCACGATCTTGAGATCGCGCTCGATGCCCGCAAGCTGCGCCGCGATGCCGCCGTGATCGAGCAGCAGCGCGCCCGGAATGGCATACGGGTCCATCGCGCGACGCTCGCCGCGACGAACATCGATGACGAGCGGCCGTGGTTCACTCGCAAGCAACGCGCGCAACTCCGCAACCTCGATGCGCGCCATGCGCAGGCGTCGCAACAACGTGACGCGCCGCCACCAGCGCGCGCCGAGATAAAGCGCGAGCACGACGACCGCGATTGCCAGGACGCCGCGACCGAGCCAGTCGAGCAGGGCGAGCGCCTTATCGACGAGATCGGCGAACATCGCGCCGAACGTCACGCCGAGTCCCGACCAAAGGACCGCGCCGAGTGCGTCACAAAACAGAAAGGTGCCGAAGCCGACGCCGGTCGCGCCCGCCACGGGAATGGCCAGCGTGGAAAGGCCGGGGATGAACTTGGATACCGCGAGAATACGCACGCCGAAGCGGCCGAAGAAGTCGAGACTGCGGTTCACGCACGTGTCGCGCGAGATGGAAAGCTTGCACAGAACGCCCAGCACGCGGCTGCCATAACGGCGTCCGAGCCAGAACCAGAGTGTGTCGCCGAGCAACGCGGCGGTGCTTGCGACCACCACGATAGCGACGAGCGGCGCGAATGCGGAGGCGGGAAACATGGCCGTGAGACCGCTCTTTCCGAGGCTCGCGGTGACTGCGATGGCGCCCGTCAGAACCAATGTGGGCAAGGCTGGCAGCGGCAGACCGAGGCATTCCAGCAGAACGTTGGCAAAAACCAACGGCAGCCCGTATTCGATGATCAGCTCGCGTAGCATGGACCGCACCCCGGAGTTCTGTGCTCAAAAAAACCGCCCGCAAGCCCGGAAAATATAAGGGTAAATCTTTGAAACCCTTGTCCTGATTGGGTTTGCGCTGCGCTATCATACCAAGCGCCGCGTATAGAGGCGGCGCGAGGGCAATGAAGCGAAGCATGGCCGTAGAAGTGGCGCGAAAGAACGCCAGTTCGTCGCAAAGGCGCGCCGGAAGGCCGTCCCTACTCGACTGCACGGCCCGCGCACGTATAATCGGCGCGTTCGCGCTGTTCGTGTCAACCTAAACTGATAAAGGAACCTTAATGAACAAACAGGAATTGATCGACGCCGTAGCCGCTCAGACCGGCGCAAGCAAAGCTCAAACCGGCGAAACGCTGGACACCCTGCTCGAAGTGATCAAGAAGGCTGTCTCGAAAGGTGACGCAGTGCAGTTGATCGGCTTCGGCAGCTTCGGTTCGGGCAAGCGCGCAGCGCGCACCGGCCGTAATCCGAAGACGGGCGAGTCCATCAAGATTCCGGCCGCAAAGACGGTGAAGTTCACGGCTGGCAAGGCATTCAAGGACGCAGTGAACAAGCGGTAAGTTTCTTGCCGATTGTGGCGCTACGCGCTCTTAGCGCGGCGCCTCGGAATCAGGTTAATCCGCGTGCGCGCAGACAGACCGCAGCAACACATAAACCCGCCTTCGGCGGGTTTTTTTTCGCGCGCTCGACTCGTGCGGTTTGGCTTAGTGCGTGTGGCCGTCGCAGCCGCAATCCGGACCGTGCTCGTGATCGTCATCGCCGTGTTCATGCTCGTGATCGTCGATATCCCATGCAGGAAACGGATCGTTCAGATGCCGCCAGCCGTCCGAGCCGAGCAGCCATTCCTCGTCGGTGAGCAAGCATGCATCGAAGTTGGCGTCCCATGTCGCCACGTCGAGATCGAGGCCGATCAGCACCAGCTCTTGCCTGCGATCGCCAACGCTGTTGTCATCCGGGTCACCGAACCATTCCGCGACGATATCCGCTTCGAGCTCGGGATCGTCCGTTGGCCATTCGCTGCGATCCTGCGCCGCCCACCACACGCCCGCCGGACCATGCCGCAGCGTCCCGCCCGCTTGCGACAACGCCCCGCCCACTTCGCTTCTCGTGGCGAGCCAGAAGAATCCCTTGGCGCGCAACACGTCCGTCCATTCGCGATGCAGCAGTTCCCACAGCCTTTGCGGATGAAAAGGCCGGCGCGCGCGATAGACGAGATGCCCGACACCCGACGCATCCGGCTCGCCGTTCGACGGATGCTCGTCGTTGAGAATCGCGAGCCAGCCAGGCGCGCTTGCCGTGTTGTCCAAATCGAAGCGGTTCGTATCGAGCACGTCGGCTATGGGCGCCTTGCCTGACTGCGTCTGCACCTGAAGCGCGCGCGGATTGAGCGCATGAAGAATGCTCGCGAGCGTTTCGAGCGCTTCTTCGTCGACGAGGTCGATCTTGTTGATCACGATGACATCGCAGAATTCGATCTGCTCGATGAGCGACTCGACCACCGTCCTGCCTTCGTCGTGCGCCTCATCGTGCGATGCAAGGCCGCGTTGCGCGAGCGAATCCGTCGATGCGTAATCGCGCAGGAAGCTCGCCGCATCGATCACAGTGACGAAGGTATCGAGCACGGCCTGACCGCCGAGCGTCGCTTGCTCGTCGTCGCCGAAAGCAAGTTGCTCCGCGATATCGAGCGGGTTCACGAACGGCGGCAGCTCGACGACGATCGCATCGAATCGCTGCTGTTCGGCAAGCGCTGCGATGTCTCGCTCGATTGCTTCGACCGGGTCCGCTTCGTGGGCGACGCTAACGGCGCCAACGCGCACGCCTTCATCGTTGGCGAGCATGGCATTGACGAGCGCGGACTTTCCCGCGCCGGTGAATCCGGAAATCACGGTGACTGGGAGTGGCGTTGAGTTCATTGCGTTGATGACCGGCGAGCGGCATTTGAGAGGCAGGCGGACACGCGGCAAACGGCAAGCCCGCGCACAGGCGAAGCGACACGCCGGACAATGGTCAACGGCGCGCGCTGTCGGAGAAGGGATTTTGCATCAAATGCAGATGAAAGGCGCAAGGACGCAAGCGCCTGAGCGCCGGGCCGAACTTACTTGGAAGCCTGAAGCAACTTCCAGCGACGCAGGATATCGATGATCTGCGAGGAATACTTGTCGCGCAATGCGGGTGTTTCGGAATGGTAAGCACCGACGGCCTGCCACGAATTGCCATACTTGTTCATCTTCTGGCGCAGATGCCATGCGGCCACGTACACGGCCTTGCAGGGTTCCATCAGCGTGCCGCTGGAGATACCGTATTGAGCCAGCGTGTTGAGATGAATCGAGTTGATCTGCATCAGACCGTAGTCGGTCGAGCCGTTGGCGTTCTTGTTGATGGCGTCGGGTTTGTTGTGCGATTCCTGCCAGGCGATGGCGCGCAAGATGAGCGGATTGACCTTTTGATACTTCGCCGCCTCGTCGAAGCAGTCGGCGTGTGCGGAAGCAGCCGCGAGCATCACGCCGCTGGCCATCGCAAGTAATCGCAGGAATCTCTTCATCTTCTTTCTACTCCATCCGCCCACGCGGAAAAGCGTCACGCCGCCATTTCGGCGACCGGGCGCCTAACGTCATTCATCCGCGTCGGCGCCAGTCAAAGCACGCTCGCAGCCGTATGGCATCGGGAAAACCCACCCCCGATGTCGCCGCCCGGAATGCGGAACCGCCCGTATCATACCCGCTGAAGTTTGACGCCATAAGTTAGCCACCAGACATACACCCCGGCGAGGGCGCGCCATAGGTCAGCCGTTTTCCGCCAGCCGCGCGGCGGAAGGCGTTCTTAAACGTCTGAATAATAAGACTTCGAGTCGGGTTACAATTCGTCGCCCGCGCGCATGGGCCAGCCTGTGAGGGCTTCACAGACGGTTTATCGGCAAGTTCGTTGAAAGCTTGAGAGCGGCGGAATTCAGTAAGCGAAGGCGGCTAGGGAAAATTCTGGTCTTGAACGATTTTTTGAATAATTTCGTTACGCGTTGCTGCTATCGTCACAATTTTTTGAAATGATCGTCGCCCGGGCAAGCTAGCCCGGAAACGATCGGCGGCGCCTCTGCTTGACGAGCGGTGCTGCCTTAGCGGGCTTTACCCGAGAAGTTCGCTTAGACAACACATTCATGAGAAGACAACCTATCGCACTGCGTCGCATCGCGACGGCACTGCTGGCGGCGGGACTTATCGTCGCGCAAGCCGCGCACGCGCAAGTGACATTGAATTTCGTCAACGCCGATATCGACCAGGTCGCAAAGGCGATCGGCGCCGCCACTGGCAAGACAATCATCGTCGATCCCCGGGTGAAGGGGCAGTTGAACCTCGTCTCGGAAAATCCGGTACCCGAGGATCAGGCGCTGAAGACATTGCAAGCCTCACTGCGCATGCAGGGTTTTGCGCTGGTGCAGGATCACGGTGTATTGAAAGTCGTGCCCGAGGCCGACGCCAAGCTGCAGGGCGTGCCGACCTATGTCGGCAACTCGCCTGCCGCGCGAGGCGATCAGGTCATCACGCAGGTGTTCCAGTTACGCAATGAATCGGCCAATAACATTTTGCCGGTGTTGCGCCCGCTGATCTCGCCGAACAACACCATCGCGGCCTATCCCGGCAACAACACGCTCGTGGTCACCGACTACGCCGACAACGTGCGGCGGATCGCCGGAATCATCGCGGGTATCGATACCGCCGCCGGGCGCGAGGTGGACTTGGTCCAGCTGAAGAACGCGAACGCGATCGACGTGGCCGACCAGATGAACAAGCTGCTCGACCCCGGCACGATCGGCAGCACGGACGCCACGCTCAAGGTCGTCGTCACCGCCGACCCGCGCACCAACTCGCTGATGTTCCGCGCTTCCAGCAGCGCGCGGCTCGAAGCCGCGAAAACGTTAGCGAAGAAGCTGGACTCGCCGACTTCGCAGCCGGGCAACATGCACGTCGTGGCGTTGCGCAACGCCGACGCCACGCGTCTTGCCAGAACCCTGCGCGGCATGATGGGCAAGGGCAACGGCAGCAGCAACGACAACTCGTCGAGCAATTCGAACTCGAACTCGTCGAATTCGTTCGGCCAGAGCGGCGGGCTCGGCAATTCGTCGAACTCCACCGGCACGTCGGGCGTGCCGCCGTTGCCAGGCGGTTTTGGCGGCAACAGCAGTTCGGGCAGCGGCAGTAACCCGATGTCGGGATCGGGCGGCAATCGCGACAGCGGTTTCTCGTCGAACAAGGACAGCGACAACGGCAACGACTCGGGCGGCGGCATGATCCAGGCGGATTCGGCGACGAATTCGCTCATCATCACCGCAGCGGACCCGGTCTATCGGAACCTGCGCGCCGTGATCGACCAGCTCGACGCGCGCCGCGCGCAGGTCTATATCGAAGCGCTGATCGTCGAGCTCTCGGCCACCACCGGGGCCAATCTTGGCATTCAATGGCAGGGTCTGCTGCTTTCGAACGGCGGCAACAACGCGGTGTACGGCAGCACGAGCTTCGGCTCGGGCAATACCAACATCTTCGATTTGACCGTGCAGGGCGCAGCCGTCGCGCAAAACACGTCGGCGATCACCGCTTCGACGGGTCTTTTGGCGAACGGCCTGAACATTGGCTTGCTGCACCGCTTCGGCAATCTGTTCGGTCTCGGCGGTCTCTTGCAGGCGTTGTCCACGTCCGCCGACGCCAACATCCTCTCCACGCCAAACCTGATCACGCTCGACAACGAGGAAGCGAAAATCGTCGTCGGCCAGAACGTGCCGGTGGTAACGGGCTCCTACGCCACGCCGACCGCCAACGCCGCGACGTCGGTGACGGCGTTCAACACGTTCGACCGCCGCGACGTCGGCGTGACCTTGCACGTCAAGCCGCAGATCACCGACGGCGGCGTGCTCAAGATGCAGATCTATCAGGAAGATTCGAGCGTCGATGCCACGACCAAGACCGATCCGGGTGGCGTGACCATCAACACGCGCTCCGTGCAGTCGACCATTCTCGCGGACGATGGCGAAATCGTCGTGCTGGGCGGCTTGATGCAGGATCAGTACAACAATAACAACAGCAAGATTCCGCTTCTGGGCGACATCCCGTTCATCGGCAGCCTGTTCCGCAGCGAAAGCAAGACGCGCACGAAGACCAACCTGATGGTGTTCTTGCGCCCAGTGATCGTGCGCGATCAGGCGACGGCTTCGCAGATCGCCAACACGCGCTACGACTACATGCGCCAACAACAATACGGCTCGACCACGGACAACCGCCTGATTCGCGATCAGAACGTGCCGGTCATGCCGCCGAAGCCGCTTGGACCGAGCGAAGGCGGTGGCGCCCCGGCCCAGAATCTGCTGGACTGGAGCAACCTGACGCGCGGTACGCCGAGCACGACGCTGCCCCAGGACCCGAACGCGGGTCCTGCGCCGCAGCCGTATCAGCAAGCGCCGCAGCGTTCGGAGTTGCCGCAGCCGCAGCAGCCGCCGTACGGCAATGCGCCAACCAATTACGCGGTGCCCAACAATCAGCCGAGCACCACGCCGCTAGATAACAGTTCGAGCAATTCGAACAGTTCGTCAGGAGCACGGCCGTGAATACGCTGAACGCCGAAGCCGATCGCACGAATCTCGCCCACAACGCTGAAGCGCCGGCCGCAGCGTCGCCGCTCGCGGCCAGGCTCGTGCCTTACAGCTTCGCGCGAACCGGGCAGATACTGCTCGCGCATCAGCATGCGGACAACATCGAGGTTTGGATCAGCGAGCGCACGTCCGACGCCGCGCTCGCGGAAGTCGCGCGCAATTTCGGGGCGCTGTCCATCCAGCGCAAATCCGCCGATGAACTGGCCGCCGCCATCAATTCCGCCTATGCGCGCAACGACGGCAGCGCGGCGCAGGTTGTCGGCGAAGTGGAAGGGGAAGTCGATCTCTCGCGCCTGATGCAGGACATTCCGGAAGTCGAGGACCTGCTGGAATCGGAAGACGACGCGCCGATCATCCGCATGATCAACGCGCTTCTGACGCAGGCGGCGCGCGAACAGGCGTCGGACATACACATAGAGCCGTTCGAGAACGCGTCGGTCGTGCGTTTTCGCGTGGACGGTACGTTGCGCGACGTCGTGCGCCCGAAGAAAGCGCTGCACGGCGCGCTGATCTCGCGGATCAAGATCATGGCGCAGCTCGATATCGCCGAGAAACGTCTGCCGCAGGACGGGCGCATTACCTTGCGTGTGGGCGGGCGTCCGGTCGATGTGCGCGTGTCGACGCTGCCGACCGGACACGGCGAACGCGCGGTGCTGCGTCTGCTCGAAAAAGACGCGCAACGCCTGAACCTCGAAAAGCTCGGCATGGCGCGCGACACGCTCGTGAACTTCGACAAGCTGATCGGCCGTCCGCACGGCATCGTGCTCGTCACCGGGCCGACGGGCTCGGGCAAGACCACGACGCTTTATGCGGCCATGTCGCGGCTTGAGACCACCACCACCAACATCATGACGGTGGAAGATCCGATCGAATACGACTTGTCGGGTATTGGCCAGACGCAGGTGAACGAGCGCATCGGCATGACCTTCGCGCGCGCGCTGCGTTCCATTTTGCGGCAGGACCCGGACATCATCATGATCGGGGAAATTCGCGACCTGGAGACGGCGCAGATCGCGGTGCAGGCGTCGCTCACGGGTCACCTGGTGCTTGCGACCTTGCACACGAACGACGCCGCTTCGGCCGTCACGCGTCTCACCGATATGGGCGTGGAGCCGTATCTGCTCGCATCGTCGCTGCTCGGCGTGCTGGCGCAGCGGCTCGTGCGGCAACTGTGTCCGGTGTGCAAGGAAGAGCGCGTCGAGGAAGACGGCGTGACGCATTGGCATCCGGTGGGCTGCGACCGCTGCGGCCAGTCGGGTTACGCAGGACGCCGCGGCGTCTACGAACTTCTGCTGATGGACGATGAAATCCGTCCGCTGATCCACCGCAACGCCGCCGATGCCGAAATTCTCGCGGCGGGCCGCAAGCAAGGCATGCGCACGCTGCGCGAGGACGGCAACCGCTGGCTCGCGACCGGCGTGACGTCGCTCGAAGAAGTGCTGCGCGTGACGGGCGGAGATTAACGCGTATGCCGGCTTTCCGTTTCGAAGCGATCGACCACGCGGGCAAGACGCAAAAGGGCGTGCTCGATGCCGACAGCGCCCGCGCCGCGCGCAGCCAGTTGCGCACGCAAGGTCTGACGCCGCTTATCGTCGAGGCGGCGGGTACGCGGACGCGCGGCGAACGGCAGCAACGCCTTTCGCTCGGGCGGCGTCTGTCGCAGCGCGAGCAGGCCATTCTCACGCGTCAGCTCGCGAGCCTCTTGATCGCGGGTTTGCCGCTCGGCGAAACGCTCGCGGTTCTGACCGAGCAGTCCGAGCGCGATTACATCCGCGAACTCATGGCCGCGATCCGCGCCGAAGTGCTCGGCGGGCATTCGTTCGCCAATGCGCTGGCGCAGCATCCGAAAGACTTCCCCGAGATCTATCGCGCGCTCGTCGCGGCGGGCGAGCATACCGGCAAGCTGGGTCTCGTGCTCTCCCGTCTCGCGGACTACATCGAGCAACGCAATGCGCTGAAACAGAAGATCATTCTGGCGTTTACGTATCCGGGTATCGTGACGATCATCGCGCTTGGCATCGTCACGTTTCTTTTGAGTTATGTCGTGCCGCAGGTTGTGAACGTGTTCGCCAGCACCAAGCAGGCGCTGCCCGTTCTCACCGTGATGATGATGGCGCTCTCCGCGTTCGTGCGAAATTACTGGTGGGCCATGCTGATCGGCGTCGCGCTTTTCGCGTGGATCGTCAAGAGCATTCTCGCGCGGCCCGGGCCGCGCATGGCGTTCGACCGCTGGCTGCTCACCGCGCCGCTCATCGGCAAATTGGTGCGCGGCTATAACACCGTGCGCTTTGCCAGCACGCTCGCCATTCTGACGGCCGCCGGCGTGCCGATCCTGCGCGCGCTGCAGGCCGCGGGCGAAACCCTGAGCAACCGGGCAATGAGCAATAACGTCGACGACGCCATCGTGCGCGTGCGCGAAGGTTCGTCGCTGTCGCGCGCGCTCGGCAACACGAAGACGTTTCCGCCCGTGCTGGTGCATCTGATCCGCTCCGGCGAAGCCACCGGCGACGTCACCACCATGCTCGACCGCGCCTCCGAAGGCGAAGCGCGCGAACTCGAACGTCGCACGATGTTCCTGACGAGTCTGCTCGAACCGCTGCTCATTCTGGCGATGGGCGGCGTCGTGCTGGTGATCGTGCTCGCGGTGATGCTGCCGATCATCGAACTGAACAATCTGGTGCAGTAATGAACAGCCTGCAAATTCGCCTGATATCGCTCGCCGCCCTCGCGCTCTTTTGCGTGACCGTGACGTACTGGGTCGTCACGCTGACCTCGCGGCAGACCGCGCCCTTGCCCGCTGCCGCCGCCACGCGCACGCCGTCGGTGGAACAGGCCGCGACTATTTTCGGCGGACAACTGGAACGGCAAGCGAATCAGGATGTGCATCTGTTCGGCATCCTGGCCCTGCAGCACGGCGCGGCGGCTATCGTCAGTTATGGCGGCGAGCCGGCCCGCGCGATCTCGCTCGGCGGTCCGCTCACGCAAGGCGTGAAGCTTTCGGAAGTGCGCGCGCGTTCGATCATCATCGATCGTAACGGCTCGAAGTCGGAGATCTTCCTGCCGCAGATGCCTCCTGGACCGACGATCTACGTGCGCTAAAGCGCCGCGCGGCGGGTTCGTTCGCGTGTTCATGCGAACGCGCTCGCTAGAATGCTCGGCGGGAATTTTCAATAACAGCGGGCGCAAGCCCCGGATTCATATCAAGAGGTAGTAGTCATGCAATTGTGGACACAACGCCGCATGAACGTTGCAAAGGCGCGCCGTCAGGGCGGTTTCACGCTGATCGAAATCATGGTGGTGATCGCCATTCTCGGTATTCTCGCCGCGCTCATCGTGCCGAAGATCATGAGTCGTCCGGACGAGGCGCGCCGCGTCGCCGCGAAACAGGACATCGGCACCATCATGCAGGCGATGAAGCTGTATCGCCTGGACAACGGCCGTTATCCGACGCAAGAGCAGGGTTTGCGCGCGCTGATCGAGAAGCCGACCACGGAACCGGCGCCGAACAACTGGAAGGACGGCGGCTATCTGGAACGTCTGCCGGCCGACCCGTGGGGCGCGCAGTATCAATATCTGAATCCGGGCGTACACGGCGAAATCGACGTGTTCAGCTACGGCGCGGACAACAAGGCGGGCGGCGACGGCAACGACGCCGACGTCGGTTCGTGGCAGTAATCTCATCGAAGGAATGATCGTGGGCAGGCGCGATATGCATAGAGGCCGTGAAGCAGGCTTCACGCTGCTGGAAATGCTCGTCGTGCTGGTGATCGCGGGTCTGCTCGTGTCGCTGGCTTCGTTGCAGCTCACGCGCAATCCGCGCACCGACCTCAACGAGGAAGCGCAGCGTCTCGCGCTCCTGTTCGAATCCGCGGGCGACGAAGCGCAAGTGCGCGCGCGGCCCATCGCGTGGCAGCCTTACGACGGCGGTTTTCGCTTCGATATCCGCACCGAGGACGGCTGGCGTCCGCTGCGCGACGATCTGCTGCGGCCGCGTCCGTGGGAAGGCGGCGTGACGAGCGCGACGATCCAGTTTCTCGATTCCGACAAGTCGGCAAGCCGCCTCGTCTTCGGCACCGAAGCCATCGACACGCCCATGGAAGTCACGCTCGTTTCGCCGGCAGGGCGCGCGACCATCGTCGGCAGCGGCAATGGCCGCTTTCAGGTGCGGTGATGTGCACCCGGCGGAAGGAACGCGGCTTCACGATGATCGAAGTGCTGGTTGCGCTGGCGATCATCGCGGTGGCGCTTGCCGCGTCGCTGAGGGCGGTCGGCGCGATTGCCAACGGCGAGGCGGATTTGCATCGGCGTCTGCTTGCCGGCTGGAGCGCGGACAACGAGCTCGCGCAGATTCGGCTGGCGCACACATTCCCGGAGATCGGCTCGCGCACCTTCGAATGTTCGCAGGGCAACCTGAAGCTGGTCTGCACGCAGCGCGTCACCGCGACGCCCAACCCGATTTTCCGGCGCGTCGAGATGTTCGTCACGACGCCGGGCCGTTCGGGCTATCTCGCGCAAATGGTCACGGTGGTGGCGAATGAAACGAATCGCTCCCTCTGAGGCCGCGAGGCAGCGCGGCTTTACGCTGCTGGAAATGTTGATCGCCATCGCCATTCTGGCGGTGATCGCGGTGCTGTCGTGGCGCGGGCTCGACTCCATCATCCGCGCCCGTGCGACCATCACCAATTCGATGGAAGACGAGCGCGTGGTCGCGCAGTTGTTCGACCAGATGCGTATCGACGCGCGTCAAGCCGCCACCGACGACGAAGCGGGTCAGCCCGCGGTGTCGATCGACAACGGCTCGCTGCAGATCGTGCGCGGCATGTTCGCGGTCGGTGCGCCGCCACGCTTGCAGGTCGTGCGTTACCGTTTATCGGACGGACGCATCGTGCGCTTCGCGTCGCCGCCGCTCGCGAATGTGGGCGAAGTGCGGCGCGCGTTGTCATCGAGCGATAAGGCGGACGGCTGGAACGCGGTGCAGTTGATGGGCGGCGTGGCTTCGCTCGCCTCGCGCGTCTATATTCCGCAGAAAGGCTGGACCACGAGGATGAACGACGTGTTCTCGCAGATCAACGAGAACGACAACAACCTGAAGGTGCCGCAGCTCGGCAACGCGCCGCTGCCGCGCGCGGTTTCGGGAATTCAGGTGGCGGTCGGCGCGCGCAATCTCGCCGTGCCGATCACGCGTGTATTCATGGTCGGAGAATGACGATGCGCGCCAGAAGCCGGAAAGAACGCGGAGTCGCGATCATCAGCGCGTTGCTGGTGGTCGCGCTGTCGGCCATTCTGGTGTCGGGCATGTTGTGGCGTCAGCAGGTGCAGGTGCGGCGTATCGAAAATCAGCGGCTGCTCGCGCAGGCGCAGTGGATTTCGCGTAGCGCGCTCGACTGGACGCGCCTCATTTTGCGCTCGGAAGCCGATACCTCGCCGACCGTCACGTATCTCGGCGGCGTGTGGGGTGTGCCCATCGCGAAGACGAAGCTGTCGGACTTTCTCGGGCAGATTGGTGAAGTGCGTTCGCAGGAAGGCGCGCAGACGTTTCTGTCCGGATCGATTGAAGACGCGCAGGCGAAGTTCAATCTGCGCAACCTCGTGTCGACGCCAACGCCGGGCGTACTGACCATCAACGTCGAACAGATTCAGGCGTTCCAGCGGCTGCTTACGCTTCTCGGCATCAACGGGTCGCTCGCGAAAACGGTGGCGCTGCAGATACGCGCGGGTCTCGCGCGGTCCGCGACGCGTTTTCAGACGCAAACGGGCAACAGCACCACGACGAGCACGACCACGCCGGAAGCGACCATCGCGGCGATTGCGCAGGGCGGCGGCACGGGCGGCGGCAATTTCACCGACGATCCCGGCCTGAAGGACGCGGATACCGACGCGCCCGTTGCGCCCTTGCAGATGATCAGCGTCGACTCGCTGCTCGACGTGCAGGGTTTCTCGCCGGAAGCCGTCGCTAAGCTCAGGCCGTTCGTCACCGTTCTGCCGACGACGACCGCCGTGAACATGAACACCGCGCCCGCCGAAGTGGTCGCGGCCGTGGTGCCGGGAATGAATCTCTCGCAGGCGCAGGCGTTCGTCGCGCGCCGCGAGACGGTGTTCTTTCACGATACCGGCAACGTGCAGCTCGCGCTCACCGGCGCGGGCGTGAAGACCGCGACATCGATCGATCCCAGCGAGCTCGATGTCACCACACGCTATTTCGTGATCCGTGGGCGCGTCGAACATGAGCGCGCGCAGCTGGAGCGCTCGACGCTCGTGTACCGCGATCCGACCACGCATACGACGCGCATCGTCTATACGCGCGACGCGCTTTAAATGAGAGGAAGTGGCCTTTGAGCACACTGATCGTTCTACTACCGCCGCGCGATCCGGCGGTGCGCTCGGAAGAGTGGCATCTGCCCGACCTGCCGTTCGTGCTGCTCGACAAGCGCGGCGAAACTCAGCGCGCTGGCCGCGCATCGCTCGGCTTGCTGCCGCGTGCGAACGCGACCGTGCTGATCGTCGCCGCGCGCGACACGCTGCTGCTCGCCGCGCAAGTGCCGCCGCTGAAGGGGCCGCGCTTGCGTCAGGCGCTGCCGAACGTGATCGAGGATCAGGTGATCCAGGACGCGCAGACTTGCCATATCGCCGTCGATCCCGTCGCGCTCGCCGATGGCCGGCGCGTGCTCGCGGTCATCGATCGCGGCTGGTTCCGCTTCGTGCGCGAGGCATTCTCTGGCGCGGGGCATCGCAATGTGAAGGCGGTGCCCGCCATGCGTTGCCTGCCGATTCCGTCCCGCGAAGCCGATGAAGCACTTGCCGCGCCACCGTTCGTCGCCGGACTGCTCGGGCATGTGGTTTCGACCGCGCCCGCGCTGATCGGCGAAGTGGCCGCGCCGGCCGCGCTTGTCGCGCCGCGCATGGAAGTGGCGATTGCGCGCGGCGAACACGCGGCGCTCGGCGAGGGACTCGCCTTGCCGTCCGACTCCATAGCCGCAACGCTCGACGCTCTCGCGGGCGATCAGCCGGTCACCGTGTATTCGCTTCTCGATCTTCCGGGCGACGAGCCGCGTCTCGCATCGTCGCGGGCGGCGGCGAGCATCGTCGGCGCAGAGCCGCTCGCGTTCGAGTCGCTCGCACGCAATGCGCTCGCGAGCCGCTTCGATCTGTGCCAGTTCGAGTTCGCCGCGCAGCCGTGGCGGCTCGACCGCACGACGATGCGCCGTCTGCGCGTGCCGATCGCGCTCGTGGTGGCGTCGATCGTCGTGTCGATCATCGGGATCAACGTGCAGTGGATTCAGCTTGCGCGTCAGCGCGACGCGATCAGCGCGCAGATGACGGAGCTGCTGCTCAACGCCTTCCCGAAAACCACCGTCGTGCTCGACGCGCCCGATCAGATGACGCGCAATCTCGATCGTCTGCGCGTGGCGTCGGGCGAGCTGTCGCCATCGGATTTTCTGACACTCGCCGATGGCCTCGCGCGTTCGCTCGGGCCGGTGCCGGTGAACGGCATCGCGGGGCTGGATTATCGCGATCGGCATCTCGAAGTGACGTTCAAACCGGAGACGAAGGTCGATGGCGATCTTTCCCGGCGTCTTTCGGCGAACGGGCTGAACGGTGCAATCGACAGCAACACGGGTAAGTGGACGATCAGGAGCGGTCAATGAAAGCGGAACTCGGACGTTCGCTCGGGGAGTTTTGGGAGGCGCGCACGGCACGCGAAAAGGCGCTGCTGTTCTGGGGCGGACTGGTTCTCGGCCTCGCGCTCGTGTATCTGGTGCTGTGGGCGCCTGCCTTCGAAGGACGCGGCCGCTTGCGCGACACGCTGCCCGCCATGCAACGCCAGCTCGCGACGATGACCGCGCAAGCCAACGAGGCGCGCTCGCTCGCGGGCAATTCGGATAGCGTGACGCCGACGGGCGGCGCCTTGCGCGATGCGCTCACCAAGTCGCTGGCGGACAGCGGCATGCAGGCGACGCAGGTGCAGGTGATCGGCGCGGCGGTGCAGATTCAGTTGAAGAACACGTCGTTTCCGAACTGGACGCTGTGGCTCGACGACGCCCGCAAGCAGTTCAAGGTGCAAGTGTCGGAGGCGCATGTCACGGCGCTTCAGCCGGATGGCCAGGTGGATCTGACGGCATCGCTGCAACCGGCGAGCGTGAAGTGACATGAGCTATTGGACTCGCCGAATCCGGTACGCGCTGCCGGCTTTTTTTGTGATGATCTTGTCGGTCGCCGGCACGCTGCTCGTAATGCTGCCCGCCGCCTGGATCACGCCGCAATTCGCGCGCGTAACGGGCGGCCGCGTGAATCTCGTCGATCCGGCGGGTTCGCTCTGGCGCGGTTCAGCCACGCTCATGCTCGCGACGGGTGGCGACGTTTCCGGCGCGACGCTGCTGCCGGGGCGTATCGAGTGGACGACGGCGTTCTGGCCGCTTTTCACGGGCCGCGTTCACATGACCATGCGCCAGAGCGAAGCGATGCCCGACGCCGTGATCGTCGATGCCACGCCGCGCGGCGCGTTTCTTTCGGCTGGCGGGATCGCCGTGCCGGCTACGTTGCTTTCCGGGCTCGGCGCGCCGTTCAACACGCTGAACTTCGATGGTTCGGTGCGGCTCACATGGACCGAGTTCCGCGTGCTCGGCAGGAATGCGTATGGTCAGGTGGTCGTCACGCTTGACGACATGTCGTCGAGAGTATCGCGGGTGAAGCCGCTCGGGTCGTATCGGGTGGCGTTGCAGGCGCAGGGTGAATCGGCGGAAATCGATCTCACGACTACGCGTGGCCCGCTCCTGCTGAAGGGAAACGGCACGGTGTCGCAGGGATCGACGGCGTTCAACGGCACCGCGACGGCGGCGCCCGAGCAGCGCGAGAATCTGGCGGGACTGTTGAATCTGCTAGGCCGGCATACGGATCAGGATACGGTGGCGCTGACCTTGGTGCGGTGAGGCGGTGCTGGCTTTCGGATGTCTTTAGTGCCGGTGCGGTTGTGCAAGTTGTCTTTCCAACGGCGCTTCGGATTGAGCGGTTCGTGCGCGCACGTTGAACAACGAAGGCGCACTGAGCGCACCGCTTGAGCTCGCGAGATTCTTACTCAGCTGGCTTGTGCTTGCTTGCCCGCAACGCGGCGCACCAGGCAACACGCATGCGTTCGAGCTTGCACGGGCGTTTTAGTCGGCTGACGCGCGCTTGTCGCTAGCCGATAGCGTCTGACTGACGATATCGGAAGCCGAAGCCGAAGCCGAAGCCGAAGCCGAAGCCGAAGCCGAAGCCGAAGCCGAAGCCGAAGCCGAAGCCGAAGCCGAAGCCGAAGCCGAAGCCGAAGCTGGCGGCTGCACCGCCCCCGTTTCCTGATCCATCTGCGCGACATCCCACCCGCCGCCTAGCGCCTTCACTAATCCCACCGACGAGACCATCCGCTGTCCCGCGATATTCGCCAGCTTCTGCTGCGCCGTGAACGCCGTGGTTTGCGCGGTCAGCACGTTGATGAACGCGACCGTCCCCGCCTTGTACTGATTGTTGATGATCGCGAGCGCCTGCTGCGCCGACTCCACCGCCTGCTGCTGCACGACGACTTCCTTCTCGAGAATGCGCAGCGAAGCGAGATTGTCTTCGACATCCTGAAACGCCGTCAGCACCGTCTGCCGATACGTCGCGACATTCTGGTCGTAAGCGGCACGCGCGGCGTCCGTGCGGGCGGCGCGCAAACCGCCATCGAAAATGGTTGCGGCGATGTCCGGGCCGAGCGTCCAGAAACGCGACGGCGCGCGCAGCAATTGCGACAACACCGAGCTTTCGAAGCCGCCCTGCGCGGAGAGCGTGAGCGTGGGAAAGTACGCCGCGATTTCCACGCCGATCTGTTCGTTCGCCGCCGCAGCCTTCCGTTCGGCCGATGCGATATCCGGCCGCCGTTCGAGAATCGCGGATGGCATCTGCGCGGGCACGGTCGGCGGCGTGGCATCGAGCGGCATCTGCGCCAGCGAGAAGGTCGAAGCCGCCTCGCCGATAAGCACGGCGATGGCATGCTCGTACTGCGCGCGCGCGACGCCGTTATCGATTGCCGATGCCTGCGCCGACTGCAACTGCGTCTGCGCCTGAATCACGTCCGAGCGCGCGACGATTCCTTGCCCATACTGATTCTGCGTGAGCTTCAGCGACTGCTGATAAGCGGCGACGGTATCGTCCAGAAGCCGTTGTTGCGCGTCGAGCGAGCGCAACTGGAAGTAGGTCTGCGCGAGCGTGCCTTGCGCGGACAGACGCGCGTTCGCGAGATCGGCTGCCGCGCCCTGCTGGCCGGCCTTCTGCGCCGATACCGTGCGGCTCACGCTGCCCCAGAGATCAGGCTCCCAAGTGGCATCGAGCGATGCGCTGAAGCTGTTGCCGACAGTGCTGGAACTGTTGCCGAACGTAGAGGTGCTCGTGGAACGCGTGCCCGCACCTTGCCCAGAGCGCGACCCCGAAGCCGACGCACCGATGGTCGGGAAATATGCCGCGCGCGCCTCGCCGACGAGCGCCCGCGCCTGCCGATAAGCCGCCGCATATTGCGCAACCGTCTGGTTCGACTGATTCAGCCGCGCTTCGAGGTCGTTGAGCGTTGCGTCGTCGTAAATGGTCCACCACGTTCCGCGATCGGTCTGATCGGCGGGTTGCGCGACTTTCCAGCCTTCGGGCGCTTCCTTATAGGACGCGGGCATTGCCGTGGACGGGCGCTGATAGTCGGGACCGACCGCGCAACCGGCGAAGGACAACGCCAGCGTGGCCGCAAGCGCAGTGGCGGAAAGGCGCAGCGAGGATGAAACAGCGAGGCGAGACGGCATCTGCTTTCGAAATTCCTGTCGGCGGCGCTTCGTCCGATACGACGAATGCGACTGCCGAGATGGTAACGGAACGCTCGCGAAGCCGGTCGTGGGACTTGCGCGCGAGCGTCAGGCAGACGTTAGGGTAACGGCTTCGGCGTAAGGTGGGTGTTACGCGGCAGCGGAAATCGGTTACGACGCGTTACGCGCTTCAGGCGCCGCCTGCTCCGCCGCTACTGGAGCAAGCGCACGGCGCGGGAAGCAAGGTGCGGTTGGATGCACGCGCGGGCTTTTCAGTCTTACGCCGCTGCCGATTCTCGAACCATCCCATGGCCAGCACGATGAACGAACCGCCCGGCATCAGGAACACGATCAGATACAACGCGAATTTCCACGAGTTCAGATTCGGCGGGACGAACTGACGGGATGCGTTGGCGATCGAGCTGCTGACTTGGCCGAAACGTCGGCCGGCGGTGCGGGCAAAGCGGGTCATCGAAGGGTCCTTGGGGCGTCGCGAACGACGCATCGGGCGATCAGAACATGGTCTCGGGTGGCGCATGTCGCGCGTAACTCGGTGCCTTAAATAATATTGACTATGCAAGTAGTTTTCAAGATACTACCGATTGCTTTTTTCGGAATGTTGCTTTTCCGGGACGTCGCATAGCTTTGCGCGTCGTCCCACGGACCGTCGAATGACCAGCGAACCGCTTTACGATCCGGCCACGATTCAACTCGACATTAGCCTCGGCTACTACCTTGCGAAGGCTCGCAACGTGTTGATCGCGCGAACTGACGAAGCGCTGCGGCCGCTCGATCTGACGTCGCAGCAAATCGGCGCGCTGCTTTTCCTGGCAGCGGGTCGAGCGCGCACGCCGCTGGAACTGTCGCGCGAGATGTCTTACGACAGCGGTTCCATGACGCGCATGCTGGACCGGCTGGAGAAGAAGGGATTCATCGGCCGCACGCGTAGCGACGCGGACCGGCGCATCGTCGAACTGAATCTGACGGACCGTGGCCGCGCCGCCGCCGCGCAACTGCCCGCGCTTGGCGCTGCGGTGCTGAACGAGCAGTTGGAAGGCTTCAGCCGGGCCGAACTCGATCTTCTGACGTCGATGCTAGCGCGCATCATCGGCAATTCGCCTGGTGCTGGCCGCGCAGGTTGCGTCGGATGTGTGGAAGACGCCGAGGAGTGACCAAGCAGCGGCAACGTAGCCGCCAAAAGCCGCGCATTTTGCTGTCTGGGCAGAGAATGCCGCGGCACGGACTTTCGAACGCATAAGAGAAAAGATATGTCGACGACCGCGACTGCCGAACCCGCCACGCCCGCGCCGCGTCCGCTCACGGGCGGCATCCTCGCCTTGCTGACAATGGGCTTGGCGCTCGGCACCTTCATGGAAGTGCTCGACACATCCATCGCCAATGTCGCCGTGCCGACCATTTCAGGAAGTCTGGGCGTCGCGACGAGCGAAGGCACGTGGGTAATTTCCTCGTACTCGGTTGCATCCGCGATCGCCGTGCCGCTCACCGGCTGGCTCGCGCGCCGCGTCGGCGAAGTGAAACTGTTCACTATCTCCGTGCTGTTGTTTTCCGTGGCGTCGGCGCTTTGCGGCTTCGCGCATAACTTCGAATCGCTCATCGGCTTCCGGCTGCTGCAAGGCCTCGTATCCGGCCCCATGGTGCCGCTGTCGCAAACCATCCTCATGCGCAGCTATCCGCCGGAAAAACGCGGACTCGCGCTCGGTTTGTGGGCAATGACTGTCATCGTCGCGCCAATTTTCGGTCCCGTGATGGGCGGCTATATCACCGACAACTACACGTGGCCGTGGATCTTCTATATCAATGTGCCGATCGGCATCTTTTCGGCGGCGATTGCGTACTTTCTCCTGCGCGGACATGAGACCAAGACGACGCGACAGCGCATCGACGCCGTCGGGCTCAGTTTGCTCGTGATCGGCGTCGCGAGCCTGCAGATGATGCTCGATCTCGGCAAGGACCGCGACTGGTTCAACTCGACGTTCATCGTCACGCTGGCGATCGTCGCGGCGGTATCGCTCGCGTTCATGTTCGCGTGGGAAGTGACGGAAAAAGAACCGGTGATCGACCTGTCGCTGTTCCGCGACCGCAATTTCGCAATGGGCGTGATGATCACTTCGCTGGGCTTTCTCGCGTTCTTCGGCTCGGTCGTGGTGTTGCCGCTGTGGCTGCAAACCGTGCTCGGCTTTACGCCGTGGCTCGCGGGTCTTGCAACCGCGCCGGTCGGCATACTCGCGCTCGTGCTCTCGCCGATGATCGGGCAAAACATGCATCGCATGAATCTGCGCGTGGTCGCGAGCTTCGCGTTTATCGTGTTTGCGTTCGTGTCGTACTGGAACTCGACTTTCACGCTCGATACGCCCTTTAGCCACATCATCTTTCCTCGTCTGATTCAGGGCATTGGCGTCGCGTGCTTCTTCGTGCCGATGACGACCATCACGCTATCGAGCGTCTCCGACGAACGGCTCGCGGGCGCGGCGGGGCTGTCGAATTTTCTGCGGACCTTGTCGGGCGCGATAGGCACGGCGGTCAGCACGACCTTCTGGGAGAACGACATGATCCGCCATCATTCCGTGCTCACGGAGTCGGTGAGCGCCTATTCGCAGGGCACGACCGCTTATTCGGACCTTCTGTCGGGACTGGGGCTTTCAGGGCAGGCACTGACGGCGCAACTGGACCGCGTGGTGTCGGCGCAGGCGTACATGATGTCGACCAACGACTTCTTCCGCATTTCCTTCTATGCGTTTCTCGTGCTCGCCGCGATGGTCTGGCTGACGCGCCCGAGGAAAGGCGCGTCGGCGACGACGGGACACTGACGCCTATTGCGGCGTGAGCGGTTCGCCCGACTGGCCCGGCTGGCTGTCGAGATTGAGCGGTACAGGCTGCGGATTCGTCTGCACGGCTTGCGGCGTTGCGCTCACGGGGCGCGTCGCGCCATTGCGCACGAACTGCTTGAAATCCGCGCCCGCTTGCCACGGACCCGGTTGGCAGCCGAGCGGACTGTCGCAATGCGCGGCGAAACCGATCGTGGCCGTGCCTTCGTTGCTCGGCGTCTTGGTGATCTGGTAAGCAAGCGCACGCTTGCCGCTCGACGGTCCTGCCGTCTGAATGATCGAATCCGTGATTGCCTGAAGCTTGTACTCCGAATGATTCGTCACCCAGACTTGCGCGCGCGCCCACCAGGCGTCGCATTCCAGCTTGCTCATGCAGGTGAGCGGCGCGGTGGCCTGCTCCATCGTCTGACTGCTGACCTGGCCTTCGCTCGTGCAGCTCGCGAGCAGAACCAGCGCTGCCGTCGCCGATGCGGCCTTCAGTAATTTGGTGCTCATTGCATCCCCGCTAGTCGATAAGTCCTTGATCATTTTGACTGATCCCGCCGGGCGGCGTTTCTGCGCGTTTCGGGTTGTTTCAAACACGCGTAACGCTTGCCGCGCGCACGAGGCGCGGGCAAGGTAAAACTACGCGCCGGTTCAGCGCGCGCCCGCCTTGTAGTCGCGATACGCGGTGACGAATTCGTCGAACGTTTCGGTTTGATTGCGTTCGATCTCGGCTTGCTCTTCCAGCGACTTCGCGGCAAGCGCGGCCATCTCGCCTGCTTCTTCGGGCGAAAGCGGACGCTCGCGGAAGAACTCCGCATGCTGGCGGCTCAAGTCGAGCGCGAAGGCATCGAACGATTGCTGCTTGTCGCGCATCGTCTGAAGCACGCGTGCCGAAGGCGTCAGCGATGCATCGCGAATGCGCGGCCGCAGTGCTTCGAGCACGCGCGTGGTGTCGTTCGTGCCGTCGAGTTGATCGAGGATCTTCGCAACCGGCGCAATGGCGTCGAATAATTCCTCGGCCCATTGCTGCATCGACACGGACGCGCCGTCGCGCGTGAGCGTCAGTCCTGGCTTGCGCCCTTCCTTCGATACCTTGGTGAAGTTGCCGTTCGCTTCGAGATTCGCTTCGCGCGAGAGCAACGGGCTGTCTTCGAGCGCGCAGTAAAGCAGATAGGCGTCGAGAAAGCGCGAAGTGGCGAGGGAAATGCCGGTCGGCTCGAACGGATCGATATCCAGACAACGCACTTCGATGTACTGCACGCCGCGATCGGCCAGCGCATGCAGCGGACGCTCGCCCGAACGCGTGACGCGCTTAGGCCGAATGGTCGAGTAGAACTCGTTTTCGATCTGCAATACGTTGGTGTTGATCTGCACCCACTCGCCGTTACGCTGCGTGCCGATGGCCTGATAAAGCGCATACGGCTGGCTCACGGCGTTCGCGAGCACGTCGACATACGCGGCGAGATTGTCGTAACTCGGCAGCAAATCCGCCTGCGCGGGGTTGTTCGTGTAGCCGAGATCGCTCATGCGCAGACTGGTGGCGTGCGGCAGATAGAACGTGTCCGCGTCGAGCGCTTCCAGGCTATGCGCCTTGCCTTCGATAAAGCGCCGGTTCAGCACGGGCGATGCGCCGAACAAATACATCAGCAGCCAGTTCGTGCGCCTGAAATTGCGGATGAGCGCGAAATAACGCTCCGACTGGAAGTCTTTCGCCGAGAGCGTGCTCGACGGATCGAGCGCTTGCCACGCGCGCCAGACGTTTTCGTCGAGCGAATAGTTGTAGTGGATGCCCGCGATACATTGCATCGTGCGGCCGTAGCGCAGCGCCAGCCCGCGCCGGTACACGTGCTTGAGCGTACCGATGTTCGACGTGCCGTAAAACCCGAGCGGAATGTCGTCTTCCGGCGGCAGCGAACAGGGCATCGAATCGTTCCACAGCAACTCGTCGCCGAGATGCGCGTAGGCGAAACGATGCAGCAGATCGAGACGATCGAGCGTCAGCGTGATATCCGTTTCCGCCGGCGTGATGAGTTCGACGAGCGCTTCCGAATAGTCGGTCGTGATGAGCGGATGCGTCAGCGCCGAGCCGAACGAACGCGGATGCGGCGTCGTCGCGAGCTTGCCTTCGGGCGTTACGCGCAGGCTTTCTTTCTCGATGCCGCGCAAGCCTTGACGCAACGCGTTGGCGTGCGGTCCGGACGCGAGCGCGGCGAGCCGGCGCTGATAGGCGCCGGCCTTGGGGTGAGCGGATTGCTGGTTTGCCATTGAAGCCGTTGAGCGAGGAGCGCAGGTGTTTCGCGCCCGGTCTTATTTTCGGGTAGCGGGCACTTTAACATCTCGGTGTTCGACGTGCTTGGGCCCAATGGCGGCGGGCGTTTGCGGGGATTTCCGGGGTTTGCGAGGGCCGCGCTCAGGACTTCGCGTCCCTTTGCGCGCGTTCGGTATCGAGAAAGGCCTCCTTGCGCGTCACGCCCCAGCGATACCCCGTGATCGCGCCGTCCTTGCCAATCACGCGATGGCAGGGAATCGCGAGCGCCACCGGATTCGACGCGCACGCGTTCGCCACCGCCCGCACCGCGCGCGGCGCGCCGAGCGCTTCGGCGATCTCGGAATAGGTGCGCGTCTGCCCGTAGGGAATGTTGCGCAACGCTTCCCAGACGCGCCCTTGAAACGCCGTGGCGCCGATGTCGAGCGGCAAATCGAAACGTTCGCGCGTGCCCTGCACGTAGGCCAGAACTTGCGCGACGAACGGCTCCAGTCGCGTGGCATCCTCGATTCGCTCGGCCATGGCGAATTCCACCGCCAATTGATCGATGAGTGCGCGGCCATCGTCGCCGAAAGCGATCTTGCAGATGCCCTTGTCGGTTGCCGCGACCAACACGACGCCGAGCGGCGTGTCGGCCGTCGTATAGCGCACGGTCGAGCCCGCGCCACGGCGCTTGTAGGCCGATGGCGTCATGCCGAGTTCGGCGGGAACGGCGTCGTACAGACGCGAAGGCGAGCCGAAACCGGCGTCGTTGGTCGCGCGGGTGACGTCCCGGCCGTGCTGCAAGGCTTCACGCAGCACGCCTGCGCGCCTCGCCGCCTGATACTGCCGCGGCGATACGCCGACGATGCGCGAAAACAAGCGCTGCAAATGAAACGGGCTGACGTGCACGGCGTCGCTCAGTTGCGCGAGCGTCAGGCGCCGCTGTGGATCGGCGTCGAGTACCTTGCACGCGCGCTCGACAATCGCGAGTTCGCGCGGCAGGCCGGTCGGCTGGCAACGCTTGCATGGCCGATAACCCGCTTCGGCGGCGGCATCCGTCGTCTGGAAGAATTCGACGTTCTCGCGTCGCGGCGCCCGCGACGCGCACGACGGACGGCAGAATACGCCCGTGGTGCGCACCGCGAAGAAAAAAGCGCCGTCGGCGCGCGCGTCGCGATCGACCACGGCTTGCCAGCGGCCGGCGTCGGTATCGAAATCAGGGACGATCTGAAAGGTTTCCGCGATGTTCATGGCTGCTCCAGTGGAAGGGCGTGAATCCACTGTAAGGCCCTGTGAGAAAGGTTACGCGCCGTTTCTTGCGCTGTCATCGCGCGCCGCGTCCAGCAATTTCAGAATTGTGACGCACAGATGCCACACTTCGGCGCCATAGGGGTTTTTACTAAAAAAACTATTGCGTCGCATCAAGTGGCTGTGTAGTATTGGAACTGTCTCCTCCATGTCTCCTCCTGATATGGATTCAGCCCGCCAACTAGGCGGGCTTTTTTTCGTCTGTCGTTTTTGGCGATGCCGCGCGCCGCGTGGCTTTCGGGCGTAAAAAAACCGGGCGTCTGAAGCTCGCCCGGTTCGTTTTCACCGAGCTACATCACAGCACGTAGCGAGAAAGATCCTCATCCTGCGCCACGTCGTTCAGTGCGCGATCCACATACGCCGCGTCGATTCGCACCGGCGTGCCCGCGTGGTTCCCCGCCGCGAACGACACTTCCTCCAGCAACTTTTCGATCACCGTGTAAAGCCGCCGCGCGCCGATGTTCTCCGTCTTCTCGTTCACCGAGAACGCGACTTCGGCGAGACGCCGGATGCCGTCATCGGCGAAATCGAGTTCCACGCCTTCGGTCGCGAGCAGCGCCTTGTATTGCTTGACGAGACTTGCATCGGTGGAATTCAGGATCGACTCGAAGTCCTGCACGGACAACGAATCCAGCTCGACGCGAATGGGAAAACGCCCTTGCAGTTCGGGAATCAGATCGCTCGGCTTGGCCAGATGGAACGCGCCACTCGCGATAAACAGAATGTGATCTGTCTTGATCATCCCGTATTTCGTGTTGATGGTCGTGCCTTCGACGAGCGGCAGCAGATCGCGCTGCACGCCTGCGCGCGACACTTCCGCGCCGCCGGTTTCGCTGCGCGACGCGATCTTGTCGATCTCGTCCAGAAACACGATGCCGTTTTGCTCGACGTTCTGCACCGCGCGGCTCTTGACCTCTTCGTCGTTGAGCATCTTCCCGGCTTCCTCGTCGGTGAGCAGCTTGAGCGCTTCCTTCACCTTCACCTTGCGGCGCGTCTTCTTGCCGCCGCCGATGTTCGCGAACATCGAACGAATCTGCTCGGTCATGTCTTCCATGCCCGGCGGACCCATGATGTCCATGCCGACTTGCGGCTGTTCGACATCGAGTTCGATTTCCTTGTCGTCGAGCGCGCCTTCACGCAGCCGTTTGCGGAAGGTCTGACGCGTGACGTTGTTGCTGTCCTCGGCCGATTCCGCCGCGCTCGACGCGCCGAAGCCAACCGGCCGCGCGCTCGGCAGCAGAATATCGAGAATGCGGTCTTCGGCGCGATCCTCGGCTTTCGTGCGGACTTTCTTCATCTCGGATTCGCGCGTCTGCTTCACCGAAATCTCGATCAGATCGCGCACGATGCTGTCCACGTCGCGGCCGACGTAGCCCACTTCGGTGAACTTGGTCGCTTCGATCTTGATGAACGGCGCGTCCGCGAGCTTCGCGAGACGTCGCGCGATCTCGGTCTTGCCGACGCCCGTCGGCCCGATCATCAAAATGTTCTTCGGCGTGATTTCCTGACGCAGCGGCTCGGCGACTTGCTGACGGCGCCAGCGATTGCGCAGCGCGACCGCGACCGCTTTCTTCGCGCGGCCCTGGCCGATAATGTGTTTGTCGAGTTCCGAGACGATTTCGGCGGGAGTCATGGTGGTCATCGTTGGTCCTTTGCGCGCGTGCGCTTACTCGATCGTCTCGATGACGCGATTGTGATTGGTGTAGATGCACATGTCGCCGGCGATGGTCAGCGCCTTCTCGACGATTTCGCGCGGAGAGAGTTCGGTGTTTTCGGCGAGTGCCTGTGCCGCGGCTTGCGCGTACGCGCCGCCCGAGCCGATGGCGCAGATGCCGTTTTCGGGATCGAGCACGTCGCCGTTGCCGGTGATGACGAGCGTGGCTTGCGCGTCGGCGGCAATCAGCATGGCTTCGAGACGTCGCAGCATGCGGTCGGTGCGCCAGTCCTTGGCGAGTTCGACGGCTGCGCGCGTGAGATTGCCCTGATGCTTTTCCAGCTTCGCTTCGAAGCGGTCGAGCAGTGAGAACGCGTCGGCCGTGCCGCCGGCGAAGCCGACCAGCACCTTGCCGCCATAGATACGGCGCACTTTCTTCGCGCCGCCTTTCATGACGATATTGCCGAGCGTCACCTGACCATCGCCGCCCAACGCGACTTTGCCGCCGCTTCGCACGGAGACGATGGTCGTGCCGTGAAATTGTTCCATGTGCGTTCCTTGAGAAAACGAAGGACGCGGGCGGCTCGATCTAAAGAACCGCCACGCAGTCGAGAATTCGATGGAGTGCACGGCGCGGGGTTCCGCCCGACTCGAAAAGACGAGCGTCCGGCGCCGCGCACGCGCCGTCGTCGTGAACGGGCGCGTCGGATTCATTTTAGGGCGATGGGGAATTTATCAAGACACGCGATGCGCAGGACGCGCCGCGCAAACAAAAAGGCACACGCGGATGCGTGTGCCTTGCGTGTACCGGAGCGTTCGAACACGCGAATTTCGCGGCGGCGTCTTCCCCGTGGCGGGCGGCCCCGCGACGTTCGCCGAGAGAGACGCGCTTCAGTCGCCGAACAGCTTCTGACGCAGTTCGCGGCGTTCCTGTGCCTCGAGCGAGAGCGTGGCGGTCGGGCGCGCGATGAGACGCGGAATGCCGATCGGCTCGCCGGTTTCCTCGCACCAGCCGTAATCGCCGGACTCGATGCGCGCGAGCGACTGCTGCACTTTCTTCAGGAGCTTGCGTTCGCGGTCACGCGTGCGCAGTTCCAGTGCATGCTCTTCCTCGATGGTCGCGCGATCCGCCGGGTCCGGCACGATCACCGTTTCCCGCAGGTTCTCGGTCGTCTGTCCGGCATTCTTGAGAATGTCGGCTTGCAACTGTTCGAGCCGGTTCTTGAAGAAGGCGAGCTGTTCCTCGTTCATGTAGTCCTTCTCGCTCATCTTCAGGATTTCGGCTTCGGTCAAGAGTTTCGTTGTCATCTGCTTGCTTCTTCAATGTAAGGCGAAGTCTTCCGCAACGCCCCGACTACATTACCCGCATGCAGCGTCATGGCATCACGCGACACGTCGATGCGGGGCCGAACTCCTCTGGAAACCGATTACGGATGTGTCCGGTACGCGGGGCATTTTTTCGCATGTCCGCGTTCCGGGCCTTCCTGCGTTGTTTCGATTCGCCTTCCCCCGCTAAATCGAGATAACGCAAAACAGGCCATCCCTTCTCCTGACATCCGACAGCGTAAGGCTCAGATGTGACTTCAAGCCATGCGCCAAACGGATTTGCCCTTCTCCAGTGGGGCTGTATTGTAACTGAACCGCAATTTCCGACGACAACGAGAAAACCCTGTCAATTTATGTCGGAATTTCAAAAATATAACGCGTGGACGTACAAAAAGCGATGCTGCTTCGTGGTCGCGACTACACACGCCGCACGAAAGTCACGCTACGAAAAACGCCGCGCGCGATAGGCCGCGGCGGCGTTTCCAGCTTTTCGCGCACGCTTCCTGAAGACGGGAACCGCGGCTATCAAGCGATATGCATGCCAATCTATTTGACGAGGCAGGCGTCGAGGCCGTCGAAAATCAGATCCTTCGGCAACTCGATACCGATGAACACCATCTTGCTGTTCTTCTTCTCGATCGGCATCCACTTGCTGGCGAGGTCGCTGCCCATCATCTGATGCACGCCCTGGAACACGACCTTGCGATCCACGCCCTTCATATAGAGCACGCCCTTGTAGCGCAACAGACGCTCGCCGTAGATCTGCAGGATGCCGCCCAGGAAGTCTTCGAGGCGGTTCGGATCGAACGGCTTGTCGCTGCGATAAACGAACGACTTGATCTTGTCGTCGTGATGCGCGTGATGGTGATGATGATGCTCATGGTCGTGGCTATGATCGTGACCGCAAGTGGCGTGATCGTGGTCGTCGCCGTGATCGTGCGCGTGGTCATGGCCGTGATCGTGGTCGTGGTCGTGGTCGTCTTCCGCGAGGAAATCCGGGTCGATCTCGAGCTTCGAATTCAGATTGAAGCCGCGCAGGTCGAAGATTTCCTTGATGTCCGCATCGCCGAAATTGACGACGCGAATGGCCGCGCGCGGGTTCATGTGCAGCAGGCGATGCTTGAGCGCTTCGAGCGCGGCGGCATCGACGAGATCGGACTTGGTGATGAACAGGCGGTCCGCGAAACCGACCTGCCGCTGCACCACTTCGTGCTGGTCGAGCTGCGCGTTCGCGTGTTTTGCATCGACGAGGGTGATGATCGCGTCGAGCAGGAATTCGTCGGCGACCGTGTTGTCCATGAAAAACGTCTGCGCCACGGGGCCCGGATTCGCGAGACCCGTCGTTTCGATCACCACGCGGTCGAAATCGAGCGTCCCCGCCTTCTTGCGGTTAGCGAGGTCTTCCAGCGCGCGCGCCAGATCGCCGCGAATCGTGCAGCAGATGCAGCCGTTGCTCATCTGGATGATCTGCTCGTTCGTTTCCTGCACGAGGATTTCGTTGTCGATGTTCTCTTCGCCGAACTCGTTCTCGATCACGGCGATCTTCATGCCGTGCTGCTCGTTCAAAATGCGCTTGAGCAGCGTGGTTTTGCCGCTACCCAGAAAGCCGGTCAGGATGGTTACGGGAATCATGGTGTCGCCTGTGTCCTTGTCTGTGTTCGGGGATTGCGCGGGCCGCGGCAGGCGCAATGAGTCGAATATTGAAACATATTTGCCGAACCGGTGCTCCGTGCGACCCGGTTACGTGGCCGCTAGATAAGGGCGCTCACGCAATTTGCAACAGCAGCCCTTTCAGGTATTCGCCTTCGGGAAAAGCCGTCAGCAAAGGGTGATCGACGCCCGCGCCGAGCCGCTTGAGGATGCGCGCATCGACACGCGCGTCCGACGCCGCGCCCGCGACGATCTTCTGGAAGAGGTCCGAATCGATCGCGCCGGAACACGAATACGTGAAGAGCAGCCCGCCCGGACGCAGCAGCTTGAAACCGCTGAGGTTGATGTCCTTGTAAGCGCGCGCGGCGCGCTCGACGCTTTCCTTCGACGGCGCGAACTTCGGCGGATCGAGCACGATCAGGTCGAAGCGCCGGCCGTCGTCGTAAAGACGGCGCAAGGTCTTGAACGCGTCGGCGTCGAGCCATTCGGCGCGTTCGGCGTCGAAGCCGTTTGCCGTGACGTTGGCGCGCGCCAGGGCGAGCGCGTCGCCGGACGAATCGACGGACACCACGCGCGTGGCGCCGCCCTTGAGCGCCGCGAGCGAAAAGCCGCCCGTGTAGCAAAAGCAGTTGAGCACTTCGCGGCCTTCCGCGTTTTGTTGAACCAGCACGCGGTTGTCGCGCTGATCGACATAGAAGCCTGTCTTGTGGCCGTGCATGACATCGACGTGATAGCGCACGCCGCATTCGTTCGTGATGAGCGTCTCGGGCGGCGCGTCGCCGGCGAGCACGCCGGTGGTTTGCTCGAGCCCTTCCTTCTGGCGAATCGACACATCCGAGCGTTCGTAGACGTTCGGACAGCCGGTGGCGTCGATGAGCGCCTGCACGATCGCCTCTTTCCAAGCTTCGACGCCCGTCGCCATGAACTGGCAAACGAGTTGCGCGCGCGCGCCTTCGTCGGCGACGTAGTAATCGACGATCAAGCCGGGCAAGCCGTCCGCTTCACCGAAAATGAGACGCGTGGCGCCGGTATCGCGCACCATCGTCTGCCGATGCGCGACCGCGCGCTGCACGCGACGCTTGAAGAACGCGTGATCGACAGGTTCGGCTTCGTCGAAAGACCAGACGCGCGCGCGAATCTGCGAATGCGGGCTATACGACGCGCGCGCCAGAAAGCGGCCGTCGGCCGCGCGCACGGCGACGGTCGCGCCAGGCGCGGGATTGCCGTCGATCCGCGCGATGGCGTTGGCGTAAATCCACGGATGGCGGCGAACGAGCGACCTGTCCTTCGCCAGTTTGAGCGTGATGGTATGCATGAGAATGTCAGGCGCGGGCGCTCATGCAAGCGCCCGCAGGTTAATCGCGCTTCTTCGCGCGCGGGTGCGCTGAATCGTAGACGCGAGCGAGATGCTGAAAATCCAGCGATGTATAGACCTGCGTGGCCGTGATGCTCGCGTGACCGAGCAACTCCTGCACGGCGCGCAGGTCGCCGCTCGATTGCAGAACATGCGTGGCGAACGAATGCCGCAACACGTGCGGATGTACGTTCGACGGAATGCCCGCGAGGAGCGCCATGCGCTTCACGCGCTCGCGCACCACGCCGGGTGCCATGCGGTTGCCGCGCACCGAAATGAAAAGCGCGTGCGGGTCGTGCTTGACGAATTCGCCGCGTACCGCGATCCACGCGCGCAAGGCATCGACTGCCTTGCGTCCGACTGGAACCGAACGCCGCCGGTTGCCCTTGCCGAGCACCGTCACTTCCTCGTGCGCGAGATTGAGCCAGCCTTGCGAGCGGTATTCGGCGGTCTCGACGAAATGCACGTCCAGCCCGACCAGTTCGGCGAGCCGCAAGCCGGACGAATAGAAGAGTTCGAGAATCGCGTGATCGCGCGCGGCTTCGGTTGTGCTGGCCTGGGGCGCGTCCATGAGCGCCATGGCGTCATCGACGGAAAGCGCCTTCGGCAAGCTCTTCTCGCGCTTGGGCGCGCGAATGGTCGCCACTGGATTCGCGGGCATGTCGACTTGCTGCGCGAACCATCGATAAAACGCCCGCCACGCCGACAGCCGATGCGCGATGGAGCGCGACGACAGCCCCGCCGAATGCGCCCTGACCACCGCGCCGCGCATATCGAGCGCGGTCAGTGATTCGAGCGGACGGTCTTTGGCGAGCGCGCGCAGTTCGCTCAGTTCGTACGTGTAGCCACGCAAAGTGTGTTCGGACAGACGCCGCTCGTGTTCGAGCATCGAAAGATACGTGGCGATGGCTTCGGCGGCGTCCATGGCGATCTCAGTAAGGCATCAGACGGCTCAAAGCCGCGCTGGCCAATGCGCCGATCTGCGTGAGGAAGTCGGTCGCCATGCCGTCGTGAAAGCGGCGCGGATCGGGCGAGCCCATGACGAGCAGGCCGAAGGTGGGCGCATCCGGACCGGCTTGCGGATCGCGCAGGGCGATGAGCGAGATCGATTCGATCTTGCGCTGCGCGGCGCCTTCTCCGGCAACGGTCGTAGCCGACGCCGAGTTCGGCGCGCCAAGCCACTGCGCCGCCGCGAAGCCGCTGTTCGCGCCGCAATACGGCACTTCCAGATTGTTCGCGAAGATGCGCACTTCCTCGCCGACCTGACGCGCGAAGTCGGCCTGGCGATACCCTTCGTCGACATCCCAGACGCGCAGCGCGGCGTGCGGAACGTCGAAGACTTCGCACAGGCCGCGACTGATGGTCGAGGGCAACGCGTATGGATCGCGCTGCGCGATCACGCGCACGGTCCAGCGGTTGAACTTCGTCGAGATGCTGTCGTTTTCGTGGCCGTAGCGCAGCAGTTCGGCGAGGCGCCGTTCGAGTTGCTTGTTCTTGTCGCGCAGCATTTCCATCTGGCGTTCCTGCAGCGACACGGCGGATTTGCCATGCGGATTGGACAACCGGATCGTGCCGAGCAGTTCAGCGTGCTCGGTGAAGAAATCGGGGTTGTCGAGCAGATAATCGGCGACTTCGCGTGGATTCATGGTCGATGGTCGTAATGATGCGATGCGTATGCAAACTCAGCCGGCGATGCGGTCGAGGTCGATCTCGCCTTCGAAAACCGTCGCGGCGGGTCCGGCCATGAAAAGTGGCGCGGATTCGTCGCGTGCGCCGTCCCAGCCGATGGTGAGCGTGCCGCCGTGCGTCTCGACGCGCACCGGCGTGTCGAGCACGCCGCGCCGGATGCCTGCCGCCACCGCCGCGCACGCGCCCGTGCCGCACGCGAGCGTTTCGCCCGCGCCGCGTTCGTAGACGCGCAGCTTGACCGAATGACGATCGACGATCTGCATGAAGCCCGCGTTGACGCGCTTCGGAAAGCGCGCGTGACGCTCGATCAGCGGACCTTCGACGAGCACGGGATACGCTTCCACGTCATCCACGATCTGCACGGCGTGCGGATTGCCCATCGAGACGACGGAAATCCAGCGCGGTTCATTCGCGTAGCCGTTCAGATCGAGCGGCCAGAGCGTGTCGTTGCCTTCGTTGCGGCCTTCGAGACCGTGTGCGTCGAAAGGCACTTCGGGCGCATGAAACACCGGCGTACTCATGTCGACCGTCACTTCGCCATTGGCTTGCATGGTCAGCGTGATGACGCCGTTTTGCACCTCCACGCGCACGGTGGCGGCGTCGGTCAGCTTGCGGTCGCGCACGAACTTCACGAAGCAGCGCGCGCCGTTGCCGCAATGTTCGACCTCGCCGCCGTCGCAATTGAAGATGCGGTATTTGAAATCGACGCCCTCGATGGTCGGCTTTTCCACCAGCAGCAACTGGTCCGCGCCCACGCCGAAATGACGGTCGGCGAGCGCACGCACTTGTTGCGCGCTCAGATCGAGCGCCTGCGTGTAGCCGTCGAGCACGACGAAGTCGTTGCCCGCGCCTTGCATCTTGGTGAATTTGAGTTTCATGGCGCTATTGTATGTGAGCCTCACCGTCACGTTTCATGACGTTTCGCGACGATCTGCGCCACCACGGCGCCATGCGCGCTCAATAGAAGCCCGGCTCGCCCGGCGGACGCGTTTTGAAACGCTTGTGCACCCAGTAATACTGCTCCGGTATGTGCGGAATCTGCTCTTCGAGGAATTCGTTCATGCGGCGCGCGTCGGCTTCGTCGTCGCCAGTGGGGTAGTTCTGCCACGGCTCGAAAATCTTCAGCCGATATCCCTTGTAGTTCGGCAGCACCTCGCCGATGAACGGCACCACTTGCGCCTTGCCCGCTTTCGCCAGCCGGCCGACGGCCGTCAACGTACACGCCTGAATGCCGAAGAACGGCACGAAGGTGGAATTGCGCATGCCGTAGTCCATGTCCGCGCCGAGCATCACCGGTTTGCGGTCGCGCAGCCAGCGCAGCACGATACGCGCGCTGTCCGCACGGCTCGCCATGTCCGCGCCGAAGCGGGCGCGCTGCGCTTTCGCGATTTCCTCGACCTGCGGATTCGAGAACGGTTGATACAGCGACCCGCATTGCCGATGCAGCGAGTAGTTCAGAAAGATCGATCCCGCCTCGATGCCGACGAAATGCAGGCCGAGAAATAGCGTGGGCGGCAGGTTCGGGTCGGAGAGATCGACGGCGCTGTCCACCTCGATCAGTTTTTCGAGCTTCTTGGCCGAGCCGAACCACTGCACGCTGCGCTCCACATAACTGCGGATGGCGTGGCGGAAATGCTGCTGCGCGACTTCCTCGCGGCGCTCGGGCGACCAGTCCGGAAAGCAGAGCGCGAGGTTCGTATGTACGATGCGCTTGCGTCTGCTCGGGATCTGATAGAGCAGCCAGCCGAGTCCGTCGCCGAAACGTGCCGTGATGCCGTAAGGGATGAGCGCCAGAAACTTGAGAAAGCCGAAGGCGAGCGCCACGCCAATGCGCCCTAACATGAGGTGCTCCAGCGAACAGACGGAGGTGAACTATGGACAGAAGATTGTTTCGGGACGAATGGGGACAAGCGTTCGGCTCAGTAAAAACACGGGAAACCGGTATAATAAGACCTTCGCCGAGTTAATGGACAACTTGCGGGGCGAAGCCGGCCGGCCTTCATGCAATCTGTGGAGAAGGGCTGGAGTTTAATGACATCCGCTAAAGCGTCGCCGCTTCAGACTCCGAACGAAGTCGGCTACGTGAGCAAACCACAACGTACTTTAATTGGAGTCTGAAGCGTGTCGAACGACTATCTGTTTACATCCGAATCCGTTTCCGAAGGCCACCCGGACAAGGTCGCCGATCAAATCTCCGACGCCATCCTCGACGCTATCCTGAGTCAGGACAAATACTCGCGCGTCGCAGCGGAAACGCTCTGTAACACCGGCCTCGTCGTCCTCGCGGGCGAAATCACCACGACGGCCAATGTCGACTACATCCAGGTTGCGCGCGACACCATCAAGCGCATTGGCTACGACAACACCGACTACGGTATCGACTATCGCGGCTGCGCGGTGCTCGTCGCTTACGACAAGCAGTCGCCGGATATCGCGCAAGGCGTGAACAAGGCGCACGACAACAACCTCGATCAAGGCGCGGGCGACCAGGGCCTGATGTTCGGCTACGCATGCGATGAAACGCCCGAACTCATGCCGCTGCCTATCCACCTTTCGCATCGTCTGGTCGAGCGTCAGGCGAACCTGCGTCGCGACGGCCGTCTGCCGTGGCTGCGTCCGGACGCGAAGTCGCAAGTCACCGTGCGTTATGTCGATGGCCGTCCGCATTCCATCGACACCGTCGTGCTTTCCACGCAGCACGCACCGGACATCGATCTCTCGGACCTGCGCGAAGCCGTGATCGAGGAAGTCATCAAGCCGACGTTGCCGGCGGATCTCATCAAGGGCGACATCAAGTTCCTGGTGAATCCCACGGGCCGCTTCGTCATCGGCGGTCCGCAAGGCGACTGCGGTCTGACGGGCCGCAAGATTATCGTCGATACCTACGGCGGCGCGGCCCCGCACGGCGGCGGCGCGTTTTCGGGTAAGGACCCGTCCAAGGTCGACCGCTCGGCTGCCTACGCCGGCCGCTATGTCGCGAAGAACATCGTGGCAGCGGGCCTGGCCTCGCGTTGCCTGATTCAGGTGTCGTACGCTATTGGCGTGGCGCGCCCGACTTCGGTCATGGTCAACACGTTCGGCACGGGCCGCGTGTCGGATGCCGAGATCACGAAGCTCGTGCTCGAACACTTCGACCTGCGTCCGAAGGGCATCATTCAGATGCTGGATCTGCTGCGTCCGATCTACGAGAAGTCGGCGGCTTATGGCCACTTCGGCCGCGAAGAGCCGGAATTCACGTGGGAAGCCACCGACAAGGCTCTCACGCTCGCGGAAGCCGCGGGCACGGAACCGGTCGCGAGCGTCGCATAAAGCGTCGTATTGGTTCGGCAGGCAAAACGAAAACCGGCAAGCATCGCGCTTGCCGGTTTTTTTGTGCGTCGCTTTTATCGAAGCCCGCCGTGCGGGCCTTCAGCGTGCCGCGAATGCATACCAACCCGCGCTGCTAGCGGAAATACGTCGCGGACGGCGGCTCGTATGCGCCGCCGCCTGAGGCTTCGGCAGTGCGGGCGCGCGGGCTTGCATCGGACGGCGCAGCAGCGCTCTCAACGACACCTTGCGCGATGCCGTGCGCGCCCGAAGATTGAAGAAGAAGCCGCGAAACCACGAGCGAATGCCAACGACCGGATGCACGTGCATGAGCTGTTCCGCGAGCGCCTGAGTGCGCGCGGAATGGTGGCGCAGTGCGCGAACCACGCCGCGTCGGGCCGGGCGCGCGGCGTGTGAAGCAACTCGGGTCAGGCCGGAAGCGATTCGGTGGTTCATATCGGGAAGAGTCGGTTGCATGTAGGCAACTCGACGATAGTCGTCTTAAAAATAGCGATCAACGGATTCGATCCAACGAGCCTGCGGAAGTTGCACCGAATTGATGCAGGCAATGTACAGGACCATTATTACTCCGGTAAGTCCGCGTTTTCCCTGCTGAATGCCGGACGAAACGCCGGTCGCGCCGTTAAAGCGCAGGCCGAACGGGCTTTAGCCGCGCGTGAGATTTACAATCGTGCTATTCGCCCGGATGCCGGGTATTGCGATGGTTGAATGAAGTCACGTGAAGCCGTCGAGGTAAGAACTGAAATGTCCGAACACAATCCGCTTCAATCGAAATCAGAACAAGTGCGCGAATTGCGCGAGACGGGCTTCGTCGTCGTCAAGGGGCTGGTGCCTGAAGCGCGCTGCCAAGCGTTACGCGAAGTTGCGCGCCGCCAGTTGGCGGAGGCGGCGACGCCGCTCGAATTCGAAGCCGATCTGAAATACCCCGGCGCGCCCGATTCCCGGGACGCGCCCGGCGGACACACCGTGCGCCGTCTGCTTGACGCCTACGTGCGTGATCCGCTCTTCGCCGAGTTCGCGACATCGCCCGAGATTCGCGGCTGGATGGAGTTGTACTTCGGCGAGACGCCGTACCTTTCGCGTGCGCATCACAACTGCGTGATGACGAAGCATCCCGCTTACGGCAGCCTCACCGGCTGGCATCGCGACGTGCGTTACTGGGGCTTCGAGCGCGACGATCTGGTTTCGACATGGCTCGCAATCGGCGATGAAACCGTCGACAACGGCGCGCTCTGGTTCGTGCCGGGCTCGCACAAGCTGCCGTTCACGTCCGACCGCTTCGATGAAGCGAAATTCTTCCGCTCCGACCTGCCCGAAAACGCCGCGCTGATCCGCACGGCGGTTTCGCCCGCGCTCGAACCCGGCGATGTCGTGTTCTTCCACTGCAATACGCTGCATTCGGCGGGCAAAAACCTCAGCGATAAGGTGAAATTCTCGCTCGTCTACACGTATCACGGTGCGAGCAACGTGCCGTTGCCAGGCACGCGGTCGGCCGCGAAACCGGAAGTGCCGCTCGTCTGAGCGCGTTTTGCGTTTTATCGGCGGGATGACGGCAGCGCAAGGCCGATCATTCCCGCGAGCGTGGCCACGACGCCGCCCGCGAGCAGCCAGATAGTCTTGTTCGTGGGCGAGCCGGTGAAAAAGCGCGATACGTCGTTACTCAACGAATGAAACGACTGGCCACCGAAATAAAGCAGCACGATGCCGCCGACAATCAACGCAACGGAAATCGCTCGGGTCATGGGCCAGTCTCGCGGAAGGTAAGGCGCGACAGGTTATTCAATCTTCCCGCTCGCGTCCAGTCGTCCCGGTTTCAGGTGATCTGCTCGCGCGTCAGCGGCTGAATCTTGCGCAGCAATTCGGCCTGCACGCTCGCGTGATCGCTCGCGCGCGTCCATGCGCCCACGTTGAACTTGACGCCGGTGTCGGTGTAATCCGTTACCGCGATCCACGGAGCGGACGGCGCTTCCTGCACGATACGCGGATCTTCGCTCACGAGCCGGCGCAATTCCTCGAGCACATGTTCGACCTTCTGACCGTGCGCCACCTGAAAGTTGAGCACCACGCGGCGGCGTTCGTTCGCGCTGTAATTGGTGATGGGATTCGCCCAGATCGTGCTGTTCGGCACGAACATGACGATGCCGTCGGCCTTGGTGAGGCGCGTGGTGAAGAGACCGATTTCGTTCACGGTTCCCGCCGTCGTGCCGACGCCCTCGATGTAATCGCCCACGCGGAACGGACGCAGCAACAACAGCATCAGCCCCGCCGCGATGTTCTGCAGCGTGCCCTGCAACGCCAGGCCAATTGCCAGTCCCGCCGCGCCGAGCACGGTCAGGATACTCGCCGCCGCGATGCCGAACTTGCCGAGCGCGGCCACGATGGCGACTACGCGAATGGCCCACATCGCCACGCTGGCGAGCACCGGCGTGAGCGTGGCGTCGATATGCGTGCGCCCAAGCGTGCGCCGCAGCGCGTTGGCGACGAAGTTCGAAATCCACCATCCGACGGCAAGGATCAGGATCGCCATGAGGAAGTCGATGCCATACGTCACGGCAAGGGCTAATAGGGAATCGTAGGCAGGGCGCAGCTTATCGATAGAGTTCATCGGTCAGATTCCTTCATTTGGGATTTGCATTGGTCTGGCGTCGGACCAGAACGTTCCCGCGTAGGCCGTCTGGACGAGGGTCGTACGGCTTGCGGCGGATTGGCTTAACATTGTCGGCCTCGACCGGCGGAGCGGCGAGCACGTGCCGCACAACGCCCGAACGCAGTCCCCGAAACCGATTCAGTCAACCAGCACGCAAAGGGAATTCGATATGGCATACGAAGCAGCTTCCGAGCGTTATACGCAGATGCAATACCGCACGTGCGGCAAGAGCGGATTGAAACTTCCTGCGTTGTCTCTTGGTCTGTGGCACAACTTCGGCGATACCACGCCCATCTCGACGCAACGCGAAATTCTGCGCACGGCATTCGATCTCGGCGTCACGCACTTCGATCTCGCCAACAACTACGGCCCGCCGTATGGCAGCGCGGAAACGAACTTCGGCCGGATCTTCAAGGACGACTTCCGGCCGTATCGCGATGAGCTGCTGATTTCGTCGAAGGCCGGCTGGGACATGTGGCCGGGACCTTACGGCAACGGCGGCGGTTCGCGCAAGTATGTGCTCGCGAGTCTGGATCAAAGCCTGAAGCGCATGGGCCTCGATTACGTCGATATTTTCTACTCGCATCGTTTCGATGCGGACACGCCGCTCGAAGAAACCGCTGGCGCGCTCGCCACCGCCGTTCATTCGGGCAAGGCGCTGTATGTCGGCATTTCATCGTATTCGGCGTCGAAGACGCGTGAAATGGCGCGCTTGCTGGCCGAGCACAAGGTGCCGCTCTTGATCCATCAGCCGTCGTACAACATGCTGAATCGCTGGATCGAACACGAACTGCTCGATACGCTCGACGATCTCGGCACCGGCAGCATCGCGTTCACGCCGCTCGCGCAGGGCTTGCTCACGAGCAAGTATTTGAACGGCGTGCCGCAGGATGCGCGCGTGAACAAGGCGGGCGGCGGATCGCTCAAGCAGGAGCATTTGAGCGACGAGAATCTGGCGCATGTGCGCAAGCTCAACGAACTCGCGGAGCGTCGCGGTCAGAGCCTCGCGCAGATGGCGCTCGCGTGGGCGTTGCGCGGTGGCCGTGTGACTTCGGTGCTGATCGGCGCGAGCCGCGCGGAACAGGTCGTCGAGAACGTCGCCGCGCTGAAAAATTTGGAATTCAGCGCAGAGGAACTCGCCGAGATCGACAAGCACGCGCAGGAAGGCGGCGTGAATCTGTGGGAGAAGCCGTCGACGGATCAACGCATCTGATCGCGTCGTCCCGCCTTTGTCCCGGCCCGACCGTCAGAAGGGTATTTTGGGATAATTGCGGAATCCGTTGCTATCATGCGGGCTCGGCGGCTTTTTGGCTGTGATTTGCGGCGTGTTCGACGCGCGTCTCCCGTTCTTCGCAATCATTCGCCAGGCCGAGCAGCCAGGTGCGCGCCGTCCCGCAAAGTCCCACGCGCGTCCAGCCAGTCTCAATGCCGCACGGCCGCGACACGACGGCAAATGTCGATCGGGTTAAAATGCTCGATTGCGCCGGGTTGTCCGGCTGGGTTGTCTGGTTTGCGCGCGTGCTTCGGCTCAAGGCTTGAGCAGGCCGCGTGATACCGAAGCGCCGACATCAGCCCATACGATCGTCCTTTTGCGTAGTTGAGCGCGGCAAAGTCTTTTCGATGCCCGTTCCCGCCAGAGCATTCGGCTGGCGGCGAGCGGCACCGCGTCATCGCATCATCGTTCTCGCACAGTCCAAGAAGCCATGAGCAACCTTAATTCTCAAACCGTTCTGAGCGTCCACCACTGGACCGACACGCTCTTCAGTTTCACCTGCACTCGCGATTCGTCGTTCCGCTTCGAGAATGGTCAGTTCACGATGGTGGGCCTCGAAGTCGAAGGCAAGCCGCTCTTGCGCGCCTATAGCCTCGCGAGCGCGAACTACGAGGAGCATCTCGAATTCTTGAGCATCAAGGTGCCGGACGGCCCCCTGACGTCGCGCCTTCAGCATTTGAAGGTGGGCGATCCCGTGCTGATCGGCAAGAAGCCGACGGGCACGCTCGTCGCCGACAACTTGTTGCCGGGCAAAACGCTGTGGCTGCTTTCGACGGGCACGGGCCTCGCGCCTTTCATGTCGATCATCAAGGACCCGGACGTCTACGACCGCTTCGACAAGATCGTGCTGACGCACACGTGCCGTTTCGTCGATGAACTCGCGTACAAGGACTTCATCACCGAGCACTTGCCGGCGCACGAGCATATCGGCGAGATCGTGTCGGAGAAGCTCGTGTACTACCCGACCGTCACGCGTGAAGAGTTCGCGAATCGCGGCCGGATCACCGACCTCATCGAAACGAAGAAGCTGTTCGCGGATTTGTCGGTCGATCCGTTCTCGGTTGAAAACGACCGCGTGATGCTTTGCGGCAGCCCGCACATGCTGCGCGACACGCGCGAGTTGCTCGACAGCCTTGGCTTCAAGGAAGGCAGCAACAATCATCCGGGACATTACGTGGTGGAAAAGGCTTTCGTCGGCTGATTCGACTGCTGTTTGTCCTGTCGAGAAAACCGGTGCTTTCGTGCGCCGGTTTTTTTTCGCCCCGATTCGCCGGGGTATTGTTACAAATTGGCGGCCTGCGGCCACGACGCCGGGTCGTCAGCGAATAGTGGCAATGTTTGCCAAACGGCATGAGGTTCACGTCTGAAAGCCTTGTCCGATATGGCTTTATGATAATTTTGAGATATGATTCCGCAACGCTCAGACGGATGACGCAACGGTATCGTCCGTCGTCGATGTTACGGAGTGTAAATTTAGTTACGCCACATGTGTCTTCTGGCGACGTAACTCTAGTTGCGCTCACTTGGGAGACATTGAATGAACTCGTCGGCCAGAATTCCGCCTGAAACACGCAAGGCGCCGCGCGCGTCCGCTTCGCTAGTCTCCGTGCCGATCGACGCACACCTCAAGAGCGATCGCCAAGTGCGCAGTCTCGCGGCGCGCATCGACGAACTCACCACGCAACTGGCCGCCATCGAAGCGCACACGCGCGGCACGCTCGCGCAGGACCTGCACGACGAGATGGGCGCCGTGCTGACCGCCGCCAACCTGGCGATTTCCCGCGCGCAATACTGGCTTCCCGCCAATGCCCCCGCCGCTTGCGCCGATGCGCTTCGCCAGGCGCGCGACTGTATCGCGGAAGCAGGCGAAGCGAGTCATCGAATCGTCGAGGATTTGCAAGCGCCGCCCTTCGACACCGGTTTCACCACCGGACTTGCCGACTGGATCGCCACCTTCGGCGCGCGTGCCGCCATTCATGTCGATTTCGTCTGCCCCGACGATTCCCGCTTCGACGATCTCCCGCCTGGTCTCGCCGTCGCGCTTTTACGCGTGATGCAGGAAGCGTTGACCAATGTCGCACGCCACGCCCGGGCGACGCGCGCGCGAGTCAATGTCGAGCGTGACGCGCAAGGCGTGACGCTCGTCATCGACGATGACGGGATCGGCATGACGCCTGCCGCGCGTCGCAAGACCGGCCGCTTCGGCCTGCCCGGCATGCGTGCGCGATGCGAGGCGTTCGGCGGCAGCATGCGCGTCGCTGCATCGGAGATGGGCGGCGTCGCGGTGCTCGCGCGCATTCCGCTGGTATGCCCGCCGCGTCCGGTTCGGCGCGCGGCCAACGCCTGAGGCCGCGCATGGCGCTGCGCATCCTGCTCGCCGACGACCACGCCATCGTGCGCCGTGGCGTCGCGCAATTGCTGATCGAGCGCGAGCTGGCCTCGGAGGTGATCGAAGCCGGAACCGGCGTGCAGGCGCTCGCACTCGCCGCGCGCCACGCGCCCGACGTGGCGATGCTCGACATTTCGCTTCCCGATGTGAACGGTCTCGACGTGCTCAAGCGCCTGAAGCGCGACATGCCGCGTCTGCCAGTGCTGATGTTTTCGATGCATCGCGAAGATCAATATGCCGTGCGCGCGCTCAAGGCCGGCGCGGCGGGTTATCTCTCGAAGACGGCGGACCCGGCGCTCATGATCGGCGCGATCCAGCAAGTCGCGGCGGGCCGAAAGTACGTGAGCCCGGAAATGGCGGAAGCGCTTGCGAACTACGTTTCGCTTGGTTCGGAATGCATGCCGCACGAGCAACTCTCTGACCGCGAATTCCAGACGCTGTGCATGCTGGCTTCGGGCAAGCGGCTCACGGACATCGCACGCGCGCTTTCGCTGTCGGTGAAAACAGTGAGCGTTTATCGGGCGCGCTTACTCGACAAGATGCAGCTTGCGAACAACGCCGAACTGACCTTCTATGTGATGAGCCATCGCCTCATCGACATGAACCCGGCAATAGCGGGCTGAATGGTTCCTGAATTTATCTTAAACAAGATAAAAAACGAACGATTTGTAAAAAATGCGCAAGGAAAGGGCGTCTCATGCTCGTTCTTTGGGCATGCTTCCAGTCTCCGCTAAACTATCGGGTTTTCCCGAGGTACGGTGCCTTTGAGCGCCTTTAGGAGACTCACCGCAATGTCGTTGTTCCGCAAGAAAAACATCGAGCACATGCTGGCTGCCACCCACAGCACGTCGCTCAAGAAGACTCTGGGCGCGCTCGATCTCACCTTCCTTGGTATTGGCGCCATCATCGGCACCGGCATTTTCGTGCTGACGGGAACCGGCGCCGTGCAAGCCGGCCCGGCGCTCATGGTTTCGTTCATCGTCGCGGCAATTGCGTGCTGTTTCGCGGCGCTTGCCTACGCCGAGTTCTCATCGACCATTCCGGTTGCCGGTTCCATCTATACCTATTCTTACGCCACGCTTGGCGAACTGGCTGCGTGGATCATCGGCTGGGATCTGATGCTCGAATACGGGCTTGCCACTTCCGCCGTGTCGGTCGGATGGTCGGGTTATCTGCAATCGCTACTGTCGGGCTTCGGCATCTCGCTGCCGACCGTACTGACCGCCGCGCCCGGCGCGTTGCCCGACCACGTCACCTATTTCAACCTGCCTGCATTTCTGGTGATGATGGCGATCACCGCGCTCTTGTCGGTCGGCGTGAAGGAATCCACGCGCGTGAACAACATCATGGTCGCGATCAAGGTGACCGTCGTGTTGCTGGTGATCGCCGTCGGCGTGTTTCATGTGACGCCTGCCAACTGGCATCCGTTCATGCCGAATGGCTGGTCGGGCGTATTCGGCGCGGCGGCGGTGATGTTCTTCGCGTTCATCGGTTTCGATTCGGTGTCGTCCGCCGCCGAGGAGGTGAAGAACCCGAAGCGCGATCTGCCGATCGGCATCATTTCGTCGCTGGCCGTGTGCGCGGTGCTGTATGTCGCCGTCGCGGCGGTCGTGACGGGCATCGTGCCGTCGGCGCAGTTCGCGGGCGTTTCGCATCCGGTTTCGTATGCGCTACAAGTGGTCGGACAGAACTGGGTCGCGGGTTTCATCGACTTAGGCGCGGTGCTCGGCATGCTCACCGTGATCCTCGTCATGAGCTACGGGCAGACGCGCATCATCTACGCGATGTCGCGTGACGGTCTCTTGCCCGCGCGGCTCTCGAAAGTTCATCCGCGTTACTCGACGCCTTTCTTTACAACCTGGCTCGTCGGCATTTTCTTCGGGCTGATCGGCGCGCTCGTGCCGCTCAACGTGCTGGCGGAGCTCATCAACATCGGCACGCTCGCGGCGTTCTCGATGGTGTCCATTGCCGTGCTGATCCTGCGCCGCACGCATCCGGACTTGCCGCGCGCGTTCCGCTGTCCTGGCGTGCCGGTGGTGCCCATTTTCGCGGTGGCGTCGTGCCTGTTTCTCATGCTCAATCTCAAGGCGATGACGTGGGTCGCGTTCGTCGTTTGGCTCGTGATCGGCCTCGCGATTTATTTCGTCTACTCGCGCCGGCATTCGGTGCTCGGTCGCGCGCAGGCTTCGAAAAACGTGCTGTAAGGCGTCTTGCGCGCCAGTTGCATGAACGCCGCCTTCGGGCGGCGTTTTTCTTTTCAGAGCCGCAAGCGAAGACGAGCGAAGAAAGGCAAACGCATCCACCGGCAAGTAAGCCCAATAGCTACGCTCGCCGATTTGTGCTTTACTCGGCTCTGCAAACATGAACGCGCATCACACGATTTCCCAGCCAAACGCTCACAGCAGCAGGTCGGCAGGTTCAGGACGTGGTTGACGTGAGTGGCGAAGCAAGCGAGTGGCGTAAGGCTGGTCCATCCCCACAGCAGTCGGTCTGCCGTGACCGGAATAGAAGCGGATAGCTTCGCTTCGAGTCGTCGCAGAGAAACTGCACGAGGCCCGCGTATGGAGCAAAAAAGCTCCGGCCGGGTCGCAAAGGAGACAGTAATGACGCTCAGCATCAGCCTGACGGTCAACGGCAAACCCGTGACCGCCAACGTCGAACCGCATCTTCTGCTCGTCCAGTTTCTACGCGAACAACTCAGGCTCACCGGCACGCACATTGGCTGCGATACCGCGCAGTGCGGCGCGTGCACCGTGCATCTCGAAGGGCGCGCGATCAAGTCGTGCAACATCCTCGCCGCGCAGGCCGACGGCATGGCGGTGACGACTATCGAAGGCATGGCGAAAGACGGCGAGCTTCATCCCATGCAGGCGGCCTTCAAGGAATGCCACGGTCTGCAATGCGGTTTCTGCACGCCGGGCATGGTGATGAGCGCGAGCGCACTCGCCGCGCAATCTCCGGATCTCTCCGAAGAGGAAGTGCGCGAGCAGCTCGACGGCAATCTGTGCCGCTGTACGGGCTATCACAACATCGTCAAGGCGGTCCTGCAGGGCGCGCAATCCATGAGGTCGGGCGGCTAGAAACACTAGCTGCACTCTGTCGATCGATCCGGATTTCGCGCCTATCAAGGAGACCGCGATGAATGCCCCTGAGCAACAGAAACTGATTGGCGCTGGCATCAAGCGCAAGGAAGACTATCGCTTCCTGACGGGTGCCGGCCAGTACACCGACGATGTCGTCCTTCCACAGCAAAGCTACGCCGCGTTCCTGCGCTCGCCTCACGCGCACGCGAAGATTCGCGGTATCGACATGGAAGCGGCCAAGGCTTCGCCGGGCGTGATCGCCATTTTCACGGGCAAGGATCTTGCCGGCGAAAACGTCGGTGGCTTGCCGTGCGGCTGGCTGATCCACAGCACCGATGGCTCGCCGATGAAAGAGCCGCCGCATCCCGTCATTGCGAACGAAAAGGTGCTGCACGTGGGCGATCAGGTCGCGCTCGTGGTCGCCGAATCCATCAAGGAAGCGAAGGACGCGCTCGAACTCATCGAGGTCGATTACGACGTGCTGCCCGCCGCGGTCGATACCGGCAGCGCCGCCGGCGACGGCCAGCCGCAAGTGCACGACAGCGTGCCGAACAACGTCTGCTACAACTGGGGCCACGGCGACAAGGCCAAGACCGACGCCGCCTTCGCGCAGGCCGCGCACGTGACGACGCTCGATATCGTGAACCAGCGCCTCGTGCCGAACGCGATCGAACCGCGCGCCGTCAACGCGAGCTATTCGAAGCACGACGAAAGCTACACGGTCTACGTCGCGAATCAGAACCCGCACGTCGAGCGGCTGCTGATGGCGGCGTTCGTACTGTCGCTGCCGGAATCGAAACTGCGGATCATCGCGCCGGATGTGGGCGGCGGATTCGGCTCGAAGATTTTCCTGTACCCGGAAGACGTGGCGCTGACGTGGGCGTCGAAGAAAGTCGGGCGTCCGATCAAGTGGACGGCCGAGCGCTCCGAAGCGTTTCTCTCCGACGCGCATGGCCGCGATCACGTCACCAAAGCAGAACTCGCCATCGACAAAGACGGCAAGTTTCTCGCGATGCGCGTGCACACGACGGCGAACATGGGCGCGTATCTGTCGACGTTCGCCTCGTCGATTCCGACCGTGCTCTACGCGACCTTGCTCGCCGGCCAATACACCACGCCCGCGATCTACGCCGAAGTCAAAGCGGTCTTCACCAACACCGTTCCCGTCGATGCCTATCGCGGCGCGGGCCGTCCGGAAGCGACCTATGTCGTCGAGCGGCTCGTTGAAACGGCGGCGCGCGAGTTGAATATCGATCCGGTCGAACTGCGCCGCCGCAACTTCATTCGCGAGTTTCCGTACGCGACGCCGGTCGGCCTGACCTACGACGTCGGCGATTACGACGCGTGTCTGAACCGCGCGCTCGAACTCGCGGACGTGCAAGGCTTTGCCATGCGCAAGGCGGAATCGGAGAAAGCGGGCAAGCTACGCGGCATCGGCTATTCGTGCTATATCGAGGCGTGCGGGCTCGCGCCCTCGAATGTCGCGGGGGCGCTCGGTGCGCGGGCAGGCTTGTTCGAGGCGGGCGAAGTGCGCGTGCATCCTACCGGCTCGGTCACGGTTTTCACCGGCTCGCACAGTCACGGACAAGGGCACGAAACGACCTTCGCGCAAGTGGTCGCGGACCGGCTTGGCGTGGATATCGACAACGTCGAGATCATTCACGGCGACACGGGCCGCATTCCGTTCGGCATGGGCACGTATGGCTCGCGCTCCATTTCGGTCGGCGGCTCGGCGATCATGAAGGCGCTCGACAAGGTGGAAGCGAAGGCCAAGAAGATTGCCGCGCATCTGCTCGAAGCAGCGGTGGAGGACATCGAGTTCAAGAACGGCACGTTCCGCGTGGCGGGCACGGACCGCACGAAGAGTTTCGTCGATGTCTCGCTTGCCGCCTACGTGCCGCACAACTTCCCGCTGGAAACCATGGAGCCGGGGCTGAACGAAAACGCGTTCTACGACCCGACCAACTTCACTTATCCGTCGGGCGCGTATGTCTGCGAAGTGGAAGTCGATCAGGACACGGGCGAAACGCGTATTCAGAAGTTCACGGCGGTCGATGACTTCGGCAACGTGATCAACCCGATGATCGTCGAAGGGCAAGTGCATGGCGGGCTTGGCCAGGGAGTCGGCCAGGCGATGCTCGAGCGCTGCGTCTACGACGACACCACCGGCCAGTTGCTCTCAGGCTCGTATATGGATTACGCGATGCCGCATGCCATCGACTTGCCGAACTTCACCGTCGAAACCGCGAAGGGCACGCCGTGCTCGCACAATCCGCTCGGCGTGAAGGGCTGCGGCGAAGCGGGCGCAATCGGCTCGCCGCCCGCCGTCATCAACGCGATTCTCGATGCCCTCGCGCCGCTCGGCGTGAAGGATTTGCAGATGCCCGCGACGCCCCATCGCGTGTGGTCCGCAATGCACGCCGCCCAACGCGCCTGAAGGGAGAACGAACATGTACGCATTCGACTATCAACGTCCCGGCGAAACTCAGGCTGCGGTTGCCGCGCTTGCCGCTAACGGCGATGCCAAATTTCTCGCGGGCGGCCAGAGTCTCTTGCCGACCATGCGCTTGCGGCTCGCGCAGCCATCGGCGCTCGTGGATGTGACGCGCATCGCGTCGATGAAAAGCATCGCGCTCGATGGCGGCAAGCTGATCATCGGCGGCGCCATGTGCCACGCGCAGGTTGCATCGGACGAACAGGTTCGAAAGGCGCTGCCCGGTCTCGCCGATCTGGCTGGCCGAATCGGCGACAGACAGGTGCGCGAGCGCGGCACGATTGGCGGTTCGCTTGCCAACGACGACCCCGCCGCGTGCTATCCAGCCGCCGTGCTTGCGCTGAACGCGACGGTGGTGACGGATCGCAGGCGCATTGGCGCGGATGAGTTTTTCATCGACATGTATCAGACCGCGCTGGAGCCGGACGAGTTGATCGTCGCGGTGGAATTTCCGCTCGCCAAGCGCGCCGCGTACGAAAAGTTTCGCAACCCTGCTTCGCACTTCGCGCTCGTCGGCGTGTTCGTTGCAAAGCATGAAGACGGCGTGCGCGTTGGCGTGACGGGCGCGGCGTCTTCCGTGTTTCGTGCGGCCGAGCTGGAGGCGGCGTTGTCGAAAGACTTTTCCGTCAGCGCGGCGCGAGGCGTGAAGATCCTGCCCGGCGAACTCAACGACGACATGCACGCGAGCGCGGAATATCGCGCGCATCTGATTCCGGTGCTGGCGGGCCGGGCGATCGAACGCGCCAACTCGTTTTAGGCAGCACGTCGAAGTCATTCAGCAACCAAGCGGCGGATTTCGAGTCCGCCGCGCCTTCCCATGATGCCGAACGAGCCGGATTCCATCGACGACACGCTCGCGCGACTGCGCGAGCATCAATACTTCGCGAACCGCGAGCTCGCGACGGCGCTTTTTCTCGCGCTGAAAATGCAGCGGCCGCTCTTTCTCGAAGGCGAACCGGGCGTCGGCAAGACCGAACTCGCGAAAGCGGCGGCGGGTCTGTGCGGCACGACGCTCTTGCGCCTGCAATGCTACGAAGGTCTCGATACGGCGAGCGCGCTCTACGAATGGGACTATCCGCGTCAGATCATGGCGCTGCGGCTCGCGGAAGCATCGGGTGAAACACCCTCGAACGATTCGCTGTATCGCGGCGAGTTTCTGTTGAAGCGTCCGTTGCTTCAGGCGCTGCTGCCCGATCCTTCGAACGCGAACGCGCGGCGCGTGTTGCTCATCGATGAAATCGATCGCGCCGACGAGCCGTTCGAAGCGTTCCTGCTCGAACTGCTGTCGGACTTTCAGGTGTCGATTCCCGAGTACGGCACGGTGCGCGCCACGCATCCGCCTCTCGTCGTGATGACCTCGAACCGCACGCGCGAAGTACACGATGCGCTCAAGCGCCGCTGTCTTTATCAGTGGATCGGCTATCCCGCGCGCGATGTCGAGCTCGAGATCGTCGCGGCCCGCGCGCCGGAAGCGAGCCGCGACTTGCAGGCGCGAGCGGTCGGCTTCGTGCACGAGTTGCGCACGCTGGATCTGTTCAAGGCGCCGGGCGTCGCGGAAACCATCGACTGGTGCCGCGCGCTCGCGGCGTTGTCGGTGTCGGAACTGGACCCGCAGTCGGTGCGCGACACGCTCGGCGTGTTGTTGAAGTATCAGGACGACCTCGCGCGCATGGACGCCGACACGCTCGCGCAATGTCTTTCGGCTGCGCGGTCATAGCGATGGAGACCATCGCGCGCAACGTCGTGCACTTCGTCAGGCTGCTGCGCGGCGCGGGCCTCGGCATGTCGCCCGCGCATGCCGTCGATGCCATCGACGCGCTGCGCTTCATCGATCTGCGCCGTCGCGACGACGTGCACGCGACGCTCGCGTGTCTGCTGGTTCACGCGAGCGACGAGCGCGGCATCTTCGACGCGGCCTTCGATCTCTTTTGGCGCGATCCCGACTGGGAAGGCAAGCTGCGCATGCTGTTGCTGCCGAAAGTGACGAACGGCATGCCGCCGCCCAAACGCAACAACCGTCTCGCCGATGCGCTCGCCACGCGCGCGGTGTCATCGGCTGAAACGAAGCGGGAAGGCGCGACCGAGGAAGCGCACGCGCGCCTCTCGTTCAGCGCGCGGGAACGCCTGAGCCAGCGCGATTTCGATACCCTGAGCGCCGACGAATGGCGCACGCTGCGGCATCAGATTCGCGCGCATCGGCTGCCGCTTGCGAGCGAGCCGACGCGCAGGCTCAAGGCGGCTTCGCGCGGCACGCACGCCGACCTGAAGGCGAGCGCGCGTCACGCGGTTCGTTCAGGCGGCGACTGGACTGTGTGGAAATACCGCGCCGTCGTGGAACGCCGGCCGCCGCTCGTCTTGTTGCTCGACATATCCGGCTCGATGAGCGCATATTCGCGCGCCGTGCTGTACTTCTGCCACGCGCTTTTGCAATCGCGCGAGCGCTTGCAGGTGTTTCTGTTCGGCACGCGTCTAACCAACGCCACGCGCGCGTTGCGTGAGCGCGATCCGGACGTCGCGATTGCCGCGCTCGGGCTTCAGGTCGCCGACTGGTCGGGCGGAACGCGCATTGGCGGAGCGCTCGCCGAGTTCAATCGACGCTGGGCGCGCCGCGTGCTTGCAGGTCGCGCGACCGTTCTTCTCGTCACCGACGGCCTGGATCACGAGGCCATCGACGTGCTCGAAACCGAAATTGCGCGGCTGCATCGTTTCGCGCATCGGCTGGTGTGGCTCAATCCGCTTCTGAGATTCGCCGATTTCACGCCGCGCGCCCGAGGCGTGCGCGCGATCCTGCCGCACGTCGATGCGATGCTCGCGGCCCACAATCTCGACAGTCTCACCGCTGTCGGACGGGAACTGGCGGCGGCGCACGGCCGGCACGATTCAGGCGCGCGTCGCGTCCCGTGAGTATCAGGGAGACGAAAAATGGAACTGTCCGAAACGCATGTCTTGCCGGTGCCCCAGGCGCGGGCGTGGGAAGCGCTCAACGACACGGAGATTCTGAAACTTTGTATCCCCGGCTGCGACAGCATCGACGCGGAAGGCGAGAATGCGTATGCGGTCGCGATGACGGCGGCGGTCGGCCCGGTCAAGGCGCGCTTCAAGGGCCGCATGGAACTGACGAATATCGACGCGCCGAAGACGTACACCATCGTGTTCGAAGGGCAGGGCGGCGCGGCCGGTTTCAGCAAGGGCAGCGCGACGGTCAATCTGGAACCGGGCGAGACCGCCGACACCACCAGGCTCACTTACAGCGCGAATGCGCAGGTGGGTGGCAAGCTGGCGCAGATCGGCTCGCGGCTCGTGGATGGCGCGGCGCGCAAAATCGCGGGCGAGTTCTTCAAGCGCTTCAGCGCGCAATTGCAGGGCGCAAGTGGACCGGCGAATGAATCGGCGGACGCTGAAAACGGCGGCGACGCAGGGCAGGAACAGGGAAAGAAATCATGGACAGCGTGGATCTCGAAGTCTTGAAAAACAGCGCGCGATGGCTCGATGAAGGTCATCGCGCATTGCTCGTCACGGTGGTGAAGACGTGGGGCTCGTCGCCGCGCCCGGAAGGCGCCATGCTCGCCGTGCGCGCCGACGGCCACGTGGTCGGATCGGTGTCGGGCGGGTGTATTGAAGACGATCTGATCGAGCGCGTGCGGCAACGCGGTATCGAGCAGACGAAGCCGGAAGCGGTGAAGTACGGCATCAGCGCGGAAGAAGCGCATCGCTTCGGCTTGCCGTGCGGCGGCACGATTCAGCTCGTGCTGGAGCCGTTGACGAAGGACAGCGGCATCGCGGAACTGTGCTCGGCGGTGGAAAGCGGGCGGCTCGTCGCGCGCACGCTCGACATGGCGACCGGCCGCGCGCGTCTCGAACCGGCGCAAGCTACCGATGGCGTGCTCTTCGACGACGCCACGCTGCTCACCATCCACGGGCCGCGCTATCGCATGCTGGTGATCGGCGCGGGGCAGTTGTCGCGCTATCTGTGCAGCATCGCGGTGGGGCTGGATTATCAGGTCACCGTCTGCGATCCGCGCGTGGAATACACGGACGAATGGAACGTGCCGGGCACGACCATCGTGCGGACCATGCCCGACGATACCGTGATGGACATGAAACTCGACGAACGCTGCGCGGTCATCGCGCTGACGCACGATCCGAAGCTCGACGATCTCGCGCTGATGGAAGCGCTGAAAACGCCTGCCTTCTATGTCGGCGCGCTGGGATCGCGGCGCAACAACGCCGCGCGGCGCGAGCGTCTGAAGGAGTTCGATCTCAACGAAGCCGAACTCGCGCGACTGCACGGGCCGGTGGGCATTTATATCGGCAGCCGCACGCCGCCCGAGATCGCGGTGTCGATTCTCGCGGAAGTCACGGCGGCGAAGAACGGCGTGTCCTTGCCGGAATTGCTGAAGGTGGAAGGCGCAAAGGCCGCGCGGGAAGTCGCGGGAAGTGGCGAGGTGTGTGGCGTATGAGTTTGGCGACCCCGAATTCGCAAGCTCAGGCCCGCATCACGCGCGGCCTATAATCGTCGTTCTCATCCGCGCGGCTAATTTCGATGCGCCAAGCCTGCGCGGACAGGTCATCGAACTATTTCCAATCCGCACCGAATGCCCGGCAAACCCTTGACCGGCGATGCCCGCCGCGCAATCGCGCAAGCGGATGCGCCGCCGCAACCCGCGTCCGTCAGAACCGGGCAGCGTCACATGAGCCACCGTGCGTTACGCGGGTGGTCCGTGGTGCATCGCTGGACGAGTCTCATCTGCACCGCGTTCATGTTGCTGCTCTGTCTGACGGGCCTGCCGCTCGTCTTCGGTCACCAACTCGACCTGCTGACGGGCGATGCCATCGAAGCGCCTGCGCTGCCCGCATCGCAGGCGAATGCGCGCGCGAGTTACGACGCGGTCTTGCACGCCGCGCTGAGGGAGCATTCCGGCCACGTTGCGCAGTACATGATCTGGGAGCCGGACGAACCGCTTTTGCCTGTCATCGTCACCGCGCCTCGCGCCGATACACCGCCCGACGACACGCTAAGCACCACCGTCGATGCACGCACCGCGAGGCCGCTCGGCATGCCGCCGGGAAAGGGATCGCTCAAGTTCGTGCTGCTGAAACTGCACGTCGATATGTTCGCCGGACTTTTCGGCAAACTGTTCCTCGGCGCGATGGGCGTGATGTTTCTCGCGGCGATTGTCTCGGGTGTCGTCGTGTATTTGCCGTTCTGGCGCAAGGTCGGCCTCGGGCGCGTGCGGCTTGCGAAGAAGCGGCGCATCGTCTGGCTCGACTGGCATAACGCCATCGGCATGTTGACGCTCGCGTGGGCGCTATTGGTCGGCGCGACCGGTTCCATCAACACGCTCGCCGATCTCATGCTCGATGCCTGGCGTAACGATCAACTCGCGCAGATGCTCGCGCCTTATCATGGCCAGCCGCCGGTGACGGTGCGCGCAACCGTCGACGATGTCGTGAAGACCGCGCAGGGCGTCGCACCCGGCATGATTCCGTCGTTCGTGGCGTTTCCGGGGACGCGCTTCAGCAGTCCGCATCACTATGCCGTGTGGATGCGCGGCGACGGCATTCTCACGACGCGAATCCTGCGGCCGGTTCTCGTGGATGCATCGACCGGCGCGCTCACCGATTCACGCGAATTGCCGTGGTATCTGAAAGTGCTGCTTGGCTCGCAGCCATTGCATTTCGGCGATTTCGGCGGGATGCCGCTCAAGATTTTCTGGGCAGCGTTCGATTTGCTGACTATCGTCGTGCTGGGAAGCGGTTTGTATCTTTGGCTCACGCGGCATAATCCGCGGAAGAGGAAGGCATAGAGCGGCGCGCGTGGTTCGCGCCGGCATGGCAAGGGCCGGCCATGGGGGAAAAGCGGAAAAACGCGGCAAAACGGCGACACCGCGCATCCAAACCGCTTCGCCACGCGCCAAGCGCGCTAGGGAGCGCCTTACATCAACCCACAAGCAATTGCCGCGATCAGCGAGACGGTGACGATCACCACACCCGCCGTGCGCCGCTTGTTGAGCTCGGTCCACAACAGCACGCCAGTCAGCGACAGCAATATGATGCTGCCCGCGAACGTATCGATGAGCAGCACCCAGCCCACGCTCAGACCCACGCCCTTGTGCAGGTTCGTCATCATTGCGAGGAAGGTGTTTTCGGTGCGCTTCACCGACACGAAGTTATTGCCCACCCAGTATTCCGCCTGCACGTTGCCGCCTGGCGTGGCCAGTGCCACCGACCACTGCTCCGGCTGCATCGTGCTCTTGTCGCCCCAGCCGACCGGATGCGCGGGCTCGCGACGCGTACGGCCAAGCTGACCGTCGATCTTCAATTCCTTCTTGAGCCACGTCCCCATGTCGCGCGGCGACTTGAATCCTTCGGCGGGCAAAGGCATCTGCATCTGCGAAACCTGCGGTTCGCCTGTCGAGATACGCAGCGGCGGCGCGCGGTGATTCAACAGGAAACCGGTCGTGCCGAACAGTAAGCCGAGTAACGCGCCCCACAAGCCGATCCAGCCGTGCACCTTTCGCAGCCATTTGAGAAAAACCGAACGGCGCGAGCGATTTTTGCGGACGAACTGCTCGGCATCGTCGATAAGCCGATGCGGCCGGTAGGAAGCGCCGCTCGTCGCGGATGGCTGCGGATTCAGTGTATCGGGCGCGTTCACGCGTCTCTCCGGAAGTGGGTCTGGTTCGGGCAAAGCCTCGCCGCAGTCGGCTAGACACGCGTTCAAATGCGGCGTCGGCGAGAGGCAACGAAGAGGCAATCAGATGAGAATCGTTATCATTACATGTCGAAAAACCTAACTCAACGTTTTTCGACTAACTAACACGATCATTTCTAACGAAATATTTCAGACCGGCCAGAGCGGGCCTTCCTGCATCGCGCCGACTTGCTCCCGCAGTTCGAGGATGCGTTCTTCCCAGTAACGCTGCGTGTTGAACCACGGAAAGGCGGCGGGAAACGCGGGATCGTTCCAGCGGCGCGCGAGCCAGGCCGCGTAGTGAATCAGCCGCAAGGTGCGCAGCGCTTCGATCAGATGCAGCTCGCGCGAGTCGAAATCGCAAAAGTCTTCGTATCCGGCGAGCAGATCGGCAAGCGCGCGCGATGCCTCCGCGCGGTCGCCCGGCAGCAGCAGCCAAAGGTCCTGAACGGCCGGGCCCATGCGGCTGTCGTCGAAATCGACGAAATGCGGACCGGCATCGGTCCAGAGCACGTTGCTCGGATGGCAATCGCCGTGCAGTCGCAGATGGCGCACGTCGCCCGCGCGCTCGAAACATTGCGCGACGCCTTCGAGCGCCATGTCCACGACGCCCTCGTAGGCCTCGCGGACATCGTCGGGCACGAAGCGATGCGTCAGCAGAAACTCGCGCGGCTCGTAACCAAAGGTTTGGATATCGAGTGTGGGCCGTTCGCGATACGGTTCGATGCCGCCCACCGCATGAATGCGCCCGATGAAGCGCCCGAGCCATTCGAGCGTGTCGCGGCCGTCGAGATCCGGCGCGCGGCCGCCGCGCCGTTCGAACACGGAGAAGCGAAAGCCTTCGAATTCATGGAGCGTCGCGCCTTCGAGCGAAAGTGCCGGAACCGCTGGAATCTCGCGCTCCGTCAACGTGGCGACGAAGGTGTGCTCTTCGAGAATCGCGGCATCCGACCATCGCCCGGGACGATAAAACTTCGCGACGATCGGCGGCCCGTCTTCGAGCCCCGCCTGATAGACGCGGTTTTCGTAGCTGTTGAGCGCCAGCAGGCGGCCGTCAGTGCGCTTGCCAGCGGGGATCAGCACGCTGTCGAGCGCGTCGAGCACACGCTCGGGCGCAAGGCCGGCAAAGGGCGGGGCCTCGCTCGGCGCGGGCGCGCCGGGGGTATCGGAATGGGTTGAGTTCATTCCGGCATTGTGCCCCGCGCGCGGACAACTGGCTCGCCGGCCGCGCGCCGGTCAGCGTTCCTTCAGTGGACGACCGTGTTCGCGGGGCGCACGATCTCGCCCGTATCGATCAGATCTTCGAGAAAGAACGGCTCCGTGTTGAGCAGTTGAGTGACACCGGGCTCGCCCGCGTACCACGCGACCATAGCCATGTCGCCCAGAATTCGCATCACGATGCCGCGTGCGCCCTGAGGCACGGCAATATGGACGGAGCGGACAATCGAACCGATTTGCATGATGAATCCCCGTTTCCGTGCCGGCTGAGGATAAAACGCCGGTCAAATATTTTCACCAAGCACAGGCTTTTCACGGCTCGTGCACCAGACAACCTGCCGCGTCATTGTTGCGCGACGCGCAGCACACACGGCTTCCATGAACGATTGTGTCCTTACTTTAGCGCATCGCGGCGCGAGAGCGCGATGCCCGCCGATATCATTTGTTGCCATTGGATGACGTTTTTCGGCATTAAGTTGTGTCCTGCGGCACATGTGACCGATTTCTGTATCGGGCAAAACCCTAAGGATCGGCGTATCTTTAGCGGTTTTGGGCCGCCAACGTGGGCCGACAACTTTGAACCAGATCAGAATAATCCTCTCTGGTCGACACGGAGACCCTGGTTGTGAATGCATCGCCGGCGCCGCAGCGCACCGAAACTGAAGCTGATTCCATTCCCTATCTCGAGCGCGGCTCGCGCGCTTACTGGCGCGCGGCGCTGGCCTTGTTGTTCGCGGGCTATGCCACGTTCTCGCTGCTCTATTGCGTGCAGCCGCTGCTGCCGGAGTTCACCAAGGCGTTCGGCGTAAGCCCGGCGGTGAGTGCGCTTTCGGTCTCGGTGAGCACGGCGGCGCTGGCAGTGGCGATTTTCATCGCCGGATTTGTTTCGGAGAGTTGGAGCCGCCACCGCTTGATGACGATGTCGCTGCTCGCATCGTCCGTTCTCACCATGATCGTCGCCGCGCTGCCGAACTGGCACGCGCTATTGATCGTGCGCGCGCTGGAAGGCTTCGCGCTCGGCGGCGTGCCGGCCGTGGCAATGGCATATCTCGCGGAAGAGGTGCACCCCGAAGGCCTGGGCCTTGCGATGGGGCTCTACGTCGGCGGCACCGCGATAGGCGGCATGGCGGGTCGCGTGATCAGCGGCATCCTCGCCGATCTGTTCGGCTGGCGTATTGCGATTGGAGGAATCGGGCTGCTCGGGCTTTTCGCGACGCTGGCATTCCGCTCGTTGCTGCCGCCATCGCGGCGCTTCAAGCCAAGACGCGGCGTTGGTTTCCATCATCATCGACGCTCGCTTGCCGGACATTTGCGGCACGGCGGATTGCCGTTTCTGTTTCTCATCGGCTTCGTGCTGATGGGCAGTTTCGTAACGCTCTACAACTACGTGGGTTATCGGCTGCTCGGCGCGCCGTTCTCGCTCAATCAGACGCAAATCGGCGCGATTTTCACGGTTTATCTCACCGGCGTGGTCGCTTCGCCGTGGTCGGGCAAACTCGCCGATGTATTCGGGCGCGGGCGCGTGCTGATCGCGAGTTTGCTTTTGATGATGCTTGGCATCGCGATGACGCTTTCGGGTTCGTTGCCGGTGATCATCGGCGGAATTGCCTGCCTGACGTTCGGCTTCTTTGCCGGGCATTCAGTGGCGAGCGGCTGGGTCGGACGACTCGCCGCGCAGGCAAAAGGACAAGCGGCGGCGCTCTATCTGCTTGCTTATTACCTTGGATCGAGCTTGATCGGCTCGTACGGCGGCCACTTCTGGACGGCGTTCGGCTGGCCTGGGGTGGCTTCGCTGATCGGCGCTTTGCTGCTGGTCGGAATGGCGGGCGCGGTTTATCTGAATGTGCGCGAGCGGAGTGCTTAATCGTCATTATTCCGCTGAGGCGATTTTGAAAGCCCGTTGAAATATGAGGGAAGTAAGGGTTTTTCCGCGTCTACTTAATAATTCCGTTCGCAAAGCCTTGTTTCGAAAAGCTTGGTGCAACGCAATAGTTTTCAGCCGCAAGAATATACGCCGACACGGCGATTCGACCGGCCTATACTCGAAGCGTCGACGCGACGAATTATCTCGAGCGCGCCGCGACAAGAGCTTGAAGCTGGAAGAAGGGAGACGCACCATGACGACTTACTTCACAATCGGCGATTTCATTCTGATTATCCCGATGGCGCTCGCTGGCGCCTTGTTCCTCGGCGCCATTCCCTGCGCAACGCATTTCAAGAACAACGCCTTGCGCGTATTCGGCGCGCTACTGGGCGTGCTGGTTGCGTTCCTGCTTGTAGAAGGACTGCCGGCGCTGGTTTAGGCGCGGCGGGCGGATGCGCTTTAATCAGCACGTCCGCCGCTGATCGAAACCCGGTACGGCTCTAATGCCGTCAAGCCGGGTTTTGTCTTTTCAGGCGCGAACATTACGCGCCGTCGAACGAACTATATTCAAACGAGATATTCGCCGAGGAACGTTAAGGTGCGGCCGTGCGCGAGCGCCGATGCCTTCGCGTTATACGAAGCGCGATCGCCGCAATTGAAGCCATGATCGGCGCCCTGATAAAGATAGAGTTCCGAATCCGAACGGCCCGCAAAACGGTCGCGCACGCTGGCGACTGCATCGGAAGGAATATGCGCGTCTAGTTCGCCGTAATGGAATTGAATCGGTGATTTGATTTTGTCGGCCTGATCGAGCTGATTCTGAATGCCGCCCCCGTAATAGGCCACGGCGAGATCGACCGAACCCTGCGCCGCCGCCAGATAAGCGAGGCGTCCGCCGAAGCAGAAGCCGATGGCCGCCACCTTGCCCGTCACTTCGGGCAACGCGCGCAATGCCTGGGCGGCCGCGCCGACGTCGCCGACGGCTGCATCGAGATTGGTCTTTTGCAGCAGTTCCATCGCCTTTTCGCGATCCGCGCCGTCGTAACCCAGCTCCACGCGTGGTTGCGTGCGCCAGAAAACGTCCGGTGCGAGCGCCACGTAGCCATCTGCCGCATATTGATCGGCGACGCTGCGAATATGCGCGTTCACGCCGAAGATTTCCTGCAGGATGATCACAGCGGGTCCGGTGCCCGTCTTTGGCAGGGCGAGATAGCCCTGGAAGCTGCCGCCATCGGCGGGAATGTCGATCCAGCGGGAAGTGGTGGAAATGGTCATGTCGTTGCTCCTTTAGCTCGATTGAACATGCGCGTTTGAGGCGGCTGTGTGCGTTGATTCGCCAGCCTCGGACCGCGTTGGCGAGTGAGTTTGCCAGCTTTCCCTTTCAGACGCCTGAGCGCGTCCGCGCCGCGCTGGCATGACCTTTGACGGGAAAAGGATTTTTAGAGCGGCTGGTCTAAACACTTGGCGACTTAGCGGCTTTAAAAACAGGCTAATGAAGCGAGCGCGCGGGATTATCGGCAAACGGCCGCCGCTCTTGAAGCGCGTTCAAACCGGCACACGTCCGCCCCTTGGAAACCCGCATGAACAGGGCGTCTTCACGGAACGCCACCACAAACGCCCGCGCTTCTCAACTGGCCTTTAATCGGTAGTCACACCAGTATCTTAAAAAACTTCCCTAATTTAATTTGACACCCCTACACTTGCGCGCAGTGCGGATGGCGGCCGCCAAAAATGGCCAGCCAGAAGGACTTGCCAAGTGCATGACGATGCATCCGGCGTGGTCGTCCACGGGACTGAGCGATCGTGATGAAAGACGGGGCACAGGGCGATTACGTTGTTTTTGGGACCGAAACTGGAGACTTACATGAACACCAAGCTTCACAAACTGTTGCCGATCAGCGCTGCAGCCGTGCTGTTCGCTACGTTGGCAACATCCGCAGCAGCCGACCAGGTCGTCAAGATCGGTCACGTCGCTCCGCTGACCGGCGGCATTGCTCACCTGGGCAAGGATAACGAAAACGGCGCGCGGCTCGCAGTCGAGGAAATCAACGCGAAGGGTCTCACCATCGGCGGCCAGAAGGTTACGCTGGAACTCGACGCGCAGGATGACGCGGCCGACCCGCGTACCGCCACGCAGGTTGCACAGAAGCTGGTCGACGACAAGGTTGTCGGCGTCGTCGGTCACTTGAACTCCGGTACGTCCATCCCGGCATCGAAGATTTACAGCGACGCGAGCATCGTTCAGATTTCGCCGTCGGCCACGAACCCGACCTACACGCAGCAAGGCTTCAAGACGACGTATCGCGTCGTCGCGACCGATGCTCAACAAGGCCCGGCGCTCGCCAACTACGCCGCGAAGCAATTGAAGGTGAAGAGCGTCGCCGTGGTGGACGACTCGACCGCCTACGGTCAGGGTCTCGCCAACGAGTTCGAAAAGACCGCGAAGGCACTCGGCCTGAAGGTCATTTCGCACGATGCGACCAACGACAAGGCAGTCGACTTCCGCGCGATTCTGACGAAGATCAAGGGTGAGAACCCCGACGCGGTGATGTACGGCGGCATGGACGCAACCGGCGGCCCGTTCGCGAAGCAAGCCAAGCAGCTCGGCCTGCGCGCGAAGGTTCTCGCAGGCGACGGCGTCTGCACGGAAAAGCTGGCCGACCTGGCTGGCGACGCAACCGACAACATCGTGTGCTCCGAAGCCGGCATGGCGCTCGAAAAGATGGAAGGCGGCCAGGCGTTCGCGGCGAAGTTCCAGAAGCGCTTCGGTCAGCCGATCCAGATCTACGCGCCGTTCACGTATGACGCGGTGTATATCATCGTCGACGCGATGAAGCGCGCAAACTCGACCGATCCGGCGAAGATCGTTGCCGCCATGCCGAACACGGACTACAAGGGCGTGATCGGCGAGACGACCTTCGATTCGAAGGGCGACCTGAAGCACGGCGTGATCTCGCTGTACGACTACAAGAAGGGCAAGAAGAGCTTGCTGGACGTCGTCAAGATGTAATGACGGCGGGCCTTCGGCTCCAAGAAACGCGCGGACTTCAAAGGTCCGCGCGTTTTTTTATATCTTGAGGCGCTTGAGGATCTTCGGTCCGATCAGCGCGATCAAGGCGCAGCAAGCCGCGACCACGCACAACCCGATGGGCAATGTGCTGATTTGCGCGACGCCGCCAATCAGCACCGGTCCGAGCAGCAAGCCGAAATACGCGAGGCCCGCGACCTGCGCGAGCCCTTCCGCCGCCGTCACGCCCTCCACGCGCGCCGCGGCCGCGAAGAGCACCGGCATCATGTTGGCGAGGCCGAGGCCCATCAGCGTGAAGCCGGTCAGGGTCACGACCGCGTTCGGCACGACGAGCGCCATCACCATGCCGATAAACGCGAGTCCCGCGCTGCCGAAGATCAATTGCGGCGCGCCGAAGCGAGCGCGCACGGCATCGCCGCCAAAGCGACCGGCCGCCATGCCGCCCGAGAACGCGGCATAAGCGGCGCTTGCGACCGAGGGCGTGGCAAGCACGACGTCGCGCATGTACACGGTGGCCCAGTCGTACATGGCGCCCTCCGCAATCAACGCAACGAGCGCCATGCCGCCTAGCGCCCAGAGCGCGCCCGAGCGCCAGCGATTCGACGACGACGATTTCGCGTGTTCATCGTGATGCGCCACGTGCGGCAGCACGTAGGGCATCGACACGAGCAAGACGATCAGACTGACGCCCGAGACAAGAGCAAGGTGCGCGGCAGGCGCAAGACCGTGCGCGAGCAACGCGCCGCCGACCGCCGCGCCCGCCATGCCGCCCACGCTGAACATGCCATGCAGCGACGACATGATCGGGCGCTCGAGCGCTTCTTCGACGGCGCTGGCCTCGGCGTTCATGGCGACATCGAGTGTGGCCATGCCGAAGCCGAAAAACGCCAGCACGATGAGCAGCATCCAGAAAGCCGGGACGACTAGAATCAGCGCGCCGCAGCACATCATGGTGAGGCCGCCCGCCATGCAGGCCATGCGCGTGCCGGCTCGCGCGATCCACGGACCGGCTGTGAGCATGGCGAAGATCGAGCCGCCAGCGACGGCGAAGAGTGCGAACGACAGCATGCCGGGACTGAGCGCGAACTTGTCGCGCACGGTCGGCACATGCACGCCCCACGAGGCGTACATCATGCCGGCAATGAAGAACACGGCCATCGTCGAATAGCGGGCGCGCTTGCGGGCGGCGGCCGGGAGGCTGCGATGCAAGGCTTGCATCGGATTTGACTCGCGGGAGGCGGAAAGAGAGGTCGAGTCGGACACGAAAGAACAGTTTGAAAGAGTGATGCGAACGCAGGACAACCTTGCAGATTGCCTCATCTCGCGGGAGCTTTCGATTCTATCGAACGGCTAGCAGACACGCTCGATGCCCGTGCTTTACCATCGGTCGCATCAAACTCGAATAATCAAAAAGGAGATTCATGCATATCCCGTCGCAAGCGCCTTTGCATTTGCTGCATCGCATGCCAGAAGGCACGCTCGCCACGCAGTCGCGAGACCCACGCGGTTTTCCTTATCCAACCGCGTTGCCTTTTGCGCCGACCGCTCACCATACGCCAATGTTGTTGATCAGCCAGCTCGCCGAACATACACGCAATCTTCAGGCAGACGGACGGGCCGGTTTTCTGATTACTCACGCGGCGGAAGGGCGCGTTCTCGAAGGACAGCGATTGACCATGCTCGGTACATTCGCGCCCGCGCCGCTTGCGCAATATGAAGAACTGTCGCGTCGTTATTTGCGATATCACCCGGACGCGGGGCGTTATCTGGAGTTGGGTGATTTCTCGTTCTGGCTGATGTCGCTAGAACGAATGCGATTTATTGGCGGTTTTGGTGCAATGGGCTGGCTGCGCGCAGACGATTTGGATGATCTGGAGCCGGTTTCTTCCGCCGATGAAGTCGCGCTCTGCAAGATTTTCGATGCTTATAACGCTCGGCCGGCGAATCTTGCATTATTAGGGATAGACCGATACGGATGCGATTTGCTGCGCGACGGCACACGCAATCGTTTTACCTTCGATAAGCCGAAACTTAACGGGGACGAATTGAGGACCGCGCTAATCGATTGCATCGAGCGGCAAAGCTAGGCAGCATTCATTAACCGGATGGCAAAAAGACAGCTTACTATGAGGAACGGCTGCATCTAAACTGTCATCCGGTGAAATATTTGCCCTAAGAGCGTCGACGGCATTTCATTGCGCGCCAATTTTTCACGATTAACGACGTCTATTCCTTACTACTTTCCCGAGAGGTGCTACGGGCGAGAAGCGAACAGACGACCCATTGTTACGAGGAAAGCCGCTGAACCTAATTTAAGTGGCAATGCGCACATGCCGCCTTAATCCGATATGTGTTAATCTGCGTGCCATCCGAGGCTTTATCGAAAACGTAAAGCGGGCGACAGACTCGTAATTCAGCAAACCACTCAGGAAATTGCCATGCCTTCATACAAGGAACTTCTCGCGCAGCGCGAGTCTCTGGAACGTCAGATTGAAGAAGCGAAGTCGCGTGAATACGCCGAAGTGCTCAATGAGATCAAGCAGAAAATGGCGGATTACGGCATCACGCTTCAGGAACTAGCCGGTGGTCGAGGCGCTAAGACTCCGAAGGCATCCCGTGCCCGTAACGGCGTTGCACCGAAATACCGTGACCCGGAAAGCGGTAGCACGTGGTCGGGCCGCGGTAAGCCGCCAAAGTGGATTGCGGGACAAGACCGCGATAGTTTTCTGATCGGCAGATAAGTCGGGCCAGATTTCAGTGAAAAGAGCCGCGCTTAGAACGCGGCTTTTTTTCCGACTAGCGAGTTCGCACGCGTAACGGCACGTATTAATGTCGCCGTCTGTCCTATTTCCGCGAGCGAAGAGCGCATTGAAAGCGCGAAGCCAGGCACGGCGTTAAGATTTATCGACATACATGTTTGGCTTAAGGCAAATTACATGTCGCTTTCGACGGCTCGTGCCAAGGAAAAGCAGGACGTTGCGCGGACGACTACCTGGACCAGCATTGCGCTCAACTGCGTTTTAAGCACGGCGCAACTCACGGTGGGTTTTATTGCCCATTCTCAAGCGCTGCTTGCGGACGGCGTCCATTCGCTATCCGATCTGGTTTCCGATTTCATCGTTCTGATTGCCAACCATCGTTCGGCGGCAGCGCCGGATCACGATCACAACTATGGTCATAGCCGCTATGAAACGGTAGCGTCGTTATTCCTCGGCGGATTGTTGATTGCAGTCGGTGCGGGAATGTTATGGCGCGCCGGCACGCGAGTTCTAAACCTGGACGATATTCCCCCCGTTCACGCCAGCGCGCTGGTGGTTGCGTTAATCGTCCTCGTATCGAAAGAAGCCTTGTTCAGATATATGCTGCGCGCGGCAGAACGCGTGCGCTCGGCATTACTCGTGGCCAACGCCTGGCATGCACGTTCGGACGCCGCTTCGTCACTCGTCGTGGCGCTTGGAATTATCGGCAGTCTCGCAGGACTTAAATTTTTCGATCCGATTGCCGCCGCACTGGTCGGTTTCATGGTCGGCAAAATGGGCTGGAGTTTCGCGTGGGATGCGCTCCAGGATTTGTCGGACCGGGCGCTCGATCAAACCGCCGCCGCCGATTTACGCGCCATTTTGCTAAGCACGCCCGGTGTGCGTGAAGTCCACGAATTACGTACTCGGAAAATGGGCGACCTGGCAATCGTCGACGCGCATATTCTCGTCGATCCGCGTATTTCGGTTTCGGAGGGGCATTTCATTGCCGAATCGGCGCGTGCGCACGTAATGACCGATCCGCGCGTGATCGATGCCCTCATTCACGTCGATCCGGAAAGCGACGCGCTCAACCCGCTGCCCGGCAATTTCCCGTTGCGGTCCACTGCAATGGACGCCGTGCGCGCCGCTTTCGGCGCAGAGGGGTTGCCAATAGAGGAGTTGAATCTGCATTACCTGAGCAGCGGCTTCGATATCGATATTGTTTTGCCAGCGCATTTGCCAGATCAATTAGGCGAAGACGCGGCGGCGCGCCTTGCCCGAATCGATATCGATGCCCTCAAGCGAAACCTTGGCGCGCACGAGTTACGCGTAACCCATGCGCTTCGAACGACGCGTGACGCGCCCGTTCGACCTTGATGTTCAGAGTGGCAGTTGCGTATCGAACTTGATTTCGCGCAGCACGACGCTCGTGCGAACCTGCGCCACGGCCGGAATCTTGAAGATGCGCTCGTGCAGGAACGCGTCGTATGACTTGATGTCGGGCGCCACGATCTTGAGAATGTAGTCGGATTCGCCCGTGGTGCTGTAGCACTCGGTCACTTCCGGACAGGTGGCGATCTCGCGCTCGAACTGTTCGACGCCGCCTTCGGTGTGCCGCGTCAAATGAATATGCGCGAGCGCGCAGACGTGCAGGCCGAGCTTCTCCCTGTCGAGGAGGGCGGTGTAACGCTGGATGACGCCGGACTGCTCCATGTCCTTGATACGGCGCCAGCAGGGCGTACTCGAAAGCCCGACCTGATCCGAAATTTCCTGAACAGACCGCCGCGCGTCGAGTTGCAGGAGACGCAGGATTTTTTGTGAGAATGTATCTAGAGTCAACTGCGCCTCCATTCGGTCGCGATCTGACCTAATGTTAGAGGCGCAGAAAAAGAAACGCAATGCAAAGCGGCTGCACTGAGGTAGTTTCCCTAACTCACCGGCCTGTCGGCGCGTTTTTACCTTCGACGATGCTTTCAGTTTCGCCCGCAGTGGCTTGTGTGGCGGCCTGCGAGGCACGAAGCTCCGCCAACATGTTGCAAAAGAGCGCGCCCTGCTCGATAGCGTCATCGAGCGCGACGTGCGTATGCGGCAGGTCGTCGAACCAGTGTTTGGGCAGACGCGGTTTGATCGCCTTCCGATACGGCAAGCCCGTTATCGCAAAAGCCAGTGTCTTGATGTCAAGCGCGGACCACGAAAAAGGACAGCGTTCGGCGAAGCGCATCATGTACCAGAACATATAGGTGAAGTCGAAGCCTGCTGGATACGCCACGAACACCGGTTTGCCGGGCAGGGCCTCGACCCATTCGACGTACTTGACGAGCGCGACTTCGGGCTTTTGCTGATCGATACGGCACGCGGCCCAAGCCTCGGGCTGCGTCTTCCACCATGCCGCTTGAACAGGGTGCGGCGCCGCGCCTTCGAGCGTTTCCAGATTCGCCGAGAACGTGCTGACGAGTTGTTTGTCCGCGGTGAACGCGGCCGACGCGAAACTCAGCATCGAGTGCGGACCGGGAATGGGACCGTCGGCTTCGACATCCGTGCTGACGTAGATTTCTGGAATGGCGTTCATGCGCTCACTCCGTCGCCCACATAGGGATTGGAGCGGCGTTCCTCGCCAAGTGTCGATGCAGGTCCGTGGCCCGGCACGAAGGTCACGTCGTCGCCGAGCGGCCAGAGCTTCTCGCGGATGGAGCGGATCAGTTCGGCGTGATTGCCGCGCGGAAAATCGGTGCGACCTATGGAGCCGGCAAACAGCACATCGCCGACGAGCGCCAGCCGATGCTCGCGGCTGAAGAACACTACGTGTCCGGGCGTATGACCGGGGCAAAAATAGACTTCCATGCTTTCCTCGCCGAACTGCACGGTGTCGCCGTCTTCGAGCCATCGCTCGGGCGTGAAGGCTTCGGCATCCGAAAAACCGAAGCGCTTGGATTGCGCGGGTAACTGGTCGATCCAGAACGCGTCTTCCCGATGTGGTCCTTCTATGGTGACGCCGTAGTGTTCCGCAAGTGCTTTCGCGCCGCCGCAGTGATCCAGATGACCGTGCGTCAGCAGCACTTTTTCGACCTTCGCGCCTTGCCGCTCGACCTCGGCGATGATGCGCTCGATGTCGCCGCCGGGGTCGACCACGGCGGCGCGCTGCGTCGTCTCGCAGATCACGATGGAGCAGTTTTGCTGGAACGGCGTCACGGGCACAAGAATGACTTTCATAAGACTCTCACCGGGACGAAGTCGCGTGTAAAAAGGTGCATTGTACCGGTGCCGGATCACGCTCGCGTCAGCCTCCATAAGGGCCCGGAAGCCGCTTCAAGAGCTGCAATTCTTACGGCCATAGCGAAAATCAATGACGAAATATGCAGTCGGAGGAGCCGGACCCCCGTTTTTTTGTATAATGACGACACTTGTGCATGGCTTTGACCATGCCGTCAATGGACAAAAGTCTGAACGCTAGTGCGTTTTTACAATTGTTATCAGTACGCTGTTGGGGGCTGAAGGCCTCGTAACTGCAACTCAAGCACCGTCATTTGGTGCACACGTCTTGTCCGGTCAGGCGCCGCGCGTCTGTCAGACGGCCTTAGCTGCCGTCGCACCGGATGGGGCCTACGCCGCCGTTCCTGCGCTGAAACAACGTCTCATAGCGCGCGAACCGTTGTCATGTTCGATGGCGGCACGTGGGGTCTGGTCAGGCTGCCGGGGACAGGCTGCGCCAGACGTGAACAATAACCGGGCTTTGCGGCAAGAGTACGCCGCATCCGAGTATCAGTTCGCCGTTCGCTGGTTCGAACGGCGTCCTGCTTTGCGCGGCTTGCCCTTCGAGCAGTCTTGCGCGCGCTTTGAGCGCGGCGCGGCCGCTCTACAAACAATGAAGACACGCCTATGAATGCTCGATATCTTCGACATGTCGGAAGCTTGCTAGCCGTCGCAGTACTGGCTGGCTGCGCCGCGCCGGGTTCGGGCGACATCGCGTCCAATCCTCAGACAACAACCACCGTCAGCACGACGAGTGCCCGCTCCACCGCACCGCTCGCATTTGACAACAACCTGAGCTCCGTGCCTGCTCCGAAGCAAGCACAGGGCGAGTCGCTGGCCAACGCGCAGCCGATTACCAGCGGCCCGAACGTCGGCGAATTCGAGCAACAGGGCAAGGCTTCCTGGTACGGTCGCCTGTTCCACGGCCGCAAGACGGCGAGCGGCGAGAAATTCAACATGAATGCGATGACCGCCGCTCATCGCACGCTGCCGCTGGCATCATGGGTGCGCGTGACGAACGAAGCGAATCACAAGACGGTGGTGGTTAAGATCAACGATCGCGGACCTTACGTGCGTGGCCGCGTGATCGATCTTTCGTATGCGGCTGCATCGGCGCTGGACATGAGCAGCAGCGGCACGCAAAAGGTGAAGATCGAAGGACTGACGCAGCAGGAAGCGCGGGCGGCGCGCGAGCAATCGCAGTCGCTGGCGGATGACGGCGTGAACTGAACCTGCGTCTGATCCATGGAAAGGCCGTCATCGCGACGGCCTTTTTTCATTCTTCCGAGCGCTTGCTGAGTATCAACGCGCGTTCGTACAAGACGTTGCGCGATGCGCCCGAGAGCGTTGCCGCGATGCGCGCCGCGCTCTTCACCGACAACTCTTCGAGCAGCGTGGTGAGCAGCTCGTCGTTGACGTCGTCCGATGCTTCTTCCTCCGGTGCGCCCTGCACCACAAGCACGAATTCTCCGCGTTGCCGGTTGGCATCTGCTTCGAGCCACGTTGGCCCTTCGGCCAGGGTGCAGCGATGAAGGCTCTCGTGTAACTTCGTCAATTCGCGTGCAATCAGCATTTGCCGCCCGCCGCCGAGCGCTTCACCAAGCGCGCGGACTGTTTCCACGATGCGATGCGGCGCCTCGTAAAACACGAGCGCCATTGAATGCTTGCTCAACGTGCGCAGTTGCGCGGCGCGTTGTTTGGGTTTCGACGGCAGGAAGCCGATGAACGAGAAGCCGCTAACCCACGCACCGGCCGCGCTCAACGCAGTGGTGAGCGCGCTTGCGCCCGGCAAGGGGATGACGGGAAAGCCCGCGTCGCGCACGGCATCGACAAGACGTGCGCCTGGGTCCGAAATGCCGGGCGTGCCCGCGTCCGACACGCACGCGATGCGCTCGCCGTTCTTCAGATGCTCGATCACGCGTTCGGCGGCGCTGCGTTCGTTATGTTCGTGCACGGCGATCGACGGCTTCGAGATGCCGTAGCGCGTGAGCAGTTGCGAGGTGTTGCGCGTGTCTTCGGCGGCGATGCGATCGACGAGACTGAGCACGTGCAGCGCGCGCACCGTGATGTCCGCCGTATTGCCGATCGGCGTGGCGACCACATAGAGCGCGCCCGTCGGATAGTGCTGCCCGTCGGCTAATTCGGAGATCTGAAGCATAAGCGCGGGCGTCGAAGGAAAGACTGCCATTTTGCCACGCGTGCAAGCGCTCAACGCTCGACAACTTTTGAGGAGTGCCTGTGTCCAAATCGCTCGGCGATGTTTTCGAAGCGCGCGCGCTCGAGTACCTGCAAAGGCAGCGCATGAAGCTCGTCGCGCGCAACGTGCGTTGCCGTGGCGGCGAGATCGATCTCGTCATGTCCGATGAACGCGGCGCGCTCGTGTTCGTCGAAGTCAGGGCGCGCGCGAGCCGCCGGTTCGCGGATGCCGCCGCGAGCGTCGATGCCAGAAAGCGCGAGAGGATCGTGCGCGCCGCGCAGTTTTATCTGACGAAGTGGCGCGGCGCGTTGCCCGCGTGCCGCTTTGACGTGATCGCCTTCGATGCGGGACGCATTCGCTGGGTGACGGATGCATTTCGTGCCGACGGCACTTGATGTTGAGGTGTGCCGCGGCATGCATGCGGTAAACTGCGCAGCATTCACACGCAACAACCGCCGCCGCCGCGGCCGATAATCGAGAGTCGATGTCAGTCGAACGCATTCAACAGCAATTCCGCGACAGCGCGGCGCTCACGCTCGAAGCACTCGATGTGCTGGCGGTCCCGATCGCGGCGGCAGTCGACACGCTGTTCAGCGCGCTCGCCAACGGCTCCAAGATTCTCACATGCGGCAACGGCGGTTCGGCCGCCGACGCGCAACGTTTTGCCGCGCAACTCATCGGCCGCTTCGAGCGCGAGCGTCCCGCGTTGCCGGCCATTGCGCTGACGACCGATACATCGATACTCACGGCAGTCGGCAACGACTACGCCTTCGAACAGATCTTTTCGCAGCAGGTTCGTGCGTTGGGACATGCGGGCGATGTCCTGCTTGCCATCAGCACGTCGGGCAACTCGGTAAACGTGCTCGCGGCGATTCAGGAAGCGCACGAACGCGAGATGATCGTGATTGCGCTAACGGGCAAGGGCGGCGGCGTGATATCCGAAGTGCTCATCGACACCGACATACATATCTGCGTGCCTTCCGAGCGGACGGCGCGTATTCAGGAAGTCCATCTGTTGACCATTCACTGCCTGAGCGACGGCATCGACGCGATGCTGCTGGGCGACGACTGAACACAAAGGGGAAAACGAGTTGATGAACAAGACACGCGTGAAGGCGACGCTGGCTAACGCCACGTTGGTGGTGAGCATGTTGTCGGGTGTTGCGTTGACACTGCAGGGCTGTGCGCTCGCGGTGGTCGGTGCGATGGGCGGCGGCACCTTGATCGCCACCGATCGCCGCACGCTCGGCGCGCAGACCGAAGATCGCGAGATCCAGGTGAAGGCGCTATCGCGGATCAACGAGAGCGTGCCCGACACGGCGCATGTCAATGTCACCGTGTTCAACCGGCGCGTGCTCTTGACGGGCGAAGTACCCGACGATGCCTCGAAGCAGAAGGCCGAGTCTGTCGTGCACGACATCAACAACGTGGGCAGCATCGTCAATGAACTATCGGTGCAGGGCGCGAGTTCTATTTCCTCGCGCGCCAACGACTCGTACCTCGAAGGACGCGTGAAGACCGCGATGGTCGGCGAGAAGGACTTGCGCGCGAACTACTACAAGGTCGTGTGCGAGCGGAGCATTGTGTATTTGATGGGCCTCGTCACCCCGGATGAAGGCGCGCATGGCGCGGATGTCGCCGCGCGCGTGCCGGGCGTCGAACAAGTGGTGAAGGTGTTCCAGTACATCAAGCCGGAAGAAGCCAAGGCGCTGGAGGCGGCGGCGGCATCGGATGCGAGCGGCGTGTCGGCGGCGAGTGCCCCGGCGCCTGAGGCCACGGTTGGAACGGTGCCGGATTCATCGGTGACATCGCGTCCGCTGGATCAGCAGACGCCCGCGCCCGTCAAGAATTCGGATGTTCATCCGGGAAGTGCGGCTCCGGCGCCAGTGGGTAAGTGATGATGCGACTGCGTGGTTGTGTCGGGGCTGGTTTGCTTTTGAGTGTGTCGGCGTTGGTTCATGCGGCGGATCAGCCTATATCCGCCGCCAATGCGATGGCGATTGCGCGCAGCAATGCGTGCATGGGATGTCACGCGGTGGATCGCAAACTCGTTGGGCCGTCGTTTCAACAAGTGGCGGACAAATACAAGGGCGATGCATCCGCGAGCGCGAAGCTTGAAGCGAAAGTGAAGAAGGGTGGCGCGGGCGTGTGGGGATCGATACCGATGCCTTCGCATCCTTCGATGAACGATGCGGACATCAAGACCGTGGTCGCGTGGGTGCTGGCGGGAGCGCCGGAGAAGTAAGCTGGTGGCGGCTCGGGCTTGCGTTTCGTCGAGATGCTTGTGATACACTTTTACTTCGTTGGGGGGGTAGCTCAGCTGGGAGAGCGTCGCGTTCGCAATGCGAAGGTCGGGAGTTCGATCCTCCTCCTCTCCACCACGAAAAATCAAAAGGCTCAGCCATTCGGCTGAGCCTTTTCGCATTGACGATATCCCACACGTACATTGCGCGTCGTTCAACCCGCCCGCATCGACATTAAACCGCCGCCCCCTTAAACACCCCCTTCCGAATCATCACCGGGTCCACCGTCGCGCTCCCCAACGACGCCTCACCATCCTGCACCGTCATCTGCAGCCGCATCGTCCGTTCGGCCAGCCTGCCAAGCGCCTCGCCGACGCCCTCCTCAAGCGACCACACCGTCACGTTCTGTAGACGCTCGACCTTGCCCTTCACACCTTGCCACCAGATGTCGCTCGTCCTGCCCGCATACGCGATAACCACCACGCGGTCCGCGCGACCGCTCGCTTTCGCGATACGCCGCTCGTCCGGTTGGCCGATCTCGATCCACGTCTCGATCTGACCAGTAAGGTCCTTTTGCCAGAGATCGGGTTCATCGGTGTCGGATAGTCCTTTGCAAAACTCCAGTCGTTCGCTCGCGAATAGGCCAAAAGCGGCGACGCGCACCATCATCCGTTCGTCGGTCTCGGAAGGATGACGCGCGATGGTCAGGGAATGGTCGCCGTAATAGTGGCGGTCCATGTCGGCGATCTGAAGGTCCGCCTTGTAGATTGTCGATTTGAGGGCCATGCAACACCAAAAGGCCGGTCGAAAACCGGCAAGGAAAGTAGAAGAGGCGGCGAACAAATACCAAGACACCGCACGCCGACGCTCACGCGACCGACATTGTGCGGTGATTCAGGAACAAATTGGAAGAATAAGATGCGCGCAGCGAGCGTTCGCCGCCACGGAAGATGGCACCATTTTCAACGGCAATGATTTACCTACGCGCATTCATTCGATGCGCGTCGGCTACCGTCATTCGTAATTACTCAAAGCCCTTTCTGCTCGATAAACCGGTCGGCAGTCCACATTCCCTGCGTATCGCTATTCGACGCATTGACGAATTCGATGTCGTGTCCGACTACGCGCAATACGCGAAAATGCGAATCGACCGGCGTCGAAACGCATTCGAAGCCTTCGAAATATTGCTGCATTTTTTGATGCTCGCCAGCTTTCGCATGCTCATCGGCCGAATCGAATTTGTCCTTGGACAGGCAACCATATGAGTTAGGCCGAAATGTGAATGTCTGTTGGGCTTGAACCGCGCTGTCCTGGGCCTGCGCAGCGCAAGCGATAGCGAACGTCCCTACCATTGCAACGAGAAAACTGGCGCGCTTCTTCATTGAGTAGCCTCCAAACGAATTCGTCTCGAAATTAGCTATGTATTTAAAAGCCGCTAAATGCAAAAGCCATGCTAATTGACGTTTGAAAGTTTGCAAGCACAAGTTGTGTGCAATTGCAACAAGCCGGAGTGTCGCACGCTTGCGTTAGTTCGTCAGAACGCAGCGTATCGATATGAAAGGCATTAAAAACCTCTATTTGGAGGAAATTGAAGCGGTTATTATTTGCCAATGGTAGCGATTTATCTCAACACGATTCTTGTGCGGCGCATTACCCGACCAAGAGCGCTTTCCAACCTTCCAAGCAATCGATTCTTCGCCGAGATGTCTAGCTAGCCTTCCGGCCTATTGCGCCGCGCCGCCGTTCATGGATAAATCGATCCCAATGAAATCAGGAGACATCTCATGACGCTTGCTCAGTGGCTGCCGTTCGCTATCGCATCGGCCATTCTTGTTGCAATCCCTGGCCCGACCGTATTGCTGGTCGTGTCCTATGCGCTCGGGCACGGGCGCAAGTACGCGCTCGCGACGACGCTCGGCGTGGCGCTCGGCGACCTCACGTCGATGACGGCTTCCATGCTCGGTCTCGGCGTTTTGCTGGCGGCATCGGCGGAACTGTTCATGGTGGTCAAGTGGGTGGGCGCGGCGTATCTGTTTTACTTGGGCATCAAGTTGTGGCGCGCGCCGGTGATCGACACGGACGCAGTCAAGGCCGGCGACGATCTGCGCACCGGCCGCATCCTGGCCCACGCCTACGCGGTAACCACGCTCAACCCGAAGAGCATCATCTTCTTCGTCGCGTTTCTGCCGCAGTTCATCGATCCCCACGCGGCAAGCGTCTCGCAAATCGCGCTGTTCGAGGCAACCTTTGTCGGGCTGGCGGCAGCTAATGCGTTCTTTTACGCGATGCTCGCATCGGGCGCGCGTCGGGCAATTCGCAAGCCCTCCGTGCAGCGCACGGTGAATCGGACCGGTGGCGCGCTGCTCATGGGCGCCGGCGTCTTCGCGGCTGCATGGAAGAGGGCGACATGACTCAAACCGCATTTGCTGATTGGGCGACTAGCGCGCGCCGCGTGTTTTTCGGCTTGCTCGATGACTGGAATCGTCAAGACGCGGCAGCAATGGCCGCGCGATTCGCCGAGCGCGGCAGTCTGGTCGGATTCGACGGCAGCACGATCGATGGCCGCGCGTGCATCGAAGCGCATCTGCAACCGATTTTCGCGCAGCATCCGACGCCGCTTTTCGTGGCCAAGGTGCGGGAAGTCAGACGCATGGCGAGCGGGCAGACTTTGCTTTTGCGTGCGGTTGCAGGGATGTGGCCACGCGGCACGGCGGCGCTCGATCCGAGTCTGAACGCGATTCAGACCATGGTTCTGTCGATGTGCGACGGGGTGTATCGCGTCGAGTTGTTCCAGAACACGCCGGCCGCGTTTCATGGAAGGCCGGAGGAAAGCGACAAACTGAGCGCCGAGTTGCGGGAGATAGGGAAACCGAAACTCGCTTGAGTTACTTTCCGATACAAAACCGGCTGAAAATCACGCCCAGTAGATCATCGGAAGTGAACTCACCCGTGATTGCATTGAGATTTTCTTGAGCGAGGCGCAGCTCTTCAGCGAATAAATCAAGCGCCTGTGAGTTCTGATCGGCGTGGGCGGCCGCCAGCGCCAGATGTTCGCGCGCCGCCCGCAACGCGATGAGATGCCGTTCGCGCGCCAAATACACGCTCTCCGCGCCTGCCTGCCATCCGGCAATCTTGAGCAGCATTTCTCGCAAGAGCGCGATGCCTTCGCCCGTTTTCGCCGAGAGATTGACTTGGCGCGCGTCGCCGTCCGCTTCGCGGCTTGCGGCTGGTACGCCCGCCAGGTCCGTTTTGTTCAGCACGCGCACGACCGGCACGCCATCGGGGAAACGCGCGGCGATCGCGTCGTCTTCGCTCGTCATCCCGTTGCGGGCGTCGAGCAAATGCAACACGACGTCGGCGCGCTCGATCTCGCCCCAAGTCCGCTCGATACCAATTCGCTCGACTTCGTCTTCGGTGTCGCGTAACCCCGCCGTATCGATGATATGCAGCGGTATGCCTTCCACTTGAATGGTCTGAGCGACCTTGTCGCGCGTGGTGCCGGCAATCGGCGTGACGATAGCGAGCTCCGCGCCGGCCAGCGCGTTCAGCAGCGACGACTTGCCCACGTTCGGCTGCCCGGCCAGCACGACCGATAAGCCTTCGCGCAGCAAGGCGCCCTGTCGTGCATCGGCGAGGACGGTGTTCAAGCGCTCGCGAATGCGCGCGAGCTTGCCGTGCGCGTCCGCTGCTTCCAGGAAGTCGATCTCTTCCTCGGGGAAGTCCAGAGTCGCTTCAACCAGCATCCGCAAATTGATGACGTCTTCGACGAGCGCGTGGATTTCGCGCGAAAACGCGCCTTCGAGCGAGCGGCCCGCGGAGCGCGCGGCGGCTTCCGTGCTGGCCTCGATCAGATCGGCGACGGCTTCGGCCTGTGCGAGATCGAGCTTGTCGTTGAGAAACGCGCGTCGCGTGAATTCACCGGGCTCGGCAAGTCTCAGGCCGAACTCGCGTCCGACGTCGAGCGCGCGTTGCAGCACGAGTTGAAGCACGATCGGCCCGCCGTGACCCTGCAATTCGAGCACGTATTCGCCGCTGTACGAGTGCGGCGCGGGAAAGTAGAGCGCGATGCCGCGATCGATTGCCTCACCGTTGCCGTCGAGAAACGGCACGTAGCTGGCGTGGCGCGCGTTCAACGATTGGCCGCACAGCGCGAACATCGCGAGGTGCGCGGCGCGCTCACCCGCGCGTCCGAACGACAGCCGCACGACGCCAATCCCGCCGCGTCCGGGCGCGGTGGCGATGGCGACAATCGGATCGGAGTCGTTGCTGAGCATGTGAGGAAAGCAGGGATTTCGGGTGCGGGGATTGTATCGCGCTGAGACGCGTAGCTGCCGACATCACGCCCGTTAGGAAAATTCTTGCCGTATCTCATTTGAGATACGGACGAACGCATGCAACTCGCGCCGTTTTCTACAACAAATTCGTGGCTTAGGCAGCACTGACGGAGGTCTGAGAGCGAAGCTTGATTGCCTTTTAGCAGTAATCGGTAACGCTTATGCAAGATAAAACGACGAATAATTCCGCCACTTCTAACGTGATTGGTTGACGCATAGGCAACGGTTGCCTCGCACAATTGCACTATGCCTACACCACAAGAAAAAGCCGATTTCTCCGAGCGGCTTAAGTTCTCGATGACCCGCGCACCTGAGAAGTTGCGCGGCGCGACCGATCTCGCGAAAAAATTCAGTCTTCGTTACCACGGCGAAGCGGTTTCCCCTCAAACGGCGCACAAGTGGCTCACCGGGCGTTCGATTCCGACCATCGACAAGCTGGAAGTATTGGCCGAATGGTTCAAGGTGGAGTTGCACTGGCTGCACTATGGACCGTCGCCGGGCGGTATCGCTCAGGGGACGCCAAAGCCGCTCGTACGGGATGAGCAATACCCGGCGTCCGGGGAAACGCTCGAGCTTGTGTCGAAGATCGAGGCGTTGTCGCCGCATCATCGGTATCTGGTCGAGGAGCTTGTGCAGCAGTTTTATGGGGCGGCGAAGCGGTAAACGTTCGAATTCGTTAGCGCGACAGAATGTTTCAATCGAGTTGGCTAAATCTAGCCTGTACCGGCCATTGTCGCTAAACGCTTGTCCCGCAAGGTTTTCTGCCTTTCCGACAAACAGCTGCCCGTTAAAACTTGAGTTATAAAAGTTTTACCTTGACCACGTCTTGAACAATGTCGCGGACACTGCCGCCATGGTTACCGATCCTGTAAAGCTCGCCTTCGCAAGGCGGTTTCGCGACGCTCTGGTTGAAGAGAGCGTGCGACTTTCCAAAAAGGCGCATTGGCCCGCCGAGACTGCTATTGATTTTGAGAATCCGAGACATGTCCGGCGCCTATTGGATGCCCACGTTCCCATCGCGGAACAAGTATCATCGACAACCGTGAAAAACTGGCTCGATGCCATACATATGCCCAGGCCAAAGCATTTACAAATGCTGTCGAAGGCGCTTAACCGTTCTGCTAATTGGTTGAAGTTCGGAGTAGGCGATTCCTCCTCCAGCTACGTGAACAATTATGCAAATGAACCAGCGGTGTCGTATGGTCAAGGCGCGTTAAATGAAGATCGTCGCTCGAAGCTTCGCAATATCAGATCAATGATCCATCAACTACTGGTCGAAGTCGACAAATTCGAGGACGAGCTCAAATATTAAGTTCATGAGCCGCCTGTCGAACCAAACAAAAACGCCCGGCATGCCGGGCGTTTTCAAATCCACTTCCACATCCAAACCTAAAGAAACCTCAAGCCGCCTTCTTCTTCCGCTGTCCCATCATGCGCGTGATGTAATACTGCTGCGCGATCGACAGCACGTTATTCACCACGTAATACAGCACGAGACCGGCCGGGAAGAAGAAGAACATGACCGAAAACGCGATCGGCATGAACATCATCATCTTGGCTTGAACCGGGTCCGGCGGCGTCGGGTTCAGCTTGGTCTGCAGGAACATCGATACAGCCATCAGCACCGGCAAGATGAAGTACGGGTCTTGTTGCGACAGATCGTGAATCCAGCCGATCCACGGTGCACCGCGCATTTCCACCGACGACAGCAGCACCCAGTACAGCGAGATAAACACCGGAATCTGCACCACGACCGGCAGACAGCCGCCGAATGGATTCACCTTCTCGGTCTTGTAAAGCTCCATCAGCGACGCGTTCATCTTCTGCGGATCGCTCTTGAAGCGCTCGCGAATCTGTTGCATGCGCGGCGTGATTTCCTTCATGCGCGCCATCGACTTATAGCTCGCCGCCGACAGCGGGAAGAACACAGCCTTGATGAGCAGCGTAAGCAGCACGATCGCCCAGCCCCAGTTGCCGACATAGCTGTGGATCTTTTCGAGCAGCCAGAAAAGCGGCTTGGCGATGATCGTCACCATGCCGTAATCCTTCACGAGCTCAAGCCCCGGCGCGATACCTTCCAGCATGCGCTCTTCTTCGGGACCCGCGAAAAGACGCGCATCGACGGTCGCGGTCTGTCCCGGCGCAATGGTCTGCACGGCCTGCTGCACACCCACGCGATACAAATCCGGATCGATCTTCTGCACATAGATGTCACGCTTCGCGCCCTGCTGCGGAATCCACGCCGACGCGAAGTAATGCTGCACCATCGCAATCCAGCCGTTGTCGGCGGAAGGCGCGAACGTAGCCTTGTTCTTGTCGATATCGCTGAAGTCGATCTTCTGAAAGTGATGCTGGTCCGTGTAGACCGCCGGCCCGATGAACGTATGCGAGAAGCGCGGCGTCTCCACCGGAGTGTTGTCGCGCACGAGTTCCATGTAGAGCTTCGGCGTGACCGGCGCGCTACCGACGTTCTCGATTTTCGTATCGACGTTGATCACGTAGCTGCCACGCGTGAACGTATAGGTCTTTACGACCTTCACGCCACCCTTCACCGGCGATTCGAACGCGAGCGTCAGCGTTTTGGCGTCGCCCGACAAGGACGTCTGGCCCGGCACCGCCGTGAAGATGTCGTTGTGGTTCGGGAAGTCGCCGCCGAGCAGGCCCGTGCGCGCGAGATACGTGTGGGTCGGCGTGTGATCGAAGAGGGTGATGTAAAGGTCCGGCTGCTTGCCGTCGCCCTCCTTCACGAGCGAGAGCTTCGAAAGCGTGCCGCCGCGCGTGTCGATCTCACCGGAATACACGTCCGTCGTGAACTTGACGAGTTGCGCGGCCGCCGTGGCGGGCGGCGTCGCCGAACCCGGCGCGGCGGTACCGGCCGGCGAGTTGGGCAATTCGGAGGGCTGCGCGCCCGATGCGGCCGTGCCCGGTGCGGGGTTGCTGGCGGTCTTGGCCGGCTGCGTCGCGCTCGGGAAGAACATCGACGGGCGCCCATGGTCGCGCTGCCAGTTGTCGAACAGCATGACAACTGACACGAAGAAGATGACCCATAGGACGGTGCGTTTGATATCCATGCGTTGTCTCAGTGTCGATCGGTAAGCGCATCAGCGCCGTTTAGTGGTGAATGCTTTTCTTGAGCGAATTCCGCGGCCGGCTCGGAAACCCGCGTGGAATCTGATCGCGAATCGGAAGGCTGCGGCACGAGATCGACGCCGCCCGCCGAGAACGGATGGCAGCGGCAAAGCCTTTTGGCGGCGAGATACGTGCCATGCGCGGCGCCATGATACTGGATTGCCTCGCGCGCGTAGTCGGAACAGGAGGGATAAAAACGGCACCGGCTGCCGAGCAGCGGGCTCACAGCAACCTTGTAGAAGCGCAACAACGCGATTAGTGCCGTTTGCATAAGCTTCGCGCCGCGCGCCCCGTTCGCCGTGACCGGCGATTCGAGACGCAGACTGCGCTTCATGACCCGGAAGGGCCGGAGGTGTCGTCTACGGCGGGCACGCCAGGCGGCGCCGCCACGGTTTCAGCCGCACGGCGCGCGACTTCGCGCACGGCACGGTCCAGCAATGCTTCCAGTTCGCCTCGCACGAGCGCGCCGAGCGGCGGCGAACTGGCGCTCGGCATGGCCTTGCGGTCGATTTTCGCGTGCAAGCGCACGAGGATATCGAAACCGCTCAGCGCTTCGCGACGCAACCGAAACGCGTCACGCGCGTGCCGCTTGATCAAGTTGCGCGTGACTGCACGCGGCGCCTGCTTCTTGCCGATCACGAGGCCGAGACGCGCCTCCTGCCCAGTCGGTTTCCCGTACAGCACGAAATGCGGCGAACGTCGCCATGGGCGCAAACGAAAAACGGATGAGAACTCATCCGTTTTCAGTAGCCTTGCGGCCTTGGGGAACGCGGCCTGCGCCGGCAACTGAACGATGTCCTGTTTCAAGACTTCTGTGCGGCGCTAAAGCAGCCTGCCGGTTCGTGATGCGCGCCCGGCTTCAGGACAGATACGGCCTGTACCACACGTGCGCGACCAGCCACCGGAAAGCCTTAGATTGCCAGGCGCTTGCGACCCTTCGCACGGCGAGCGTTGATGACCTTGCGGCCGCCAGCGGTCTTCATGCGAACGCGGAAGCCATGGGTGCGCTTGCGGCGCGTCACGGAAGGTTGGTAAGTACGTTTCATGATGCTCTCACTTGAGTATTGATCGACCGCGCGGGCTTTGGCGCCACCGTGTTCCGACTGTGGGTAACCGCAGGCACGAGAGGCACAACGGGCGCAACGACCGGAGGTTCAGGAATTCTGTTTTCGCGGAACCCGCTATTTAAACCGTTTTCCTATTGACCGTCAATAGGTTAGCGTAATAGTGAAGCTCGCCATGCTCGCATCATGTTCATTTCCAGCCTGTCGGACGCGCTGATTTGACCCTGTGGATAACTCGCGCGCCGGTCCCGTTTGGCGTTAGAATCTCGCCTTACTCCCAAATATCCGCCTACTGCTTCGGCCCGCCGTTCGCCCGCAAACCCTTGCGGCGTAAGCCTCCGGAGCATGCCTGCATGGCTGTGCCGGGACTTGCCGAGGCGCTTGAGCGCATCCGGCAAGCACGGCCGTCAGGAGCGCGGAGTCAACCATAAAACGACCGCATTCGATGAACGATTTCTGGGAACACTGTTCGGCACTGCTGGAGCGTGAACTCACGCCGCAGCAGTACGTCACGTGGATCAAGCCGCTGGCCCCGGTCGACTTCGATGCCGACGCGAGCACCTTGCGCATAGCCGCTCCCAATCGCTTCAAGCTCGACTGGGTGAAGAGCCAGTTCTCGGGACGCATTGCCGATATGGCGCGCGAATACTTCAGCGCGACGATCGACGTCCAGTTCGTACTCGACCCGAAAGCGACCGCTCGCAGCGCCATCGGTCAGGCGCCGAACGCCGCGCCGCGGCCGGCGGCCGGCGCGGGTGTCGCCGACGGCGCGCCGCGTCCGCCCGCGCCGGCCGCCGCACCGCAAGCGCCTTCGGTCGTCGCGCACGCGAACGCTGCCGCGCACGTGAACGCGCTGGCGGCGGAAGCCGCCCAGCAAGCCCAGGCCATGCAGGACGAACAAGCCGATCTCGACTTGCCGAGCCTCGACGCCAACGAAGCCGCCGCTGGCCGGCGCACGTGGCGTCCGGGCGGCAACCCATCGGCCGGCGGTGAAACCGATTCCGCTTACGAACGTTCGAAGCTCAACCCCGTGTTGACCTTCGACAATTTCGTCACCGGTAAGGCGAATCAGCTCGCGCGAGCGGCGGCCATTCAG